>NZ_JAHCST010000050.1 GCF_018476525.1 Acrocarpospora catenulata
GACCGGCTCGATCACGTAGCCCTCACTCCACTGGGTCTGGGTGGTGGCCGTCGCCGAGCAGCCGCCGCCGGTGCCGCCGCCCGTGGTGGTGAAGGTCGCCAGCGCCGAGTTGGACGACAGGTTCCCCTCGCCGTCCCGGGCCTGGACGAACACCTGGTACTGGGTGCTGGCCGTCAGGCCGGTCAGCGTGATCGAGTTGGTGGTCGGGGAGCCGAGCAGGGTGTCGGTGGTGCCCACCCGCCGGTAGACGTTGTAGCCGGCCAGACCGCTGCCACCGGTGTCGGTGGAAGCCGTCCAGGTCAGCGTCGCACCCGAAGAGGTGATGTTGGACGCCGTCGGCGTGCCCGGCGTGGTCGGCGGCGTGGTGTCGGTGGTGCCGCCACCAGTGGTGGTGAAGGTGGCCACCGCCGAGTTACCCGACAGGTTGCCCGCACCGTCACGCGCCCGGACGAGCACCTGGTACTGCGTGCTCGCGGTCAGCCCGGTCAGGTTGACCGAGTTGGTGGTCGACTGGGCGATCAAAGTGTCGGTGGTGCCCTGCCGCCGGTAGATGTTGTAACCCGCCAGGCCCGAGCCGCCGGTGTCGGTGGAGGCGGTCCAGGTCAGCGTCGCACCGGAGGAAGTGATGTTGGACGCGGTCGGAGTGCCCGGGGTGGTGGGCGGGGTGGTGTCGGTGCTCGGCGTGGTGTTGAGGCCGAAGAACTGGATGGCCATCGCCGCCTGGCCGCTCAGCGGCAGGCTGTGGCCGGTGTTGGCGATGCTGATCGCCTCGACCTTCAGGTTGCCGCCGCTGTCGCGGTAGCGGGTCCGGGTCCAGCCGGACTGCGGCGTGTCGGTGGAGGTCGGCGTCTGGCTCAGGCCGTGGACGTTGGTCCACTGCTTGATCTGCTCGTTGAAGTTCGGGTACGCCAGGGTGGTGTCGGTGGTGCCGTGCCAGATCTGCATCGGCGGCCGGGCGCCGCTGTAGCCGGGGAAGGCGTTGCGGACCAGGTCGCCCCACTGCTGCGGGGTCATGATCCGCTGGCCGGAGGAGCACTGGCTGTTCCACGACGAGCCGTCGGTGGTGGCGAAGCAGGCGAACGGCACGCCCATGAACGCCGCCCCGGCCTTGAACACGTCCGGGTACGCGCCGATCAGCACGTTGGTCATCATGCCGCCCGAGGAGGCGCCGGTGACGTAGACGCGGTTGGCGTCGCCGCCCCGGTTCTGGACGGCCCAGCGCACCATGGACACGATGCCGACCGGGTCGCTGCCGCCGTTGTGGGTGAGCGCCTGGGGCGAGGACACGTCGAAGCAGGAGCCGCTGCGGGTAGCGGTCGGGTAGATGACGATGAAGCCGTACTGGTCGGCCAAGGAGGCGAACTGGGTGCCCGAGTAGAAGGCCTGCCCCGAGCCGGTGCAGTAGTGCACGGCGACCAGGATGGGCGGGTTCGGCTGGACGTTGTCCGGCACGTAGATGTGCATGCGCAGGTTGGTCGGGTTGGTCCCGAAGTTGGTGACCTCCACCAGGGACGCCGCCGAGGCCGGCCGGGCGAGCACCAGGCCCGCCAGGACCAGCACGGCGGTGAGGGCCATACGGAATGGGCCTATCAGCTTCGCCATCCGCCTTCTCTCCTTTGAAACATTTCAGAAGAATGACCGATCGCATTCGCCGCGAAAGCTACGCAGGGCCCGGAACCCGGTCAAGGAGAGGGCCGGGCGGCCGGTCTGAGCAGCAGCTCAACCGGTCCGGCCGGCGGAAAGTTTCATCGGGAGGGCGGCGCGGTGCTGTCCCGGACGACGAGGGTGGTGGCCAGTTCCACCCGGTGCTGGGCGGGCTCCTCGCCGGTGGCCAGGGCGATGGCGATCTGGGCCGCGGCGGCGCCCATGGCGGTGAGCGGCTGGCGCACGGTGGTCAGCGGCGGGCCGACCCAGCGGGTGAACTCCAGGTCGTCGAAGCCGACCACGCTCAGGTCGTCGGGCACCCGCAGCCCGGCCTCCCTGGCCGCCTGGATGACGCCCAGGGCCTGCAGGTCGTTGCCGGTGAAGACGGCGGTGGGCGGGTCGGGCAGGGCGAGCAGCTCGCGGCCGAGGGCCAGGCCGTCCTCGAAGGCGAAGGCGCCGTCGCGGATCAGGGCGGGGTCCACCGGCACGCCGGCGGTGTCCATCGCGGCGCGGAAGCCGTCCAGGCGGGCCCTGGCGCACAGGAAGTTGGGCGGGCCGCTGATCTTGGCGATCCGGCGGTGGCCGAGGTCGAGCAGGTGGCGGGTGGCGGCCACGCCGCCGCTCCAGTTGGTGGCGCCCACCGAGGGGATGGTGTGGCCGGGGTCGCCGGTGGGGTCCAGCGCGACCAGCGGGATGGCGCTGGCGGCCAGCTGGCCGTGCTGCTGGGCGGTGAACCCGGCGTAGACGGCGATCACGGCGGTGGGGCGGCGGGCCAGCACCTGCTCCAGCCAGCCCCGGCCGGGGGCCAGCCTGCCCCGCATCTCGGTGAAGCCGACGGCCAGCTCGTGCTCCCTGGCCACCGACTCCACGCCGCGCATGAGCTCGATGGCCAGATGGCTCTCCAGCACGGAGAAGACCACTTCCAGGATGGCGGCGGGGCCGACCGCCTCGGGGCGGCGGTAGCCGTGCTCGCGCAGCAGCTCCTCCACCTTGCGCCGGGTGTCCAGGGCCACACCCGCCCGACCGTTGATCACCTTCGACACGGTCGGCGCGGACACGCCGGCCATCCGGGCGATGGTGGCGACCGTCATCTCCCCCCGGCGCCGGCCACGCCGGTACTCCGGATCGATCGCCGTCACGCCGCGTAGTGTACCGGACCACTCGAAACGGTTACGAGTCGGTTGCGAGGTATCGTCCGACTTGACGGGTTCGGAAAGTTTCTTTACTTTCTACTGACAGTTAGGAAGCTTTCCTAATTTGGAGGAACCACCCCGTGAGCCGCTCCCTGGCCGGTACGCCGAGCCTACTGCGTGCCATCAACGACCGCGCCGCCCTGGAGATGCTGCTCGACCGGGGCCCGCTGACGCGCCCGGAACTGGGCGCGCTCACCGGCCTTTCCAAGCCGACCGCCTCCCAGCTGCTGGCACGGCTGCGGGAGGCCGGCCTGGTGGTGCTGGACGGGATCAGGGAGGGCCTGCCCGGCCGTACCGCCGAGGTGTACCGGATCAACGCCGGGGCCGCGCACGTGGCCGCGCTGGACGTGACGCCCGCGCGTATCGAGGCGGCGGTGGCCGACCTGACCGGCACGGTGCTGGCCACCCACCGGCTGGCCACGCCGGGCAGGGCGGGCGGGGACGTGGTGGCGCGGGTCCGGGCCGCCCTGGCGGGGGCCGGCCAGGGCCTGCCGTCGCCCGACCGGGTCGTGATCGGCATCCAGGGCGCGATGGACCCGGCCACCGGAAGGCTCGGCTACGCCGCGCACATCCCCGGCTGGCACATCCCCGACCTGCTGGGCACCCTGCGCGACGGGCTGGGCGTGCCGGTGGACGTGGAGAACGACGTCAACCTGGTGGCGCTGGCCGAACAGGCGCACGGGACCGCGCGCGGGCACCGCGACTTCACGCTGCTGTGGGCCGACTCGGGGATCGGGTCGGCGCTGGTGCTCGGCGGGCGGCTGCACCGGGGGGCCACCGGGGGCGCCGGGGAGGTCGGGTACATGCCGGTCGCCGGCGCGCCCACCGCGCGCGAGGTGGGGCGGCGGGCCGATCACGGCTTCCAGGCGCTGTCCGGAGGCCCGGCCGTGCTGCGGGTGCTGCGCTCACACGGGTTGCGCGGCACCACCCCCGCCGCCGCGGTACGCCACGCCGTACGGGCTCTGGATAAGGGCGCGCCCGAAGGGCGGCGGGCACTGCGGGAGATCGCGGAGCGGCTGGCGACGGGGCTGGCGGCGGTGACCGCGGTGGTCGATCCGGAGGTGGTGGTGCTCTCCGGAGGCATGCTGCTGGCCGGTGGGGAGCCGCTGCGGGCCATGATCGAACAGGAGTTGCACGCGCTCTGCCTGCCCCGGCCGCCGGTGCGGCTGTCCACGGTCGAGGGCAACCCGGTGCTGGCGGGCGCGCTGCACCTGGGCCTGGGCGAGGTCCGCGACGAGGTTTTCAGCTCGACTCTGAACCTTCCGAAGGAGGCGCTGTGAAGCTGGCCGTGGTCGGGGGCGGCTCGACGTACACGCCGGAGCTGATCGACGGGTTCGCCCGGCTGCGGGCCGAGCTCCCGCTGACCGAGATCGCCCTGATCGATCCGGACGAACAACGGCTCGCCCTGGTCGGCGGCATGGCGCGGCGCATGCTGGCGCGGGCCGGGCATCCGGCGGCGGTGAGCACCTGGACCGACCGGGCCGCCGGGGTGGCCGGGGCCGCGGCGGTGCTGCTCCAGCTGCGGGTGGGCGGGCAGGCGGCCAGGAACGTGGACGAGACGCTGCCGCTGGACTGCGGCTGCGTCGGGCAGGAGACCACCGGCGCGGGCGGGCTGGCCAAGGCGCTGCGGACCGTCCCGGTGGTGCTGGAGATCGCCGAAACCGTACGGGCGCACGCCCCGGACGCCTGGATCGTCGACTTCACCAACCCGGTCGGCATCGTCACCAAGGCCCTGCTGGACGCCGGGCACCGGGCCATCGGCCTGTGCAACGTGGCGATCGGCTTCCAGCGCCGCTTCGCCGCCCACCTGGGGGTGGCGCCCGCCTCGGTCGAACTCGGGCACGTCGGCCTCAACCACCTCACCTGGGAGCGCTCGGTCAAGGTGGACGGGCAGGAGGTGCTGCCCAAGCTGATCGAGGAGCAAGGGGAGGAGATCGCCGCCGACATCGGGCTGCCCGTCTGGGTGCTCCGGGAGCTGGGCATGGTGCCCTCCTACTACCTGCGCTACTTCTACGCGCACGACCAGGTGGTGGCCGAGCAGCGGGCCAAGCCGTCCCGGGCGGCCGAGGTGAAGGCCGTGGAGGACGCCCTGCTGGAGATCTACGCCGACCCCGCCAGCGACACCAAGCCGGAGCTGCTGGACAAGCGCGGCGGCGCCTACTACTCCGAGGCGGCGGTCGCGCTCATCGCCTCCCTGATCGGCGACCGGGGGGACACCCAGGTGGTCAACACCCGCAACGGGGACACGCTGCCGTTCCTGGACCCCGAGGCCGTCATCGAGGTGCCGGCCACGGTCGGCGCGCACGGCGCCACCCCGCTCCCGGTGGATCCCGTCCAGCCGCTGTTACGCGGGCTGATCGCGCACGTGTCGGCGTACGAGACGCTGGCGCTGGAGGCTGCGCGGCACGGCGGCGAGCGGCGGGTGCGGGATGCGCTGCTGGCCAACCCGCTGATCGGGCAGGCCGACCTGGCCGCCGACCTGGCCGGGCGCCTGGTGGCCGCCAACCGGGCCTACCTGCCGTGGGCGGCCCGATGAGGACCGTGCTGGCCGTGGACGGCGGCAACAGCAAGACCGACGTGGCCCTGATCGCCGAGGACGGCACGGTGCTGGCCACCGCCAGGGGCGCGGCCTTCCTGCCGCAGAGCGTGGGCGTGCCCGCCGCCATCGACGCGCTCCACGCCGCGGTACGGCAGGCTCTCCCGCACGCCGTTTCCCCCTACGCCGACCACATCGCCGCCTACGTGGCCGGGGCCGACCTGCCCGTCGAGGAGGACCGGCTGACCGCCGAACTGCTCTCCCGCGGGTACGGCCGCGGCGTGGTGGTCGGCAACGACACCTTCGCCCTGCTCCGGGCGGGCACCGAGGCCACCTGGGGTGCCGCCGTGGTGTGCGGGGCCGGGATCAACGCGGTCGCGGTCGCCCCGGACGGCCGGGTGGCCCGCTTCCCCGCCCTGGGCCGGATCAGCGGCGACTGGGGCGGCGGGTCCGGTCTGGCCGAGGAGGCGTTGTGGCACGCCGTACGGGCCGAGGACGGCCGGGGGCCCGCCACGGCGCTGACCGAGGTGGTGCGGGGCGTGTTCGGCACCCGCACGGTGGAGGAGGTGGTGATCGCCCTGCACTTCGAGGAACTGCCCACCGAGCGCCTGCACGAACTGGTGGCCCCGCTGCTGGCCGCCGCCCCCGGCGACGCCGTGGCCCGGTCGGTGGTGGAACGGCAGGCCGAGGAGATCGAACTGCTCGGCACGGTGGCCATGCGCCGGGTGGACCTGCTGGACGCGCCCTGCGAGGTGGTGCTCGGCGGCGGCGTGCTGACCGCCCGCGACCCGCTGCTGACCATGCTGGTCGAGCAACGGTACGCGGCGAGCGCGCCACTGGCCCGCCTGGTGATCCCCGACCTGCCGCCCATCGCGGGGGCCGCCCTGCTCGGGCTGGACCGGCTGGGCGCCACGCCGGACGCGCACGAGCGGGTGCGCGACCACTACGCCGGGAACGCCGGACGGCCGCGCCCCTTCCCCGAGGGCGCGGCCGCTTATACCGAGGGTGGCCGGTAGTCGTAGGGGGTGCTGAGCACCACCGTGGTCCGGGTGGAGACGTTGGCCGCCGCCCGGATCTGGTTGAGCAGATCCTCCAGGGCCAGTGGCGAGGCCACCCGGACCTTCAGGATGTAGCTCTCCTCCCCCGCCACGCTGTGGCAGGACTCGATCGCCGACAGGTGGCGGAGGCGATCCGGCGCGTCGTCGGCGGCGGCCGGGTCGATCGGCTTGATCGAGATGAACGCGGTGAGCGGCAGCCCGATCTCGTCGTAGTCCACCAGCGCCGCGTAGCCGCGGAGCACGCCGCGTTTCTCCAGCCGCCGCACCCGCTGGTGCACCGCGGAGACCGAGAGCCCGGTCTCCTTGGCGAGGTCGGTGAAGCTCATCCGCCCGTCGGCGGCCAGCAGCGTCACGATGCGGCGATCGATCTCCTCCACCCCGCACACGGTAGTGCCGTCTTGACCTTCCCGCGCCGCTAAGTGGTCACGGCCTGATTCCATCACACGCGCGACGGGGCCGGGCCGGTTCAGTCGGCGATGGCGCTGACGAAGGCGACCTCGTAGCCGCGGGCCTTGGAGCCGCGGACGTGCATCAGCAGGGCGCCGCCCTCGTAGGAGTAGGCGCAGGAGTAGCCCTTGGGCTCCTTGGTGCAGCCCTGCCAGAGGTACTTGACGCCGTTCGGGTCGTACTTGGCGCGGAAGAGGCAGTACTGCCCCTCCTTGCCCTTGGAGTCCGTGCAGACCGCGTCCTTCTTGGCGACTTCCAGGCCCATGTTGCGGTCGTTCTTGGTCCAGGCCTTCAACAGGTACTGGGCGACGGTGGCCGGCTTGGTGGCGTGCCGGGAGCGGTAGACCTTGGTGACCTTGCCGCCGGTGACGACCATGCCGATGCCGTCCAGGTCGCCGGGGACGTTCACGCTGGTGTGCTTGAACCGGCAGAAGTTGCCCTTGCAGCCGGCGAAGACGTCGGGGGCGCGGAAGACGTAGGCGAAGATGCTGGAGACCGCGGCGGGGGTGGCGACCTTGGCGGCGGCCACCTTGTCGTTGTGCAGCCAGGCGTTGAAGAGCTTCTTCGCGACGGTGGCGGGGGCCGGGGCGGCGGCCTGTGCGGCGGTGGGGAAGATTAACGCGGCCGAGGCCGCGAGGGCGGCGGTGCCGAGAACCATTCGACGAGACATGCGGCGAATTTAACGGTCTTTCCTTGCACGCGGCTTGCATTCGGGCCACCGGCCGGGGCCCCCGGTGCCACCTGGGGACCCCGGCCGGTGGGAATCAGGGAGAGGTGCAGGTGTAGGCGGACGGGGTGGCGGTGTTGCCGTTGGGGCGGCTGGCCTGGAAGCCGAAGCTGGTGTTCTGGCCGGCGCCCAGATTGCCGTTGTAGCCGAGGCTCTTGGCGGTTACAGTCTGGCCGCTGACCGTGAGGGTCGCATTCCAGGAACCGGTAATGGTATGGCCGGCGGGCAGGGTGAAGGTGACCGTCCACCCGGTGATCGCGGAGGTTCCCGCGGTCACGGTGACCGGTTGCACGACGTACCCGTCGCCCCACTGGGTCTGCACGGTGCCGGTCGCGGTGCAGGCGCCGCCGGTGCCGCCACCGGTGGTGGTGAAGGTCGCCAGCGAGGAGTTGCCGGACAGGTTCCCGGCGCCGTCACGCGCCCGGACGAACACCTGGTACTGCGTGTTGGCGGTCAGGCCGGTGAGGGTGACCGAGTTGGTGGTGGACGTGGCGATCTGGGTGTCGGTCGTGCCCACCCGCCGGTAGACGTTGTAACCGGCCAGGCCCGAGCCGCCGCTGTCGGTGGAGGCGGTCCAGTTCAGGGTCGCGCCGGTGGAGGTCACGCCGGACACGGTCGGGGTGCCCGGAGTGGTCGGCGGGGTGGTGTCCACCGGCGGCGCGCTGGTGGTGAAGGTGGTCAGCGCCGAGTTGCCCGACAGGTTGCCCGCGCCGTCACGCGCCCGGACGAACACCTGGTACTGGGTGCTGGCCGTCAGCCCGGTCAGGGCGACCGAATTGGTGGTGGACTGGGTGAGCAGGGTGTCGGTGGTGCCCACCCGCCGGTAGACGTTGTAGCCCGCCAGGCCCGAGCCGCCGCTGTCGGTGGATGCCGTCCAGGTCAGGCTGGCCCCGGTGGAGGTGATGCTGGACGCGGCCGGGGTGCCCGGCGTGGTCGGCGGAGTGGTGTCCGTGGGGGTGCCGCTGAGCAGCGGGGTCAGCGACGGGTACCACTTGTCGGACATCTTCTGGTCGCCGGCCGCGTTCGGGTGGACGCCGTCGTAGGTGTCGGTGGTGGTGTTGAAGTTGGTCCACTGGTCCACCACGGTGATCGGCGAGGCCGCGGTGGTCTTGCCCGCCGCCCACGCGGGGATGGCGTTGTTGAAGTCGATCACCCGCTGCGGGCAGGCGGCGCAGGCGCTGGCCGCCATGGGGATGATCTTCGCGACCAGGATCTTCATGTTCGGGTTGTTGGCCCGCATCTGGTCGACCAGCGTGCTGAAGGCGCTCAGGATGGTCGCCGGGGCGATGTTGCTCCACACGTCGTTGGTGCCGAAGTGCATGAGCACGATGTCGGGGTTGGTGGCCGACAGCCAGCCGGGCAGCTGGTTGGCGTTGGCGACGTTGGTGGCCAGGAAGCCGCCGTGGCCCTCGTTGTCGCCGTCGTAGGACACCCCGCAGCCCTGCGGGCCGAGCGTGCCGACGAAGTCGATGTTGGTGTAGCCGGTGCTCTGCAGCCGGTTCCACAGCAGCGCCCGCCAGCAGCCGGGCGAGCCGGTGATCGAGTCGCCCAGCGGCATGATGCGCACCGGCGCGGCCTGGGCGGGTCCCGTGACACCGAAGACCACCGCCCCTACCATCGCCAGCACGATGGCGAGAAATGTTCTGAGTTTGTGGCGCATTCGCTCTCCTCTGATCGGGTCAAGCGATGCTAGGAGGCCACTGATCGCCTGAGCAGGCCACGGGCCGCCCAAAATCCGCTACCTGCGCTTTCCTGGATTCGGCAATGAAACATTCGCCATTTCGGCCCTGGACGCCCAGGCGCAAACCACCGGCCGAGACCTCCGCACATTTCTGAAATATCCGAAATTTCGGGATGTTTGAGGCGGGTGGGCGGGGTACGGCGGGTGGGGAGGAGGGAACGCGACCATGACCGTGACACGATTCAAGGACCTGCCGCTGGCCTCCCGGGACCGCGAGTGGGACGGCGACGCCGCCGAACGCCGCGTCCGCAAGTGGGCCGACGCCGAGGACGCGCCCGACGCCGCCTACCGCGACGCCCACGTCTGGTACGACGGCGCCCACCCGAAGAACTTCGGCAGCTACAAACTCCTCATCGCCGACGTCATCAAGGGCCGTCTGACGGCCGTTCCTCGCGCCATCATGTCCGCGGGCGGCATCGTCCAGGGCGCCCGCGGCGGTGTGGACATCCCCGGGACCGATATGCCCCGCGTCAAGTCCCACCTGGCCAAGTACTACAAGAAGATGCACGACACCGCCCCGTGGGAGCGGTAGCCGCGTTTTAGCGAAGGAGCAGGGCCATGGCCTATGTGACCGCCGCTGATGGAGCGCACATCTACTACAAGGACTGGGGCGAGGGGCGGCCCGTGGTGTTCAGCCACGGGTGGCCGTTGCAGGCCGACAGCTGGGAGTCGCAGATGCTGTTCCTGGCCGAGCGGGGGTTCCGGTGTCTGGCGCACGACCGGCGGGGGCACGGGCGATCCAGTCAGACCTGGTCCGGGAACGACATGGACACCTATGCCGACGATCTGGCCACACTGGTGGAAGAGCTGGATCTGCGGGACATGTCGCTGGTCGGGTTCTCCACCGGGGGTGGGGAGATGGCCCGGTATGTCGGGCGGCACGGGACCTTCCGGGTGCGGTCGGTGGCGCTGGTGTCGGCCGTGCCGCCGTACATGCTGAAGACCGACGACAATCCGGGCGGGGTGCCGGTGGAGGTGTTCGACCGGTTGCGGGCGGCTTCACTGGCGGATCGCTCGCAGCTCTACCGGGATCTGGCGGATGGGCCGTTCTTCGGGGCCAACCGGCCGGGGGCGAAGGTGTCGCAGGGGATGCGGGACGCGTTCTGGCGGCAGGGGATGCAGGCCGGGCATCGGGGGGCGTACGAGTGCATCGCGGCCTTCTCGGCGACCGACTTCCGGAGGGATCTGGATTCCTTCAACGTGCCGACGCTGGTCGTGCACGGGGACGATGACCAGGTGGTGCCGTTCGAGGTGGGCGGTCAGGCGTCGGCGGCCCGGATCAAGGGCGCCACGCTGACCGTGTACCCCGGGGCGCCGCACGGCCTCATCGAAACCCACAAGGAGCGGCTCTGCGGCGATCTGCTGGAGTTCCTGTCCTCCTGACGCTCCGTAACCGGGTACGGGCCTCCACGGAGGAGGCCCGTACCGGTCAGAACGGGTGGTACTTCAGGACGGGGGCGAGGGAGAACAGGGGTTCGCCCGCTTTGAGTGCCGGTTCGCCGACGATGCGGTTGACGATTTCGGCCAGGGCCGGGGACGCCTTGAAGTGCCAGGGAGTGAGGCCGCCCAAGCCGCCCTTCTTCACGCCCGCGATGGAGACCAGGGCCTCGGGGGCGAAGCAGGTGGCCAGTTGGACCTCCTTGTCCTGGCGGACGCCGTTGATCACGGGCTTGGCGTACGCGCCGCAGGGCAGCACCCGGATGGCGAAACCGTCGTCGATGGTGAGATGGTTACCGGTGCCGGGCTGGGTGAGGGAGAAGCCGCCCGGGTAGCAGATGCGTCCGTCCAGGCCGATGCTGTCGTACTGCATGCCGATGGGCATGCGGATGCCGAGGTCCTCGCCGTCCTTGCCCCGCACCCGGGAGACCGGCCGGACGGCGTCCCAGACCGCGCCGTACTTCTTGATCAGCGCCCTGATCCGGGGCTCCCAGAGCACCGTGGCCTCGCCCCAGGGGGAGAAGTACAGGCCGCCCTTGGCGCTGGAGCAGTACTGCGGGCGCGGCGCCGACGCGGCGGCGATGGTCGGCAACGGGGTCAGGGTGAGAACCGCGGCGGCGAGCGCGGTCGCGAGGCAACGCATGATCGTCACTGTAGGTAACGAAGAGCGCCGGATGGTGACAGACACGCACGCGCGGCCATTGACCAGAACCGCGAAGCATGCCACGTTTGTTGTCGAAAACTCTCGGAACAATTTCGAAAGTTTTCGTCCCCACATGTGGAGGCGCCGGCGGATCGGCGCCCGCCGGCGCCTCCATCTCTAGAACTGTGACGTGTACGTGACGAGCGACTGGCGGTCCACCTGCGTCGTCGTGCTGTAGCACACCACGTCCCGCACGACCGCCTGGCTTCCGGTGCTCAGCCAGAGCGTCAGCAGGTTGCAGTACTCGGGCCCCGGCCCGAACGCGGTCGCCTGCACGTGGTCACGGAGGATCCCCATCCGGGGGAAGATCACCAACCGCATGCCGGGACCGGCCGTCTGCACGGTGTTCACCGCGCCCTGCGAGTTGTAGTTGATCCCCACCGGCACCGGCGCGTACGGACCCGGGTTGGCGGCGCTGACGTCGAAGGTGTAGGCGAAGTACTTCGGCGGGATGGCGGCTCCCGTGATCGCCCGTTCCCGCTGGTAGGTCAGGGACCAGCCGGTGTTGAACGGGTTGTTGACGGCGTCGTGGCACCGCACCTCGACCGTCTGCACGGCCGCCGCCGGGCTCCAGTTGCCCACCTTGCACCTGGCCGGGGCGGTGGGGTTGACGGCGGTCGCCTGGAGGCCGCCCGCCGGGGCCGGGGCGCCCAGGCCGGGGAAGGTCACCCGCCAGACGCCGAGGCCGAGCGGGACCACGGTGTTGACCGCGCCGACCGAGTTGTACTGGCTGACGATGGCGGCGCCGTTGTGGTGCACGTAGCCGAACGCGTGGGTGCCCGCGGGGAGCAGGCCGGTGCTCTCCTCGTACATGACGGTGAACGGCACCCAGATGGGGGCGCCGCCGAAGCGGTAGCAGCGGACCGAGACCAGTTCGTCGGGCCCGACCGCGTTCCACTTCTCGGCCTGGCACCAGACCGGCTGGTTGGTCACGGCCGTCACGTGCACCACGCCGCCGGGCCCGCCGATCTGCGGGAAGCGCACGAACGTCTCCCCCGGTGCGCCGGGAGTCACCGAGACGCTGAAGGCCGCCGGCCAACTGCCCGCCTGGTGGTTGGGGTCGGGCACCCCGGAGGGCACGTCGACGAAGGCGAAACCCCACCGGTTGGGTACGGCCGCCTGCGCCTGACCGCCCAGCGCGGTCAGGCCTGCCGCCGCCATCGCCAGCGACAGCACCGCGAGGAGAATCCGGCGCAGAGGTAATCGGATTGTCGTCACCATAGTTCCCTTTCCCATCGGAAACGGCCACTGCGGCCCTTACACCCGTTCATAGGACGGAAATCTCACAACGAGAAGACTCAACTTTTGAACTCACCTTCGAGTCACCGAAAAGCCGTCCTGTCAAGCCCATTTGAACTGCATATTCGAGTAACTCGGGAAAAGATCGGCGGATGCCACCCGCGAACGATTCATGGATAGGCCATGATGAAGACCGTGGACCCTTCTGCCGTGGCCGGCGCCGTCGCGAAGTCGGTACTCAACCTCGCGGCCAAGCCGTTCATCACCAGGGCACAGAACCACCTGGCCCGACGCGGAAAACTCCGGACCAGCGATGTACGGCAGACGCTCTCCTTCATCCCCGGGCCGCACATCGGACAGTTGGTCACCCTGGGGCTGGTGGAGCATCTCCCGGCCGGGGTCACCTTCCACCAGGTACGCCAACTCCTGAACACGCCGGCCTTCAAGTCGACCGCGCAGAAGTACATCGCCCTGCACCTGCACGGGGTCGCCGACGACCACCGGCCGCAGGTTTCCACGCTGCTGCGCGACCAGTTCAGCCGGGCGTTCCCGCACGCCGACCGAGGCGAGCTCCACCGTTACGCGGTGCAGCTGGACACCGTGCTGGAGCAGTCCTGCGCCCAGGTGGCCGAGCAACTACGCGAACGGCTCACCGACCAGCGAGCCGGAATGGACTGGGCGGGCGCGCTGCTGTCCCTGGACACGATCAGGGCCATCGAACACCACGTCGCCCTGCTCAGCACCCGCGAGAGCGACACCGGGGAGCAGCGCGAGAACTGGCTGGAGGGCTACCGGAACCGGTTCGCCCAGGCACACGCCAAGATCCAGCTGCCCAACGTGGGCTTGCGTCGCGGGGTCGACCACGGCGACCTATACGTCCGCCCCGACCTACTCTGGCACCTGAACGCCGCCGAGCCACAACTGGTCAGCGGCAAGGGGACATCGAGCTCGGCGGTCTTCCCGGACCTCAGCAGTCCGCCCTTGATCCACGGCGACCCGGGCGCCGGCAGGTCACTTGCCGCGTGGCAGCGCAGTGGTCCGCCCTTGGTCCTCGGGGACCCGGGCGCCGGCAAGTCAATCCTCGCGCGGCAACACGGCGGGGTGACACTCAGCTCGGCGGACTTCCTGGACCGCATCGACCGGTCGGTGATCCTCGGCGACCCTGGTGCGGGCAAGTCCACCGCCAGCGGACTGTTCGCGCTGCTCTGGCTGACCGAAGGGCGCGGGGTGCCCTTCCACCTGGTGCTCCGGCAGCTGCGGTTCGAGGAGTCCGGGTTCAACCTCGTCAGCGAGATCGAGCGGGTGCTGGCGACGACCTACCAGCATCCGCCGCCCGCCGGGCTGGTGGAGGAGTTGCTGCACGAAGGCTCTGCGTTGATCGTCTTCGACGGGTTGGACGAGTTGCTCTCCCCGGTCCAGCGAGAGCAGACCTGCCGCATCATCGAGACCGCCAGCGCGGCCTACCCCAGCGCTCAGATCCTGGCCACCTCCCGGCGCATCGGCTACGAGGCGGCCCGGCTGGCGCCGGAGGTGTTCCAGGAATACACCCTGTGGCCGTTCAACGAACGGCAGATCGCCGAGTACGTCGGGAACTGGATCCGGCTCGGCGAGCCCCAGCCCGAGGAGCAGGTGAAGCAGCGCGTCGACAAATTTATGGTGCAGAGCAAACCCATTTCCGACCTGCGCACAAATCCATTGATGCTGGCATTCATCTGTATGCTGATGGACGCCGAGCTGGAGATTCCGGGTAACCGATATCAGATTTACAGCAGCTGCGCCCATCTGCTGCTTGAACACTGGGACAGAATGCGGGAGCTGGCCAAAACCAATGTCGAGCGCCACTCCTACGAGGTGGCGCTGAGCGAAGTGGGATATGTCTCGCTCCGGCGGCCGGAACCGGGGATGACTGAGGAGGAGGTCAAGGAGATCCTCGTCCGCAATTTCCTGGCCGAGTCCATGGCGGACCGAAACCGCGCCCGCGAGAGCGCGCACGCGCTGATCGAGCTGTGCCGAGGCCGAGCCTGGATGTTCACCGACATCGGCCGGGACCGGCTCCAGCGGGAGCTGTTCGACTTCACGCACAAGAGCTTCAGAGAGTACTTTGCGGCCCAGCACATGGCGCGACGCTCCGCGAGCCCTGCTGAGTTGGCCGACCAACTCGATGAGCTGATCGCCTCCTCCTCCAACGAAGTGCTGGTGCAGATCTGTCTCAGCGTGGCCGACCGCCAGTTCGTGGCGGGCTCCTCGGCGACGCTTCTCCAGCTCCTGCGCCGGCCGGAGATCGCGTCCTCGGACACGGCGCTGAACTGCCTGATCAAGGCCGCAGATGGGCTTCCGTTGGTTGAGGGGGCGCTAGCGGCGCTGGCGAAGGCCGTCGTCGAAGTCCACCCAACATCGTCGGTCTCCGGCGGCATGCTGCTGCCGCTCATGCGCGCCAAGTCACTTCACGAGTGCCTCCCTCTGATCGCCGCCGCAGTACAGCGTCGGGTCGAGCGCGAAGGCCCAGCAGCCATGACGCATCTGATCAAAGTCCCGGGTGTGTGGGAGTTGTGCGTGCGACATGGTGTGGTGGACTTCAGTCCGGATTCACGCTGGCCACACCCTTCGGTGAGCATGCTCGCACAGCGGCTGTTCGAAGGTGATCTGGACTTCTTGACCAGTACCCCCAACTCCAGCTTGGCTCTGTGGCTGTCGCGAGCCATGGCGGAGGAACCGCGCGATCCCGTCAGGACGAAAAGGGCACTGGCTCTGCTCGCATACGTGGGCAGGTCGACGGCGGAAATCTTCAGCCGAAGCTCGCTACCTGACAGCCCTGCAGACGACCTGACTCTAGAGATCAGCTGCCCGGAATCCCACAAACCAGCCCTTATCATCCCTCAGGCCGTGGTCGGTTTTCATGCGCTACAGACCGACCAGGCCGCTGGTTTGCTCGGCGCCGCACTCCGCCGATGCGCCGGGCACCGGCCGGACGTACAGGCGGGCATGTTGTTCGT
This sequence comes from Acrocarpospora catenulata, assembly GCF_018476525.1. Taxonomy (GTDB): domain Bacteria; phylum Actinomycetota; class Actinomycetes; order Streptosporangiales; family Streptosporangiaceae; genus Acrocarpospora; species Acrocarpospora catenulata. The sequence goes on from NZ_JAHCST010000050.1 coordinate 15,719, forward strand.
GCTCATGGGCCACCTCGAACTGGCCCAGCGATACTTCTCCTCCCAAATCAGCCTGCTTCCGCCTGTTGCCACCGCACTGTCACATGCGCGGCGAATCGGCAGAGTCGTCCAGCCGCTCCCCGGCTTGAACCGGCTTCCTCCCGCCAACCGGGAAGTCCTCGACCGCTGGATCGACGGCACATTTTCGATCTTCGAGTTCCCCGAGGAGGGGACCGCCGTCTCCTGACCATCGTTTGACCGCTCCGCCAACCCCTGGACGACGGATCACTCCGATGATCTGCTCATGAGAGCGCTCCCACTGATCGCCCAGCTGCCCGGAAGGACACCGCGATGGGACACGGCCTGCGCAAGGCCCGGATCGGCACCACGCTCACGTTCATTCTCGCGGGGATCTTCTCCGGGACGCTCGCCGTCCGCGTACCCGCCCTGGCCGGCAAGCTCGACCTCTCCGAAGGGCAGCTGGGCATCGCCCTGCTGGCCTGCGGCATCGGCTCGCTGCTGAGCATGCAGGCCGCCCGCCCGCTGATGCGGCGCGCGGGCAGCCACCGCCTGCTGGCCGTCACGGGACCGCTCTGCTCGGCGGCACTGGCGCTGCTCGGCCTGGCGCCGACGTACCCGCTGCTGATCCTGGCGGCTAGCGCGTTCGGGCTCGCCTTCGGGCTGCTGGACGTGGCGATGAACGCGCAGGGCGCGGCGGTGGAGGCGGGGTACGGCCGCCCGCTGCTGAGCGGCATGCACGCCGGATGGTGTTTCGGCGCGATCGTCTCCGGCCTGCTCGGCTACCTGGCGATCGGACTGGGGCTGACCTTCACCACGCACCTGACCGCCGTCGGAGCGGCCGGAATCCCGGCCGCCCTGGCCCTGATGCCCACCTTCCTGAAGGACTCCCCCGCCGACGAGCAGAACGGCGGATCCCGGAAGGGGCTGCCGAACGTCGTCTACCTGCTCGGCGTGGTGGTCTTCGCCGCCTTCACCATCGAGGGCACGGTCGCCGACTGGAACGGCCTCTACCTGCGTGACGTGCTCGGCGCGCCGGAGTCGGTGGCCGCGCTCGGCTACCCGCTCTTCGTGGCGGGCATGCTCGGCGGCCGCCTGGCCGGTGACCGGCTCCGGGCCAGGTACGGCGCCCGCACCCAGCTGACCATCGGCGGCCTGGGCGCCGCCGCCGCGTTCGCCGTGGTGGTCACCGCCCCCAGCCCGGCGGTGGCCATGCCGGTGCTGGTGCTCGCCGGGCTGGCCATCGCGCCGGTGATCCCGTTCGCGCTCTCCCTGGCGGGCGCGGCCGATCCCGCGCAGTCCGGCCCGGCCATCGCGCAGACCGCCACCATCGGGTACGCGGGCCTGCTGCTCGGGCCGGTGATCATCGGGTTCCTGGCGGACGCGACCTCGCTGCGGGTGGCCCTGAGCTTCGGCCTGCTGCTGGGCGTGGCGATCACGATCGTCTCCCGGTTCCTGCCCTCGGACCGGCCGGCGCGAGCCGTACCGGGGGCGAGGACCAAGGAGACGGTCAGCGGCTGAGTTCGGCGCGGACGGTGGCGGCGGCCTCGGTCATCGCCTGGAGTTTGGCGAAGGCGACCTCGCGCGGCAGGTACTTCATGCCGCAGTCGGGGGCGATCTGGAGGCGCTCGGCGGGGTGGTACTCCAGCGCGGCGCGGATTCTCGCGGCGATGATCTCCGGGGGTTCGACACTGGGGTCGTTGAGGTCCACCACGCCCAGGATGACGTCCTTGTCCGGGAGGGCGGTCGCGAAGCGGTTGGAGTAGCTCTCGCGGCGGATCTCCCCGTCGGTGAGGATGTCGATGCCCGCCCGTTCCATGTCCCGGATCGCCACCACGGTGGCGTCCTCCTGCGCCTGCGCCAGCCACTCCCCCGGCACCCGCCAGATCTCCCTGGCCCGCACCCGGGGCGGCAGCCTGCTCCCCAGCATCTCCCGGTCCACCAGCCAGTCCGGCTGCGGATAGCTGCCCACCACCGTCGTCACCAACACCACCCGGGCCACCTCCTTCCCCTGAGCCTCCGTCAGCATCCCCTGCGGGGCAAGGCATTCCTCAGGCGGAACCGGTCGGCCTTGGGTGGAACGACCGCTGGAACGAAATGTCACGCGGTACTGGCTGGAAAGTCCATTTGACGAGGGGCAACAGTGAGCGACATGTACGCAACGACGGGGCTGCGAGCGGGGGTGTTCCACCGCCACGAGTGGCAGGAGATCGAGCGTATCGGGCGGGTGGTCACCAGCTGGTGCCCGTGCGGGAAGACCAAGACCCGGGTGGTGCGGATCACTACGATCTGATCGGATCTGAGGCCTGATTCGGGGGGTTGGCGGAGCGTGCCCGTTCTTGCAAGGAAACGCCGCTGGACGGGGGTGGCCGCCTGGACGGTCACGGGAATGTTCGCGGTGTGGGCGGCGCTCCGGCTGGTTCCCGGGGATGTGGGTTTCCACTGGGTGCGGCTGGTGGCGTTCACCCCGGTGGTGGCGTTCTGCTCGCCGGTCGCCGTGGCGGTCGCGTCACTCGCCCGCCGATGGTACGCGGCGGGAGTCGCCGGGCTGGTCTGCCTGGTGATGGCGGCGCTGGTGGGACCCAGAGCGCTGCCGGGCGAGGTCGCTCCCCCGCAGGGGCCCCGGCTGCGGGTGCTGTCGGCGAACCTGCTCGTCGGATCGGTGCCCGGGGAGGCGCTGGTCCGGCTGGTACGGGACCTGCGGCCCGACGTACTTGCCCTACAGGAACTCACCCCCACCGCGGCCGAAGCCCTGCGCGATGCGGGCCTGCACGAACTACTGCCGCACCAGGCCCGCGAGGCCCGTCCCGGAGTCGGGGGATCGGGAATCTACTCCCGTTTCCCGGTCAACCAGCGCGAGGTCATCGACTTCGGCGGGTTCGCCCAGCTCAGGGCCACGGTCGAGGCTCCGGGCCGGAACGTGGACGTGGTCTCCGTGCACCCGTGCGCGCCCGCCCGCGCGGACAAGTACCGATGCTGGGCCGACGGCCTGGCCGCGCTGCCGCCGGCGGACGGCGACGCCCGGGTGCTGATGGGCGACTTCAACGCGACCCTCGACCACGCGCGGATGCGCGCCCTGCTGGCCACCGGCTACCGGGACGCCGCCGACGCCACCGGGGACGGCCTGGCCACCACCTGGCCGGTCATCTCCTGGCGTTTCCACGGCGTGCCGATCCCCTCGGTGACGCTGGACCACGTCCTTGCCGGCGGGGGAACGCGGGTGCACGCCTTCAGCACCCACGTCCTTCCCGGAACCGATCACCGGGCCGTTTTCGCCGACCTCACGCTCCAGCGCTAACGATGCCTGCTGAACACCCCGCCGGTGACCAGACGCCGGATCTGGGTGAAGACCGTGGCCGCCCGGTCGGTCTTCGGATGTCCCGCCTGCCGGTCGAGGAGAATCGTCCAGGTCCGGGGCTGCTCGGGCGCGGGCTGGGGTGTCACGGCGACGCCCTTGCTCAAGGGAAGGCGCAGCACGAACCGTGCCCCCCGGTCGCTGTCCTCGATGCGCAGGGTGCCCCCGTGCGCCTGGGCGATCTCCCGGGCGATGGCCAGCCCGAGCCCGGTCCCCCCGGAGTCCCGGTCGCGTGCCGCGTCCAGACGGGTGAAGCGTTCGAAGACCCGCTTGCGGTCCCCGGGGGCGACCCCGGCGCCGTCGTCCAGGACCTCCAGGACGGCGCTCCCGTCCTCGGCGCGTACGGTGACGGTGATCTGGGAGGTGGTGTGCCGTTCGGCGTTGTCGAGCAGGTTGACCAGCACCCGGGTGACGCGCAGCCGGTCGCAGTCGACGCGCACGTCCGGCTGGAGGCGCCTGACGATCATCGCCCGGTAGGCGCGCTGGTCCAGTTCGGCGCCGGCCAGCCGGCCCAGGTCGGTCGGCTCGCGGCTGAGGGGGGCGCCCGCGTCCAGCCGGGCCAGGGCCAGCAGGTCGGTCACGATCGCCTGGAGCCGGTCCACTCCGGCGAGCACCGCCGTGGCCGTGGTCGGCCAGTCGGTCTCCTCGGGGAACATGAGCGCCTCGTCCAGTTGCGTCCGCATGGCGGTGATGGGGCTGCGCAGGTCGTGGGAGGCGTCGGAGGTGAACCGCCGGAGCTGCTCGTAGGCGCCCTCCAGGCGGTCCAGGGTGTCGTTGACCGTCTCGGCCAGGACCTTGATCTCTTCGTAGGTGTGGTTGTCCGGCACCGGGACCCGCCGGTCCAGCTGGCTGGCGGTTATGTCGGAGAGTTCCCGCCGGATCGCGGTCACCGGGGCAACCGCGTTGGCGATGTCCCGGTACGCCCAGCCGGTGACCACGGCGCTCACCAGCAGGGAGGTGCCGATCGCCAGGAGCACCGCCGTGGAGTTGCCGTACCAGGGGACCGTCGGGGTGGCCACGTAGAGCCTCCAGATGCTGTCCGGCTGGAAGATGTTGTACGCGGCCACGGTCTGGCACCCGGTCAGCCCTGCCGGCGGGCAGAGCACCCGGACGGAGCGGGTGGCCCCGTCGTCGGGGCGGAAGGTGGCGATCGGAGGTTTGCCGACCAGTTGGGCGCTCGCCGCGACCGGTTTGCCCTGGGCGTCCAGGACCTGTATCGCCGCGTCGTCCTCGTCCGGCAGCACCGAAGGGAGCGGTCCCTGCCGGATGAGTGGCACCACCCGGCTAAAGGCGGCTATTTCCTTGGCCAGCGCGTTGTCGGCTTCCTTGCTGCCCGCGTACATCAGGAAGAGCGTGCTGAGAAACAGGCACATCAACGCCATGAAGGCGCCGGTGATCATCGTCCTGCGGCCCAGGAACGATGACCGTTGCCACTTCACCATCAGACCTCCTCCCGAATGAGCGAATTTCCCCTGCCGAGTCAAAGAACCCCGTTGACCTGCAAAAACGTCCCGAAGGATGGCAAAGTTTTCGGACGGGCGCAGTTGACCAACGCTGGGTTCGACAGGTAGGGCAGGAGTTTCCACGGCCACGCCATACGTCGGATGTGAGCTGTTAAACACCGGGTTGGTGCCCCTGGAGCGGGGTAGGGTTCCTGGTTCTCCAGGGAGGCGGTGGCCATGGTGAACCGCTTGTTCCAGGATCGGGCCGACGCCGGGCGCGTGCTCGCGGGTCTGCTTGAGTCGTATCGCGGTGAACCCGATCTGGTCGTGCTGGCGCTGCCCCGGGGCGGGGTGCCGGTGGCGTACGAGATCGCCAGGGCCCTGGACGCCCCGCTCGACGTGTTCCTGGTGCGCAAGCTCGGCGCTCCGGGGAGCGGGGAGTTCGCCATGGGGGCGATCGCCCGCGGCGGGACGATCGTCGTGAACGACGACGTGGTCCGGGCGCTGGACATCTCGCCGGAGACCATCGAGCAGGTGGCACAGCGCGAGGGACGGGAACTGCTGCGGCGCGAGCGGATGTACCGGGAAGGGCGTCCGCCGCCGGACCTGGCCGGCAAGACGGTCATCGTGGTCGACGACGGCCTGGCGACGGGCGCGAGCATGCACGCCGCCGTGCGCGCGCTCCGGTCCCTCCGGCCCGGCCGGATCGTCGTCGCGGTGCCTGCGGCGCCGGAGTCCACCTGCGCGGAGCTGGCGGCCGAGGTCGACGAGGTGGTCTGCGCCGCCACGCCGTCGCCGTTCGTGGCGGTGGGGCACTCCTACTGGGACTTCACCCGGACGACCGACGAGGAGGTGCGCGACCTCCTGCGCGCCGCGCCCATCGCGCGGGTCCCCACCACCGGAGCGGGGATCCACACGGACGTCGCGGCCGTGCGATCGGAGGCGCTGCCCACCGAGGACGGTGTGCCGAACGACGATCTGCTGTTCGAGCTGGTGGGGGATGCCCATTTCGTCCTGATCGGTGAGGCGTCCCACGGTACGCACGAGTTCTACGCGGCACGCGCGCGCATGACCCGCCGACTCATCCAGGAGAAGGGCTTCTGCGCCGTGGCGGCGGAGGCGGACTGGCCCGACGCCTACCGGGTGAACCGGTACGTACGCGGTCGTAGCGACGACGTCACCGCCGAGCAGGCGCTGCGCGGCTTCGCGCGGTTCCCGGCCTGGCTGTGGCGGAACGAGGTCATGCTGGACTTCGTCGGCTGGCTGCGCGCGCACAACGACAACCTCGGCGGCGACGAGGCGGCCAAGGCGGGCTTCTACGGGCTGGATCTGTACAGCCTCCACCGGTCCATCCAGGAGGTGATCTCCTACCTGGAACGGGTGGATCCGGCCGCGGCCGCGCGGGCGCGGGAACGGTACGCCTGCTTCGACCACAGCGCGGACGGCGACGGCCAGGCCTACGGGTTCGCCGCCGCGTTCGGCGCGGGCGAGACCTGCGAGCGCAAGGTCGTCGAGCAGCTCTTCGACCTGCAGTGGCACGGGCTGGAGTACGCCCGGCGGAACGGCCTGCTGGCCGAGGACGCGTTGTTCTACGCCGAGCGGAACGCGCTGGTGGTCAAGGCGGCGGAGGAGTACTACCGCACCATGTTCGGCGGCCGCGCCTCGACCTGGAACCTGCGCGACGAGCACCTGGCGGCGACCCTGGACGCCCTGGCCAGGCATCTCAGCCACCGGCGGGGCGAGCCCGCCAAGATCGTCGTGTGGGCGCACAACTCCCACGTCGGCGACGCCGCCGCGACCGAGGCGACGGCCCGGGGCGAGGTCACCGTCGGCCGGCTGGTCCGGGAGCGGCACCCGGGCGACTGCCGCCTCATCGGTTTCACCACCTACACCGGCACGGTGACGGCGGCCGACGACTGGGGCGGACCCGCGGAACGCAAGCTGGTACGTCCCGCGCTTTCCCCGTCGATCGAGGAACTGCACCACGAGGCGGGCGGCAAGGAGTTCCTGCTCTTCTTCGACGCCGCGCCGCAGACCAGGGAACTCCTGCGAAAGGTGCTGCTGGAGCGGGCGATCGGCGTCGTCTACCGGCCGCGGACCGAGCGGCGGAGCCACTACTTCCTGGCGCGCGTCTCCGAGCAGTTCGACGCGGTGATCCACATCGACGAGACTCGTGCCGTCGAACCCCTCGAACGCACCGCGGGGTGGGAAAAGGGAGAAGCATCGGAAACCTATCCGTTTGCCGTCTAACTGGTGGTAATGGTCTGTCCAGCCCTCCACAGGCAACGAAAAATCACTCGCTGTATCCGTACCGGCTGCGGGAGCATGGCTGCGGGGTCGGTATTCAGGGGGGCGGACATGGCTGTGCTCGGTTCAGTTGATTCCCCGGCTTCCCCGGATTCGCCGCCCGGCGAACCGTCGGCCCGGAGGTCGGCCGTCCTGCTGGCGCTGCGGTACTACGTCCGGGAACTGCGGAGGCTGCGGCGGGTCTCGGTGCCCGCGATGCTGCTGCCGGCGTTGGGGAACATCTGCCTGTTCTACCTGGCGCCGCTGGCGGTGGGCGGGCTGGTGGGGCATCTGGCCGGTCGTGGGGAGGGCACCCTCGACGCGCTCCTGCCGTACGTGCTCGGCTTCGGCGCGATGCTGCTCCTCGGCGAGGCGCTGTGGCGGCTGGGACTGCACTTCCTGAACCGCACGGACGCCCGGGGCATCGAGCGGCTCGGCCAGGTGGGCATGGACGAGCTGATGGCCAAGGACGCCGCGTTCTTCCACGACAACTTCGCCGGTTCGCTGACCAAACGGGTGCTGAACTTCTCCAGCGGGTTCGAGGCGTTCGTCGACACCTTCGCGTTCTCGATCGTCGCCAAGGTGGTGCCGCTGGCGTTCGCCTCGGTGGTGCTGTGGCGCTACCACCCGCTGCTGGTCTTCGTGCTGGTGGGCCTCATCCTCGTCACCGGGTTCCTGGTGGCCCCGCTCATCCGCCGCCGCCAGGTGCTGGTGGACCGGCGGGAGGCCGCCAAGATCCGGGTGTCCGGGCACGTCGCCGACGTGCTGTCCAACATGGAGACGGTCCGCGCGTTCGCCGCCGAGGACCGCGAGTCCGTGGAGCACCGGGACCGGCTCGCCGAGCAGCGCCGGCTGTCGCTGCGTTCCTGGGACTACGGCAACCTCCGGGTGGACACCGTCGTCGCGCCGCTGTCGGTCCTCACCAGCACCGTCGGCCTGCTCCTGGCCGTCGCCCTGCGGGGCGGCCTGGGCGTGGAGGCGATCGTGGTGACGTTCACCTACTACACGAACTCGATCAGCCTCATGTTCGAGTTCAACCAGATCTACCGCCGCATGGAGAGCGTGCTGACCGAGGCCGCCCAGTTCACCGAACTGCTCCTCACCCCGCCTGCCGTGGTCGACCCGGACAACCCGCAGCCGCTGCGCCCCGCCGACGCCGGTGTCCGCTTCGAAGGGGTGCGGTTCGCGCACGCCGGCAATCCGCTCCTGTTCGACCGCCTGGACCTGGACATCCCGGCCGGTACCAAGATCGGCCTGGTCGGCCGGTCGGGCGGCGGCAAGACCACGCTGACCCGGCTGCTGCTGCGCCTCATGGACATCGACGGCGGCCGGATCCTGGTCGGCGGCCAGGACATCGCCCGGCTCCGGCAGGCCGACCTGCGCAGCCTGATCGCCTACGTGCCCCAGGAACCCGCCATGTTCCACCGGACGCTGCGCGACAACATCGCCTTCGCCCGCCCGGGCGCCACCGAGGCCGAGATCCGCCAGGCCGCGCAGGCGGCGCACGTCACCGAGTTCGCCGAAGCCCTGCCCGCCGGTTTCGACACGCTGGTCGGCGAACGCGGCGTCAAGCTCTCCGGCGGCCAGCGCCAGCGCGTCGCGCTCGCCCGCGCCATCCTGCGCGACGCGCCGATCCTGCTGCTGGACGAGGCCACCAGCGCGCTGGACTCCGAGAGCGAGATCCTCGTCCAGGAGGCGTTATGGCGTCTGATGCGCGACCGTACCGCCCTGGTGGTCGCGCACCGGCTGAGCACCGTCGTCCGCATGGACCGGCTGGTCGTCCTCGACCAGGGCCATGTCGTGGAACAGGGCACTCACGGCGAACTCCTCCAGGCCCAGGGGCCGTACTCCCGGCTCTGGCACCACCAGTCCGGCGGCTTCCTGGTCGAAGAGGAGGAGCCGTTGCCGCTCGATCCCGTTCACGGGACGGCGGCGAGGAAGAGGTAGCTGCCGCACAGGGCCAGGTGGACGCCGGCCTGGAGGAGGGTGGCGCGGCCGGGCAGCACGGTGAGGGTGCCGACGACCGCGGTGAGGCCGAGCAGGACGATGTGGGTCGCGCCGAGCCCGAGCACGAGCGGGCCCTCCAGCCAGATCGACAGCACCGCGATGGTGGGAATGGTCAGGCCGATGCTGGCCATGGCGGAGCCGAGGGCGAGGTTGAGGCTGATCTGGGTGCGGTTGCGGTGCGCGTTGCGGGCGGCGGCGAGGGTTTCCGGCAGCAGCACCAGCATGGCGATGACCACGCCCACGACCGCCTGCGGCAGCTTGGCGCCGGAGACGGCCGCCTCGATGGTCTTGGACTCCACCTTGGCCAGGCCGACGACCGCGACGAGCGCGGCCAGCAGCAGCCCGAGGCTGGCCAGGGCCGTGCCTGTGGACGGGGTCTCCGCGTGTTCCTCGGTGTCGGCGTCCTCGGTTTCTTCGGGCCGCGCGACGGCGATCACATTCTCGGCCTTGCCCGCCGGCGGAGAGGCGGGGCCGGTAGGTTGCGCCTCGAGGACGGCGCTGGGCTGTCGTACGACGAAGTTCTGGGCGGGCAGGAAGTAGTCGCGGTGGCGGACGTTCTGGACGAACAGGAACAGCACGTACAGGGCCAGCGAGATCACGGCGGCGAAGGTCAGTTGCGGACCGGAGAATATCGGGCCCGGGCTGCTCGTGGTGAAGGTGGGCAGCACCAGGCTGAGGGTCGCCAGCGTAATCACGGTGGCCAGCGCGGTGGCGGTGCCCTTGGCGTTGAACGGGGCGGTGCCGCTGCGCAGGGCGGTGATCAGGAGCGACAGGCCGACGATGCCGTTACAGGTGATCATCACGGCGGCGAAGACGGTGTCCCTGGCCAGCGTCGCGGCGCCGGGGCCGCCGGAGAGCATCAGGGAGACGATGAGGCCGACCTCGATGACGGTGACCGCCACGGCGAGGATGAGTGAGCCGTACGGTTCCCCGACGCGGTGCGCCACCACCTCGGCGTGGTGCACCGCCGCCAGCACGGACAGGGCCAGCAGCACGACGACCACGATCTCGACCGGGACCGGCAGACTACGCCCCCACACCAAGATGAGGGTCAGGACGGCCGCGACGGGCACGATCAGGGCGGCCAGTCCCAGCGGGGAACGGGTAGTCGCAGGGGTCGGCGAGACGCTCAAACAAGTACCTCCTCAGTTCTCTCGGAACGCCATGGACATGCACAGGTCAGGCTGAGAACCCAGGCGGCCATGCCGATCGGCGGGATCGCCCTCGGTTAGGGCTCCCACCGCGTCGTCAGTACGAGGGACGCGGATGACGGGGCGTCGGCGATCCTCAATCGCCCAGTCTGCCCTCTGACTGCGGTGTCCGGTATAGGGGTTGATGCCCATTTCGGCCGGGGCGAAGTCTGTATATGAGGGTAGCCGACACGTGAGCACCACCGTCGCCCCCGGCCGGGACGCCAACCTCCCGACCGACCTCCACCCCAGGCAAAGACTTCCCCATATACCGACATATCCCACTTTGTGAAATGGACGAACAAGTCAGCGCCCCCCATCACACACAAAGGCATATTAACGCCCATATGAGCGCGCAAATTGGCGGCCCGCAATTAGCACAGGCCGCCAATTGTTACGCCATCGACACCTGTCCTGATTTATCCATTTAATGCGAGAGCTACGCTCGCTCACGGATTGGCGCGGCCTTTCCACGGCCGCCGGCGCGGGACGGCCACCCGCGCGGCATGCTCCGCAGACATCGGGCGACGGCGTCCAGCAACGCCGGGCGTTCGCTGGGCGTGCTGCCACGCAGGACCAAGGCGAGCGCGATCACGGCCACGACACGCGGCAGCAGCGCGCCCGCCAGCGGCAGGAGGAGGAGAGCGTAGGCGTCCACGGCTTCATCCCTTTCGACGGGTTCGGGTTTGGAATCGACGCGACTGGCCAGTCCGCGACTTCCGTTCTAGACCCCCGGAGCCGACCGCGAACAGGGCGTCTGACCAGGTGTTAATGGGTGAATGGGTACCAATGACGAGCAACGAGGAAACGACCAGGAAGCGCGGCCGGGGCGGCCAGACCGTCAAGGGCGTGACCCGCCCCGACCCGGAGGCCGCGGAGCCGGAGTTCCGCCCGTGGGCCGAACTCGCCTGCCGCCTGTACGACGAGCTGTACGCCACCCGCCCCCCGGCCGGCCGTCCGGGCATCAACGAACTCGCCAAGGCCACCAACTACGCCGGCGCAATGATCTCCTATGTCTTCTCCGGCAAACGGCGCTACAGCTGGCAGGTCTTCCGGGCGATCGTGCGCGCGCTCGGCGGCCGGCCCGGCGAGTGGAAGGCCCGCTGGGACGCTACCGAGCGCCGCCACCGCGAGGAGACGCGGCTGCGCGGGCTGCTCCCGTTGCCGGGCCTGGACCAGGACGCCGCCGTACCCGACCGCGCCGTCGGAGACTGGGGATCGCCGGCAAAACCCCCGATCAGGCGGATGTCCCGGTGGCTGGCGAAGATCGGCGCGGTCGCCTTCACCGCCGCGCTCGAAGCCGTGCTGGTGATGCTGGCGCTCACCCTGCCCGCGCCGGGTTCCTACCTGGCGGGAGCCTGCGCCGCCGCGCTGACGGCGCTGCTCGGCCGCTGGTGGCTGCGCCGCCGGGCGAATGTGAGCCACCGCCGGCGACTCAAACTGCTGCGAATGGTCCGCGACAAAGCCGGAAAAGAGGCGGCGAGGGCGCAGGCGTATTACTACCTAATCCCCAGATTCACCCTGCTGGACGAGGAACCCGGCGGGAAAAAGCGCGGGAGCCGTCCGGAACTAATCCGGACAGACACCACCGTGACCGATATCCGCGCCCTCTTCGAGCAGGGCGGCGACGAGCTGACCCTGCTCGCCGACGCGGGCCTCGGCAAGTCCGCCCAGCTCGCCAAGCTCGCCCACGCCCTGGCCGAGGAGGCCATCGCGGAACTGGAGGCCGAACCGGGCCACCCGGGGCGCCCGCTGCCCGTGCTGCTCAACCTGGCCACCTACCGGGGCGAGGCGTTCGAGGACTGGCTCGTCGCCGAGGTCCACCGCGCCTACGACCACACCCCCGAGCAGTTCGTCCGCACCTGGCTGGCCGACGACCTGCTGCTGCCGATCCTGGACGGACTCGACCACGTGCCGTCGGCGCACCGCCGGGAGTGCGCCGCGCAGCTCAGGCGGTTCCGGCGGCAGGCCGCGGGCCTGGTGCTGAGCTGCCGCAACCGTGACGTGCAGCTGGCCCTCACCGTGGACACCGCGCTCCGCGTCGAGCTGGCCAGGCCGAGCAGGCAGGACGTCCAGGAGTACCTGATCGCTAACCCGGACGGTCTGGCGCCGGTACGCGAAGCGCTGGACGCCGACACCGGCCTGTGGCCGCTGCTGCAGTCGCCGCTGATGCTCGACATCATCCGCCTGACCTACACCGGCCGCCCGGCCGACGACCTGCGCCGCCCCGGCTCCCCCGCCGAACGCCGCAAACGGCTCTTCGACGCCTACCTCGCCCAGCGGCTCCAGGGCCACCCCAATCCGTACGCCGCCCTCTGCCGCCTGACCTGGCTGGCCCAAACGCTCACCACCCGCGGCGAGCAGGTGCTCTACCTCGACCGCCTGGACCTTGACTGGCTTTCCCCGGCCGCGCGCAAAGTGCCCCGCGCGGCCACCGGCGGCGCGGCGACGATCACGCTCTGGATCATGACCGTGGGCTGGATGGCGGTGGCGATCCACACGGGCGCGATCCAGGCGCGCCTCCCGGACGTGGCGCTGCTCGCCGGAATCACCGTCCTGGTCACCTGCTGCCAGATCGTGATCAGCGAGCGACTGGCCGACAGCCGGCAGGAGTCGCCGGGCAAGGCCGTCGTCCTCAACATCCCCGCCATACTCATCGGCGGCGCCGCGCTCCAGAGGATCGACTGGGGTTCGCAGGGCGTCATCCTGGCCCTGCTCATCGCGGCCTGGGGGTACATCACCACGATGGAAGGCGGGTTCCGGCCGGTGTTCAAACCGGTGGAACGGATGCGCTGGACCTGGCGGCCGACCGAGTTCCTCCTCTACTCCCCGCGCAACCAGGCCCTCGTCCGGGGCACCGTGGCGACGTTGCTCAACGTGGTCAAAGCCCTGCTGTTCGGCTACGCCTTCCATCTGTACTTCCCCGAGCCCGTCTGGCTGCCCTACACGGCGACCGTCCTGCTCGTGGTGATCTACCTGCTCGGCAACAACTTCGAGCCCTCCCTGGACGACGACCGGACCCGCCCCAACGAGGGCATCCGCCGATCGGCCCGCTACGCCCTGGCGCACGGCGCCCTGAACGCCCTGATCGTCGCCCTCGCGTTACTCCTGCTGGTCACCCTGTCGACCGGCCATCTCGACACCACCCCCGCCTGGCTCCTGGCCGCCCTCTTCGCCGGCCTGTACGGCCTGGCCCGCGCCTTCCGCTACGGCGGCCTGGCCCTGATCCAGTACTGGACCGTGCGCCTGGTCCTCACCGCCCTGGGCTACATCCCCCTCCGCTACCAGCGTTTCCTGGAGGACGCCGAACACCGTATCCTCCTCTACCGCACCGGCAGCGGCTTCACCTACCCGCACCGCCTCATCCAGGAACACCTCGACACCGCAGCCCGCGAAGAAGACCCGGACACGTTCTGGCAGCGTCTACCGGACCACTCGTGAACAACGTGCCACGGTCTCTCCGCAGGTCGAGGAGAATGGCGGTATGACCGTCCCGTCTCAGGAGCATCAGCCGTTCGCTCACCTGAGCGCTCCCAATGCCGTCCTGTACCGGGAGATCCTGCGTGTGTTCGCGCGGGCGAAGGAACGCTTCATCGTGCATCTGCGGCCGGAGGAGGTGGCCGCGGAGCTCCGGCGGGACAACGACGATCCGCTCGCCCAGGCCCTGGAGAAGCTGCGGGACTGGGGGAATCTGCAGGCCGACGCCGACACCGGCCGGGTCACCTCGGTGGAGGACTTTCACCGCAAGCGGTACCTGTTCCAGCTCACCCCCGCCGGTCAGGCGGCCGAGCAGGCCATCGCGTTCTACGAGGAGGCCATCGGGCGGCGCGGCGTCCTGCAGTCGGTGGCGCTGGGGGACATCGCCGAGCAGGTCCAGTCGCTGGCCGTGCTGGCCCGCGACGAGGATCCCGACCCTGCCCGGGTCCACCTGCTCCTGCTGTCCCTGGCCGAGCGGTTCTCGTCGCTGGCCGACAACGCGCAGGCCTTCATGGCCTCGCTGCGCCGCGCCATCGACTTCTCCGACGGCGACGTGGCCGGCTTCATCGCCTACAAGGAGCGGTTGATCGAGTACATCAACCGTTTCATCGCCGACCTCGCCAATTCCGGCTCGCGGATCGCCGCGTTGCTGGCCGAGCTGGAGGAGTCGGATTACGAGAAGCTGCTGCGGCTGGCCGCGCGGCGCGAGGCCGCGGACGCGGTTCCCGACGGGGCGGACGCCGCGGACGCCTACGCCAAGGCCGAGGAGGCGGCGTTCTCGTCCTGGGTGAACCGTTGGCGCGGGCTGCGCGACTGGTTCGTCTCCATCGATGTGGGCCGCCCGTCGCAGGCGCGGCTGCTGCGCCAGGCGGCGATCTCGGCGATCAAACAGCTCATCGACGCCGTGGGGCTGCTCAACGAGCGCCGCTCGGGCCGCTCCGACCGCTCCGCGGACTTCCGCACCCTGGCCCGCTGGTTCGCGGAGGCGCCGAACGAGGCGGCGGCGCACCGGCTGTGGCGGGCGGCGTTCGGTCTGACCCCGGCCAGGCACCTGACCGTCACGGCCGCGACCCTGGACGAATGGCGGGAGGTGGGGGCCGCGACCTCCTGGCGGCAGGCGCCGCCGATCCGGATCTCGCCGCAGCTTCGCCGTACCGGATCGTACGAACGCCGGGGCAAGCCGAACAAGGTGACCGACCGCACGGCGGCGCGCAGGCTGCTGCTGGAGCAGGCCGAACGGGAGGCGGCCGAGACGGCCGCGGCCCGCGCCCGGCTGCGGACCGGCGGGCCGGTCCTGCTCTCCGAGCTCGGCCTGCTGGAGCCGCGGGCGTTCCGGCTGTTCCTCGCCCTGCTGGGCGACGCGCTGGCCGCCCGGCGGCCGGGCGACACGGAGGTGAAGACGGTGACCGGCGACGGCTCGATGGAGGTACGGCTGACGCTCGTCCCCGGCGGAGGCGCGGTGGAGATCCACACCGAGGACGGAGTGCTCACCGGCCCCGAGCACGTGATCGAGATCACCGACCTGGTGGCCGGATGACCCCGGAGGAGGAGGCGGCCCAGCGGCGGGCCGCGCTGCGCGCCCTGCTGGCCAAGCCGCTGCTGACCGCGGAGGACGACGCCGAGACGCTGATGCTGGTCCGCCGGCACCTGACCGAGCTGCGCGGCTGGCTCACCCGGGAGACCGGCTGGCGGCTGACGGTGGATTCGGCCACGGCCCGGCTGTTCAAGACCGTCGCGGACACGACCGACGCCACCCATCCCGCCAGAGGCAGGACGGGAGAGCCGTACGGCCGCCGCCGCTACGTGCTGCTCTGCCTGGCCCTGGCCGTGCTGGAACGGGCCGACGCGCAGACCACACTGGGCAGGCTCGCCGAGGAGGTGCTGTCGGCCGCCGCCGAACCCGAACTGGACTTCGACTTCACCCTCGACAGCCGCGCCGAACGGACCGACCTGGTCACCGTGGTGCGGACGCTGCTCGGCCTCGGCGTGCTGCGCCGGGTCGCGGGTGACGAGGACGCCTACCTGACCGCCACCGGCGACGTCCTGTACGACGTGCGCAGGCCGGTCCTGGCCGCGCTGCTCACCGGCACGCGCGGCCCTTCCACCATCGCGGCCGGCTCCTTCGAGGCGCGGCTGACCGAGCTGACCGCCGAACCGGTCCCCGACACCGACGACCTGCGCAACCAGGCGCTGCGCCGCAGGCTGACCCGCAGGCTGCTGGAGGACCCGGTGCTCTACTTCGCCGACCTCGACGAGGCCGAGCGCGCCTACCTGACCTCCCAGCGGCACGTCATCACCCGGCGCATCGAGGAGGCGACCGGGCTGGTCGCCGAGATCCGCGCCGAGGGCATCGCGATGGTGGATCCCGAGGACGAGCTGACCGATGTCCGCATGCCCGAGCAGCGGACGGACGGGCACGTGACGCTGCTGGTCGCCGAGCATCTGGCCACCCGCGGCGAGGTGAGCATGGACGAGCTGCGCGCCTACGTCCGGCAGGCCGCCCGCGATCACGCCTCCTTCTGGCGCAAGGGCGTGACGGAACCGGGCGCGGAGGACGGCCTGCTGGCCACCGCGCTGGCCAAGCTGACGGCACTGCGACTGGCACGCCAGACGGCGAACTCGGTCGCGGGACTGCCCGCCATCGCCCGCTACGCCTTGAACGAACCCGTAATCAAAGGACAGTGATGCCGCCCTCCCCGACCTCCGAACGCTGGAAGCCGCTGCGCGCCGGGCTCGTCGACATCTTCTACTACGACGTGGAGGAGTTCCATTTCCACGACGGGCGCCTGCTGCTGCGCGGCAACAACGGCACGGGCAAGTCCAAGGTGCTGGCCCTGACGCTGCCGTTCCTGCTGGACGGCGAACTCGCGCCGCACCGGGTCGAGCCGGACGGCGACCGGCAGAAGCGGATGGAGTGGAACCTGCTGCTCGGCGGCAAGCATCCGCATCCCGAGCGGCTGGGCTACGCGTGGCTGGAGTTCGGGCGGCGCACCGCCGACGGCGGCGAGGAGTTCCGCACGATCGGCTGCGGGCTGAAGGCGGTCAGGGACCGCGGCATCGTCCGGCACTGGTTCTTCCTCACCCCCCAGCGCGTCGGCGCCGAACTCCACCTGCTCTCCCCCGCCGGGGTGGTGCTCACCCGGGAGAAGCTGCGCGAGGCCGTCGAGGGCCATGGCATGGTCTACGACCGGGCCGCCGACTATCGCCGGGCGGTGGACGAGGCCCTCTTCGGTCTCGGCGCGCACCGCTACGAGGCGCTGGTGAACCTGCTCATCCAGCTCAGGCAGCCGCAGCTGTCCAAGAAGCCGGACGAGAAGCTGCTGTCCAGGGCGCTCACCGAGGCGCTGCCGCCGCTCAGCCCCGCCCTGATCGCCACGGTCGCCGAGGCGTTCCGTGGTCTGGACGAGGAGCGCGACGCGCTGCGCGGGCTGGAGGAGGCGCGCCGGGCCGCCTCCGACTTCCTGGTCCACTACCGCAGGTACGCCGGAATCGCCGCCAGACGCAAGGCCGCCGTCCCGCGCCTGGCCCAGAGCCGGTACGAGCATCTGGGGCGTGACCTGGGCGAGGCAGAAGCGGCGCACGCGGCGGCCGAGGCGGAGCTGGCGGCGGCCCAGACCTCGCTGGAGGAACTGGCGACGCGGCGCACCCTGCTGGAGGCCCGCAGGGAGGCACTGCGGCAGAGCCCCGAGATGCGCGACGCGGAACGGCTCAACCAGACCGGTGAGGAGGCCAGGCGGCAGTCCGACCACGCCAAACGCTGCGAGGGGGAGCGTGACCGCCTCACCGCCGAGACCCACCGCCGCGAGCAGCGGACCCGTACGGCCCTGGACCGGGCGCAGGAGGCGGGCCGCGACCTGGACCAGGCCAGGGAGCTGACCCGCACGGCCGCCCGCGCGGCGGCGTTCGAGCCCGCCCACCTCGCCATCCTCGACTGGCACGCCATCGTGCCGCCGCCCGAACTGGCCAGGGCGCGGCGGGACGCCGAGACGCTGGCGGCCCGCCAGGACCAGGCGATCGGCGAGCTGGAACGGCTGATCGACACCGTGGCGCAGGCCAGGTCCCGGCTGGCCGCGGCCCGCGCGGAGGTGGACCGGCTGACCGGCGAACTGCAGGCCGCCGCCGAGCGGGTCGCCGCCGCCGAGGAGGCGACGGCCACGGCGACCACCGGCCTGGTCGATGCCTACGCCATCTACCTGGCCGGCCTGACCGAGCTGCGGCTGGAGGACCCTGACGAGGCGCTGGCGGCGCTGGAAGGCTGGGCCGTGGCCGCCGACGGCCCCAACCCGGCCGCGTCCGCCGTCGACGACGCGGCCAGAGCCGCCACCGACGCGCTCGGCCGCCTCGGCGCCGAACTCGACGCCGAGCTGCGCGGGGCCAGGCAGCTGGCCGCGACGCTGGCCGAGGAGATCGCCAGGCTGGAAACCGGTGGCCACGACGCTCCGCCGGCCCCGCGCACCCGTGCCCCCGAGACCCGGCTCGGCCGCCCCGGCGCGCCCCTGTGGAAGGTCGTGGACTTCGCCGAGGCCGTGCCGCCCGCGCATCGGGCCGGGCTGGAGGCCGCACTGGAGGCCGCGGGCATCCTCGACGCCTGGGTGACGCCGGCGGGAACCCTGCTCGCCGCGGACGACACCGTCATCGTGGCCGGCGAGCCCCTGACCGGGCCGTCGTGCGCGGTCGTCCTGCGCCCGGCCGTCGACCGGGCCGACCCGCAGGCCGCGGCCCTGCCCGACGACGCCGTACGAGCCGTGCTCCAGGCCATCGGGCTGGGCCCCGGCCGCCCCGGCGGGACGTGGGTGGCGGTGGACGGCCGGTGGGCCAACGGCGTACTGGCCGGATCCTGGCACAAGCAGGACGCCCACCACATCGGCGAAGGGGCGCGGGAGGCCGCGCGGCGCGCCAGGCTGGCCGTGCTCCGCGGCGAACTCGACCAGGTACGCCGCCGGATCGAACAGCTGGACGCCGACCTGGACACGCTGGCCGCACGGCGGGACCGGCTCGCCGCCGAACACCGGGCGCTGCCCGCGGACGCGCCGCTGCGCGAGGCGCAGGTCAAGCTCGCCGCCGAACACGAACGGCGGAGCGAACTGGAGGCCAAGCACGCCGCCGCGACCCGGGTCACGCTGGCCCGCCACCACGAGCTGGACGCCGCCGAACTCCGGGCGGCCGAGTTCGCCGGGGACGTCGGTCTGCCCGCCGACCCTCCGGGCCTGGCGGCGGTCAAGGCCGGGGTGGCCGACTACCGGCTGGCCCTGGCCAGGTTCTGGCCCGTCGAGCAGGCCCGGCGTACCGCGCTGGAGGCGGCCGAGGAGGCCGCAGAGGAACTCGACCGGACCAGGCGGCAGCTGCACGAGGCGGCGGAGCTGGCGGCCGCGGCGCGCGAGCGGGCGGACGCCGCCGCCGAGACCTACCGCGCGCTGGCCGAGACCGCCGGCGCGGCCGTCGAGGAACTGTTCCGGCAGCTCGAACTGGTGAAACGGGACCTGGAGGAGCGCCTGACCGCGGAGAACGCGGCCCGGCGCAGAGAGCAGGGCGCCCTGCAGGAACGCGGCAAGGCCGAGGGCGCGCGTGACACCCTGCGCGGCCAGATCGGGGAGGCGGCCGCGGCGCGCGACGCCGCGGTACGGGAGTTCCAGGCGTTCGCCGCCACCGGCCTGCTGCGCGTGGCCCTGCCCGCCCTGGCGGTGCCCGACCCGGCGGGCGAGTGGGCGGCCACCCCGACCGTGCTCCTGGCCAGGACGGTCAACGCCGAGCTCGACGGCGTGGACGACGGCGACGGCCCGTGGGATCGGGTGCAGAAGAAGGTGGCCGAGGAGCACAAGCTGCTGTCGGACGCCCTGGCCAGGCACGGGCACTCCGTCGGGCTCACCCTGCGCGAGGGCATCATGATCGTGGACGTGCTGTTCCAGGGGCGTACCAGGGACGTTCCCGAGCTGGCCGAGGCGCTGACGGAGGAGACCGAGCACCGGGCCAGGCTCCTGTCGGCGAAGGAACGCGAGATCCTGGAGAACCATCTGCTCAACGAGGTGGCGGGTACGCTGCACGAGCTGATCGCCGCGGCCGAGTTCGAGGTCAGGGAGATGAACGCCGAGCTGGAGTCCCGCCCCACCTCCACCGGCATGCGCCTGCGCCTGATCTGGAAGACCGCCAGGAACGCCCCCGAAGGTCTGGACCGGGTCCGCGACAAGCTCCGGCAGACGGTGGACGCCTGGTCGGTCGCCGACCGTTCCCTCGTCGGCGCGTTCCTGCAGGACCGGATCGCCCGCGAGCACGCCGACAACCCGGCCGCGGGCTGGACCGAGGCGCTGACCAGGGCGCTGGACTACCGCGGCTGGCACGAGTTCGCGATCCAGCGGCTGCAGGACGGTCAGTGGCGGGCCGCGACCGGCCCCGCCTCCGGCGGCGAGCGGGTGCTGGCGGCCTCGGTGCCGCTGTTCGCCGCCGCCTCCGCGCACTACAAGTCGGCGGGCAACCCGCACGCTCCCCGCCTGGTCGCCCTGGACGAGGCGTTCGCCGGGGTCGACGACGACTCGCGGGCCAAGTGCCTGGGCCTGCTGGCCACCTTCGACATGGACGTGGTGATGACCAGCGAACGCGAGTGGGGCTGCTACCCGCAGGTCCCCGGCCTGGCGATCTGCCAGCTCAGCCGCCGCGACGGCATCGACGCCGTCCTGGTCACCCCATGGCGCTGGGACGGCCGCGAACGCCGCCGCACCGAACGTCCCGTCGCCTCCCTGCCCGTGGCCGCCCCCAGTGTCGCCGTACGGCAGGACGACCTGTTCACATGAGCGACGAATACCAGCGGCTACGCCGACTCCTGGGTGGGGAGGAGACCGCCTGGCTGGTGGACCGGGCACGCCGCCGCCTGGCCCAGGGCAGACCGCTGACCGGCACGATCACCCTCACCAGCGCGTCGCCGGGGCAGCGACGGGCGATCGAACTCCTCCTCGGCCGCCGCGCCGGCACCGGCACCTCACTGTCGGTCTCCTTGGACGAGGTGGACCAGATGCTGCGGGCCAGCGGCGTCGCACCCGAAGGCCTGCACGAGGCCGTGGTACGCCTGGGCGGCCCCGTCCGCGATCTGGCCGCCGAGAACGCGGCCCTGGCTGCCGCCTGGCTACGGGCGTTCGGCCGGCTCGACACCCTGATCGCCGATCGCCCGGAACTCTCCGGCTGGCGCTCCTGGCTGGAAACCACCGGACTGGTCCGCAGGCTCGCTCCGACCGCCGACGAGGCGCGCCCGCTGCTCGACCACCTCACCTCGATCCTGGCCCGGCTACCCGCACCTGGCCTGCCCCTCGGCCGCCTGGCCGCAGAAACCTGCGGCGACGCCCACGCACTGGACGAGGGCCGCCCACTGGCGACACTGGCCCTGTCGGCGGCACGCGCACTCGCCGGCCTGCCGTACACGGACGGCGGCAGAGCGGACGCCCGCCGCGCCGCCTGGGCCGCGGTCGGCGTCCACCTCGACGACCTGTCCTCCCTCGTCCTCTGCCTCGGCCTGACCGGCGACGACCGCACCCCCACCGGCCGGATCCTCAACGCGGCCACCGAGGCGGGCGAGCCCTGCGTACTGACCCTCCGCCAACTCCGCCGCCACGAGACCCCCCTCACCGCCGGCCTGGTCCGCATCTGCGAGAACCCCGTAGTGATCGCCGCCGCCGCCGACGAACTCGGCCCCTCCTGCCCGCCCCTGGTATGCGCGAGCGGCAGACCATCAGCGGCCGTCTGGCACCTACTCGACCTCCTCGCCTCCAGCGGCGCCACCTTCGCCTACCACGGAGACTTCGACTGGGGCGGAGTTGCCATCGCCACCGCCGTCCACGAACGAATCGGCTTCCAGCCATGGCGCTTCGACACCCCCTCCTACCAGGCGGTCCCCGCCTCCGCCCCCCTGACCGGCCGCCCACACCCAACGCCCTGGGCTCCAGACCTGTCCCAGGCCATGGCACAACGCGCCGTCCGAGTCGAAGAGGAACTCGTCCTCTCCGACCTCCTCACCGACCTGGCCGCCGCGCCCCAAGCAGATCATCTTTGACCCGGCACTCCCCCACCGACCGCTCCGTCAACGCGACCAAACCCCCGCAATCCAGACCCCGCTGAACACCGAATACGAGGAGACCGGGCCCATCAATCACTGAAGGTGATGCAATGCGTACTTCCACCAGATTCGTCATCACACTCGCCGTAGCCCTGACAGCCATCGCCGCCACCCAGACCGCCGCATCCGCCGCCACGGCCATCGAGTACGGCCTAATCGCGGCACTCATAGCAGTCGCCTGACAGCGTGGGTCGCCGCGCCCGCTACCAGCGAGGATTACGCGGCACCTGCGCGCCGACCGAGGACCCTGCGGGCACGCCGCACCCATGACCTACAATTATGTCCTAGGACATATCATGTCGCGGGCTGCGCGGCAGGGTAGTACGGATACGGAAGGGCCTCGTTGATGCTTCGGTCCGGGTTGTTGGAGGCGTCGCTTCCGGTTGTCGGGGCGCCGATGGCGGGTGGGCCGAGCACGGTCGCTCTCGCCGGGGCGGTGGGGGGTGCGGGAGGGTTCCCGTTTCTTGCTGGGGGGTACAAGGCGGCCGGTGCTCTCGCCGATGAGATCGGGCTGGTTCGCAGGTTCGGCGGGGCCTTCGGCGTCAATCTGTTCGTTTCTGGTTCGGGCGGGGTGGATGAGGCGGCGTTTCGTGCTTACGCCGCCGAGTTGCAGCTCGAGGCGGAGCGGTACGGGCTTCGTCTGGATCCGCGGCCGGTGGTGGACGATGACGACCACTGGCCGGAGAAGCTCGCGCTGCTGCTGTCCGATCCGGTGCCGGTGGTCTCGCTGACCTTCGGCCTGCCGCGGGCGCGGGACATCGCCGCGTTGCGGCGAGCCGGTAGCCGGGTGCTGGCCACGGTCACGACGGCGTCGGAGGCGCGGGCCGCGCAGGAGGCCGGGGTGGACGGGCTGGTGGTCCAGGGCACCGCGGCCGGAGGGCACAGCGCGACGTACGATCCGGCCCGGCCGTTGACCCCGATCGCCACCCGGGACCTCGTACTCGACGTGCGTGCGGCGGTGGACCTGCCCGTGGTCGCCGGTGGCGGGGTGGACGGGCCCGAGGCCGTCCGCGAGCTGCTGCACGCGGGCGCGGAGGCGGTGGCTGTGGGGACGCTACTGCTGCGTACGGAGGAGTCGGGCGCCTCGCAGACCCACAAGGACGCGCTGGCCGACCCGGCGTTCACCCAGACGGTCATCACGCACGCCTTCACCGGTCGCCCGGCCCGCGGCCTGCGCAACGGCTTCATCGACCGCCATGACGCCTCCGCGCCGTTCGGATACCCGGCGATCCACCACCTGACCCGGGCGCTGCGCCAGGCCGCCGCGAAGGCCGGTGACGCCGACCTGCTGCACCTGTGGGCGGGCACCGGGTATCGCAGTGCCCGTGACGGCTCGGCGGCACAGGTCATCCGGCACCTCACCGAGGGCTTGTGAGCATGAGCGACACAGTGGCGGGCGGCATCCAGGGCGCCAACGCCGGCGGGCTCGTCGCCTCGATCCGGGCGCGGATCGACGCCGGCGCCCTCTCGGCCGGCGACGCGCTGCCCTCGATCCGCACGCTGGCCACCGAGCTGGGGCTGAACCGGAACACGGTCGCCGCCGCGTACGCGCAGCTCGCCGCGGCGGGCATCGTGGAGACCCGCCGGCGGGGTGGCACGATCGTCCTCGGGGTGCCGAACCTGGACGGCGAAGGCCAGGCCTCGGAAGGCGGGGTGGTCAATCTCAGCAGCGGCAACCCCGACCCCGCGTTCCTCCCCAGGATGGCCGGCGTGCTGGACGCCGGCTACTCGCCGCCGCTGTACGGGACCGCCCCGGTCAGCGAGGAACTCCAACGGTGGGCCGCCCAGCACATGACCCCGGACGTGGCAGGGCCGCATCGGCTGGTGCTGACCCACGGGTCGGTCGACGCGGTCGATCGGCTGCTGGGCGCGTACCTGACCCGAGGCGACACCGTGGCCGTCGAGGACCCTTGCTTCCTGTCCAGCATCGGCGCCCTCCGCCTGGGCGGCTTCCAGAGCGCCCCGGTCGCCGTCGACGAGGAGGGCATGACGGTAGAGGGGCTGCGCGCCGCGTTGGCGGCAGGCGCTCGGGCGCTCGTGTGCACCCCCAGGGCGCACAACCCGACCGGGGCGAGCCTGAGCCCGGCGCGGGTTGCCGCGCTGCGCGAGGTGCTGGCCGGATACCCCGGCGTGCTCGTGGTTGAGGACGACCACTTCTCGGCCGTGTCGTCCCGTCCCTACCTGCGCGTCACGCCGCCGGACGCGCACCGGTGGGCGCTGGTGCGGTCAGTGTCCAAGTTCCTCGGCCCCGACCTGCGGGTCGCGTTCGTGCTGGCCGACCCGGACACCGCGACCCGGCTGGAGTCCCGGCTGAGCTCGGCGACCACCTGGGTCAGCCACATCCTTCAGCACCTCGTCGCCCGGCTGCTGGCCGACCCGCACACCCACGCGCTACTGGACCGGGCGCGTGCGTCCTACGCCGGACGCAGCGGCCTGCTCGTCGCCGAGCTCACCGGGCGAGGCCTGCCGATGCAGCGGCACACAGACGGCCTGAACGTCTGGGTCCCCCTCCCCGGCAGGCCCCGGCAAGTCGTGAACGACCTGGCCAAACGCGGCTGGGCCGTCCGGCCGGGCGAGAACTTCGCCGTGGGCGACCGGCCGCCGCCGGCGATCCGGGTGACCACCGCGACGCTCTCCCCGCAGCAGGCGACCGCGTTCGCGGCCGACCTCGCCGCTGTCCTGCAAATGGCGTAGTTCGTCCCCCGTACCAGAAGGAAGACCTCCATGTTCACCGGCCTCAGCGCCTTCCCCCTAACCCCGATGGACGAGCAGCGCATCGACGAGTCCGCTTTCGCCGGGCTCGTCGCGCGCCTGGCCGCCGCCGCGGTCGACTCGATCACGGCACTGGGGTCGACCGGCTCCTACGCCTATCTCACGCGCGAGGAACGCACCCGTATCGCCCACCTCGCCGTCAAGCACGCCGGGGAGGTGCCGGTGGTCATCGGGATCGGCGCACTGCGTACCAAACATGTCCTGGAGCTCGCCGAGGACGCCCAGGCCGCCGGTGCCGCCGGGGTGCTGCTGGCCCCGGTGTCGTACCAGGCGCTGACCCCGGACGACGTGTACGGCCTGTACGAGGTCGTGACCCGGGAGCTGTCGGTGCCCCTGGTGGTCTACGACAACCCCGGCACCACCCACTTCACCTTCACCGACGACCTCTATCAGGCCATCGCCGCGCTCCCCCACGTCGCCTCGATCAAGATCCCCGGCGTCCCGGCGGACCCCGCGCAGGCCGCCGCCCGGATCGCCCGGCTCCGCGAGATCCTTCCCACGCACGTCACGATCGGAGTCTCCGGTGACGCCTTCGCGGCCACCGGCCTGAACGCGGGCTGCGACGCCTGGTACTCCGTCATCGCCGGCACCCTGCCAGCACCGGCGCTCGCGATCACCCGCACCGCGCAAGCCGGCGACGTCGAGCGGGCCACCGCGTTGTCCGCGCGCCTGCGACCACTGTGGGACCTTTTCGCCCGCCACGGCAGCCTGCGGGTGACAGCGGCGATCGCCGAGCACCTGGGCCTGGTCGATCGGCCCTGCCTCCCCCTGCCGATCCGCGGACTGCCGGACGCCGACCACGCCGAGGTCGCCCGGGTCGTCGACGAGTTGAGCCTGGGCTCATGACCGTCGCCTTAGCCCTCGCCGCGGTCACACTGACCGGCGTGTTCTGGGCGGCGGCAGCCGCCTATGCCCTCGCCGGCGTCCTCAACTCCTGCTTCTTCGCCGCGACCCTCGCCGCCCGCAACGAGTACGCCCCCGCCACAGCCCGCGGCCAGGTGTTCGTCTGGATCGGCGCACTGAAGATCACCGCCGGCTCCGCAGGCACCGCCCTGGCCGGCGCGATCATCACCACCACCCTCCACCTGCCCCTCCTCCTCGCCATCGGCCTCACCCTCGCCGCCACAGCCGCATCCCTGGCCGAACGCGCCCTGCCGCCCCGCCGATGACCACGGCCTCTTCGGGGCAGAAAGCACTTCTTTGCATGCGACGGCCACTGTGAAAAGCTCTGAGAACGATCGGGCGGTTCCGTCGCCACGGGAGGGCCTGTGGATCAGAGCGCCGATTCCTCAGCCGTTCCGCAGGTGGGGCAATGGCTGCTCAGCCTGCCGCTCATCGCCCCGGTTCGCGAGTACTACGTGGAACGACGCACCATGTTCGACACCACAATGCTCCGATACCTGGCCGAGACGCCGCTGATCGACGACGACGACCGTGAGCGGATCAAGGATGACTGCGAGTGGTGGCTGCGGCAGACGAACGCCCGCCAGGCATGGTTCCACGTCATCGAGCGTTACCGGGACGCCATCTCCTATGTCCTGCTGTGGCCGCTGGTCCCGGTCGCCGCCACGGTGACCATGTCGTACTCCGTCGCCGACCCGCCTACCGGCTGGCGTCTCGCTCACCTCGTGCTGGGTGTGCTGTTCACGCTCGGTGCCCTGTCGGGCAGCCTCCGCCACGCCGATTTCGCGATGCCGCGGCCTTCCGGCCTGTTCGGGCTGGCCTTCCTGGTGGTGTCCGGCCTGCTTCTGTACGGTCCGTGGACGGAAGCCGGATGGTTGCCGGTGACGGGAGCGCTGCTGCTGGCGAGCACGGTCGGCCTGATCGTGGCGTTGGCGGGCGTGTTCGTGCTGGACATCCGGCGCATCCGGACCCGTGCCGCGGTGTTTCTGGTCGTGCAGGGCGCGCTGGCCGTGGTGACGCTGGCGGTCGGGCAGGGGGACGGAGCGGGCTGGGCCGGGGGGCTCTGGTCCGGGCTCTGGGCGGGACTGACGGCGATGGTGGTCGCGGGGTTCGTCTTCGTCCTGACCTACCTGATCACGAGCCTCCTGGAACGCCGCAAGATGCGGGTGTGGACGGTCGGCGAGCTGGTGCAGACGCTGATCTGGTTCGGTGCGCGGGCGCAGGACGCGCACCTGCCGTTGGAGGAGCGGTCGGCGCTCGGGCAGGCGTTCCCCTTCAGCGATCCGGTCGGCGTCGCCTGGGAGCTGGAGTGGCTGGCCCGGTTGATCGAACGCTGTCTGCCCCGGCAGCTGACGGCCTGGGATCCCATGGGGGACCGGATGGTGGCCGAGCGCTGCCGGGGGATCGCGGCCCGGCTGCGTGAGCTGAAGATGGAGTTCCTGCTGCGGCAGAGCACTCCCGCCCACGAGATCGCCGCCCGGCTGGTCCCCGCGGTGGTGCCGATCATCGACGGTGACTGGGACCGGCTGGAGACGGCCGAGGTCCAGGTCGTCCCGCACTCCCGGCTGCGGCTGGTGCTGCGCGGGCTCGGCGGGGCGTTCGTGGCAATCGCCCCGCTGGCCGTCTTCCTGCTCCTGCGGACCACCACATCGGTCATTCCCGACAGCATCGTGGACCAGGTGCTGCCCATCGCGGTCACCTGGCTGCTGCTCTCGATCATCGCCTGGATCGACCCGGGAACGGGAAGCCGAAGCGGCAAGCTCCGCAACCTCACCGACCTGCTGCCCGGCTCACGTTCCTGACGAATTCGTGCCCGATCTCCAGTTGTGAGGTCCTTCGGGTACGCCTCCCGGACCGGCATTCCACAGACGTGTCGCGACTCATCAGCCTTGCTGGCCCCGCGGACTGCCTGCACGATGTGTGCCGCGTCGCCGGCCAGCAGCACCCGGTCGTACCGGTAGCGCTCGGCCAGCCGCGTGGCGTCGGAGCATCACGGGCACGGTGGGGCGTAGGGGAGCTGGGGGATGTACTTTTCCACTGCCGGGGCGTGAGGACGTTCCGGGTGGTGGAGCAGATCCACTGGGCGGCGTGCTCGACGTTCAGGTCCCACAGCCTGATCACACCGTCTTCCCCGGCGCTGGCCAGACGGCCGTCGCGGTTGAACGCCACCGACAGACTGCGCAGGCGAATGCACAACCCACATATCCGGGAATATCGGGGCCGAGGGACCGTCAGGAGCTACCCGTCCAGTTCTCGCTGAGTCGCTTTGGCCCGATCCACCGTCCACGCCAGCGCTGAGGTCAGGCTGGCAATGCAAGCTCGATGCCCTGTTGCGCGAGGGTGCCAGCCTGCCGGACGGTGGGGGTGCCAGCACCCCCGGGAACCTCACGGCCAGCGCCCTTTCGCGGGTATTTAAAGCGATATGTAATTCAGCGGTGGAGCGCATCATGCCGGTGCTGTCGGAGCCGAGCAGCGGCGGCCTTCCTGGCGCGATGAACGCGTCGAGCACACCCATGGAGCCCTCATGAATCTCGCCGCCGTCTGGCTCCGCCTGGAGTTGCGCAGACGGGTTCGGTCACTCACCGTCCTCGCGCTGCTCGTGGCCATGGCGACCGCCACCGTGCTGACGGCCGTGGCCGGCGCACGGCGGGGGGAGAGCGCGCTGGGCCGTCTGCGTGCGGTGACGCTGCCGTCCGACGCCGTCGTCCTGCCCAACGATCCCAAGTTCGACTGGGACAAAGTGCGCGCGATGCCCGGCGTCGCGGCCGTGTCCGGCTTCGCCGTGGCGCCCTTCTCCGTAGAAGAGCTCCCTGGCTACGGGGGGCTTCTCCCGCCTGCGGACCACGAGGCGTACCAGACGGTGGAACGACCGGTGGTGCTGGAGGGACGCCTCGCCGATCCCGGCCGTGCCGACGAGGTCATGGTCACCGGCCGGTTTCCCGCCGCCACCGGTTTGGGCGTCGGGGACGCTCTCACCCTGCGCCTGATGACCGAGCAGGAGGCCGACGACCCCTACTTCGACGGCAGCCCCCACGGCCCGCGGGTGCGGGCACGCATCGTCGGTGTCATCCGTTCTTTCTGGTTCTCTGACACGCTGGAACGCCAGTTCTCGGTCTACCCCTCACCGGCTCTCTTCGCCGCCTATCCGAGAAACTTCGTCGGCACCGGCTCGTACGGCTTCGTCAACGCGCTGGTCCGTCTCGACTCAGGAGAGGAGGGACTCCCGACATTCAAGGAAGGGCTGGCCAAGATCACCGGCCGGACAGACATCGAGATCCGGAACGAGGCTGACGTCGCCCGGCATACTCAGCAGGTCAACGCCTACGAGAGCCTGTCCCTTCTGGCCTTCGCCCTGGCCGCGCTGGTCGCCGCGGTCGTCCTTGTCGGCCAGTCGGTCGCCCGCTATACCACGGCCAACGTGACCGAGTTGCAGGTGCTGCGCGTCCCCGGCATGACCACGAGGCAGACACTGACCGCCGCCGCTGCGGGGCCGTTCCTCGCCTCCCTGGTCGGCGCGACGCTAGGGATCGGCGTAGCCGTCGTCGGTTCCCTGTGGATGCCGATCGGCGCCGCATCTCTGGTCGAGCCCGTACCCGGCATCGACGTCGATGTGCTCGTCCTCGCCTCCGGGTGGGCGGTCGTGCCGCTGATGGTCCTCGCCGGAGCGCTTGTATCGGGGCGGATCTCGGTCGCGGCGGCGCGATCCGAGGCACCGCCGCGTCGCTCCGCCGTCGCCCGAGCAGGGGCGCGCCTCGGCCTGCCCGTACCTCTCGTGGTCGGCAGCCAATTCGCCCTTGAGCCCGGCCGGGGCCGCGATGCTGTTCCGGTGCGGCCCGCGATGTTCGGGGCGGTCGCTGGTGTGCTCGGGGTGCTGTCCTCCTTCACGTTCGCCGCGGGTGTTACGGACGCGGCGAACGATCCTCGCAGGTTCGGCCAGACATTTCAGTTATTGACGGTGCTCGGCGAGAATGGGCGGGACTGGCAGCCGACGGACAAGATCACAGCCACTGCCGCCCGAGATCGCGATGTCATCGCGGTCAACGACGCCCGCATTGCGGTGGCCGGGGCGGGCCAGGTCACGGGCGGGGACGCGGTCACCGTCACTGTCTACACCTACGCACCTGTCGGCGCCCCCGTCCCGGTGGTTCTCACCTCAGGCCGGCTGCCCGAAACGGCGGGCGACATCGTCCTCGGCCCAATCACTGCGCGCAATCTTGAGCTACAGGTCGGCTCGACCGTACGGCTGACCGGGACGACCGGACCAAAGGACCTGAAAGTGTCCGGGATCGGCTTCGTTCCGCAGGGTTCGCACAACGACTACCACTCCGGGGCATGGACCAGCGCGGCCGGTTTCGAGACGCTGTTCGGTACGGACTTCAAATACCACGCGGCACTCGTCGCTCTTCGGGGGGGCGCCGATACGGAGGCCGTTCGCAGCCGCCTCCTGACAGCCATCAAAGCGATCGACGGTGTTGAACGCATGGACTTGTTGCCGATGAGCGCGCCCCCTCAGCTCGTCGAGGTCCAGGACATCCAGAGCCTGCCGCTGTTCCTTGGCGGCTTTCTCGCGCTCCTCGCTGTAGGCGCCGTGGGCCACGCGCTGGCCACCGCCGTACGACGGCGCAGGCGCCAGGTCGCGGTCATGCGGACACTCGGCATGACCCGCCGCCAGTCGCGGCTCGTCGTGTTCACCCAGGCGTCACTGCTCGCGATCGTGGGCCTTTCCTTGGGGGTGCCGCTCGGCGTCATGTTGGGCCGCACGCTGTGGCGCATCGTCGCCAACCAGACCCCGCTGTTCTACGAGCCACCGGTCGCCCTCTGGGCGCTGCTGGCGATCGGACCGGCAGCGCTCCTGGTCGCCAACCTTCTCGCGCTGTGGCCGGGACACCTCGCCGCACGGCTGCACATCGGCCACATCTTCCACACGGAGTGAGCCACTCGACCAGCGGACACGAGGTTCCCGGGGTAACTGTTCAGCCAGCTGCACCAGGCCACCCATACTCGTCGTCGCCAAGTGCGCCGATCTTGGCTGGGCGGCGCCTTCGCCGACCACGAACTCCCCTCGTAGAAGTGAGCGGCTGGAGACGGCCGAGGTCCAGGTCGTGCCCGCACTCCCGGCTGGTGCTGCGCGGGCTCGGCGGCCACCGCACGAGTTGGCAAATCGTAGGATTTATCCCTTTTGTCGTGGCGGTCGACACCAATAGACAAAAGAAGGCAGACGAAAAGCTTGACGGATCGGGCACATGATGGCCTTAATTTGTTTGGCGTACAAGATGGCCATTTTTCATCGGTTTAACAATTCCTGTTGAACCGCCGGTATAACCTCGATGACTGGAGGTAAAATGCCCGCCCCCCAAGAGCTCGACCCCGCCGAAAGCCCGCGCGCGCTCCTCGGCTCGGAGATTCGGAAATACCGAATGGCCTCCGACATGTCCCAGGAACAACTCGCCGAGAAGATCAACTTCAGCGCGGGCATGGTCAGCTTCGTCGAACGGGCAACACGGATCCCAAGCCGCCAGTTCGTCGAACTCTGCGAGAAGGCCCTCGGCCTCAACGGCGAACTCCTCCGCCTGTGGCCACTGGTCAGCATGACGGCCAGACCGGAGTGGTTCCAGCCCTGGCTGGAAATCGAACCGGACGCCACGGTCATCCGAACCTGGCAGCCGAATGTCGTCC
Organism: Acrocarpospora catenulata; assembly: GCF_018476525.1. Taxonomy (GTDB): domain Bacteria; phylum Actinomycetota; class Actinomycetes; order Streptosporangiales; family Streptosporangiaceae; genus Acrocarpospora; species Acrocarpospora catenulata. The sequence continues at coordinate 46,922 of NZ_JAHCST010000050.1, forward strand.
CCGGCCTGCTCCAAACAGAGGCATACGCTCGCGCGATTCTCAGCGGGCGCCCCCGGATGGCCGACGACCAGATCGAGGAGGCCGTCGTCGCCCGCCTGGACCGGCAGCTCATCCTGGACCGCGTCACGCCCCCAATGTTGTGGGCGGTCCTGGACGAGGGCGTGCTATCCCGCCCGATCGGCGGCAGGGATGTAATGCGCGAGCAACTAGAACATCTGATCAAGATGTCCGACAATCGCAGCGTGACCATTCAGGTCTCCCCCATGGACAGCCGCGCGACCATTGGTCTCGAAGGCGGGTTCATGATCGCCGGACGCCCGGGACAACCCGACACCGTGTACATGGAGGCTGCTACACTCGGTTTTGTCACCATTGAGGCCGAAAAGGTGGCCAAGGTAATCAACCTCTATGACGCACTACGCGCCGAGGCATTTCCCGCGCGTGCATCGATCGAACTAATAAAAGAGAAGCTGGTGAACCTGTGGACCTGAACGCAGAACTGGCAGCCGCGCACTGGCGTAAGTCGTCCTTCTCAGGCGGAAGCGGTGGAGACTGCCTGGAGGTCGCCCCGCTTACCGGTGGCCGAGTCGGCCTCCGCGACACTGAATCCCCCGAGCAACCGCCTTTCGTGGTCAGCGCGAGTGTGTGGGATGCGTTCGTGAAGGGCGCGAAGGCTGGAGAATTCGACTTCTGATGCGACTTTGATGGACGCATGCCCGGCCCGAAGTAGAGCGCCGGGCATGCGGGGTGTCTCTGGAGCTATTCGACTTTGGTGAGTGCCCGGCTGATGACCAGGCGCTGGATCTGGTTGGTGCCTTCCACGATCTGGAGGACCTTGGCTTCGCGCATGAAGCGTTCGACCGGGAAGTCCTCCACGTAGCCGTAGCCGCCGAGGACCTGGACGGCGTCGGTGGTGACCTTCATGCACATGTCGGTGGCGAAGAGTTTGGCCATCGCCGCCTTGGGACCGTACGGACGGCCGGCGTCGCGGGAGCGGGCGGCGTCCAGGTAGAGGGCGCGGGCGGCGGCGATCTGGGTGGCCATGTCGGCCAGGAGGAAGCCGATGCCCTGGAAGTCGGCGATGCGGGAGCCGAACTGGCGGCGTTCCCTGGCGTAGGCGGTGGCGGTCTCGAAGGCCGCCTGGGCCAGGCCGACGGCGCAGGCGGCGATGCCGAGGCGGCCGCCGTCCAGGGCGGACATGGCGATGCGGAAGCCTTGGCCGGGGGTGCCGACCAGGGCCTGCGGCGGGAGCCCTACGCCCTCGAAGCGGACCTGGGCGGTGGGTGAGGAGCGCATGCCCATCTTGCGTTCGGGAGCGGCGAAGGACAGGCCGTCCAGCCCGGCGGGGACATGGAAGCAGGAGACGCCCTCGTCGGTCCTGGCCATCAGGGTGTAGAAGTCGGCCACGCCGCCGTGGGTGGTCCAGGCTTTCACGCCGTCGACCGTGTAGCCGTCCGAGGTGGGGGTCGCCCGGGTGGTGAGCGCGGCGGCGTCGGAGCCGGACTGCGGCTCCGACAGGCAGTAGGCCCCCAGCAACTCGCCGCCGAGCAGCGACGGCAGGTGCTCCTCGCGCTGCGCGGGCGTGCCGTAGGCGGCCAGCGGGAAGCAGGACAGCGTGTGCACCGACAGGCCGAGCCCGACCGCCAGCCAGGCCCCGGCGAGCTCCTCGACGACCTGCAGATACACCTCGTACGGCAACCCCGCCCCGCCGTACTCCTCGGGGTAGGGCAGGCCGAGCAGGCCGGTGGAGCCGAGCAGGGTGAACAGCTCGCGCGGGAAGCGCCCGGCGGCCTCGTCGGCGGCGGCGCGCGGCTGGACCTCCTTGGCGGCCAGCTCCCGCACCAGCTCGAACAGTTCGTAGCCCTCGTGGGTGGGCGAGACCCGGTCCACGTTCATCCGACGACGACCAGATCCCGGGTGGTCAGGTTGAGCCGTTCCCCGCCGGACTCGCCGCAGATCACGATGTCCTCGATGCGGGCGCCGTGGCGGCCGGGCAGGTAGATGCCCGGCTCGATGGAGAAGGCGAAGCCCGGCGCCATGAGCTCGGTGTTGCCGGCGACGATGTAGGGCTCCTCGTGCGACTCCAGGCCGATGCCGTGGCCGGTGCGGTGGATGAAGTACTCCCCGTAACCCGCGTCGGCGATCACCTCGCGGGCGGCGGCGTCCACCGCCTCGCAGGTCACCCCCGGCTTCACGAACTCGCAGGCCACCTCCTGGGCGCGGCGGAGCACCTCGAAGTAGGCCAGGTACTCCTTGCCGGGCTCGCCCACCACGTAGTTGCGGGTGGAGTCGGAGCAGTAGCCGGAGGGCATGGTGCCGCCGATGTCGACCACCACGGGGTCGCCCGGCTGGATCACCCGGTCGGAGAGCTCGTGGTGCGGGGAGGCGCTGTTGGGGCCCGAGCCGACGATGACGAAGTCGATGGTGGCGTGCCCGGCGTTCATGATCGCGTCGGCGATGTCCCGGCCGACCTGCCGCTCGGTCCGCCCCGCCCGCAGCAGGCTCGGCACCAGTTCGTGCACGGCGTCGATGGCGGCGCCGGCGGCGCGCAGCGCGGCGGCCTCGGCCGGGGACTTACGCATGCGCAGCTCACGCAGCACCCGCCCGGCCAGGGCCTGCTCCGCCCCGGGCAGCGCCTCACGGAAGCGCAGCGACTGCATCGCCCACATCCGGTCGGCGAGACCGACCGCGCCGACCGTGCCGAGCCGCTTGGCGACCACCGCATACGGATCGTCGGTCTCGTCCCAGGGCACGAACTCCACCCCGGTCCGCCCCGCGGGCGAGGCCTGCGCGGCCGGCAGTTCCAGCCGGGGCACCATCATGAACGCCTCCCCGGCGGCGGGCACCACCAGGCAGGTCAGGCGCTCCAGCGCGTGCGCGTCGTAACCGCAGACGTAGCGCAGGTCGGGACCGGGGGTGAGCAGCAGCGCATCCAGCCCGGAGGCGGCCACGGCCTCCCGGACCCGGGCGATCCTGGTCACCGGATACAGCTCAGAGGACTCCGTTGTCACGTCCCTTATCCAAGCACAGCCCGCCGACAAACCGAGCGAGGGAGCGGGCGCGCCCGATGGTCGCAAATACTCCCCACCCACCCCGAATGACTGCTACGCTCCGCGCAAGGCCGATCACGGCCAGTTCATGATTGTCCGGATACATGCTGTGTCGAGAGCGAGTCCCATGGTCGGCGTCGTGGGCGGCGATCCGCCCCTCCTCCCCGCGGACGACCGCATCTCCCCGATGAGAGCTCCGCTGGCCCCCCTGACCACCACCCACCTCACCACCCCGCAGACCGCCGCGGAAATGGTGGCGGACCTGCGCGCCCGCCTGGACCGGCAGGAAGAGCAGCTGGCCGCCGAGCGCGGCCTCAGCACGGCCCTGCGCGCCGCCATCCTCCCCGAACCCGGGGCCATCCTGGACCTGCCCTCCGCCAACATCGCGGTCAGGTACGTGCCCGCCGGCCAGTCCGGCCTGGGCGGCGACTGGTACGAGGCGACCCCGCTCGCCGACGGCCGGGTGCTGCTCGCGGTGGGCGACGTGTCCGGCCACGGGATCGCGGCCATCGCGCAGATGGCCCAGCTCCGGCACGCCCTGGTCGGCCTGGCCATGACCCGCCAGCCCCCGGACCGGCTGCTGTCCTGGCTCAACCGCCTGGTGCTCAACTGCCTGGACGACACCATCGCCACCGTGATCACCGGCCTGTTCACCCCCCGGACCGGCCTGTTCCGCTGGGCCCAGGCCGGGCACCTGGCGCCCATCCTGGTCAGGGACGGCCGGGCCAGCCAGCCGTCCACCCCCGCCGGGCTGGTCCTGGGCGCCGTCCCGCATCCCCCGTTCGCGGTGGCCGAGCTGCGCCTGCAGCCCGGGGACCGGCTGCTGCTGTTCACCGACGGGCTGGTGGAACGCCGGAACCGGGACATCGGGGAGGGCCTGACCCTGGCGCTGCGCGCGGCCGAGCGACTGGACTGGCCCGACCTGGAGGGGCCCGACCTGGACGCGCTGATCGACGAGGTGGGCGGCCCCAACCCGGACGACGACATGTGCCTGCTGGCGGTGCGGCTGCTCGGAGAGTAGAGCACCATAGACAGGGTGCTGATGCTCCTGGACACCCCCTCGCTCTATTTCCGCGCCTTCTACGGCATCCCGGAGTCGATGACCGCGCCGGACGGCATGCCCGTCAACGCCGTGCGCGGGCTGATCGACATGATCGCCACGCTGGTCCGCTCGCACTCCCCCAGCGAGCTGGTGGCCTGCATGGACGCGGACTGGCGGCCCGCCTTCCGGGTGGCCGCGCTCCCCTCGTACAAGGCGCACCGGGTGGCCGAAGGCGACCAGGAGCAGATCCCCGACACGCTGGCCCCGCAGGTGCCGGTGATCGAGGAGGTCCTGGACGCGCTGGGCGTGGCCCGGATCGGCGTCGCCGGATACGAGGCGGACGACGTGATCGGCACCCTGGCGATCCGGCAGCAGGGCGCGGTGGAGATCGTCACCGGCGATCGGGATCTGTTCCAGCTGGTGGATGACGCGAAGCCATGCCGGGTCCTTTACACAGTAAGGGGGATTCGTAACCTCCAGACGGTGGACGAGGCGTTCGTCACCGCCAAGTACGGCATCCCCGGCCGCGCCTACGCCGACTTCGCCACCCTGCGCGGCGACCCCAGCGACGGCCTGCCCGGCGTGCCCGGCATCGGCGAGAAGACCGCGGCGGCCCTGATCACCCGCTTCGGCTCGCTGGCCGCGCTGCTGGCCGCCACCGGCGAGGACGGCTTCCCGGCCGGCGCCCGCAACAAGCTGAACGCCGCCGGCGAGTACCTCGCGGTCGCCCCCGCCGTCGTCAAGGTCGCCCACGACGTGCCCATCCCCGAGGTGGACATCGCGCTCCCCCGCAAACCCCGCGACCCGGAGCGCCTGGTCGAACTCGCCGACCGTTACGGCCTGGACGGCCCGCTCAACCGCCTCCTGGCCGTCCTCGCGAAACAGTGATCAGCCGACCGAGGAGTAGGACACCACGCCGCGGCGGAGCGCGTCCAGCGCCTTGTTGGCGTTCTCCCTGACCTTGCTGCCCTTCGGCGCGGCCGTGCTCAGCTGGCCGAGCAGGTCGAGCAGCTGCTTGACCCAGCGCACGAAGTCACCGGCGGCCAGGTCGCCGTCGGTGAGCACGGCGTCCAGCGAGTGCCCCTTGGCCCAGCGGAAGGCCGCCCAGGCGAACCCGAAGTCGGGCTCCTTGGTGAAGGACAGCCCGTGGTCCTCCTCGACGCCCTCCAGCTCGCTCCAGATCCGGAGCATCGCGCCCAGCGCCTCCTTGGCGGCCCCGGCCGGGATCTTCGGGCTGCGGGTGTCGTCGGACTGGCGGGACTCGAAGACCAGGCCGGAGACGCAGGCGGCCAGCTCGGCCGGGTCCAGGCCGTCCCAGACGCCCTCGCGCAGGCACTCGGCGGTCAGCAGGTCCAGCTCGGTGTAGAGCTGGGCCAGCCGGCGCCCCTGGTCGGTGACGGTCTCCCCGTCCAGGTAGCCGAGCTGGTCGAGCACCCCGCAGACCCGGTCGAAGGTACGCGCGATGACGTGCGAGCGGCCCTCCACCCGGCGGCGGAGCGTCTCGGTCTCGCGGAGCAGCTTGTGGTAGCGCTCGGCCCAGCGGGCGTGGTCCTCCCGCTCGTCGCAGCCGTGGCAGGGGTGGCGGCGCAGGTCGCGGCGGAGCCGGTTGATCTCCTCGTCCTCGGTGGCGTGGTCGCGCGCCCTGGTGGGCTTGCCGAGGTCCCGGTCGCCCAGCTTGGCGTGCATGGTGGCCACCAGGTTGGCCCGCTCCTTCGGGCTGCGCGCGTTGAAGTTCTTCGGGATGCGGATCCAGTCCACCGGCTCCACGGGGACCGGGAAGTCCGCCGTACCCAGGCGCTTGACCTGCTTGCCCACGGTCAGCACCACCGGCGAGGGCCCCTCCCCGCGCACGTTCAGCCCCGGGTCCAGCACCACGGCGAGACCGGCTCGCCGCCCGCCGGGAATGCGGATCACGTCGCCGGGCTTGAGCGTCTCCAGGCTCTGTACGGCCTGCGCCCGCCGCGCCGCCCCCCGCTGCCGGGCCAGCTCGGCCTCCCGGTCCGACAGCCGCCGCCGCATCGCCGCGTACTCGGGGAAGTCCCCCAGATGGCAGGTCATCGCCTCGGCGTACCCGGCCAGCGCCTGCTCGGACTTGCGCAGCTGGCGGGCCAGCCCGACCACCGCCCGGTCGGCCTGGAACTGGGCGAAGGAGTCCTCCAGCAGGGTGCGCGCCCGCTCCCGGCCGACCTGCCCGACCAGGTTCACGGCCATGTTGTAGGAGGGCCGGAAACTGGAGCGGAGCGGGTAGGTGCGGGTGCTGGCCAGACCGGCCACGCTCACCGGGTCCATCCCCGCCTGGTAGACGACCACCGCGTGGCCCTCCACGTCGATGCCGCGCCGCCCGGCCCGGCCGGTGAGCTGGGTGTACTCCCCCGGGGTCAGGTCGGCGTGGGTCTCCCCGTTCCACTTGTCCAGCTTCTCGATCACCACCGAGCGGGCCGGCATGTTGATGCCCAGGGCCAGCGTCTCGGTCGCGAACACCGCCTTGACCAGGCCCTTGGTGAACAGCTCCTCCACCACCTCCTTGAAGGTGGGGAGCATGCCGGCGTGGTGGGCGGCCAGGCCGCGCTCCAGACCGTCCCGCCACTCCAGGTAGCCGAGCACGGCCAGGTCCTCGTCCGGCAGGTGGGCGGTGCGCTCGTCCACCAGCTGCCGGATCTCGTGGCGCTCCTTGTCGGTGGTCAGCCGCAGCCCCCCGTACAGGCACTGGGTGACGGCGGTGTCGCAGCCGGCGCGGGAGAAGATGAAGGTGATGGCGGGCAGCAGGCCCTCGGCGTCCAGCCGTTCGATGGTGGCGGCCCGGTCGTGGCCGCCGCGCCGGGGGCGGCCGTAGCCGCGCTTGCCGCGCGCCTGGGCCAGGCGCTGCTCGTCCCTGGACAGCCGCATCAGGTTCGCGTTGATCCGGGTCGCGCCGTCCTCGTTGGCGAACAGGTCGTAGAGGCGGTTGCCGACCAGCATGTGCTGCCAGAGCGGGACCGGGCGGTGCTCGTCGACGATCACCGTGGTGTCGCCGCGCACCTCGCCCAGCCACTCGCCGAACTCCTCGGCGTTGCTGACCGTGGCCGACAGGGCGGCCACCCGGACCGACTCGGGCAGGTGGATGATCACCTCTTCCCAGACCGCGCCGCGGAACCGGTCGGCCAGGTAGTGCACCTCGTCCATGACCACGTAGCCGAGGCCGGCCAGCGTGCCGGACCCGGCGTAGAGCATGTTGCGCAGCACCTCGGTGGTCATCACCACGATCGGGGCCTCGCCGTTGACGCTGTTGTCGCCGGTGAGCAGGCCGACCTTGGCCGCGCCGTACCGCCGGACCAGGTCGTTGTACTTCTGGTTGGAGAGGGCCTTGATCGGGGTGGTGTAGAAGCACTTGCGGCCCTGTTCCAGGGCCAGGTGCACGGCGAACTCGCCGACCACCGTCTTGCCCGAGCCGGTCGGGGCGGCCACCAGCACCCCGTCCCCCGCCTCCAGTGCCTGGCAGGCGTCGAGCTGGAACTCGTCCAGCTCGAAGTCGTACAACCCGCGGAACGAGGTGAGCGCGGGGCCGTGCTCGCTCTGCTGGTCACGGAAGGCGGCGTAGCGTTCCGCAGGCGTGCTCATGCCGTCAACCCTACCGATATCCGTGTTACGGGCGTCCTACTCCGCGCCGTGGCTCTTTACAAAGTAGATCGAGGGGTCAGCACGCGCACCGCGCCCGGGACGACCTCGCAGGTCAGCGGGGCCGGGCCGACGCGTTCGCCGTCGGCGTAGGCGATCACGTCCGGCGCGTCGAGGGTCACACTGCGGACGCGGACGATCCGGACCGCCGGGTGGGCGGTGTGGGTGCCCCGGTAGACACCGGGGAAGGTGCGCAGGAAGGCGGTCTTCGGGAGCGCGCCCAGGACCAGCACGTCCAGCAGGCCGTCGTCGGGGCGCGCGTCGGGGCAGATCCGCATGCCCGCCCCGTACGAGCGGGTGTTGGCCACCGCCACGAGCATCGCCTCCTGTGTCACCCGCTCCCCGTCGAGGGTGAGGGTGAACGGGATGGGGGCGAAGCTCCGTAACTCCTCGGCCACGGCCAGCAGATACTTGGCCATGCCGGGCGGCCAGGTCTTCCGGTTGGCGCGTTCGTTCACGCGGGAGTCGAAGCCGCAGGCCAGGACCCCGGCGAACCAGCGCCCGCCGGGGGTGATCCGGGCCGCGTCGATCATCCGGACGGTTCCCCCGGTCACCGCGTCGGCGGCCCGCAGCGGGTCCTTGTGCGGCACGCCCACGGCGTCGGCGATGTCGTTGCCGGTCCCGGCGGGGATGATGCCCAGCGGCACGTCGGTCCCCGCGACGGCCTGGAGTGCCAGGTGCACCAGCCCGTCGCCGCCGAAGGCCACCAGGGCGTCAGGCGCGGCGGCGACAGCCGTACGGGCCAGGGCGAGAGCCTCGTCGGCCGAGGTCCCGGTCAGGACGGTGACCTCACAGCCGCCCTCGCGCAGGCGGGTCAGCACCGGGCCGAGCAGGCGCAGGCCGCGCCCGCCGCGAGCGGCGGGGTTGACCAGGACCGTGAGGCGCCTCACCTATTCCGCCGGAGCGGACGGCCCGTCGAGCTCCTCCTCCAGCGCCTTGGCCTTCGCCGCGTCGGCGACCGCCTGCCGCTTGTCGTGCGCGTACATGAAGCCCAGGGCCAGGTAGAACAGGGCGATCATGGGCAGCGCCAGAGCCAGCATGGTGAACGGGTCCTGGCTCGGCGTCGCGACGGCCGCGAACACGAACATCAGGAACACGACCATGCGCTGGTGCTTGGCCACCGCGCTGTACTTCAGCACGCCGAGGATGTTCAGGAAGGCCAGCAGCAGCGGCAGCAGGAACGAGACGCCGAAGATGAGCAGCATCATCATCAGGAACGACAGGTAGTCGCTGACGTCGATCAGCGCGACCGCGTTGTCCGGCACGAATCCCAGCAGCAGCGACAGGCCCTTGTCCATGGTCAGGTAGGCCAGCGCGGCCCCCGCCAGGAAGAGCGGGATGGCCAGGGCGAGGAAGGTGTAGGAGTACCGCTTCTCGTTCCGGTAGAGACCGGGGGTGACGAACGCCCAGACCTGGAAGAGCCAGATCGGCGCGGCCACCACCAGGCCGAACATGAACGCGACCTTCAGGTTGATGAAGATACCGCCGGTCACGCTGCCGACCACGAGGCTGCACTCGGTGCCGCCGCCCAGCCGGTACGCCTCCGGCAGGCGGCAGAACGGGCCGGTCATGAAATCCCAGATCGGGTCGAAGAAGACGAACCCGACAATCGTTCCTACGACCACACCGAGAATGATCTTGATGAGCCGGTTCCGAAGCTCACGGATGTGATCCATGAGCGACATGCGGCCGTCATCGCTCGCGGCCGTGGTGGGAGTCGACCGTTTCAGCAGCGCCATGGGACGATTCCTGGGCTAGGAGGGGTGAGTTCCGGCTCAGTTCTTCTTCTCGGCCTGGGTGGCGCGCAGCTTGGCGTTCTCCTCCTCCAGCGCGCGCAGCCGGTCCTCAACCGAGGGCGTGGCCGCCTGCGGAGCCGTGGGCGGAATCTGCGCGGGCGGCGCGGTCTGGGCCGGCGGCGGGGTCACCGTCTCACCCTGCACAACCGTGGTGTTCTCGTCCTCGTCCCGCAGCTTGCTGGTCTCCTTCTTGAACAGCCGGAGCGACTGGCCGAGCGCCCGCGCCGTGTCCGGCAGCTTCTTCGCGCCGAACAGGAGGATGACGATGAGACCGATAATGATCAGCTCAGTGGGTCCCAGGTTGCCCATGACACTTCCCTTACAAGGCGGATGGTGCGCGTCTCAAGCCGATCGTACGCCGTGCGGACCGTACTCTTCACCCTTCGGGAGGACGAACCGCACTGATTCCGGCACGTAACCGAGGTTCCAGCCGCCGACGAGCCAGGTCCAACTCCCGGTCCAGGCCCCGTACGGCCGATAAAACCCGGGCGGTCAGCACCCCCAGCACGGCCAGCCCGGCCACGCCGAGGCCGACCGCCAGGTAGATCCACGCCATGTCTTTGCCCATCAGTAGTAATTGGCCAGCGCCTGCCGGGCGGTCTCGGTGACCCGCTCGGCCAGCGACTCCGGCCGGATCACCCGGCCCGCGTCGCCCAGCCGGAGCGCCAGCCGTACCAGCCAGGACTGGTCGCGCGCCCGCAGGGTGATCCGCTGGCGGCCCTCGCCGAGCTCCTCCACGCGCTCCACCGGGTAGTACTCCGAGACCCAGCGCCCGGCGGGGGTGACCTCCAGCTCGACCAGTTCGTCGCTCTCCGAGGGCCGGAAGACGCCGTCGGCGACGTCCATCGGCTCGGCCTCGGCGGGCGGGTCGGCGGGCACGTCCAGCATGGTGACCTCGAGGACGCGGTCCACCCGGAACATGCGCATCGCCTCGGCCCGGTAGCACCAGCCCTCCAGGTAGTGGCGGCCGTCCACCAGCACCACGCGGAGCGGGTCCACCTCGCGCGGGGTCACCTCGTCCCGCCCCGGCACGTAGTAGCGGAGCGAGAGGCGCCGCCCGGCGCGGACGGCGGCGGTGACGGTGGCCAGCGCGCCGGGCGCGGCGTCCACCTCGACCGCGACCTGGTTGCTGACCGCCGCGGCGCCGTCCCCGGCGGCCTGCTCCAGTTTGGCGATCACCCGGCCGAGCGCCTCGCTGCCGCCGAACTCCGGCAGCTCGGCCAGCAGGCGCAGGGCCACCAGCAGCGCGCTCACCTCGTCCACCCCCAGCTTGAGCGGGCGGGCGATGGTCTCGGCGTTCTCGATGAGGATCTCGCCGCCGTCCCAGGAGACGTCGATGAGGTCGCCGGGGGTGTGGCCGGGCAGCCCGCACATCCAGACCAGCTGGAGGTCGTCGATGAGCTGCTTCTCGTTGAGCCCGAACAGGCGGGCCACCTCCGCCACCTCGGCGCCGGGGTGGGACATCAGGTAGGGCACCAGGGCCAGCAACCGGGGCAGCCGGTCGTTCACTGCAACGCCCCCTTCAGGCGGCGGATGACGGCCTCGCGGGCGTCCGGCGGGTCGATCACCTGGGCGTCGGAGCCGAGGCTGGCGATCCACCCGGCCAGCCGCTCCGGGTCGGTGAAGGCCAGCTCGACCTGGTCCCACTGCTCACCGGGGGTGACCGTGCGGGCCAGGTGGCGCAGCCCCTGGCAGCTGCCGGGGCGGACCCGGATCAGCGCCACACGCTCGGGATAGTCCTCGCCGTAGCTGTAGCCGACCTGGGCCCGCAGGTCGATGCCCTCGGGCACCGTGATCGCGCCCGGGCGGCCCACGGCGCTCACAGAGCCGACGATGCGGCTCAGCCGGAAGACGCGGGTGTCCTCGCGGCCCCGGTCGTGGCCCACCAGGTACCACCGCCCGCGGCGGCTCACCACGCCCCAGGGCTCCACGCTGCGGCGCAGCACCGACTCGCTGCCGGAGGAGCGGTAGTCGAAGGCCACCACCCGCCGGTCCCTGACCGCCTCCCAGAGGGTGGGGAAGGACGGGTCCCGGGTGTCCACCCGCAGCTCAAGGGGCCCTTCGACGAGGTCGGTCTGGACCCCGCCCGCCTTCAGCTTGAGCATGGCGCCGCTGGCCGCCTCGGCCAGGCTGGCCCGCTGCCAGACCTGCGCGGCCAGGCCCAGGATGGCGGCCTCGTCGGGTTCCAGGGTGATCTCGGGCAGCTCGTACGCCTCCCGCACGATGCGGTAGCCCGGATCGTCCTCCCAGGGGTCTTTCTGCACCTCGATCGGGATGCCGATCTCGCGGAGCTCGTTCTTGTCGCGCTCGAACATGCGCTGGAAGGCTTCGTCGTTCTCCGGGTCGTACCCGGGAACGGCGTGACGGATCTGTTCCGCGCTGAGCGGCCGCCGGGTCGAGAGCAGGCAGATCACCAGATTGAGCAACCGTTCGGTCTTCCGCCGCGACATCGCCCCTCCCCTCCTTCTCCAGTCAAGAACGCTACCCTTTTCCGGGTGATCAGATGGCGCAAGGGCGAGGTCCTGGGGATCAGGCGTGACTGGCCGGGCGCGGTGGAACTCGAGGTATCCGTCGAAGACGGAACCCGGTGCCGGGCGCTGGCCTATCCCCCGCTGGTGGGCCGTCCGGAACCCGGCGACGCGGTCCTCCTGAACACGACCGCACTCGCGATGGGCCTCGGTACGGGAGGTTACGCCATGGTGGTGGCGATTCCGGACCGTTTGCCACAAGATCCCACCGGTCCCGGGCACCTGGTGAAGGCGCGGTACACCCCGCTCCAGGCCACCGTGCTCGGCGCCGACGAGCAGGGCTCCCCCTACCACGACCTCCTGCGGGACGCCGAGCACGTGGCGGGCATGCCCGTGGTGGTGGCCGACCTGCACTCGGCCCTGGCCCCCATCCTCTGCGGCCTGTACGCCGACCGCCCCGACACCAAGGTCGCGTACGTGATGACCGACGGCGGCGCCCTCCCGGCCTGGTTCTCGATGACCTGCGCCCGGCTACGCGAGATCGACTGGCTGTGCGGGGTGGTGACGGCCGGACAGGCGTTCGGCGGGGACGTGGAGACGGTCACCGTGCACACCGCCCTGCTGGCCGCCCGGCACGTGCTGGGCGCGGACGTGGCGATCGTGGCGCAGGGCCCCGGCAACCTCGGGACGGGCACCCGCTGGGGCTTCTCCGGGGTGTCCGCCGGGGAGGCGGTCAACGCCGCCGCCACGCTCAAGGGGCGGCCGGTGGCGGCCCTGCGGGTCAGCGAGGGCGACCGGCGGGAGCGGCACCTGGGCGTCTCGCACCACTCGATGACCGCCTACGGCCGGGTGGCGCTGGCCCCCGCCGAGGTGGTGGTGCCGGCGCTGCCCGGCGACTTCGGCGAGCGGGTGCGCTGGCAGGCCGAGGACCTGGGGGCCCGGCACATCCTGGTGCACGTGCCCGTGGACGGCCTGTACGAGGCGCTGAAGGAGTCCCCGGTGAAGCTGTCCACCATGGGGCGAGGGCTGGACGACGACCTGGCCTATTTCCTCACCTCGGCCGCCGCCGGGCGGCACACGGCCACCCTGCTCGCCTGAAATCCCAGCTCAGCGCGGGCTCGGCTCCTACCATCGGCTGAGTGAGACACCGACTTCCCGCCCTGCTGCTCGTGGCCCTGCTCCCGGGGTGCTCGGCTCTCCCGGCCAGACAGACCGGCGGTCAGCACTCGGCGGCCCGGCCCTCGGCCACCGCGCCCACCCCGTCCGCCGCGCCCAAGCGGGCCGTGTTCCTGACCATCGGCGACTTCGGCGCCGGCAGTGACGCGCAGCGGCGCGTCGCGGCGGCCATGCGGCAGTGGGCCAAGAACGGGCGGCACGTCGACGCCATCGTCACCACCGGGGACAACGTCTACCCGGACGGCAGCCCCGGCAAGTTCTCCCAGGTGCTCACCGGCCCGTACCGCGGCCTGAACGCGCCGCTGTGGGCGGCCCTGGGCAACCACGACGTGCAGGGCGGCCACGGCCCGGCGCAGCTGCGCAGGCTCGGCCTGCCCAGGCCGCCGTTCACCAAGCAGCTGGCGGGCGCCGAGCTGCTGTTCCTGGACGGCAACCGCGACTTCCAGACGCAGGCCCGCTGGCTGGACGACCGGCTCTCCCGGCCGGGGCCGAAGTTGCGGATCGTGGTCTTCCACCAGCCCGCCTGGTCCTGCTCGCTGCACGGCTCGACCCCGACCGTGGACCGGTACTGGGTGCCCGTGCTGGAACGCCACAAGGTGGCCCTGGTCCTCAACGGCCACGACCACAACTACCAGCGCTTCACCTCACGCAAGGGGGTCACCTACGTGGTGACCGGGGGCGGCGGGGCGGGCCTGTACCCGGTCCGCGACAACTGCCGCGGCCTGCCCCGCAAGGACGCCGCCGCCGAACGCCACCACTTCCTGGCCGCCGAGATCACCGGCGACACCCTCCGCCTGTCGGCCATCGGGCCCAGCGGCAACACCTTCGACCAGGTGACCATCAAACGCTGATCGGGTGGTAGAAGTCCTTGAAGGTGAACGCCTCCAGGCCGGGTCCCTCGGCCCGGAGGCGCTCCAGGCGCGCCATCCCGTCCTCCAGCTCCGGGATCGTCCCCTCCTCGATCCACCACATCACGCTGTACGGCTCCGCGACGCGGTGGAACCACTCCCGGCGCCGCTGGAGCACGGCCAGGTGCCGGGACCGGTAGACGAAGTTCCAGAGCGTCTCCCTGGACTCCCAGACCGAGAAGTTGATCACCAGGTCGTCGCCGTAGTCGTGCTGGACGGTGTCGGTGGGGTCGTCCCCGCCCTTGAGCCGCCAGACGAACCCGGGCGCTGAGTCGGAGAGCTGGTTGACGGGTTCCAGCAGCGAGACGAACTCCGCCAGCTGGGGGGTGTCAAGGGGGGCGAGCAGATGCGCGACGTTCAGCTGAGCCAGGTGCATGCGTTCAGCATCCTCAGCCGCCCATCTCTATGTCAACTCTAATTAGTTTTAGAAACCACGACGCAGCACTCCCCCGGCCGGGGGTCCGGGCGTACCTCGCCGCGGCCCTCCAGCAGCCCCTGGCAGAGCGCGAGGTTCATCGAACAGACCAGCAGCGGATGCTCCTGCGACAACACATGGAACGGGCAGTTGCGCAGCCGCAGGACCCCGTCCTCCTCATAGGGCTCGTACCCGTGCCCGGCCAGCGCCTCGGCCACCGGGCCACCCGTGGCGAGCTTGCGCCCGGCCCTGCGGGCGGCCTCCTCGGCCACCTCGTCGCCGCCCAGCAGGTCGACCACCTCGGCCAGGATCAGGGCCAGGGTGCGATAGTCCCGGGCCGGCAGGCTCACCGCGTGCTCGGTCCCCGACCGGCGGTAGACCTTCGCGGGACGGCCGCTGCCGGGGCCGCGCCGCTCCCCCCGGTGCTCGAAAGCGGCCGTCAGCAGGCCCGCCTCGACCAGCTTGTCCAGGTGAAAGGCCGCCAGAGCGCGCCCCACCCCCGC
The DNA here is from genome assembly GCF_018476525.1 of Acrocarpospora catenulata. Taxonomy (GTDB): domain Bacteria; phylum Actinomycetota; class Actinomycetes; order Streptosporangiales; family Streptosporangiaceae; genus Acrocarpospora; species Acrocarpospora catenulata. Next base: position 61,934 of record NZ_JAHCST010000050.1, read on the forward strand.
GGCCTCCGCCGCCTCGGCCCGGCCGACCGCACGCCCCTGCCCCACGACGAACCGGTAGAGCTCCCGCCGCACCGGATCACCCAGCACGGCCACCGCCTCATCACTGTTCACACGCGGAGTCTAGGTCGCGACATGCAGGATCCTCGCCGCCGTCCCCGCATGCCCAGGGCGCGGGCGGCGTCAGGCGGGACCGCGACCGTATACTCGTCGCCCGTGACGGACCCCTGCCCCTGCGGGCACGACGCCTGGGCCGTACCCGCCGATCAGCGCGAGGCGCTGGCCCTGGCCGGGCACCAGAACGCCATCGGGCATCTGCTCGCCGTCGTCGCGCGGGACAACGCGCGGTGGCTGGGGGTGCTGCGCTGCACCCGGTGCGGCCGGCTGTGGGCGGAGGACAGCATGAGCTCCGGCCATGCCGACATGTTCTTCATCTACCCGATCACGGCAACCGACCCAGACGCCTGGCTGGCCGCCGCTCGTTCCCTCAACCTGCCAAGCCGCTAGTGGATCTCAGCTGAGCCATGGCAGCAGACAGACGATGGCCCCTCCCGGTCGTTTCCGGGCGGGGCCGCCTCTTACGGGGCCGACCACCGGGTGGCGCGCACCCGGCCCGGCCGCTGGGTCACCTCATCAGTAGATGTTCCAGCGCTGGTTCCAGTTCCCGCTGCAGCGCCAGACCTGGAGCAGTGCGCCGTTGCTGTAGTTGACGTCCGTGACGTCGAGGCAGACACGGTCGGGACCCAGCCCGGTCACAGCGAGGTTGATGAGCTGAACCCAGTTGTTCCCCGTCTCGACCGGCATCGCCAGCCAGCGCTGATTCCAGCCGCTACTGCACTCCCACTGCTGCACGCGGACGCCGCTCCCGTGCGGCACATCGGTCGCCATGTCGAGGCACAGCTGGGAGAGCTCGTTCTTGATCTGGTAGTAGGTATAGCCCTGGAGGCTGCCTTTCGCGGTGACCAACCACCGCTGGTTCCGGTATTCACCGGTGGTGCGCTTCTGCCACAGCTGAGCCCTGCCTCCGTTGTTCATGGACAGGTCCCTCATGTCGAGCACCATCGGGACGCTGGCCGGTGTCCCACCAGATGGCGGGTACACGCTGATGTAAATGCCGTTCGCGGCACTCGCCGGCGTCTGGACGGTGAACACGGTCGCCAACATGACCAGGCCCGCGGCCGCGGCCCTGAAGACCTTCCTGATACGCATGGAGCTCCTTTTCCTTGGCCCTGTTCGGCTCTGTTCGCCGGTGACGGCAAGAGCTTTGGGCAGGCCGGTATAGGAGCGGTATAGGCACTGGTCACGGGCCTGCGGGCAGGCGAACAGGACTCAGGTGGCGAGTGTTCCCCGCGGAAACCATGGCCGGGGAATCCGCGGTTGGGCGGATTCCCCGGGGAAGGGCGTCAGACGGCGCCCAGCACGTCCACCACGAAGACGAGGGTGTCGGTGCCCTTGATGCCGCCCTGGGCGTTGCCCTCCTTGCCGTAGCCGAGCTCCGGCGGGATGGTGATGACGACGCGGCTGCCGACCGGCACCCCGGTGAGGCCCTGGGACCAGCCCTTGACCACCTGGTTGAGCGCGAACTGGGTGGCCTCGCCGCGCTTCCAGCTGGAGTCGAACTCGGTGTCGGTGCCCCAGATCTTGCCGGTGTAGTGCACCATGACCGTCTGGTCGGCCTTCACCTTGGGGCCTTCGCCCTGGATGACGGTCTTGACGACCAGGTCGGACGGAGGCTTGGCGACGGTCTTGGTGGTCAGCTGCGGGGCCTCCGTGCCGCCCGGGTTGACCAGCTTGACGCCTTCGATGCCCGGGTCCTTGGCGGTGCCCACGACGGCCTTGGCCGTGGCCGAGATCACGTCCACGACCAGCACCTGGGAGGAGACGTTGAAGTCGGTGCCCTGCTGCTTGGCGTTCTCGATCATGGTCGGGTCCAGGCTGTCCTTGGCGATGACCACCAGGACCCGCCCGCCCGGCTTGATGCCCACCAAGCCGTCGTGGAGCGCCTTCGGCAGCTGCTGGTTGACCGGGACGAACTCCCCACTGCCCGCGTCGTACGCCGAGCCGCCGGTCTTGTTCTCCTTGCCGTCCCAGGTGAAGACGGTCACCTTGGCCACCAGGGTGTCGCCCTCCTTGGCCGCCTCGCCCTCACCCGGGGCGATCACCCGGGCCGAGGAGGTGAGCGCCGGGCCGCCGGACGGGAAGGTGACCGTCGGCTTGGCGTTGGTGGCGCCGTCCACCTTGATGTCCTTGGCGTCGGCGGCCGGGCCGGCCGGCGCGGCCGCCGCGGACTCGGCGGGGCTGCCGGAAGCCGCGGACGGGGTCGCCCCGGTGGCGGTCTTCTGGGCGGTGCCGCAGGCGGCGGCGAGCAATATCGGCAGAGCGGCGGCTGCTAGGGCCGTGCGGCGGCGCATGTGGGTTCCTCATCGGGAAAGACAGCGGGTCCGCGACACACTACCCGAACCCGCTGTCAGGACGAGATAAGGAGATCACATTCCGGCGATCAACTTGTCCACCCGCTCGTCCACACTCCGGAACGGATCCTTGCAAAGCACCGTGCGCTGGGCCTGATCGTTGAGCTTGAGATGCACCCAGTCCACGGTGAAATCACGCCTTTTCTCCTGGGCGCGCCGGATGAACTCCCCGCGCAGCCGGGCCCGCGTGGTCTGCGGCGGAACCGACTTGGCCTCGAAGATCTTGATGTCGGAGGCGATGCGCTCCACCGCGCCGCGCTTCTGCAGCAGGTAGAACAGCCCCCGGCGGCGGTGCACGTCGTGGTAGGCCAGATCCAGCTGGGCCACCCTGGGCGAGGAGAGCGGCAGGTCGTACTTCTTTCTGTAACGTTCAATCAGCTGGTACTTGGTGACCCAGTCGATCTCCCGGGAGACCAGGTCCAGATCCCCGGTCTCCACCGCGCGCAGCGTGCGCTCCCAGAGCTCCAGGACGCGCTTGCTGGTCGGATCGCCGCCCCGCCGATCCACGAAGTCCTTGGCCTTGCCCAGGTACTCCTGCTGGATCTCCAGCGAGGAGGCCTCCCTGCCGTTGGCCAGCCGGACCCGGCGACGGCCGGTCATGTCGTGGGAGACCTCGCGGATGGCCCGGATCGGGTTCTCCAGCGACAGGTCGCGCATCACCACGCCCGCCTCGATCATGCGCAGCACCAGGTCGGTGGCGCCGACCTTGAGCAGCATGGTGGTCTCGCTCATGTTGGAGTCACCGACGATCACGTGCAGCCGCCGGAAGCGCTCGGCGTCGGCGTGCGGCTCGTCCCGGGTGTTGATGATCGGACGGCTCCGGGTGGTGGCCGAGGAGACCCCCTCCCAGATGTGCTCGGCCCGCTGGGAGACGCAGTAGACCGCGCCGCGCGGGGTCTGCAGCACCTTGCCGGCACCGCAGATGATCTGCCGGGTGACCAGGTAGGGGATGAGCACGTCGGCCAGGCGGCCGAACTCGCCGTGCCGCCCGACCAGGTAGTTCTCGTGGCAGCCGTAGGAGTTGCCGGCCGAGTCGGTGTTGTTCTTGAACAGGTAGATGTCCCCCGCGATGCCCTCCTCGCGGAGCCGTTTCTCGGCATCCACCAGCAGGCCCTCCAGGATGCGCTCCCCCGCCTTGTCGTGGGTGACCAGCTCCACGACGTTGTCACACTCGGGGGTCGCGTACTCGGGATGGCTGCCCACATCCAGGTAGAGGCGGGCGCCGTTACGGAGGAAGACGTTGCTCGATCGGCCCCAGGACACCACTCGCCGGAACAGGTACCGCGCCACCTCGTCCGGTGACAGCCTGCGCTGCCCGCGGAACGTGCAGGTGACGCCGTACTCGTTCTCCAGCCCGAAGATGCGACGATCCATCACCTCACCCTATGCCCCGAAACGGGCAAGGGCATAGGGATCATGATGCGGATTGTGGCCGCGCCCTCGCGGAGAGGTCAGCTGTAGATCTCAACGACCTTCACGATCTGCCCGTTCCGCACGGTGATCATGGCGGTTGGGCCGCCTCCGCGGGCGTGCTGGGCGAGCCGGGCACGGGTGCAGCGCTCGGTGCCGAGGGCGTCGTCGTTGATGGTCTGGTCGTTGCCGGTGCAGCCGGTGGCGCTCAGGTAGACCACGTCGGGGGCGAGCCGGGCCGCGTAGGCGGTGACGTCCCCCTCCTGGGGGCCGACGAACTTGCCGCCCTGCCACCGTACGGGGACGTACTCGGCGGTGTCGGCGTCCTGCATGGTACGGAACCGGCCGCGCAGCACGCCGTCGGTGCTGGGGCTGATGCCCTTGGTGAAGTCGTGTCCGGGGTCGAACTGGAACTTGGTGCCCCGGATCTTCGGCTGCTTGGGGCCGATCACGTCGCGCTGGTCGTACTCGTCGGTGGGCTCGGTGATCTGGTTGCCGGGCGACGGGAGCGGGGACTCCGTGGCGGTCGGGGACGCGACCGGGGCGGCGGTGGAGACCGAGGGGGACGGCGAGGGCTCGGCCGACGGGGACGCGGGCGCCGTGACGGTGACCGTGACGGCGGGGGACGCCGTCTGGCCCTCCCCCGTACAGGCGGCGAGCGAAAGGACGGCGACGGCCAGCGCGGCCTGCCGGATATAAGTCGTCATATGCGGATGAGACTAGCGAAATCCGCTTTTAGTTGTGTCCAGAAATGCGGGGTGGCCGCCGGTTCCGGCGGCCACCCGTGAGCTCAGGCTTCCGAGCCGTCGTCGATGTCGCCCTCGGGGGCGGTCGGTGGGCCGGTCTCGGGGGCCGGTGGCTTCTCTTCGCCCGCAGGGGCCTCGGGAGCCGCGGGGGGCTCTTCCGGGGCCGGCGGGGCGGCGGGGGGTTCCGGCGCGGCCAGCAGGCGCTCCAGCCGGGGCCCGGCGAGCCGCAGGAACTTGCGGTGCTCCCGGGTCCGGTCCAGCACGGCGACCTCCAGCTGCGCCACCGGCGGGCGCTCCCCGCCCGGCTCGGTGAGCGCGGCCAGCGCGGCGTCCAGCGCCTGTGCCAGCGGCAGCCCGACCTTGAATCGTTCCTTGAGCCGCCCGGCCACCGCGTCGGACTGGCCGCCGATGACGGCCATGCCCTGCTCGTCGAAGACCGAGCCGTCGAAGGTGAGGCGGAAGATCTGGTCCTCGTCGGGGGACTCCCCGACCTCGGCGACGACGATCTCCACCTCCAGCGACTTGATCGAGTCGGTGAAGATCATGCCGAGCTGCTGAGCGTACAGGTTGGCCAGGCCGCGGCCGGTCACGTCGTTGCGGTTGTAGGTGTAGCCGTTGATGTCGGCGTACCTGATCCCGGCGAGGCGGAGGGACTCGAACTCGTTGTAGCGGCCGACCGCGGCGAAGCCGATGCGGTCGTAGATCTCGCTGATCTTGTGCAGGGCCCTGGACGGGTTCGGCGCCACGAACAGGATGCCGTCGGCGTACTGCATCACGACCACACTGCGGCCGCGGGCGATGCCCTTCCGCGCGTACTCCGCCCGGTCGCGCATGACCTGCTCGGGCGGTGCGTATCCGAAAGGTATGGACACCTCTGGGAGTTCCTTTCTAGCGCAGCGGGGCGGTGGGGCCGTCGGGGTCGCTCATCCGGCCCTGAAGCAGGGTGTTCACGTAGCCCTCGACCTCCTCGTCGGAGAGGCGGCGGAACCCGTCCGCGGTGATCACCGTGACCACCGGCCAGATCCTCCTGGTCACGTCGGGGCCGCCGGTGGCCGAGTCGTCGTCGGCGGCGTCGTACAGCGCCTGGAGGCTGATCAACACGGCGTCCTCCGGGGAGGCGTCGGCCCGGTAGAGCTTCTTCAGCGAGCCCTTGGCGAAGATCGAGCCGGACCCGATGGTGTGGTACTCACGCTGCTCGTACGGCCCGCCGCCGACGTCGTAGCCGAAGATGCGGCCGGCGTCGCGGCCAGGGTCGTAGGCCGCGAAGAGCGGGACCACCACCAGGCCCTGCATGGCCATGGGCAGGTTGCCGCGGATCATGGCGGCCAGCCGGTTGGCCTTGCCCTCGGTGGAGAGCGAGCGGCCCTCCAGCTTCTCGTAGTGCTCCAGCTCGACCCGGTAGAGGCGGGCCATCTCGATGCCGGTGCTGGCCGTGCCCGCGATGCCGAGGCAGGAGTAGTCGTCGGCGCGGAAGATCTTCTCGATGTCCCGCTGGGAGATCATGTTGCCGGACGTGGCCCGCCGGTCGCCGGCCATCACCACGCCGCCCGCGCAGGTCAGCGCCACGATCGTGGTGGCGTGCGGGATCTGGTCGCCGACCGGCGCGGCGAGGCTCTCCGGGCGGGAAGGCAGCAGATCCGGTGCGTGCGCGCCCAGGAACGCGGTGAAGGACGAGGAACCCGTATTCGTGAAGAGGTTGTTCATCCAGTTCCTACTGGCCGGCGCCTCATGCTGAGATGCCACGCGACTCCCTCCAAGCTGTCGTCTGTCTAGGCCGACCCTACTCACCTCGGCGCAATGCTTGCACTCTTCCCGATCAGCTGAGGGCGAACCGCATTCCAAGATCCGTTGTCGGTGCCGTACACCGTATCCCGTGGGCGTCCCGGTCGCCTAAAGCAGGCCGCGGCGCCCCATCGCAGTTCGGCACTGCAACGGAACGCCGCGGTATCAGGCAGAGAATCCCCCGGATCAAACCGGTGGGTGGCGGTGGCCGTATCGGTCAATGTCGATCAAGGTCGATCAAGGTCGATGGGCCACCGCCGACGACAACCCCTTACTCGCCGCCCTTCTGCACGTAGCTTCGGACGAACTCCTCGGCGTTCTCTTCGAGCACCTCGTCGATCTCGTCCAGGATCGCGTCGACGTCGTCGGTCAGTTTCTCGTGCCGTTCCTGAACGTCAGTGGTGTCCTGCGCCTCGACTTCTTGCGTCTCACTCTCGGTGCGGCCGGTCTGCTTCTGACCGCCGGTGTCCTTGCTAGCCATCGGTGATACCTCCGCTCGGGGGACGTCTCTGGTTCATATCTTCCCCGAACCGACCGACAACTCGCCTGAATCGTCGTGTGATCTTTGGCTCGGCGGACCCGATTTGGACAGACAACCGGCTGTACAGCGGAAACGCAACCCCCATTGACTAGATAGCCAGACTATCCAACAATTGGATAGCATAACTTTCCAATCGAACGGATGACACAATGTCCCCCCTCGTCTCCCCCGCCACACTCACCACCGCGGGCATCCTGCTGATCACCGTCTCCGCCGTGGCCGTCGGCGGATTCTCACTGCTGGGGCACATCCTCGGCCGCATCCCCGGCTACCTGGACAACCCGGTCCGGCGCGGCCTCTGGCGGGCCGGGCACGCGCACGCCGGGGTGCTGGTGCTCTTCTCCCTGGTCGCCCTGATCTACCTCGACCAGGCCACCCTGGCCGACGGCTGGAAGAGCCTCGCCCGGGTCCTGATCGTGGCCGCGCCCATCCTGATGCCGCTCGGATTCTTCTTGTCGGTCGTACGGCCGACAGACACCAAGCCCAGCAAATTGATATGGCTTACCGTGCTCGGCGGCGTTTCCCTGGGGGCCGGGACGATGATCCTCGGTATCGGTCTGCTGTAGATCGGATCGTTATCTCCCGTACGGGGAGTGACACCGCCATCGTGCACCGTCACAGAGCACAATATGAGGGCGGAAGGGCCAGGGCTCGGCACGGCAGTCGGCACGGAGCAGACGGGTGGCTATGGGAACGGATCGCGCACGACTGCTCAGAGAGCGGTACCGGCTGGCCACACCGGTTCGCCGGGACGGCACGGGGATCATGTGGCAGGCTCATGACCTGCGACTGACCCGGGACGTGGCGATCAAGGAAGTCCGGCCCCGGTACCGCATGGACATGCCCGATCTGGAGGTCACCCGGCGGCGGGCGCTGAAGGAGGCCCGCTCGGCCGCGCGGCTGAGCCACCCCGGCATCATCACCGTGCACGACCTCTTCGAGGAGAAGGGGCGGCTCTGGATCGTCACGGAGTTCCTGGAGGGGCTGACCCTCAAGGAGACGATCGGGCACATCGGCCCGCTCCCCGTGCGCTGGTGCGCCTGGCTGGGGTTCCAGCTTCTGGCGAGCGTACAGCACGCGCACTTCAGCGGGGTGCTGCACGGTGACATCCAGCCGGAGAACGTGCTGCTCACCGGTGACCGGGTGGTGCTGACCGACTTCGGCATCGCGAGCATGGAGGACGACGGCACCACCACGACCCTGCCGATCACCCGCTCGGCCGCGTACCTGGCCCCCGAGCGGATGCGCGGCGGGCCCGCCACCCCGGCGGCCGATCTGTGGTCGCTGGGGGCCACCCTCTACACGGCGGTGGAAGGGCGCCCGCCGTTCCCCGGCGACGGGGCCATGTCGATGCTGGGCATGGCGCTGAGCCGGGAGCCCGATCCGCCGGCCAACGCCAAGACGCTCTGGCCGGTGATCGAGGGGCTGCTCCGGCGGGAGGCGGCGCATCGGCTCACCGGGGAGGCGGTGTCGCTGCTGCTGGCCGATCTGTTGCGGCGGGAGGGCATCTCGGCGAGCACCCCGGGGCGCCGGCCACAGACCCTGCCGTCCAGCCACAACCTGCCGCCGGGCGCCTTTACGTTGTAGATTCCTTTAGGCGCTAGCCCGGGCTTGGGTTGACCTCCAATGCCCAGCTCCAGTTGTCGATGTTGTAGTCGTTGTAGCTCTGCTCATTGAGCGAGGGACCGGTGGCCGCGCGCGCTCGACTCGGTCCACGCCGCCACCGACGCCTTCGTGACCCAGGCCGTGGCCGACATGGTCGAGGACGGCTTCGACCTCGACCAACTGCGGGTGAAGCGGTACGCGGACCTGAAGTACCCCGGCTTGGGTTGACCTCCAGGCTTAGGTTGACCCCTGCGGCTTAGGTGTCCGGCCCCAAGCTTAGGTGTCGGCTTCCAGGTCGCCCTCGACCTTCAAGTAAATCGCCTGGAGGGCTTGGAGGATCTCGGGGTCCGGGTGCTCCCACATGCCGCGTCCGGCCGCCTCCAGCAGGCGTTCGGTGATGCCGTGCAGGGCCCACGGGTTGCTCTCGGTGAGGAAACGCCGGTTCTCCTCGTCCAGGACGTAGGTGGCGGCGAGCTTGTCGTACATCCAGTCGGCCACCACGCCGGTGGTGGCGTCGTAGCCGAACAGGTAGTCCACGGTGGCGGCCAGCTCGAAGGCGCCCTTGTAGCCGTGCCGCCGCATGGCCGCCAGCCAGCGGGGGTTGACCACCCGGGCGCGGAAGATCCTGCTGGTCTCCTCCGACAGGGTGCGGGTGCGGACGGCGTCCGGGCGGGTGCTGTCCCCCACGTACGCGGCCGGAGACCGGCCGGTCAGGGCGCGGACGGTGGCGATCATGCCGCCGTGGTACTGGAAGTAGTCGTCGGAGTCGGCGATGTCGTGCTCGCGTGTGTCGACGTTCTTGGCGGCGACGGCGATGCGCCGGTAGGCGGCCTCCATGTCGGGGCGGGCCGGGACGCCGTCGATGCCCCGGCCGTAGGCGTAGCCGCCCCAGACCGCGTACACCTCGGCCAGGTCGGCGTCGTCGCGCCAGTTGCGGCTGTCGATCAGCGGGAGCAGGCCCGCGCCGTACGCGCCGGGGGCGGAGCCGAAGATCCTTAAGGTGGCCCGGTCGCCCCGTTCGGCGTCGGCTCTGACGTGCTCGTGCACGTGGTTGCCCGGCTCGTCGAGGTCGGCGACCATGCGGACCGCGTCGTCGAGCATGGCCACTACGTGGGGGAAGGCGTCCCGGAAGAATCCGCTGATACGCACGGTGACGTCGACCCGGGGGCGGCCCAGTTCGTCGGCCGGGATGATCTCCAGGTCGGTGACGCGGCGGGAGGCCTCGTCCCAGACCGGGCGCACGCCGAGCAGGGCCAGCACCTCGGCGATGTCGTCGCCCGCCGTGCGCATGGCGCTGGTGCCCCAGATGGACAGACCGACCGAGCGCGGCCACTCCCCCGTGTCGGCCCGGTACCGCTCGATCAGGGACTCGGCCATCGCCTGCCCTGTCTCCCAGGCGAGCCGGCTGGGCACCGCCTTGGGGTCCACCGAGTAGAAGTTCCGCCCGGTCGGCAGCACATTGACCAGGCCGCGCAACGGGGAGCCACTGGGACCGGCGGGGACGTAGCCACCGTCCAGCGCATGCAGCACGGCATCGATCTCCTCGGTGGTCCGAGCCAGCCGCGGCACGATCTCCTCAGCCGCAAACCGCAACACTCCAGCCACCGCCGCTGCCCGCTCCCCCGCCTTCCGACCCTCCGCCTTCCGACCTTCCGTCGCCCGCTCCGCCGCCTGCCGCTCTTCCGCCGGCCGCTCCGCCGCCTCCCGCTCTTCCACCGGCCGCCCCGCCGCCTCCCGACCTTCCGTCAGCCGCCCCGCCGCCTCCCGATCCGCCTCCCGACCCTCCGCCTCCCGCTCTTCCGCCTCCCGCTCTTCCGCCTCCCGACCCTCCGCCTCCCGACCTTCCGTCAGCCGCCCCGCCGCCTCCCGATCCGCCTCCCGACCCTCCGCCTCCCGACCTTCCATCGGCCGCTCTGCCGCCACACGCTCCGGCGCCACGCACTCGCCCGTGGCCGCCACACGCTTGCCCGTTTCACCAAGGTGTTCGCCGATCACGTCGGGGATGGCGGCGGGGTCCCACGCGCGGTCCTCCATGGCGGTGACCAGGGCGCGGGCCAGCGCCTCGGTGTCGTCCACCTGGGCTCGGCCGTCCTGGCCGGTCTCGGTCAGGCCGAGCGCCTCGCGCAGGCCGGGGGTGGCCTGGGAGCCCGCCCACATCTGGCGGGCACGGAGGATGGCCAGGACCAGGTCGATCCGGGCCTGGCCCTCGGGGGCGCTCCCGAGCACGTGCAGGCCGTCACGGATCTGCACGTCCTTGACCTCGCAGAGCCAGCCGTCCACGTGCAGCAGGAAGTCGTCGAACTCGGCGTCGTGCGGCCGGTCGTCCAGGCCGAGGTCGTGGTCGAGGCGGGCGGCCTGGATGAGGGTCCAGATCTGGGCCCGGATGGCGGGCAGCTTGGCCGGGTCCATGGCGGCGATGGAGGCGTGCTCGTCCAGCAGTTGCTCCAGCCGGGCCAGGTCGCCGTAGCTGTCGGCGCGGGCCATCGGCGGCACGAGGTGGTCCACCAGAGTGGCGTGGGCGCGGCGTTTGGCCTGGGTACCCTCGCCAGGGTCGTTGACCAGGAACGGGTAGATGAGCGGCAGGTCGCCGAGAGCGGCGTCGGGTCCGCAGGAGGCCGACAGACCGGCCGACTTGCCGGGCAGCCACTCCAGGTTGCCATGCTTGCCGACGTGCACGATGGCGTGCGCGCCGAAGCCGTCGGCCAGCCAGCGGTAGGCGGCCAGGTAGTGGTGGCTGGGCGGCAGGCCGGGGTCGTGGTAGATCGCGATCGGGTTCTCGCCGAAGCCGCGCGGCGGCTGGACCATGACCACGACGTTCCCGGAGCGCAGCGCGGCCAGCACGATCGCGCCGTCCTGCACGTAGAGCTCGCCGGGTGGCGGGCCCCAGTGCTGTTCGACCTGCTCGCGGAGGTCGGGCGGAAGGGTTCCGTACCAGGCGGCGTACGCGTCGGCGGGAACGCGGACCGGGTTGCCGGACAGTTGCTCCTCGGTGAGCCAGTCCGGGTCCTGTCCCCCCGCCGCGATGAGAGCGTGGATGAGGGCGTCGCCGCTGTGGCGGGGCAGGTCGTCGCCGATCCGGTAGCCGCGCTCGGCCATCGCCTCCAGCAGCCGGACCACGCTGGCCGGGGTGTCCAGGCCGACCGCGTTGCCGATCCGGGAGTGCTTGGTGGGGTACGCCGACAGCATGATGGCGATCCGGCGGTCGGCCGGGGGGATGTGGCGGAGCAGGCCGTGCCGCACCGCGACCCCGGCGACCCTGGCCGCGCGTTCGGGGTCGGCGACGTAGACGGTGAGGCCGTCCGGGTCGATCTCCTTGAAGGAGAAGGGCACGGTGATGAGCCGCCCGTCGAACTCCGGAATGGCGACCTGAGTGGCAGCGTCCAGCGGCGAGAGGCCGTCGTCGGCCGCGGCCCAGGTGGCGCGATCCCCCGTGAGGCAGAGCCCCTGAATGATCGGAATATCCAGCGCCGCCAGCGCCCCCACGTCCCACGCCTCGTCATCCCCCCCGGCGGACGCGGTGGCCGGCCGCGTCCCCCCGGCGGCCAGCACCGTGACCACCAGCGCGTCCAGACGTCCCAGAGTCTCCAGCAGCCCCGGCTCGGCACTCCGCAGCGAAGCACAGTAAACCGGGACGGGCCGTCCCCCCGCGTCCTCGATGGCGACACAGAGCGCCTCAACGAACGCCGTGTTCCCCGCGACATGGTGAGCACGGTAGTAGAGCACACCGACAATCGGCCACGGCTCACCACCGGACCCAACGCCGTCCCCATCCTCCGACCTGGCGTCCGCCGTCCGCTCGGCGTCCTCCCCCGGCCCGACGCCTTCACCCAGCCCGGCGTTTCTCCCCAGCCCGGCGCCTTCACCCGACCTGGCGCTCTCCCCCGGCCCGGCGCCTTCACCCAGCCCGGCGTACTCCCCCGGCCCGGCGCCTTCACCCAGCCCGGCGTTTCTCCCCAGCCCGGCGCTTTCCCCCGACCTGGCGCTCTCTCTCGGCCTAGCGCCTGCCACGGGCCGGGTGCCCTCTGCCGATCCGGCGCCCTCCCCGGAGGCGGTGCCCTGCTCCCTGACCCCGGGGCGGGCCAGGAGTCCCCAGGTGGGCAGGGCGGCGGGTGGGTCGAAACCGTGGCCGGTGAGGAGGACGGTGTCGGAGAGGAAGCGGTGCAGTTCTGCGAGGTTGCTAGGGCCGCCGTGGGCCAGGTAGGCGTGAGCCTGGGCGCAGACGCCGCCCGGGACGGTGGAGAGCTCCATCAGCTCGGCGTCCGGAGCCCGCTCGCCGCCGAGTACGACCACGGGGACCGGCCCGGCAAGTAACGAGTCCAGACCCTCCTCCCAGGCGCGGCGTCCCCCCAGCAGGCGGACCACGATCACTTCCGCCCCGGACACCAGCGCGGGCAGGTCACTCGGCCCGATCCTGGCAGGGTTGCCGAGGCGGTACCCCGCGCCACTGGCCCGGGCGCTGAGCAGGTCGGTGTCGGACGTGGACAGCAGCACGATCACGCGAAAGCCCTCCCTCGGGGTCCGCGCCCCGGGTCGTCGGAGTCACGACGGCCCGAGTGTCCTGGCTCCCGGATCGGCGCTCCCCCCGGCCTTCCCTGTGACAGTGGCCATGGTGGGGGTCGCTCCCCGGTGACAGTGGCGGGACCGCGCCGGATTCACACCGGCTTCCTCGATGCCGTCGCCACGATGAGCGTACGTCAGCGCCTCCGAAACAACACCCCCAGACCCCCGCAAATCTCCCACCAACCCCCTGGGGCGGCGAACAACCCGACAAGGGCCTACGATCCTGGACGTGGTCATTGCCGGACATAACGCAAGTTCGACACGAACAACGCATCCGTCCTCGGCCCCCCTGAGCGCCGTCAACGTTCACCCGTCGAATCCGGGCCCAACCAAAGGCCAAACAAGGTCCGCCCACCTAGCGGAACTGGGTCCGACCCCAGGTCAAACAGGGCGGGGTGAGCAGGAGTTCCACGGCAATCAATTTCCCGCAGGAGACGGTAGCCAGCCGTCCCGGCGGAAGCCGGGGCCGACCGCAGGTCAAACAGGGTGGGATCGGAAGGGCA
>NZ_JAHCST010000051.1 GCF_018476525.1 Acrocarpospora catenulata
CACCCGGACTCCGACCCCGACACCCACCCCGACCCCCACGGGGAACGCGTGGAACCCCCCGAGCAACCTGGTCCAGCCGCTCAACGAGGTGTGGAACCACGTCGAGTCCACCTACCCGAACCTCTACGGCTTCCGGAACTACATCTGGGACCAGATCATGGCCGGTAGGGGCAACATCAACTACTGCGTCCGATGGGACTCCTCCGCGACGGTCACCGCGGCGCTGCGGGACCAGATCCACGCCAACCTGATCCGCATGTTCCAGAAGTGGGTCGACCAGCTCGCCGGCTGGAACGGCTGGCCGTACCCGACGGTCAACGTGAAGGTCGTGGGCTGGGCGGTACGGAACAGGGCGCAGCTCCAGTGGACCGACAACTCCGTCGACATCTACGTCAACGACATCAACGAGAACGCCCCGCAGTGCGCGCCGCCCTGCGCGCGCTTCTACCACCAGGACGGCAACTACTCGGGCTGCCCGGGCGGAGCGGCCCGCCACTACGACATGTCGCTCTGGCTGACGGCCGGGATGACCGGCGGCGCGGGCGGCGACTGGGGCCAGCGGATCGGCAGCGAGTACTACGTCAACGCGCTCGGCTCGGCCAACATCCACATCCTGTTACATGAGATAGGACACGGCTACGGGCTCGACGACTTCTACGACTGGACCCCGACCGGGGCGGGCGGCTTCATCATGAAGGCGGGCTCGGCCTCCCAGATCACCGAGTTCGACAAGTGGATGCTGCGCGACTGGTGGCGGCACCTCAAGAGCCGCTACGGGTACTAGCGGAACACGCCAGGACGTTCCTTGCGATCAAGGAACGTCCTGGTCACCCGTGTGATCAGTCGGTGATGGCCACGATCTGCACGGAGCCGCGGCCCTTCTCCAGCAGCCAGCCCTGGCCGACCCGGGACACCGCCGCCGCCCGGCCGGCCTGCTGGAACGGGGAGAACCGGTCGTAGCCCGAGATGTCGACCGCGGAAATGATCACGGTCTGCCGGGCCCCGTCGGAGAACCGGACCTGGATCACGCACCCGGGAGAGACCAGATCGCATTCGCTCGGGCGGGTGCCGAACGCGGGCCAGGTGAGCATGGCCTGGAGCTGGGTGGCGCGATAGGCCAGCCGTTCCATCAGCTCCAAGCCGCCGTCGGCCGCCAAATCGGGCAGTGACCTGCCACGGTGCCGCTTCTCCTCGATGACGGAGAGCTCCGCCTGAATTCGCTGGATGGAGTTGCGGGTGACGAACGCCCCGAGGAGGCGTGCGGCGGTCCGGCCGAAGGTGAGCTGGTGCCGGATGGCGAACTCACGGAGGTTGTGGCACACCTCCGGCGATCTGGCCGCCGCCACTCCGAGCCGGTAGGCCCGCGCACCCCAGTCGAACCTGAGGTCCGTCGCCCTGGTGAGCCGGCGCAGTTCCCGGTTGAACTCGTGGTTCCTTTCGAAGTGGACGAGCAGATCGCCGTCGTGCAGCTCGATGGACCTCCGGAGCGGCATCCAGGACCTTTCCCTGAGTGGTGACCTGAGCCGGCGCCCGGAACCTGTCTTCTGAAGTGGCGATTCACACCAGCGGCAGCGCGTTTTCCCGATGATCGGTAGCTCCCTTTCTTTCCGTCGGAACGGTCTATCTACCGATCCATACGCAGGGCTCAGCTCCCGCGGCTCAGCCGAACCGGACATCTTCCGAAATCTCAGGTTCTTGCCAAGAAGGATCCCTATCGTCCTGGGCGCCACATCGGCTCACACACGAAAGGGTTCACCCATGCGGCGACGCACCCTCATCCCCGCTGCGCTGGGCGCGGCTCTGGTCGGCGCGACGCTGATCAGCACTTCTCCGGCCTCCGCCACCACCAACGGCACCTGCGAAAAGGCCGGCTGGATCGGCCAGGTCCAGGGCAGACCGGCCGGTCTCAGCCCCCACTCCCGCAGCGGCGACTACTTCTGGCACGACCGGAACGGTTTCCACCTGCGCGTCACCCAGAAGCGCAGCAAGGCCCAGTCCTACTCGGGCAAGATCACCTCGAACACCCCGATCGTCGGCTTCAGGTGGGTCAAGCTGGAGAAGCAGGACAAGGTGGAGCTGTCGGAAGACAAGCTCACGATCACCTTCACCGTGGTGAACCACGGCCTGATCGACGGCTTCGACTTCAAGACCTCCTGCGCCGACACCCTCACCGTCTCCGACCTGACGATCAACGGCAACCCGCTGCCGACCGGCAAGGTCTACCTGGGCAAGCACCGCAGGCACCCGGCCTCGATCCCGTTCACGGTGCACCGTAGGGCCTAAACTGCCAGGTCCGGCCGTGGCCCCCGTACTATGCCGGGCCACGGCTGGAGGAGGAAGCAGATGGGCGCACACCGGATTCTGGTGGTGGACGACGACCCGGCGATCCTGCGAGTGCTCCGGCGCGGGCTTACCTTGGAGGGTTTCTCCGTGGAGGCCGCCGGCAGCGGCCATACCGCAGTGGATATCGCCGGTCGGGTCGATGCCATCGTCCTGGACGTCTCGATGCCCGGCATGTCGGGCATCGAGGTGTGCGCCGAACTGCGCCGCCGCGGTTCCGAGGTGCCGATCCTGATGTTGTCGGCCCTGGACGAGGTGGCCGACCGCGTGGCCGGCCTGACGGCGGGGGCCGACGACTACATGGTCAAGCCTTTCGACCTGACCGAGCTGGCGCTGCGGCTGCGGGCCCTGCTGCGCAGGTCCGGCGCCACCGCCGCGGGGGCCGTCGGCTCGGCCATCAGGGTCGGCGACCTGGTCCTGGACGTAGACGGCCGCGACGCGGTCTTCGGCGGCAGGACGCTGGTCCTGACCAGGCGCGAGTTCGACCTGCTCGAGGTGCTGGCCAGGAACGCCGGCATCGTCCTGTCCCGCGAGGTGCTGCTGGAACGGGTCTGGGGTTACGACTTCGCGGTCACCCACAACGCGGTCGAGACGTTCATCGGCTACCTGCGCCGCAAGCTGGAGGCCGCCGGCGAGCCGCGCATCCTGGAGACGGTCAGGGGCGTGGGCTACGTCCTGCGGGGCCGTCCGTCATGAGGCTGTCGACCCGGTTCGCCCTGTGCGTGGCCATCGTGGTCCCGTTGCTGGTCGGCCTGTCGGGCCTGCTGGTCGTCCGCCTGTCGGCCGACGATCTGCGCGCTGGGCGTGATTTGCGGCTGGTCCAGCGCGTACAGGCCCTCAAACCGCTCGCCCTGACGTACGCCCAGCGCGAGGGCGCCCCCGCCCGCGCGGCCAGGACTCGCATCACGGCGACCACCGGCCAGACGGCGGAGGGCGTCTACGTGGCCCCCGCCAGGGGCGAAGCGCTGATCATGGGTACCGTCCCGGCGTCCCTGCCCCCGCCGGAGCCCGGCCCCGCGACCTCGCCGGACGGCGCCTGGCGTTACGCGAGCACCACCCTGGGCGTCAACGGCAGGCGGGGCCGCCTCTGGGTCTTCGAACAGGAGGCCCCGCTGGCCGACCAGATCTCCCACCTGTACCGCAGGCACCTGATCGTGACGCTGATCGCCCTGGTGGTCGGCGCCGCGGCGGGCCTGGCCCTCGGCCGTTTCGCGCTGCGCCCGCTCACCCGCCTGACGAAGGACGCGGCGGCCGTGGACGTACGCAACGGGGAGGGCCGCCTCACCCGCCACTCGCGTGTGCCGGAGATCGACGAGCTGGCCGGCCTGGTGAACGGCATCCTGGACCGCCGCGACGAGGCCGTGCACCGGACCGCGGAGGCCCTGGACACGGCCAGCGCCTTCGCCGCGACCGCCGCCCACGAACTGCGCACCCCGTTGACGAGCATGGGCGCCAACATCGCCCTGCTGAAATATCCCAACCTGCCGCCGGAGGACCGCGAGGAGGTCATCCGCGACCTGGCCGGCGAGCAGGCCCGCGTGGAACGCCTGATCACCATGCTGCGGCAGCTGGCCAGGGGCGAGCTGATGGAACCCGAGTCGCTGACCGAGGTCGATCTGGCGGGCCTGAGCGGAGTGGCCGTGAAGGAGGCCACCCGCCGCCACCCGCACGCGCGGATCGTCGCCCACCTGCCCGACGAGGCGATGGTCCGCGGCTGGCCCGAGGGCCTGCGCATGATCGTCGACAACCTCCTGGACAACGCGGCCGTGCACGGCGTCGGCCCGCTGGGCACCGTACGCATCGACCTGACGGTGCGGGTGGAGGGCACCTTCGCCCTCCTGCGGGTCGCCGACGACGGTCCCGGCATGCCCCCGGAGATCCACCAGGAGGCCTTCAACCGCTTCAGCCGCCGGGCCGGCAGCCCCGGCTCCGGCCTGGGCCTCACCCTGATCCACCAGCAGGTCGTCCTGCACGGCGGCAAGGTGGAGATCGAGCCCCGGTCCCAGGCCCGCCCCGGCACGGGTCTGTCGGTGTTGGTGCAGCTGCCCGTCTCCTGGCGCCCGGACGGCCCCAGCGACGGCCTGTCCTGGTTGTCGGCGCACCGGAAACCCTAGATCGTTTGAAACTTTCACCCCCAGTTGACGGGGGGCGCGGTGGCCCCGCAGGATCATGGTGCCTCTTGGTCAGGAGGGGGCGTCGAGTCAATGCCGCAACCCCTGGTGAGGTGTGCCGATGCCGAAAGTCCCGTTACGTGCCGCGTCCGCCGTTGTGCTGACGCTGGCCGTCCTGAATGTTCCCGTGGCGTACGCCGACGAGGTCACCCCGATTCCGGTGACCGTCAACGCGCGCGCCGCCCTCGCCGCCGTCCCGGAAACCGGAATCGGCACCAACCACGCGATCTGGGACACCCATCTGGGGAGTAACGACACCGCGGACCGGCTCAAGGACGCGGGCGTCAAGCTGCTGCGTTACCCGGGCGGCTCGTACTCCGACATCTACCACTGGGCCGACCACACCGCCCCCGGCGGGTACGTCGCCCCCAACACCGATTTCGACACCTTCATCCGCGGCGCCCAGCGAACCGGAGCGCAGGCGATGGTGACCGCCAACTACGGCACCGGCACGGCCGCGGAGGCCGCCGCCTGGGTCCGCTACGCCAACGTCACCAAGGGCTACGGCGTCAAGTACTGGGAGATCGGCAACGAGAACTACGGCAACGGCCACTACGGGGCCGACTGGGAGGCCGACAACCACGCCGACAAGAGCCCCGCGGAGTACGCGCGCAACCTCGTCGCGTACGCCGACGCGATGAAGGCCGTGGACCCGACCATCAAGATCGGCGCCGTGCTGACCACCTCCGCCAACTGGCCTGACGGCCTGGTCGGGGGCGGCGACGCCGGCACCTGGAACAAGGTCGTGCTCTCGGCGGCCGGATCGAAGATCGACTTCGTGATCCTGCACTGGTACCCGGGCGCCTTCGACAAGGCCAACCAGATCTCCGACATGATCTACCTCACCCGCAGGCAGATCGCCGCGTACGCCGGACCCGGCGCCGACCGGATCGGGATCGCGATGACCGAGTTCAACACCGGGACCAGCAGCGGTGGCACCAACACCCAGCCCGGTGCGCTGGCCGCCGCCGACGCGTACGCGACGCTGCTGGCCAACGGCGTGTTCTCGGTCGACTGGTGGAACGTGCGCAACGGCATCGGCAACGTCACGCAAGTCGCCGGATACACCGACTACGGCGACTTCGGCCTGCTGTCGAGCGGGACGTGCACCTCCGACGGCAGCGTCTGCGAGCCCGCGCTGAACACCCCCTTCGCGCCGTACTACGCGCTCCAGATGATGAGCAAGTTCGCCCGCCCCGGCGACCAGTTCATCCGCGCCGCCGCCACCGGCCAGCCCAACATCGCCACGCACGCCGTCCGCCGTGCCAACGGGGACCTGGCGGTCCTGCTGATCAACACCTCGGCCGACACGTCCTACCCGGTCACGATCGGCTACTCCGGCTTCAGCCCGGCCGCGGGGGCGCCCACCGTACTGACCCACACCAACGGCGCCGCCGGCATCACCAGCACGACCGCGGGAAGCGCCACCAGCAGGACGCTGCCGCCGCTCTCGATGACCACCGTCATCGTGCGCCCCGCCACCGTACCCACCGGGCTGCCGGGCGCGCCGGGCCAGCCGACGGTCTCCAACGTGACGGACAAGACCGCCACGATCTCCTGGCCGGCCGCCACCGCCGGCACCCGCCCGATCGCGAAGTACGAGGTGCACCGCCAGAACGGGGCCATCAACGAGCAACTCGGTGAGACCACCGGCACCTCGTTCACCGTGAGCAACCTCAACCCGGGCACCCGCTACACCGTCAACGTGATCGCCCGCGACAGCGGCGGCGGCGCGTCACCCGCCTCCCTGCCGCTCACCTTCACCACCGGCACCCCCGCCGCCAGTTCCTGCACGGTACGCCTGACCAACCAGGCCGACTGGGGCAACGGATACGTCGGCGGGATCGACATCACCAACAACGGCGCCCCCATGAACGGCTGGACTCTGAACTTCGCCTGGCCCCGGTCCTGGCAGAGCCTGGGCAGCGGCTGGAGCGCCGTCTGGACCGAAACCGGCTCGAACGTCAAGGTCGTCAACGAACCCAGCAACCCCTCACTCGCCACCGGCGCGACCGCCACGATCGGTTACGTCGGCAACTACAACGGCCCGAACGTGCTCCCTGCCGTCTTCACCCTGAACGGCACCGTCTGCACGACGCTGTAAAACCCCTTCCGGGGACGTCCTGTGCGGACGTCCCCGGAAAGTCCGCTGTATTCTTCGGCGAATGCGGGCTTTATCACCCCCGAATGATTGGACCCCGTCTGAGCGGCGGCTCTGGAGCGCATTCCGCCAAGGCACGCAACTCGACCTGGAAGGACCGAATCCGGTATCGGGTGAACCCGGCGACGAGTACTGGGGGCCGGAACGAATCATCCGCGCGGAAGCCATCTGCCACCTGCTCCTGCACGGCCCCGAGCAACTCCCCGGCAAACCCGCCCGGCTCATCCTCAAGGGCACCCGGATATCCGGCTGGCTCGACGCCGGATGCGCCGAACTGGATTCGTTCCTCTTCATCGAGTGTGTCTTCGACCGGACACCCTTTCTGAACGACGCGAGGGCACAGTTCATCGGCTTCACCAACTGCCGGCTGCCGGGCCTGGACGCGGAACGGATCAGGTCGGGCCCGGTGTGGCTGAGTGACAACCGGCTTCTCGGACCCATCCACATGGAGGACGCCGAGATAGGCGGGGATCTCCGTATCAATGGATCGACGATCGACGCGGGGCAGGGTAACTCGGCCGTCACGCTCAATGGCGCGCACCTCGCCGGTGATCTCGACATCCGCGGTGCTCGTATCACCGGGCAGCTCAGCATGGCCACCGTACGGATCGACGGCGATCTGCTGCTGACCAACGCCGGCATCGCCAAACCGGGTGACTGGGCACTCTATGCGCCCAAGCTCACCGTCGGCGCCTCCATCATCGGAAACTCGGGCGTGCAGGTGACGGGCGGCCTGTTCCTGGAAGGCGCCACCGCCGGCGGAGCCGTGCTGCTGGACCGCATAGAGGTGTCACGGCCCCTGGAGACCGCGCTCCATCTCGACCACTGCCGGTTCGCGCTGGATTTCAAGTGCGACGACGCCCGTATCCACGGCACGGTGCAACTCCACCAGTTGGTGTCCGGCTGTCAGGTCAGCCTGCAGCGCACCAGGGTCAGCGACGTGAAGAAGAACGAGAACGCCGTCAACGCCGACCATCTTGAAGTCGGTGGATCCGCGTACTTCGCCGACGTCGACCTGGCCGGGCCCCTTTCCCTGCATGGCGCCAGGATCGACTGCAGTCTCTCCATCGCGGGCGCCAAGCTGTCCGCCCCCGCCACGGCGGCGGCATTCAACGCCGACGGCGCGCGCGTCGGCAACCATTTCATCGCCAAGAACTGCACCTCGGACGGCGCGGTCATCCTGACCGCCATCCAGATCGACGGCAACGCGAACTTCATCGACGCCACCATCACCAACGGCTCGGCCACCGCCCTGGACCTGCGTCGCTCCGTCATCAAAGGATCCCTGGCGGTCACCGGCTCCTTCGCCGCCACCGGCTCGGTCAAGCTCGTCGACGCCACCCTCGGCGTCGACATCAGGCTGACCGACGCCACACTGAACAACCCGCGCGGCAGAGCCCTGGCCGCCTCCGGTATGCGCGTCGCCGGCGACTTCATCGCGGACCGTTGCACCGTGCAAGGGCTGGTCGATCTGCCGAGCAGCGTGGTCGACGGCGACCTCCGGTTCGTGGACGCCACCCTGGCGGGTGTCAGCGCCGACGAGTCGTCCCGCGGCTTCGCGGTGGACGTCAAGGGTGAATGGCGCGGCCTGGCGCTGCGCTGCACGGGCTCACGGATAGCCGGCGACCTCGACTTACGCGGCGCCCGGCTGGAGCGCGAGCTGGTGATGGACAGTGCGAGCGTGAGCCGTACCGTCCGCCTCGAAGGCACTCATCTCGCCACCGAGGGCCGGTCCGTGCTGCGGGCCGACGGGCTGACCGCCGAGACGCTGGTGTTGCGGCCCGCCGCCCTGCCCGTCCGCGCTGTCTCGCTGGCGTCGGCGAACGTTCAGGAGTTGGCCGATGGAGCCACCTCCTGGCCTGTGGCGGCGCCCATCAACATCTCGGGTTTCCACTACGAACGGCTCGACTCCGACCTTCCCGTGGCCGAGCGCCTGGTGTGGCTCGAACGCGCCACGCCGACCTACGCGGCCGGGCCGTACGAGAAGCTGGCCGCCTGCCTGGAACTGGCCGGCCAGAACGCTGACGCCCGGGTGGTACGCCTGGCTTCGATCCGGCGGTCGCACCAGTCCAAGAACCTGATGATCCGGCTGTGGGGCGGCCTGCAGGACGCGGTCATCGGGTACGGCTACGCGCCCGGCCGTGCCCTCGCCATCTTCGCGTTGTTGCTGGTGGGAGCGGGCATCTGGTTCTCCCTCGGGATAGCCGACTGCCTGCCCGCGAGCCCCGGGTTGTGCCCGGTCAAGGCCGACGAACACCCCACCTGGGATCCGTGGCTGTACTCCCTCGACCTGCTGATACCGCTGATCGATCTCGGGCACGAGAAAGCCTGGGACCCGCTCGGCGCGTCCAAGGTGGTCACGATGGTGCTCGTCATGAGCGGCTGGGTGCTCACCACCACGATGATCGCCGCCGCTGGCCGTACGCTCCGCCGAACCTAGGCCAATCGCCTCCGCAAAGTATCCCAAGTGTGACGCTATCTCTTTAAAGTGATCACGTGCGGAAAATGATCATTACGGCCCTTGCCGCAACAGCGCTCCTGCTCATCCCCGGTGCTCCCGTCACCGCGGCCACCGACGCTCATTCGCACGCAACCGCGGCCGCCTGGTGCAAGAAGAAGCAGCCCTCAGGCAGGTACTACTACCAGCACAAAAAGCACTGGGACTGCATCTCGCCCGGCGCCTTCTGCTCCAAGGAGCAGCGCAACGACTACGGATACTCCATGCGGGCCGCCGCCCACGCCAAGCGCTACAAGTGCGTCCGGTACCCCAGCAACACCTGGCACTGGAAGCCCGCCAACGCCTAGCTGTCCGCCGCACAGTGGATCACCAGTGACCTGCAAGATCGTTTCTCTATATGTGAGAGCTCATCTGTCCCTCGAAGAGATGAGCAACCATGCGCAAACGATGGCATGCCGTCCTGGCCACGGCCTTGTCGGTCGCTGCTGCTCTGCCGTCCTCCGCCGCCGGGGCCACGTCGGCGGACGTCGCCGGCGGCAAAGTCGCCCACGTGAAACTGACCGTCGACGAACGGGAGGTGCGTGCCTTCTGGACACCCGAGCGGATGAGCCAAGCACGCCCGATCGACCTCCCAGCCGGCGCTGCGGAATTCGGCGCCGCCCAGCCCTCCACTGAGGCGTCCCATGCGCCGATTCTCGTGCCCGGACGAGAGCCCGCACGCAAGCCCGGACCTCCTACCGCCGCCGCGGATCTGGCCCAGCTCGCCACGCCCACGGTGGGCCGTCTCTTCCTGCAATGGAGCGACGGCAGCACCGGATCGTGCTCCGCCTCGACCGTCCCCTCGCCCCACCGCAATCTCATCCTCACGGCCGGCCACTGCGTCTACAAGCACAGTAAGCGCATCTGGATCAAACACGGGTTCTACGACCCCTACTTCCGGTACGGCGCGGACCCGTACTACGGTTCCTGGGTACTGGACCGGGCGTTCGTCTCGGCCGACTGGCTGAACGCCGCGGAGTTCACCCGGACGAACGACGTCGCATTCGCGACCATCAGGGGGAGGACCAACGGCACCGAAGTGGAGGACCTGGCGGGATCCAACGGCATGGGCTTCTTCCCGCCGCCCTTTTACCAGGGGACCGTGTTCGGCTACCCGGCTGAGCCTCCCTACGACGGCAACCTGCAGATGAACTGCACCGGTTCCGTCTCTCTAACCATCATCAAGTGCCCCTTCACGGGAGGCTCCAGCGGAGGCCCGTGGCTGCGGGACTACCAGAACGAGCGCCGCTGGGGCTACGTCACCGGCCTGACCTCCACAGGAGTCACGGACGTCGACCTCCGGTCTCCGCAGTTCGGGTACCCCGCGTACCTGGTGTGGGAGGAGGCCAAGATCTACGACTGACCTGGGCCTGAAAGGAGTGGCCAGAACGGTCCCCCGGTCTGGCCACTCGCCGGGTTCAGGCTAGAAGCCGGGAACCCAGAGGGCCCAGGAGTTGCCTGATTGGTAGCAGCTGTACCAGGGCCAAGCGGTTCCGAGACCGCGCTGTCCGAAGGCCTCGCAGGAGGTGCTGCTGGGGTAGTACCCGACGACGCCGGCGTGGGCGGGGGTGGCGGCGATGCCGCTGACGGCCGTCAGGCTGAGGGCGATGACCACCAGCCGAAGAGCATGTCTTTTCATGAGACTCCTTCTACCTGCGGACATACGACTGACTTTAAGTAAAGTTTACTAATAATTCTCGCCCATTCAAGAGCTTGCCAGAGCCCCTGGATTGTGCCGCCCAGCAGACAGCAGGGAAGGGATCAACGCCCTCGCTGATCAGCAGGGGCTACCGGAATGTCAGCCAGACGGTGACTGTGCTGTCGCGCCGCATTCGGGTTCCCGGGCCGGGACTTTGCTGGGTCACGATCCCTTGCACAGGGGGCGGGTTGGGCTGCGTCCGTACAAGCGACAGGTGTACGCCCGCGCGCATGGCCTGAAGCCGTGCCTCGCTGATCGGGAGATCGGTGAGATCGGGAACTCGTACGTGCCGTGGTCGTCGTGGTGCGGGCTCTGCGCGCCTCACGAATCCGACAAGCCACTCGATGGCATCGAAAACAAACGCTAACAGTCCCATGTTTTCCCTCCCTCTTAATGCTGCCAGGTCGGCAGCGGGGAAGTCGTAGCTCAACTGCTCAGCCGGGCTGGTGTGCGGCGTGCACGCGCGGTCCAGCGCCCGTCATGGCGGTTCACCTCGATCGGGAGGTCGAAGGCGGTGGAGACGTTCTCGGTGGTGATGACCGTGTCGGCGGGACCGGCCGCGACCACGCGGCCCTCGGACAGCAGGACGGCATGGGTGGTCGTACTGGGCAGTTCTTCGAGATGGTGGGTCACCAGGACCGAGGTGATCTCCGGGTGGGTCTCGTCGAGCAGGTCGATGGTTTCGAGAAGGTGTTCGCGGGCGGCGACGTCCAGGCCGGTGGAAGGCTCGTCCAGGAGCAGCAGCCGCGGGCCGCAGACGAGCGCGCGGGCGATGAGGGTGCGGCCGCGTTCGCCCTGGGAGAGGGTGGGCCAGCGTTCCTCGGCCTTCCCGAGGAGACCGAGGGCGGCGAGGAGGGCGTCGACCCGCGCGAGTTCCTCCGCGTGGGGCTGCCAGCGGAGCGGCGTTTCGATGGTGCCGGTGATCCCGGTGAGGACGATGTCCCGAATGGTCAGCGGTGAGGTCAGCGGATGACGCGGGTTGACGTGCCCGATCATGCGGCGCAGCGCCTGGAGCTCGACCCGTCCGAGTTGCTTGCCGAGCACGTGGACGGTGCCCGAGGTGGGATGGGTGACCGCGCCGCAGAAGCCCAGGATGGTGCTCTTGCCGGAGCCGTTCGGACCGAGCAACGCCCAGTGCTCGCCCTGGCGCACGGTGAAGGTGATGCCGTGCAGGATCTCCTTGCGCTCCCGGCGGTAGGTCACATCCCTCAGTTCCAGTACCGTCGCCGGCGCGCTCATGCGAAGGCTCGCTTCAGGGCCGTCAGGTGGGAACGGCTGAACTCGGCGGCGGCACGCAGGTCGCGGTCCGCGATCGCCGTCACCAGATCCGCGTGCGCGGCGTGGTCGGCCTCCGGCGAGGCGAGCGGGCGAATCCTGAGCATGTCGACCATCGCCCGGCGAACCCGGGGCACGAAGCTGTCGAACATCTCGACGAGCACGTCGTTGTGCGCCGCGACGATCACCGTACGGTGGAAGGCCATGTCCGCGTCGACGTGCTCCTCGACAGCCCGCCCGGTTCCCTCGCGTCCCGCCAGCGCCCGCCTGATCGCCCGCAGGTCGGCGGGCGTACGTCGCTCGGCCGCCAGCGCCGCCGCCTCCGCCTCGATGGCGATCCTGGCCTCAAGGACGGAGACCACGGAGGCGCGCCGGAGGATCGTGTCCCAGTCCTCGGTGACGTCGACCGCGGTGACGAAGACCCCCGCCCCCTGCCGGGAGTCGAGCACGCCCTTCCCGACGAGCTCACGAACGGCCTCCCGCAGCGTCGACCGCCCCACTCCCAACCAGGCTGCCAACGTGGTCTCACCGGGAAGCCTGTGCCCCAACGGCCACTCACCCGAACGGATCCGCTCCAGCAGCACATCCGCCGTCTGCGCCGCCAGCGGGTGCCGCTGCACAGATGAGGCCATCCGCCACCTCCTACTCATCAGGTTGTCTGAGGAGTTCGCCCACCCTACCGCGACCCCGAGATCGGCCCCTGCCGTACCCGGCGAGATCGCCCTAAACTCGCGGTCTGTGGACTGGGTGGAGCGGATCGCCGGCATCAAGCGGTGGCGGCGCGGTGACGAGCGGGCACCGCACAAGCCATTGCTGCTCCTGTACGCGCTGGGCCGGTTCCAGCACGACGGCGGCCAGCCGATCCCCTTCAGCGTGGCCGAGAAGGATCTGAGGCGCCTGCTGGTGGAGTTCGGCCCCGCCCGTTCCACCAGCCCCGGCTACCCCTTCCACCATCTGACCACCGACGGGCTCTGGCTGGTCGACACGGCCGACGGCGCGGGCAGCCCCGGCCCGGGGGTGACCGGGCTGCGGAACGCCCAGGCGGCCGGACGCCTCCACCCCGACCTGGTACGCGCGCTACGCGAGGACTCCCTGCTGGCCGCCCGGCTGGCCCGGCTCCTGCTGGAAACCAACTTCGAGCCGTCTCTGCACCGCGACATCTGCCAGCTCACCGGCCTCGACCTGGACGACTCCGTCCCCACGCCGACCTCCGCGCACAACCCGCCGCGTGACCCCCGCTTCCGGGAGCGTGTGATGATCGCGTACGAGTACCGGTGCGCGTTCTGCGCGTACAGCGGCTGGATCGACGGAATGGCCGTCGGCCTGGACGCGGCGCATGTCCGCTGGTGGGCCTTCCAGGGCCCGGACGACCTGGGCAACGGCCTGTGCCTGTGCTCCATCCACCACAAGCTGTTCGACAAGGGCGTCCTGGGGCTCACCCAGGACCGGACGATCACCGTCTCGCAGAAGTTCGTCGCGCACACGCCCACCGCACAGCAGTGGGTGCTCTCGCTGGTCGGCCGCCCCGCGCTGACTCCCCAACCCGGGCTGACCCCCGTCGAGATCGCACACATCGACTGGCACACCAGCCAGGTCTTCCGCGCCCCGGCCCGCCTGGCAGCCTGAAGCGGCCGCTGCTACTGGAGGCGTCGAACTTTGAGCGTGTTGTTCGTACGGCTGAACTCCTGGCCGTCCGGACCCTTCTGGATCTGCTGAAACTCCTCGTTGACCAGGACCTCCCACTGTCCGTCCGGGAGTTCCAGGGCCTTGAGCACCTCGTCGGGTGTGGGAAGGCGCTGGCCAGGGTGGGTCTCGTGCCAGGGCGGGAAATCCGCGTGCCCCACGACCAGCAGCACCCCGCCCGGCGCGACGGTCGCGGCGGCGGCGCGCAGAATCGCCTCACGCGGCAGATCGCCGTAGGAATGCAGGAAATGAGCGGATACGAGGTCGAAGCTGCCGCTGGGGACGGACACGCCGAGATCGTGCCACTGCCAGTCGATCCGATCGGCGACTCCCGCCGAAACCGCGTGCGCGGCCGCGCGTTCCAACGCCACCTGAGAGATATCGGCGGCGGTCACCTGCCAGCCCCGCTGCGCCAGCCAGATCGCGTCGCCACCCTCCCCGCAACCCAGATCGAGGGCGTGCCCCGGCTCAAGCTCCGCAGCCTCCCGGACCAGCGCGGCGTTCGCCTTCCCGCTCCACACCCGGTCGTGCCTGGCGTACATCGTGTCCCAGAATTCCTGTTCGGCGGACATCGTGCTCTCCTTTCGCTCATCGATGCGCCCGAGGATGCGCCCTCACCCGGCACGCTGACAAAGTTCTTTGCCAAGTCGGCAAAACGCCATCTTGTGACTGCGCCGAGATCTCCCAGTGCAAAGATCACCGCACAGCTTCCCGCCGGTGAGGAATTACCTTGAGATATCGCATGGCCACTGCTACGAGCATGCTGATTCTGCCGTTAGGGGTCACTGCTCCGGCTCACGCCGCGTACGGCCCCGTTGAGGCACTCAAGCGGCAACTCGTCGAGCACCGGGGCGTGACGGTGTCGGACCGCTGGACCCTGAAGTACAAGTTGAGCGAGACCAAGTACGTGTACTTGTACAAGAACATCGTCGAATTCGGTAAGGGCAAGGTCGTAGCCACCGACACCAGATACCGTCCAGGAAACAAGTACGCGGGAAGCGGCATTTTCCGGTATCTGACTTTCATCGGCCGCCAATATATGCAGGACAAGAACGATGACTTACCTGCGGGCAAGCGCTGGGTCCTGGACGAGGACAAGAGTTATGTCCCGGCGGCGTACCTGCCGATCAGGATCGCCGATCCGGCCACCTTGAAAGCGGTGCTTGCCACCACCCAGGTGAAGCGTCCCGCCGGCAGCTATGACGGCACCCGCACCACCCTCTACCAAGGAACGATCACCTTCGGCGACCTCTACAAGGCCGCACCGTGGCCTGGCGTCAAGAAGCCCACCGGCAAGGACGCGAAGGACAAAATCACCTGGCGGATCTGGTTCGGGCGGGACCAACTGCCGCGCCGGGTATGGAGTTCGTGGCGTACGCACTCGCGGGCTTCGGGCGGACTCGAAGAAGTGAGCGTCAAAGACGCGCTCCTGACCGGCTGGGGTGCCAAGACGCGTATCGCCCCGCCTCCCGACGACCATGTGGTCAGAGAGGAAGACCTGCGCGACGATGAGTGAACACGGACTCGCTCAATTGAAGGATTCACCGGCATAGCGCCTCGCTCACGCGCTCGACGGCATAGCTCTTGCCCGGTACTCGGGGAAGGAAGCCGGCGAGATCTTCGAAGTCCTCGCCGGGCTTGGAATCGAGGCCACCTTCGACCTCACTGGTATGAAAAGATCCCGAGAAATGATCTCGGGGTCCTACCCTTGTTGGGGAGTAGATGCGAGTGTGGCGTTGGTGGTCGGCGGCGTTGCTCGCGCTCTTTCCTTCCGTCATGGCCTGGGTCGGCGGCGAGCTCATCGCGAGCACAGGCCTCTTCTACTACGACATGCAGGTCATCGACGGGATCGGAATCCTTCCCCTTGCCCAGGGGCTTGGTATCGGCTACCTGGGCTCCGTCGGCATGGACATCATGAAGGCGCTGTGGAACGTCGAACTGGCCATGCTGGCCTTCGCGCTCCCCGTACTCATGGTGGGCTCCGCCGCCTTACTCCGCCGCCGCTGGCAAGATCGGACCACCTTCGTTGTGGCGGTGATCCTGTTCGTTTTCGCGGTGGTCAACCTCGCCGCGAACTTCGTTGGCTTCTGGTCGGACCTGACCCAGTGCCCACCGACCGATCTCACATCCCTCCCTGACGGGTACACCTGCTACCGGAACGGTTCGGGCGTCGGCATTCCGCCCTTCATCTACGGCCCCGCATACGCCCTCGCCGCGTACATCCTGATCACGCTCCACCGCACGGGCTCGGGGACGGGCGTCAACCCCGACAGCCCCCAGCTCAGCGACTCGCAGGCCGCGAACTAAAGCGCCGCAGAAGCATCCGGCCGGCTGCCTCGGCTTCGGACCCGTGTTGGCCGAGATCGCGGATCATAAATGAAACCAATGAATACGGCGGCATGTGGCGCACACGAAACAAGTAGCATCGCGGTTGGCCCAGTCAAGGTTCATGAATGTCATCCCCGTGGTCTGGAGCTTCCACCGATGATGTTCGAAGAGCTCGTTCTGGCACGTGTCGCAGCGCAGGTTGCCGCCATGGGCAAGAGTGACGATTTGAGGCTCTTTCATATTTGTGATGCTAATCGACGCTTCCTATTCACCGCGTGATCAGTACTGATCTGATCTTCGGTGAAGATGCGGTAAGCCCCAACTCTCCACATCGAGCCAGATCAGGTACGCCGTCGCGCCGGCGAAGAGTTCGCAACCTGCTCCCCGAGCCACCCAGATCTCGGCGAGCAGGTTGAGGAGTCTCGTGGGCAGGGCGCTGAGCCACCGGCATTGCTGCTACGCGGGGATATGGATTTGTTGATCGCCATCCCGGTGCAGGAACGAATACCCTGATGTTGTGACTGAGCGAAGCGCCGGCGAAACCTACGGGGCTCTGCGAGCTTCGGACGCGGACCGTGAAGCGGTTTCGGAGCGTCTACGTGTGGCCGCCGGCGAGGGCCGGATCACCCTGGACGAGTTAGAGGCCAGGCTGGAGAGCGCGTACGCCGCCAAAACCTATGCCGAGCTTGACGCGCTGGTTGTAGACTTCCCGCAGAGCCCGTCAGCGATGACCATTGGCCAGCCGCTGGTTCTTGAGACCCGTTCCGGGACGATCAAACAATTACGTCGCTGGGTGGTGCCCGAGCGAATCATAGCCAACGTGACGATGGGCAGAATCACGATCGACTTCACCGAGGCGGTGTGCCGCCACCGAGAGGTACGCCTTGAGGCCACCTGCGGCTCGGGCAGAATCCTCGTCATCGTGCCACGCAGATGGATCGCCGTGGTTGACGGCCTAGTCACGGGCATGGGCCACGTGATCAACAACGCGAACAGCGCAGCCGACCTGGACGTGGCGACGACGCTACTGGTAAGCGGCAAGGTCGGCATGGGCCGAATCAAGATCAAGTACCCGGCTCGCTGACAAGGACGGCGACCGCACCGGCAAGCCACATCCTTTCCATCTGGGCTTTCTCTGCCGTGCGGCACTGCATACGAGATGAGCGGCTGTGGCGGGCCTGCAGTCTCCGTTGATCACCGTTCGATCTGGCATACAGCCGGCACGGATGGCGCTTCTTACCGGTGCTGCGGGGTGTCCGCCAAGATGCGTTCCAGGGTGAGTTTGCCCATCCGGCTCATGACCGGATTGGTTTCGAGGTAATACCAGACAACCCCCATCGCCTGTATGAAGGCCCACGCTTTGCCTCGCTCCCATTCGAGGTCGTCGCACCCGAGGTCCAGGCGGAGCACCTCTCGCGGCCCGGCCTCGAGCAGATGCCAGGCACCCACGAGATCCACAGCAGGGTCGGCCGGCCCGAAGCCGCCAACGTCGAGAATCCCGGCCAGCCGCCCGGCGGACACAAGCACGTTGCCGGGAATCAGATCACCGTGGGTCATCACGTCGGCCGCTTTGCCCGGCAGACTCCGCAAGTCTTTCCACATTCGGCGAAGCCGTGGAACGTCCAGGAGTGCTTCACTGTGCTCGAAACAGGTTTCCATCCACCCGTCGTGGGTTTGAAGGTCGCCGCCTCGACCGTTGCCACCAAACGTGCGGCCACGCGTGTCGATTGTGCGCAGATCGTTGATGAGATCGGCCATGTCCTGCGCAAATGCGACTGATTCACCGGGGTCCTCGTCGGTGGCCACGACGCCGGCCAGCCAAGTCTGCACCGACCACGGCAGCGGATATCCCGCCCCCGGTTCACCGAGCGCGATCGGTTCCGGCGTGGGAAACCGCGTGCGACCCATCAGCTCGCGGGCTGCTTCCGCTTCGGCCTCCAGCCCTCGCCGCGTCGACTCGACAGGCCCAGGCAGTAGCGGAAACCGAGCTGCGAACCGGTCGCCTATGCGAAAGATGGCGTTGACCGTCCCCTGAGCGGCGATGCTCGTGACAGGCAGGCTCCGCCACTCCGGAAACTGCTCATCCACCAACATGCGCACTGTCTCAGGCGACACCGTCAGCTGGTCGGCATGCATCTTCACCCCAAGAGCGTTCCGCGTCCCAGCCTCCTGCCGCAACGCGTTTTCCGCCCGCCTGGTCTCCCGGCCGCTTGACTACCCAGCACGCATCCGCCGGGCCCCCCGCCCCACCGCAGAGCAGCAGCGGCCCGGCGACGAAGCACCTCTACGCTGCCAACGACGGCAGCCGGAGTTCTCGGAATGTTGTGGCACCGCAATTCCGAGAAACATTGTCGTAGTGCATGTCCGTTGACAGGCGATCGTGGAAACGGATCAGAAATTGGTGAGGGAGTAGAACCACCAGTAAGCGAGGAGCGCCATCAGGAGCAGGCTGGCGATAAAGATCCCCAATGTGATGCCGAAGAGTCTGCCGCCTGGACCCCGAAACCTCAAGAAGGCTCCCACGAGCGCCCCGAGCACGGGTAGCCCGATCAGAATGAGAACCGGAACGGAGAGCTGCCGCAGGCCGAACTCGCTGACCTCGATCACGATGCGGCGAACCGGCATGACCATAAGGACTGTGCTCAGCAAGATGAGGATGAAAGCGATGGGCTTGTAGTTCGGCCCGCTGGCATCTGACGGATCGGCGGTCATGGTGACTGGATGCTGGCACCGATAGGGCGCAGCGTCAAGACCGGTGATGGGGCGGCAATCACGGGACTTATGCCAGTAGTCCTGATGGAAAAGGCGAGACGAGGTCGGGGCCGCCGAGCGGCCTTCAAGGGTGCAACGGCTGCCCTAGCAGTCAGCCCTCCCGGCGGAAGACACAGGTGAATGCTTGGCGAAAGTGGAGCATTGTGGAGCCGCCAACGCTCTCCACCATGCGATCGAGCCGCCATCCTTCCTGTTCGATAATTTCGATCTCTTCGGCAAGGCTCCATGCCGTCGTGCTCTGGTCATGGTTCTTGACCTCGGCGACGATTCGGGCGATATAGATCTGGTGTCCCCGTTCCCTGGCACGTCGCGCGTCGAGCACAAGAGGCGGCTGGTCATCGTTGCCAAAGAGCACCACGGCTGACCTCTTTCAGCGAGACACCTTGGAAGATCGATCATGCAGTCAGACGACTATTCATGCCGAATCGTTCCGCAAAGCTCCTAACCAAGCAGGGAGTCCCAGCGCCTCCCGTGGCGAACGGAGAAGCCGACTACACGCACGATCGCCGGTCCCCCAGCCACCTTCGCGAGCCTGCGATGGGTGAGGTGAGCACGCTTCGCCGTGGTGACCTCGACCTGGACGCACGGGACCCGGGGCCTTCGTCGAGCGCTCGACGGGTGAGCTGGTTCTCGGCCCGCCCAAGTGGGCCCGGCACCGACGGGTAGAGAGTCCGGCGCGGGGCTCAAGACCTCATGGGCCAGATGGGACACGACAACGTCAGGGGGCGATCCCGCCTTTGGCCGACGGTCATCCGATCCGCCTTCATCCATACACGCACAGGAGGCTCGATGCCCGACAAGACCGTCCGAGATAAAGCCCTCTGCTACATCGTCCAAGACGGCCAACTCCTTGTATTCCGCCACTTGGACTACAGCTACGAAGAAGTCGGCATACAAGTACCCGCCGGTACGGTGAACCCTGGAGAGGACCCTGCGAGCGCCGCACTACGCGAAGCACAGGAGGAGACCGGCCTCACCCAGCTCACCATCGTGCGCAAGCTCGGGACAGTCGATTACGACATCACCCCATACCGTCCCGAGATACAACGCCGCCACATCTTCCAACTCGCCCTCCACCAGGACACCCCCCAACGGTGGACAAGCCAAGAAGACAATGACGGGACCAGCCAACAACCCATCCGTTTCGAATGCTTCTGGATCCCCCTCGAACACGGACACGTCCTGCAAGCCGGCCAAGGCGCCCTAGTCTCGCGCCTCTTCGACGAGTAGACCCGCCTCCGGCCGTGGGCGCTCCGGCTCCGGCTGATCGCGGTGCCGGACCTGGGGCCATGGCTGGCTGAGGTACGGCAGCAGCACACCCGTTCCGAGCGGGATCGGTCGCGTAGTCTCGGCGACGAAGCGCAGGCAATCGAGCGGATCGAAGTGCGGCAGCCACGGTGGGAAGTCAAAGTGGCGTGCCTTCGAGCTTGCTGGGCTCGACTGTGATCAGGTCGAGGTTCGTGTTGTTCCTCCGCGATGCTGCCAGGCATTTGTGTTCACCTCACTGCGCGGTCACGATTGCGAGATGGCGGATCTGGATTTCTTCATTGATGTGGTCGTCAGCGGCGCAGTGCTAGGGGTGGGTCTGAGTGAATCACCGCACGACGTGACTTGCACGCTGGGCAGCGACTACCTGGAGGATCGTAGCCACGGCAGGATGCGACGCGATTACGGCCTTGTTGAGTTCTTCTGGGAGCGGCGGTCCGAATCTGATCCCTGGCTTGCGACCGGCTTCACCGTGCAAACGCATCGCTTGGAGTCCGTCGAGGTGGCCGAGGAACTCATCCGCAGGTACGGGCTGCTAGATCGGCAGTTGAGGTTCGCTCAGCTAAACGCCGAATTGGAGCGCCTCGGCTATCGCCTGGAAGAGATCACTGGGAACACCGATTTGGATTACCGGCAGTACTGGCTTGCCGAGTCTCGGATATCCGTCGTCACCACAGGCTCGTGTGGGGAGTCAATGGATACTGGCAGTGTCTGGTCGATCAGTGCGCCCCACCCGCCCGAAGCCGTAGTCGCCGTACGCTTGGGTGCCAAGCGTCAGGCGATCAAGGATGGGCTGGCCCACCTCCTGCGACTCGGCGATCACGAGCGCCAACGCTGGTTGGATCGCCGTCAGCCGGAACCGAGCGGCCGAGTCAATTGGTGGCTGTATCTGCTCCTGGTCGTTGACTCGTACCTTAGTGACCGACCACGGAGGCGACCCGACTGGGTGGAGCTAAGGCTCTGGTTGCTTGATCAGGGACGTGTTCGACGTGTTTTCACCCAAGCGGAGTTCGCTGAGAAGCTGGCGTACTTCGTGGTCGGCATGCGCAGCAAGGGGGTCGAGTTGGCGCTGCTGCCTTCCGCCGATGACGTCGTCCGTGCTTGCCTTGACGCCATCCCGGTCGGTCTGGACCGGATCGTGATGCTCGACGACCGTCGAGACCTGCGCAAACTCGATATCACGCAGATGCGCCAGTCCAGTAAGGCAAAACAATTGGTCCGCGCTGCCCAATTGCATCTGGACGGCGTCCAGGATGAGCGCCTTGCCGGCGAGCTACGCAAGTGGATCGATGTCAAGCCGAGACTGGTCTAGTACTTGTTCATCGGTGTGAGCGTCCACTTATGCGTGTGTTAAGAGGATCTCTTCCTATCGGGACCATTCCGGGCGTGATAGCTGCTCTGTCGAGGGCGAAGACGAAGAGAAGCAGAGTCTCTGTTTGCGTGCGGGAGCCCGTCCGGAGCTCCTTCAGGTTCCTGAGGTTGCTGTGCTCGTCTGATCGCGCACGGCCTTGATCCCCAGCGCGGCTGGAATGAGATGCCCCGGACACCACTGGGACGTGTGGGCGCGAACCTCATGTGGGAGGTCGCCCACGAACCGCTCTGCCGGGCCACAGCGCGGGCGATCAGGTGATCGTCGCGGATGGGGTCGCCGTCCGGCCAAGGCGGCTGTGAGATGGCGACGGTCCGCCAGATGTTCGGTCGGCGGATCGCCATCCGCTCCAGGACGCGTTACCGTGCCCAACATCCACGTGAATGCAAGGATAAACGCCTATATTTCCTTGCATTTGCGAGGATATTCTGCCTTTTCCTTGGTCAAGTGCGTAAGGGGCAGGCTGGCCGGGCATCCTCTTGGGCGGTCGATGAGGAGGCAGGCATGCTGCCTGGGACAGTGCGTTTGGACGGGGACGTACGGGTGCGAAGCTCGATCAGCGTCGCGGATCTTCGTTCGTTGCCCCAGCATGACGTAGAAGTCTCGTTCCTGTGCCGTACGTCGGGGGTGCGGCGGCATCGTTTCACCGGGCCGCTGCTGGTGGAGGTGGTCCGGGCGGCCGAACCCGACTTCGATCCCGCTGACCGGCTGCGGTTCCTGGTCTCGGTCCTGGGCCGGGACGGGCACCATGCTGTGCTGTCGTGGGGTGAGATCGACCCGGAGTTCGCGGGGGTAGCGGCTGTGCTCGGCACCACGATGGACGGCAGCGTGCTGGACGAGCAGGGTCCGCACCTGGTGGTTCCCGGCGACCGCTGCGGCGGCCGGCATATCAGCCGTGTCACCGAGATCCGCGTCTGGTCCGACGATCTGCTGTGGGCCCGCTCACCCTGCCTCACCATGGATCACGGCTGGCCGGACGGGGAAGGGAAGGAGCAACCGATCGGGGGAGTCCAGCCATGAAACTCAGCGCACGCAACAAGATCCCCGCCCGCGTCACGGCCATCACCGCGGGCGAGGCCACCGCCAACGTAGAACTCGACGCCGACGGCGTCCGCCTGGTCGCGTCGATCACCGTGGAAGCGGCCGAAGACCTGGGCCTTCATGTGGGCTCCGAGGTGCTGGCCGTGGTGAAGTCATCAGACGTGATCCTGGCCGTGACGGACTGAAGATGGCCTATTTGTTCTCGTACGGCACACTTCAGCTGGACAGGGTCCAGCTCACCCAGTTCGGAAGGCTCTTGGACGGGCGGCCTGACGCGCTGCCGGGATACCGGATGACGATGATCCAGATCACCGATCCGGTGGTCGTCGAGGCCAGTGGGTCGGACCTGCATCCGCTGGTCAGGTCGGCGGACACCGATGCCGAGGTGGTCGGCACCGTGTTCGAGGTCACCGACGCCGAACTCACCGCCGCCGACGCGTACGAGGTCGACGACTACGCACGCGCCGAGGTCACGCTTCGATCCGGGACGCGCGCCTGGGTCTATCTATGCCGTGATGAGGTGTATTGATCCCAGGAAATCCTGGTCGGACCCGGGCGGCGTCATACTCGGTGGGCGCAATGGCGGGGGGAGCCGCTGATGCGAGCGTACCGAAGTGGCAGGTGACACGATCATGGGGACCGCCGGAGGTGTGAACACATGGTTGACGATCAGATGATTCGGCATCTCCTGCGAGGGTTGCCGGTGTTCGCGGACGAGTTGCCCATCTTCGATGTCGATGACGCGCCCGCCTCTCCGGTCGCGCTCTTCATGGTGTGGCTGAAAGCCGCGATCGAGGCCGGGGTGCCTGAGCCGCACGCGATGACCCTATCGACCGCCGACGTCGCCGGACGACCGTCCTCGCGCGTGCTGATCTGCAAGGACGTCGATGCGGACGGCCGTTGGTATTTCGCCACCAACAGCGCCAGCCGCAAGGGCCGGGAACTGTCGGCCAACGGTCACGCGGCGTTGAACTTCTACTGGCCGCGCCAGGGCCGTCAGATCCGTGTCCGGGGACCGGTACAGACGACCGGCCCAGAACGCAGTGGCGCCGACTTTCTGGCCCGATCCCCCAGCTCACGCGCGGAGGCGCTGGTGGGCCGGCAGTCCGAGATCCTGGCCGACCCGGGGGAGCTTGCCACCGCCGTAGCGGAGGCCCAGGCAAGGCTCGCCGACGCCCCCGGCCTGGTCGCCAAGGACTGGACACTGTACGCAGTGAGCGCCGAAGAGGTGGAGTTCTGGCAAGCCGACCGCGAGCGTTGCCACATCCGACTGCAGTACGTACGCGCCGACGCCTCCTGGGCCCGCCACCGGCTCTGGCCTTAGGCCAATGCGCAACGCGAGGCCATCTGGTCCTTCAAACCACCGCGTCGTCTGGGACGAAACATTCCCGCGTTGCCGCTACCGGGCTACACCGGGGCCGCTCGGCTCGGGGCGAAGCGAAGGGCCGGTCTGCCCAGCATTGACTCGTCACCTCGATTAATGGCAGCCGATCTTCGAGGATTGTGACCTGCTGTAAAATTGCGTCGTTTTGATCACCCCCAGGGCTACCGTGGCCGCGTGACTCAAGGCGACGAACGTGGACACGGTCCTGTCGAGCCAGTGGTCCGGCAGGAATTCTCAGTTGTGCTCATCGGCAAGACGGGCGATCTCGTCTACGGTTTCAATCGGCAGGCTGATGCCGATGTCCCACGTCTCGTCATCGCGACCGATGAGGATGGCCGCCTGGTCCTCCTGCACTGTCCAGAAGACTGGAGAGCCAGCGCAGATGCCAACTGCGAGTGACCGTCGCGAGTCCCAGTCCGCCCTCCTGATATCGCGGAGACGAACCAAGTCCGCCACAGGCGCCCAGATGTTGAGTTCCCATGTCTCGGTCTGGAGCTTCACCACAACCGCGGAGCCGCCGGAATCGTTCAGCATCACGCCAACCACGCGGCCATGATCGCACTGGACGTCTTCTGATGGCACGCGAAGGCCGAACAGCCCCGAAACAATCAAGGCCCGGGTCTGAATTGACGTCCTGACCTGAGCGTTCGCGCATTGAGCGGATGACGGGAACCCAATCCGCCTTGTCCGTCGGCGTTGGTCACATGGATGGGCGGATCGGTGGGGGGACTCGAACCGTTCGCCTATCTGCTTGAGCCGGTGGAACTGGACTGAACATCGTCTTCGCTGGGCTGCAATGGAGGAACGGACTCTTGGAGCGTGGATCGCTCCCAGCCTGCTATGGCGGCCGGCCACCACTCGCGATCGTCAGCACTCGCAGACTTGAGGGCCAGTGTGGCGAGATGGCGGGCGATGCCGTTGGTGTCGGTGTCTTCCACGTTGCTGAGGACGACTACCTCGATGTCATCATCGGGCAGGTACATGTTGCTCGCCGCGTAGCCCTGGAGAAGACCTGGGTGGTACCGGAGCCGGTGTCCGTGGAGCCGGTCGACGAGCCAGCCGAAGGCGTACGCGCTCGACGGCAGGTTGAGGCAGCCGTTGGCGGGGCACGGTGCCTGTGGCGTGAAGGCCAGTTTGACGGTGCCGGGTGGCGCGACCCGGTGCGAGCCGAACGCCCGGTCCCAGCGGGCGATGTCGTCGGCGGTGGCATAGATGCCGGTCGCGGAGAACGCCTGGGAGCCGTTGATGGGCGGGGCCGGTGATCCGACTGTGAAGTAGCCCTTCGCGTACCCGGCGGGCGGATTTCCCCTGCTGTAGCCGGTGTGCCGAAGGCCCAGCGGGCCGGTGATCTCTTCGTGCAGTACGGTGCCGTACGGCTTGCGCGTCACCGACTGGATGATCGCCCCGGCCAGGACGTAGCCGCCATTGCTGTACTTCCAGCTGGTGCCGGGCTTGAAGTCCAGCGGCCTGTTCACGAACCGATGGATGATCTCCCGGGTCGTGGTCGGTTGCGAGAGCTTGAAATAGAAGCCGGGTAGCTGCTGGATGTCGGGGATGCCGGAGGTGTGCGTCAGGATCTCGCGGATCGTGATGGGCCGCCACGCGTGCGGGCAGCTCCTGATGTATCCCGGGATGAGATACGGACAGATCCGGTCGTCCAGACCAAGCAGCCCACGGTCGCGCAGCTTCAGCATGATCATCGAGGTGAACTGTTTGGTGACCGAGGCGATCCGGAAGACCGTGTCCGGCCGGTTGGGGATGTGCCTTTTCGCGTCGGCCGGACCGGCGGCGAAACGCACCAGCACCTCCCCGCGCCGTACTACCAGCGCCGTGCCGGTGAACTGCTTCTTCGCGGCCAGATCCCGCAGGTAAGCCCGCATCGCCGCAGTGGTCCGATCACTTGGCGGGTCCGATTTCTGGTTGGGATGGCTCATGTCGGCGGATATGGCGATGGCGGGAGTGCCCATGGGCATGGCCACACCAGTTAGCGCGGCGCCGACCGCAAGAAACCAGACAATATTAGGGCGCTTGGGCATTCTCTCCCCCTGGAACGTGCCGCTGTCCCGAAATTTGGACATGTCCCGAATTGGGCGAGTGTCGTTCGAGAACGTCGGCGAGCCATTCTTCTGGAGACTTGCTTACCGTTCGCCAGAGCCAGAAACGACGATAGACGCCTTTTTCCTTCTGCATACCTCTTTGTTGGTGCTACTCGATAGTCGCTGGCCAGCTCACCAAAATGTCAGCTATTTCCTGAATCAATCCCCATCCGCTGACCGGGCCATATCCAGTGCATGGGGCGGCGGGCACACCCGGCTTGCCGACCCTGCGGGCCGTCGGACAGCGTGACCAGCACCTTCCCGGTCGCGGCGTCGATCACGGTCGCGGCGAATCGAGGTCGTGGTGGAGGCCGCGGCCGCGCCGCAGCGACAGGCACTGCCGCGCGGTCGAAGAATCGGTGCCAGCCTGGGACCGTCTCTCGGCCTCCTTTCAACTCTGGGGGAAGTGACAGGCCACCTGGTGTCCGTCGCCGGTGTCGGTCAGCGCGGGTACGTCGGTGGCGCACACGTCACGGGCCTTCCAGCAGCGGGTGCGGAAGCGGCAGCCCGAGGGCGGGGACACCGGGCTGGGCGGGTCGCCGCCCAGCACGATGCGGGTACGGGCGCGCTCGGCCCGGGGGTCGGGGATCGGCACCGCGGACAGCAGCGCGTGGGTGTAGGGGTGAAGCGGCGCGGCGTACAGGGCGTCGGCCGGTGCCTGCTCGACGATCCGGCCGAGGTACATCACCGCGACCTCGTCGCTGATGTGCCGCACCACCGACAGGTCGTGGGCGATGAAGACGTAGGTCAGGCCGAACTCGTCCTGCAGGTCCCGCAGCAGGTTGAGCACTCCTGCCTGCACGCTGACGTCCAGTGCGCTGACCGGCTCGTCCAGCACCAGGATGCCGGGCTCGACGGCGAGGGCGCGGGCGATCCCGATCCGCTGCCGCTGCCCGCCGGAGAACTCTCCGGGGAAGCGTCCCGCGTGCGCGGGGTGGAGGCCGACCAGGTCGAGCAGTTCGCGCGCTCGCTCCTCCCGGCGTCCGGCGTGCAGGCCGTGGATGGCCAGCGGTTCGGTGAGCGCGGATCGCACGCTCAGGCGGGGGTTCAGCGAGGCGTAGGGGTCCTGGAAGACGAGCTGGATCTGGCGGCGCAGTTCCCGCAGTTCCCGGCCGCGTGCGGTGGCGATGTCCGCGCCGTTGACCAGGACCCGCCCGTGAGCGGGGGTCATCAGCCTGACCAGGCACCGTGCCAGGGTGCTCTTGCCGCACCCGCTCTCGCCCACCAGGCCGAGCGTGCGTGCGCGCGGCACCGTGAAGCCGACCCCGGACACCGCCTGGACCGTGGGGGCCTGGGCGGGGGTACGGCGAGACCAGGGGCGGGGTCCGCTCCGGCCGCCGAGACGGTACTCCGCCACCAGTCCGGTGACGTCGACGGCGGGCGCGCTCACCGGGCCATTCCTTCGATCTCGTGGACACGTACGCATGCCGTGGCGTGCCCTTCGCCCACCTCCAGGTAGCGCGGCTCGCCCACGCCGCACGCGGCCGGTTCGCCGTGCTCGCAACGGGGCAGGAACCGGCATCCGGCCATGCGCGCGGCGGGCGAGGGAGGCTGCCCCGGGATGTACGGAAGCCGGGCCACCCGCCGGTCGACGCGGGGCAGGGAGCCGAGGAGCCCGGCCGTGTAGGGGTGCGAGGGCCGGTAGAAGATCGACTCGACCGGCCCCTCCTCCACCTTGCGGCCGGCGTACATCACCATCACCCGGTCGGCCAGCCCGGCGACGACGCCGAGGTCGTGGGTGATCAGCACCACCGAGGTCCGGGTGCGGTCCTGTACGCGCCGGATGGTGTCCAGGACCTGGGCCTGCACGGTCACGTCCAGGGCGGTGGTGGGCTCGTCGGCGATCAGCACGTCCGGTTCGTTGGCGATGCCCATCGCGATCAGCACGCGCTGCCGCATCCCGCCGGAGAACTCGTGCGGGTACTGGCCCAGCCGCGTGGCAGGGGAGGGGATGCCGACCAGGTCCAGCAGCTCGGCCGCCCGCTCGCGCAGCGCCCTGGCGGGCGCGGCCCGGTCGTGTACGTCCATCGCCTCGACCAGTTGCGCGCCGATCGTCATCATCGGGTTCAGCGCGGCGAGCGCGTCCTGGAAGATGATCGCGATGTCCCGCCCGCGTACCTCGCGCAGCTCGCGTTCGCGCAGCCCGAGCAGTTCCCTGCCGTTGAGCCGGACCGAGCCGGTGACCCGCGCCGATCCGGGCAGCAGCCCCATGATCGCCGTCGAGGCGGCGCTCTTGCCCGAGCCCGACTCGCCCACGATGCCGAGCGTCTGCCCGGCGCCGAGGGTGAAGGTCAGCCCCTCGACGGCCGTGACGAAGCCGGCGTCGGCCTGGTAGCGGACGGTCAGGTCGTGGACGGTGAGTACGTCGCCCGCCGTCATCGTCGCCTCCTTTGTACGTCGAAGGCGTCGCGGAGCCCGTCGCCCACGAAGTTCACCGCGAGCACGGTGAGCAGGATCGCCACCCCCGGCGCGTACAGCAGGTAAACCTTGGTGGTGCCGATGAGGCCCGCGGCCTGGCTGAGCATGTTGCCCCAGCTCGACTCGGGCGGCTGGACGCCGAAACCGAGGAAGCTGAGCGTCGATTCGAGGATGATGGCGGCCGCGACCGCCAGGGACATGTTGACCACGATCACGCCGACCAGGTTCGGCAGCAGGTGCCGGACGATGATCCTCAGGTCGGAGGCGCCGAGGACCCGGGCGGCCTCGATGAACTCCTTCTCCCGCAGGCTGAGCACCTGCGAGCGGACGACGCGGGCGATCGTGGTCCAGCCGATGCCGGTCAGCACCAGGATGATCGTGAGCGGGGAGGAGCCGAGCCCCTGCAGCGCCATGGCCAGGACGGCGATGGCCGGCACGATCAGGAACAGGTCGGTCACCCG
This sequence comes from Acrocarpospora catenulata, assembly GCF_018476525.1. Lineage (GTDB taxonomy): Bacteria > Actinomycetota > Actinomycetes > Streptosporangiales > Streptosporangiaceae > Acrocarpospora > Acrocarpospora catenulata. The sequence continues at coordinate 28,962 of NZ_JAHCST010000051.1, forward strand.
CATGATCACCTCATCCGCCCAGCCGCGGGCGTATCCGGCGATCGCGCCGAGCAGCGTACCGATGGCGGTGGACAGCACGGCCACGGAAAGGCCGATCGCCAGGGAGAGCCGGCCGGCGTAAAGGATCTCGCTCAGGTAGTCGCGGCCCAGGTCGTCGGTGCCGAGCCAGTGCTCCGGCGCGGGAGGCGTGGCCCCGAGCAGCAGGTCCTGGGCGTTGCGCGGATGGGGCGCGACCCACTCGGCGCCGAAACAGGCCACCAGCAGGGTCAGCAGCACGAGCAGCCCGAGCACGGCGATCCGGTGCCGGAAGAACCGGCCGGCGGTGCGGCGGGCCAGGCTCGGGTCGGTGGGCACGGCCGGGGGAGGAAGGGTCATCGCAGCGCCACCCGGGGGTCGAGCGCGGCGTACCCGACGTCGGCGAGCAGGTTGAGCAGGATCATGGCCAGGGCGGTGACGAGCATCCACGGGAGCAGGACGAACACGTCGCCCGCGATCAAGGAGTCCAGGAACAGCCGTCCCATGCCGGGGATGGAGTAGATCTGCTCGGTCACCACCAGCCCGCCGACCAGGATCGCCGAGTCCAGGGCCACGACCGTGACGAACGGCGCCAGCGAGTTGCGCAGCGCGTGGCGGATGAACACCTGCCTGCGCGGCACCCCTTTCGCGCGGGCCGTGCGCACGTAGTCGCTGGACAGCGCCTCCAGCAGCGAGGCCCTGCTGAAGCGCGACCAGCTCGCGACCAGTCCCACGGTGAGCGTGAGGACCGGCAGGGCCAGGTGGCGGAAGTAGTCGGCGTTGATCCCGCTGTGCCCGGGGGAGTGCAGGCCGACGAAGTACAGCGGAGGCTCGGCCAGGCCGAACCGCAGGCGCGGCCACACCGACAGCGCCTGGATCAGGATGAGGCCACACCAGAACGGCGGCAGAGCGACGCCCAGGTAGGACAGGCCGGTGAACAGGTGGTCGCCCGGCGAGTACTGCCGCGCGGCGGAGTAGACGCCGATCGCCAGGGCCAGCAGCGCGGCGAACAGCACACCCCAGAGGATGAGCTGGAGCGTCGTGCCCAAGGCCGAGGCGATCATCGGCAGGACGGCGCCGCCGGTCCTGGTGCTCATCCCCCAGTCGCCGGTGAGGAACGCCTTCATCCACAGCCCGTACTGCTCGGCGATCGAGCGGTCAAGACCGAGGCGGGCCACCTGCTCCGCCACGACGGCCGGGTCCCGGCTCTGCCGCAGCTTGGCCAGGGGGTCGAACGTGGCGCGTACCGCGACGAACAGGATGAATGACGCGAGGACCACCACCGGCAGTGAGTACAGCAGGCGCCGCCCCGCGAAGGTCAGCACGCCGGGCCTCCGGACGCTCCCACGGGCCTCACTGCGCCAGGCCCCATTGCTCCAGGTTCCACCACGGTCCCTCAGCCGGGTTGATGCTGATCGGGCCGCCGACCTTGCCGCTCCACAGCAGGATGGTGGGCACGGCACTCATCGGGATCGAGGGCACCTCGGCGGCGATGAGCTCGTCGGCCTTGACCGATGCCGCCTTGCGCGCCTGCTCGTCGAGTTCCGTGGCCACCTGGTCGAGCAGGTCGTCCAGGCCGGTCACCTTTGTACGCATGAAGTTGATGCCGGGGATGGTCGTGGTGTGCATCATGTAGGTGCCCCAGATGGATCCGCCGCAGGTCGCGATCCAGTCAGTGCAGTCGGGTTCCTGTTCGGCTCCGATGACGATGCCGCCGCCCTTGCGGACCGGCTTGTCGGCAACCGGCTGGGTGGCGGGGGTGTTCTGCGCCGGTGTGGAGCACCCGGCCGCGAGGACGGACAGGACGGCCGGACCGGCCAGTGTCACCCCCGGAGATGACGGCTTCGAGGGGGATACGTGCGATTGCTTCATGCGCCGGGCCTTCCGTAACACACCGCCGAATGGGCGGAAGGTGTCCCATATGGTAAGGAGCGCGTGTTTCGATAGCAATATGCTTAGGCAAAGTCATAGTCAATGACGATGACTTGCACTTAGGCCGGTGTTTGGGCATCGTCAGGACGAGTAGGCACGTGGTAGTGACGAGGAAGGAACCAAGTGGGGACCAGCTCGCGCCGCGAACCCGAGAGCACCTCCAAGAGCGCCTCGACGGGGCGTACGCGCAGGGCGCGCGACAGCCTCAGCCGGCAGATCATCGTGGCGGCGGCGGAGAAGGTCGCGACGCGTGACGGGCTGGACGGCCTGACCTTCCAGGCCCTGGGCAAGGAGCTCGACGCGCATCCGACCTCGATCTACCGGCACTTCCGTGACAAGGACGAGCTCGTGCTCGAGCTCATCGACAACCTGCGGGCGCGCTCGTACGGCGGCACGCTGAAGAAGACCGACTCCTGGCGCGACGACCTGCGGACGATCGCGCAACGCGTCCACGAGCACTTCATGCGCTACCCCGAGTTCGCCCTCCAGATGGCCGCGCGCACGACCCGCAGGCCCACCGAGTTCGCCAACGTCGAGTTCGCCCTGGACGCGCTGCTGCGCGCCGGCCTGCCCCCGGAGGAGGCGGCGCTGCACCTGCGGGTCTTCGGCAACGTCGTACGGTCGCTGTCGGCCATGGAGGCCGGCCTGATGGCGCTGGACCCGGAGAGCCGGGTCCGCGACGAACTGGCCTGGCAGGTGGAATACCGCCAGCTCCCGGCCGAGGAGTTCCCGGTCATCTCCTCGATGGCCGAGCACCTCGCCCGCATCGGCGACCCGCGCATCTTCGACCTGGCGGTCGAGCTCTACCTCGACGCGATCGAACTGCGCGCCAACCGCGCGCGCGCCGAGCGCGACGCGGTCAGCCCGGCGGAACCAGAGCGCTGATCACGCCCGCCACCAGCGCGACGCGCTCGCCGATCGCGGCCGCGTCGACCCACTCGTTCCGTGCGTGCGCTCCCCCGCCCAGGGGGCCCAGACCGTCCAGGGTGGGGACGCCGAGGGCCGCGGTGAAGTTGCCGTCGGAGGCCCCGCCGACCCACGCCTCGGCCGGTGGCGGCAGTCCCGCGGCGCGTGCCACCCGCCTGGCCGTCTCCAGCAGGCCGGCCGACAGATCGCGTTCCAGCGGCGGCCGGTTGATGCCGCCGGTGCGCAGGATCGCGGCCTCGGGCAGGCGCGGCCGGAGCTCTGCCATCGCCCGGTCCACCCGGCGCAGTTCCTCCAGATGCCAGGACCGTACGTCCACGTCGATGCGCGCGCTCTCGGGGACGCTGTTCACGGTCGTTCCCGCCATGGCGACGGTCGGGGTGACCGTGGTGCCGCGCTCGGGGTCGCCCAGATTCGCGATGGCCAGCACCTGATGGGCGAGCTCCACCAGGGCGTTGACGCCGCTCTCGGGCTCCAGGCCCGCGTGGGCCGCGCGCCCCTCGATCGTGATCTGGTACATCGCGCACCCCTTGCGGGCCGTCTTGACCGCGCCGTCGGCGCTCGGCTCCAGCACCAGCACCGCCGAGCACCCGCGCACCACCTCCTCCAGCAGCTCCCGGGAGGTGGGCGAGCCGACCTCCTCATCCCCGGTCACCAGCATCCGTACGCCGCCGGTCACCCCCGCCGCGGCCAGCGACTCCATCGCCAGCACAAGTCCGGCCTTCATGTCGAACACCCCGGGCCCGGTGACCCGCCCGTCCCGCACCACGCACGGCCATCCGGCCAGCGTTCCGCGCGGCCACACGGTGTCGGCGTGTCCCAGGAGCAGCACCGGCTTCCCGGCGGCGGGGCGTCCCTCCCAGTACAGATGGGGTACGCCGTTGCGGAGGACGCGCACGGGCGTCCCCAGGCCGGGCGGCGCCCACTCGGTGAGCAGTTCGTAGCACGCCTCAAGCCCGGCACGGTCCCGGGAGGGCGACTCGATCGCAACCAGTTCGGCGAGCCGGCGTACCGGCCGGTCGGTGGACGTCATCACGAATCGCTCCCGTCGCGCGGCCGGCAGAAGCCGGACAGCGCCTCGATCACCTCTGCCGGCGCCTCCTCGCAGACGTAGTGGTCCGCTGGCACGGCGACGCCTTCGACCTGCTCCGCGTACTCCCGCCAGACGGCGGTCACGTCGAAGTTGCGGCCCACGTAGCTGTGCGCGCCCCACAGCGCGAGCACGGGCACCCGTACCAGGTCGCGGTCCGCGCGGTCGGCGCGGTCGTGGTCCAGGTCGATCCCGGCGGCGGCGCGGTAGTCGGCGCACGACGCCCGGATCGCGGCCTCGTCGAAGCAGCGCTCGTACTCGGCCATGGCGCGCTCGTCGAAGGGCCAGGCGCCCGCGTGCCGTCCCGCGAACCGGCTGCGCAGCCAGGCCTGGTGGTCGGCCAGGATCATCCGCTCCGGCAGGCCGGACCCCTGGGACAGGAAGAACCAGTGGAAGTAGCTCGACGCCATCGCCCGGTCCACGTTCTCGAACATGTGCAGCGTCGGCACGATGTCCAGCACCGCGAGCGCGTGCACGCGCTCGGGGAAGTCGAGCGCCATCCGGTGCGCCACCCGCCCGCCCCGGTCGTGGCCGGCGACCGCGAAACGCGTGAAACCGAGCGAGCGCATCAGGATCACCTGGTCGGCGGCCATGGCTCGCTTGGCGTACGTCCCGGCTCCTGGCGTGTCTTCCGGCTTGTCGCTGTCACCGTATCCGCGCAGGTCGGCGACGATCACGGTGTGGTCCCGGGCGAGCGACGGCGCCACCCGGTGCCACATCGCCCGCGTCTGCGGGTAGCCGTGCAGGAGCAGGACGGGCGGCCCCGACCCGCCCGCGAGGGCCCGGACGCGTACGCCGCCGTCATCGGACTCAACCGGCTCGAAGCCGGGGAACAGCGCCGTCACGCAGGCACCGCCGCGTGCCGCAGCCGCTCGACGATCGCGTCGCACACCTCATCGGTGGACAGAGCGCCGCCCAGGTCGGGCGTCACATCCCCCGCGAGCACGGTCTGCTCGAGCACCTCGGTGAGCTGCGCCGCGGCGGCGGTCTCGCCCAGATGCTCCAGCATCAGCGCGGCGGACCAGATCTGCCCGATCGGGTTGGCGATCCCGGTGCCGGCGATGTCCGGGGCCGACCCGTGGATCGGTTCGAACATGGACGGATGCCGCCGGGTCGGGTCGATGTTGCCGCAAGGCGCGATCCCGATGCCGCCGGCGAGCGCGGCGGTGAGGTCGCTGAGGATGTCGCCGAGCAGGTTCGAGGCGAGGATGACGTCGAAGCGCCGGGGGTCCAGGACGAGCAGCGCGGCCAGGGCGTCGACGTGGTAGCGGGTCAACTCGACGCCGGGGTGGTCCCGCGCGACCTCCTCCACCACCTCGTCCCAGAACGGCATGGTGTGCACGATGCCGTTGGACTTGGTCGCCGAGGCCACCTTGCCCGAGCGACGCTCGGCCAACTCGAACGCGTGCCTCGCGATGCGTTCCACGCCCCGGCGGGTGAAGACGGCTTCCTGCACCGCGAACTCCTCCGGCGTGCCGGTGAACATCCTGCCGCCGACCTGGCTGTACTCGCCCTCGGTGTTCTCACGCACCACCACGAGGTCGAAGGGCCGGTCATCGCGCAGCGGCAGGCGCGTGCCCGGCAGGGGACGCACCGGCCGCAGCGCGACGTACTGATCAAAGCGCCGCCTGATCGGCACGAGGAGCCCCCACAGCGAGACGTGGTCCGGCACGTCCGGCGCACCGACGGCACCGAGCAGGATGGCGTCCGCCCCCGCCAGGAGCTCCAAACCGTCCTCCGGCATCATCCGGCCGGTCTCGCCGAAGTACGCGCACCCCCAGGGGTAGTCGGTCCAGCGCAGCCGGAAGCCATGCGGGCCAGCCAGAGCATCAAGCACCCGCCGGGCGGCAGGGACGGTCTCCTGGCCAATGCCGTCGCCCGGAATGGCCGCGATGTCATATTCGCGCATGCGTTCTCCTGTCCCGCTTAGCAAGGCGGTTAGTCTACGTCATTGACTATGGAATGACCAGAGTACGGCGGGCACGCATCGATCGCCCTGACTAGAAGCAGTTACGCGCGGGAAGTCGCTCGCGCGCTACCCCGACTGGGACACCTGGTTACGCCGGTGGTCCTGACATGAGTAGGGTCGCGGCCATGAGTTTGGAAGGTCACCCGATCGTCGGTGATGTCTGTGCGGAATGTGGTGAGCCCCGGGATCGGCATGATCGGCATGTCCGATTCCGCCTCCCGGATCCTGTGCTGGGACTTGATGAGGCTGAGCGCGAGGCTCTCACGTGGAGCACTGACGACATGATGCAGGTGCAGGGCTATGGCGCGTTCATCCGCTGCCTCCTGCCGGTGTCGTTGACCGGAGGCTACAGCGTGACCTTCGCTGTCTGGCTGGGCGTGCATCCGGATGTGTTGCAGAAGGCGTATGCGGTCTGGTGGGAACCGGAGTACGCGACCTTGAAGCTGTCCGGGGTGCTGGCTAATGCGATCCCTCCGTGGGGAGACCAAGTCATGGCGGCCCCAGCAGAGGCAGTCGTTCGAGACCGCGAGCAACTGCCGTATATCACGCGTAGCCCGCATGCAGTCCTGTCAGATGTCCTTCGCCGCGAGTGGCCGCATGCCGATGTGCTGCGCATGGTGCCGTAGAGAAAAGGAGAAGACGGAGAGCGGTCCCCAGGTCGCACGCGCAGAGGCCCGGATCTCATCGCCTCGAAAGCGATAAAGGCAGGTTTGGTGCATGGCAGGCCTGAGCCGCTATGCGATCCCTCCGTACTCAAATCTACGAATTCATACTTCCTACACTGGCTGAACTCTGAACGATCCGGTTAGGCCGTTGGGCACACGGATGATCAAGACGGCTGAAGCCATTGCCGGTGCACGTTGAGCAGGCCGGTCTTTTCCAGAGGGAGCATTCCGTCTCCGTACTGGCGGAGCCGCGCATAAGCCTGGCGGAGATCGGTGAGTGCGGGGAAATGGCCGAGTTGGATGGCGAGGGTGAGGACATTTTCGATTCACCGCGTCGAGGACGCAGATCTCGTCGCGGGGATCGGGCACGCGTCAGGCATCCTCGGGGGTCGCGCGGGCTCGGGTGAGGAGGCGTGCGAGATCGGCGTGGCGGACCGACTCGGGGCGCGGGGTGATACCGGCGTCAGCAAGGCCGATCTCGAGATCGGTTGGGTCGTGGCCTTCCAGCGTGGCCAGTGCCCGGATACCGAGCCGTCCGGTGCGGTAGGCGGTGGTGGCGCGTTCGAGGACGCGGCGGGGTGGACGCGGGGTGCGGGCGATCTCCTGCTCGCGTTCGTACTGGCGGCCCCAGCCGTAGCGGCGGGCGAGCTGGGCCCCGGTCGGTCCGCGCAGTTCGTTGACACGGGCGAGGCTGAGCAGGCCCATGTGCTGTACCTGGATAAGGATCACCGTGAGGCTGACACCGAAGTGTCATCTGCGGCTGGTGCTGGGCCGTGCTCCGCGGGTCTGGCGTGGTCGAGCGGGAGAATCGTCAGGTGTTCGACTTCGGGGTGCCCGGCTACAGGCCGCAGTGGATGACCGGTCTGTCGGTGGTGATGGCAGCTCAGGGGATTAGGTTGGCTGGGCTTGTGGGGCGGCGGCTGTCGCGCGTGCTGGTGGTTTGGGACCCGGACGAGGATGAGTGGTTCGCGGACGGGTTGGTGCTGCTGGACTTCGACGGTGAGCAGGTCGAGATCGTTCATCAGAGGTTTCACGATGTGTCGATCACCTGGAACACGGTTGATCCGGCTCAGCCCATGGACTGGGCGGGGGAGGGTTTCCGGCTTGTGTGGCGCGACGATGCCTTTCGGGAGGTGGCCGCGTTGGAAGGACAGGAACTGAGGGCTGTAGAGCTTCTTGACTGGGTGGGCGATGACATAGCCAAAGGGACGGTGGCGCTCAGCTTCGTGTTTCCACAGGGTCGGATCACGGTGTACAACGCACTGGATGAGAACGGTATCGAGTTCGATCCTCCTGACCTTCGATACGACCGCCACGTAGTTGGAGAAGCGGAAGAGCCAAAAGGCGATATGGCTCGCGACAGGGAGCAAGCCTGAGGGCTGGTCTGTTTGTTTGAAAACGAACGCGCGCTGTCATCTCGGGAGCATGTGGATCACGGCCCGTAGAGGCGCTGACCAGCTACCGGGGCCGGCGGATGCCCACGAGCATTCCGAGGCTCAACACCATTCCTCGATGTAGAGTAGACGCTGCCCAGCTTCATCGCCGAACTCGTGGCCCATGTACACGATGTCAGAGGCCGCAGACTCAGCCGTGAATGCATAATTCCGGCGTACCAGCTCCGACAGAGCACCCCGCTCCCCGTCTATGACCCACCGCAAGTCAAAGCCGCCGGATTCGCCTAGCAATACCGGAATATCGCGACGGCGCATCAGGCTCCGGACAGTCCTGGGGTCAAGCTTGCGCCTCCGCACTTGCCAGGCGCGACCGTCGGGATCGGTCAGTTCCCCCGAAGAGCCGGGGCTCAGTCTAGCCACGTCACGAGTTTCGCCTACTTTATGCTCGGCATACATTCCGCCGCGGCCCGAGCTGCGGGCGCGCGTGAGAACGGCCCCTGGGCCCCACGCGCAGCGTGCGGCCCCGCAAGCTCGGGCCACGTGGCGGCGCGGAGCGTCACGGTACGCAACGGGCACGGCCAAGGGCCGCGATCGAAGCACTTTCATGCCGTCGGCGCCCCGGCTCTGCGACTCGATTAGTTCACGCCAGGTGAAGGCTATCGACGATAGGTGAACTGAGTGGCGGACGAACTGTCACGAGCGGATCATGTCTGGCATGTGGGCTTCGCTCCGGTTCTGGGGGACGGCGCTGCTTGGAGTGGCTGCTCTCCCCGTCATGGTCGCGCTGATCGCCGATGGTCCCATTCCCCGCGACGCGCCCGTCTGGGAGGCCGTCTGCGCGGGCGTGATGCTGCTGGCGGGGGCGTGGGCGGGGAGCCGGGCCCAAAGCCGGGGTATCGGGCGAATCTTCCTGTTCAGTGGGCTGCTGGGCGTGGTTCGGCTGGTGTGCGAGCTTCCGGACCTCGTCATCGCGTCCGACGGAGTGGGCGCGAGCTGGGAGGCGTGGCTGCACTACTGGATCTGGGTACCGCAGGTCATGGCGCCGCTGCTGCTCGCGACCGCGATCTTCCCGGACGGGCGCCCGGTGCTGCCGATCGCCGTGAAGCTCTCGGTTCTCGCCATCGCGGCGACCTCGGTCACCGTCGCGACCTACAACTGGCCGCGTAGCGACGGTGGCGCCGGCTACAACCCGGCGTTGTTGCCGCCGCTCCTTGACGGACTGCCGGAAGCGATCGCATTCGCCAGCGTCCCGGTGGCGGTCGCCTCCGTGCTCGCCTCCCTGGTCATCCGGTGGAACGCGGGTGAGGCGGCTGTGCGGCGGTCCCTGCGCTATCCTCCCGCCGCGTTGCTCCTCGGCATCGTGTACGCACTACTGCGCCCCGTGTTGCCCGAAGCGGCCGGCGACCCGTGGGAGGTGCTCCCCTCGATCTACTGCGCCGTCTTGGCCCTCGCCGTACGCCCTCTCCGCCGCAGCTTCACGAAGGTCTGGGAAGGCGATCAAGCAAGCCGGTCTTCCGGCAATTCACATTCATGATCCCCTTATGGTTTTGCTCGTGAGAGAGTTGACCGCAGTTGCTTGCCGGGTGTGACCGCGCCCCTGTTCCGGTGAAGTCGTTGTTCGTGAGTTTCGACCGCACGACGTGGCACCGACTCCTACCGCCTCGCCCAGACCCGCGCAGCCCAGCAGAACTGACCACCGGCCCAGGCTCCGCCGGCGACGGTCAGGCCTCGCCGAGGTCGGTGCAGTGTGCGATCGTCGCATCGTCGGCCGCCACCGCGTGGCGCGCCTCCGCCTGACGGACACGATGGATGATTTCGGCGGGTCCGCTCGTCGCTAAGACGGTCATGACCTCTGGCCAGTCGGCGAGCTGGAACCGGTCCACGATGCGGCTGGCTCCATTGCTGAGCAGGACGGCACCGGCTAGTTCGGAGATCGGGCAGCTTCCGGTGATCGCCTCGTCTGCCGCCCGCGGGTCGTCCTTGGCCACCCAGAAGCCGTCCGGCCGGTTCCGGTTGGCGCGCAAGTCTCGCAGAAGCCGCTGGTATTCGTCGCTACCCGCGGCGGCGGCCTCGATCGCGGGCTGGTATGACCGACTGATGATCACCTCCCGCAGATCGGAGACGACGAGCGGCGCATCGTCTGCTCTGTCCAGGACGAGAACCGAGTCGCCGAGCACCAGGTACTCGATGAGGCCGTCGGACAGGCGCAGGATGGCGACCGTCGCCGACGGACTGATGGGGTTGGCGACGTCGCAGGTGTCCCGATGATCGTCTGTCACCCGCTCGATGGCCTCGGCGAGCAACTCCGAAAGACTGCGGTCCCGCACGAGTGATAAGAGGCTCAGGAGGCTGCCTCCCAGGCGGCTGGCGTGCCAGGCCACACCATGCCGGCAGATCGATTCACTGCCGGGGATGCCGGCGCCGTCGATCAGCACAGCTGCCATCGGCACGGCGCCGGTGAAGTCCTCGTTAACGCGGCCGGCCCGTCCCGCGGCCACGCTCGTCATCGCCACCCGCATGCTCTGCCGCCGCCCTCCCGCCGATCAAGGCGTCGACCATACAACCGCCTACCCTCTTTGGAAGCACACATCTGCCGCCGCGCAGACGCGTCGGGCCCACAGTCTGGTCCTTGATCAGTATCCGGATTCGCCGCGAGCCCCGCGATCCAGGATGAGCGACTCGTCATCATCCTTAGTACCGGCAACACTCGTACGGTCGCTGGCGGCGTCCGCGCCAGCCGTCCGTCGGGAGCGCTAGCGGGAGGCGGCGGCGTGCCGAAGCCGGTGGAGGATCCAGCCGTCGAGGAGGCGAGTTCTGCTGAATCGGTGACGTGGGGGGTTAGCCAGGGCGCGAGTGTCTCCACCCAAGAGACCCGCGTATCGCCCTGATCGTCAGTCGATCGCCGTGAGGTCGACGATCACCATGCGGTCGCCCTTGCGGTAGGTCAGCGTGGTCGCGCGGTAGTCGAGCGTGGGGGAGTCATCGGGGTGCAGTTCGGTGGTCACCCCCGTGGCCAGGTCCGACAGCAGGTGAAAACGGTCTGACTTGGGTGTCATGAACAGCAGGAAGCGGTCCAGGGCGGGCGGGTCGTGCTGCCAGCCCGTCGACATGGTGCGCACTGAGGTGCCGTCCCGGCGCCCGACCTGATCGCGGCTGACGCACCAGGTGACCGAGCAGGAGGCAGGCGCCCGCCAGGTCGGCGCGGTGCGTCGTTCGCCGGTCAGCGCGTTGACGATCTCGGCGTGCTGGACGCTCGGCTCCTCGGTACGGAACGAGGGCCGGCCGAGCCACGGCCAGCGCACCATGTGCAGGCCCTTCGTGCCTTCGATCGGCCTCGGCGTGCCGCCGTTGAGCGGCACCTCGTACGCGCCGCCGGTGCCCGACCGGGTCCAGACCAGGCGCCCGTCGTCGATCACCAGGTCCAGCGGGTAGCCGGGGGTTTCGGCGATGGGGCGCTGCTCGCCGCCGGTGACGGGGGCCGTGAAGAAGGTGGTGGTCATCTTCCCCATGACACGGCGGGCCGTCCACCAGACCAGGCGCCCCTCGCCGACCGCGGCGGACCAGAAGCTGATGACGGTGCCCTTGGGCACGCTCACCTTCACCAGCCGGGTCGCCGAGCCCGTCGCCAGGTCGAGCGACCACAGCCCGTCGGTCCGGTCGGCGTGGCGGTCGCGGACCGTGCGCAGCAGCGCGTGCCCTCGGTCGATCATCGCCACCACATCGTACGTACGGCCGTCCGGCAGCCTGGCTGGAACCTCGTGCACCGCGTCCGGGTAAACCTGCTCGATGGGACGGATCGTCGCCGGGGGCGGCACGACACGTTCGACAGAGTGGCCCGCCGTGACGATCGCGCCGGTCCCGGCGACGGCCCCCGTCGTGAGCGCGGCGGCGAGCAGGCGCCACCACCACGCCCGGGCACGCCGGGCCCGGATCCGGGTCGTAAGGTCGGGAGGGGCCGCCGGGGCACGTTCGGCGAGGAGATGCAGGCCGGACTCCAGGTTCCGCTCGAATTCGTCGCGCATCAACGTCTCCTGACCACGTCGGCCGTCAGTTCCCCACGCAGTCGCGCCAACCCGCGGAACGCCTGGCTGCGCACTGTGCCCTGCGAGACGCCCAGCGTGGCGGCGATCTCCTCGTCCGGCAGGCCGGTGTAGTAGCGCAGCACGATCACCGCGCGCTGGCGGCGCGGCAGCCGGGCCAGCGCGTCGCTCAGATCGGAGGTCTCGTCGTAGACGTCCGGCCCGCCGTAATCGGGCGGCTCGGCCGTCGGCCGTTCCCGGGCGCGCAGCCGCCAGGCGCGTACGTGCAGGCGCGTCATCGTGGTGCGGACGTAACTCTCCGGGTCGTCCTTGCGCTGGACGCGCGCCCATGAGCCGCGTAATCGGGCCAGCGCCTCCTGGACGAGGTCGGCGGCATCGTGCGGGTCACCGGACAGCACGTACCCGAAGCGCAGCAGCGCATCGGCGCGTCCAGCCACGAACTTCTCGAACTGTTCCTCATCCCGCATGTCCTCTTAGAGCATGAGAGGGCCGCGTCCGTTGCACAACGCGGGGCTCGCACGTAGAGCAGGACGCTCACGCGAGCCGAGCTCAGCGGCTTCTACCTTCACGATCTGCGGCACAAGACGGACAACCTGCGGGGCGAAAGGTGGCGGACAACGTGGGCGCCCGTGCCGGTCTTTCAAATCTCCTCTTATCAAATTGTTCAACAATCCTTACATTGAACATATGGCCAAATCCTTGATCGGTGTCTTACTCGCTGCCCTGACCGGGCTCGCGCTGATCACGTACGCGACCGGGTTCACCCACACGGACGCGGGAGTCATCGCCATCATCCGCGACGGCGGTCCCTTGGACGAGAGCGGCATCCGCCAGGTCCTCAACCCGGCCACCGGACCCACCTGGACCGGGTTCTGGTCCACCGCGCACACCTACCCCGCCCAGCAGCGCATCTACACGATCACCTCAGACCCCAAACGGGCCACCACGCTCGGCGTGGACGAGGTCATCGTGCCCAGTGGCGACGGCGTCAACGTGGGCGTGGAGGGCACGTTCTACTTCACGCTCAACCTTGATCACGAGACCCTCAAAGCCTTCGACGACCGGTACGGAACCCGCACCTACATCGGCGACGACGATGACATGCTCTACGCCTGGGACGGCGACGAAGGCTGGAGCGCCTTCTTCGGCCAGGCGGTCCGCCCGGTCATCTACAACACGCTGCGCGTGCAGATCGGGGGCATGCGCTGCGAGGAACTGGTGCCCACCTGCGCTTTTCTCAACGGCGCCGACATCCCCGAGCCGAGCACCGGCCTGGCGAACCTGGCCCGGGTGCAGTCCGGAGTCAACGCCAGCCTGGAGCGGGAGATCCAGACCATGCTGGGCGGGCCGTACCTCACCGGATTCCGGTTCAACCTGGTCCGGATCACCCTGCCCGCCGAGGTCCAGCAGAGCATCACCAACGCCCAGGGCGCACACGCGGACATCCGCCAGGCCGAGGCCAAGGCCGAGCAGGCCAAGATCGACGGCCGGGCCCTGGTGACCAGCGCCGAGGCCGAGGCGGACGCCAACCGGGCCCGCCAGAAGGGCTACGAGGCCTGCCCCGCCTGCGTGGAGGTCGACAAGATCAAGGCGCTGCCGGACGGCATCACGGTCTACGCCCCCGGCAATCCCGAGGGCGTGAACGCCGCCGGCAAATAGGGATTCGACAATGAGAACGAACTAGTGATTGTCTGCAAACCGTGAGTGAACCAGGCTCCTCAGACGCCTATGGGGAGACCCGCCCGTTCCGGGTCCGCAGCAGCACGGCCGAGTGGGCCGCGGCGATCCTACGGCAGCGGGTCACCCAGGGCGGCCTGCTGCCCGGCAGCCGTCTGGTTGAGGAGGAGTTGACCGCCGAGCTGGAGGTCTCCCGCAACACCCTGCGGGAGGCGTTCCGCCTGCTCGGCCACGAGCGGCTGCTGGAACACAAGCTGAACCGGGGCGTCTACGTGCGCGTCCTGTCCCCGGCCGACGTCGCCGACATCTACCAGGCCCGGCGCATGATCGAGGGCGCCGCCGTCCGTCGGCCGGACAAGGACCCCATCTCCCTGACCGCTCTGCGGGACGCGGTCTCCGACGCCGAGAGGGCCGCCGCCGAGGGCCGCTGGCTCGACGTCGGCACCGCCGACCTGCGCTACCACCAGATCATCGCCTCCCTCAACGGCAGCCGGCGGCTGAACGCGATGATGGCCCAACTCCTGGCCGAACTCCGCCTGGTATTCCACGCCATGGATCCCCGTACGCTGCACGCGCCCTTCCTGCCGCGCAACCGCGAACTGCTGGCCCTGTTGGAGTCCGGCCGAAACCCCGAGGCCGAAGTCCTGCTCGCAACCTACCTGGACGAGGCCGAACGCCTACTGCTTGCCGCGTGCACCCAGGCCAGAACTTACTGAGTGGAGTGACCCAGAGCGCGCGCTTCGGCGCCGGGATGCTCGGCGGCGTGCGGCCAGCCTGACGGCCCAGCAATGGACTCCGACTCACGTTCGGTCAGCTTGGCTATGGAGGGGCGGCTGAGATGCGCTGTGAGACAGGCGGCATGGGAGGTGATGCCGGCTGGGTTCGCCGCACCCGCTCGGCCGCCACTCTTAGGAGTACACTTTTAAGGACTGTACTCCTAAAAGTAGAAGGTCAAGATGTCGTTGCCGCGGCCATCGGACATGTTCGACCGTGAATGGGAGTGGGAACAGCTCTCGCGGTTCGTCGCCAACGACTCCCAGGGCGCCACGCTCGGCGTGGTCTCCGGACGGCGTCGGCAGGGCAAGACGTTTCTGCTGGAAGCCGTCTGCGAGGCGACCGGCGGCTTCTACTACGCCGCCACCGAGGCCGTGCCCAGAGCGGAGGCACTGCGCCAACTCGGGGAGGCCGTCTCCGCCTTCGCCGGGACGCCGGGCCGGGTCAGGTTCGAAAACTGGGAGGAGGCGATCGACGGCCTGCTCTCCCTGGGGGCCGAGCGGACGGTCCCCGTCGTCCTGGACGAGTTCCCCTACCTGGTACGCGACGCCAAGGACCTGCCGTCGGTCATCCAGAAGGCACTGTCACCACGCCGCGAGCAGCGAGGGGCGTCCAGATCACGCCTGCTGTTGTGCGGGTCGTCGATCTCCTTCATGGGCGGCCTGCTCTCCGGTCAGGCGCCGCTGCGTGGGCGGGCCGGGCTGGAACTGGTCGTGCCCACCTTCAACTTCCGCCAGGCCGCCGAGTTCTGGGGGCTGGCTGCCGAGCATCGGTTGGCGGCCCTGGTCTACTTCATCGTCGGCGGCACCCCCGCGTATCGCACCGAGTATCTGGCCGGGGCCGCTCCGGCGGGTCTGGCCGACTTCGACCGCTGGGTTGTCGAGTACGTTCTCAACCCGGCCAGTCCTCTCTTTCGCGAGGTGCGTTTCCTGCTGGCCGAGGACCCGGCGCTGCGCGACACCGGCATGTATCACACGGTCCTGGCCGCGGTCGCCGAGGGCAACGCCACCCGCAGCGGCATCGCGGGCAGAATCGAACGCAAAGCCGTCGACATCTCCCACCACCTGACCGTGCTGGAGGACGCCGGCCTCCTGGTGGCCGACCCCGACGCCTTCCGCAGGAACCGCTCCGAGTACCGGATAACCGAGCCGCTTGTCCGCTTCTATCACGCGATCATGCGCCCCTACTGGGCGCAGCTGGAACGGGTACGGCAGGGGCGTACCGAGCGGATCTGGCGTGCCGCCCAGCCCCGCTTCCGCAGCAACGTGGCAGGCCCGGTGTACGAGCGAGTGTGCCGGGTGTGGTGTGAGGACTTCGCGTCGGAGGAGACGCTGGGTGATATGGCCGGAAGCGTCCAGTCCGGAGTCGTTCGCGATGCCACCACCCGCGCGAGTCACGGGGTGGACGTCGCTGTCCGTGGCCCCGACGGGTCACTGCTGGCCATTGGGGAGGCCAAGTGGGGGGATGTAGTGGGGCTCGGGCACTTGGAGCGGCTGGAGCGGGTGGCGGCGCTACTCGCGGCCAGGGGTGAGGCGCCGGGGCGACTGCTGCTGTTCAGCGGGATGGGGTTCATGCCTGCGTTGCAGGAGGCGGCGGCGCGCAGCGACGGGCGAGTGCAGTTGGTGGGACTGGATCGGTTGTACACAGGTTCGTGACCGCGATCGGGCCGGTTGGGATCCGTCGAATCAGGGTGGAGTAACGGAGACTCGCGCGAGTGCCTGATTTCCTGTCGCCGCTGGCGCTCCGTGCCGAACGAGCTCAGGACCGTGCTGCCGCGCATGTCAGCTGTGGTCGATCGATCGCGGTTCTTCCTGGAGTGGATGTTCTTCTGGGTGTGGATCACGTACGTGGGGAAGGTCGCGTTCACGATTGGCTCCGAAGGCGGTGAAGTTCCGGCGTGCCTGGCTGAGGCTCAGGTTGCCGTTGGGTCCGCCGCGGACGACATGCGCGTCGTGGTCGTCCTGACCGTCGTCCTCCCAGAAACAGACCGGACAGATCTCATAGCCTCCCCGCTCGCGGAGAGTGAGGTAGCCGCAGCAGGGGCAGGTGTACGCCCGATCGCGCGGTGGGCGGCGGATGCTGTTGTGCGATGCGATGTCGACGTACCACTCGAACCATTGGCGTCGCCGCTCGAGCTCGTCGGGACCGGGGATATCCGACTGACCTGTCATGTCCCTAGTTTCCGCGCGGGAGGACATCCTGCGCGCCACGTCGCAGGATCCCGGATATGACATGGTGCCGCGATTCGCTAGAGGACTTTCAGCTACGGGCAGGAGCGCTCGCCTTCTGGAATGGATCTCGTACGAGCTGCTGGCGTGCCACCACGTCCCGCCGCCAAAGTCCACGTGTACATCGGCAACGATCCGGATCTGGTGCCTCCCGAAGACGTTAAGGGTGCCCATCCCGGCTGCGGCGGAACCGAAACGCACGCCAAGGTCCCCGCGTGAGTGGCTCTGGACACCCGGTTGTCTCGGCGGTTCTCAACATTTCGCAGCTGATCACGGTGTCGTGTGCCCTCCCTTCCTCGACACTTAAGCGTCAACGAGGGAGATCGGTCTCCGGCGACGACGCCGGAGACCGGGCCGAGCAGGACGGCGGGCCGGTGATGGTCAGCCGTCGAGCCCGAGGGCCGCGCGAAGCGCCCGCAAGGCATAGTGCGCCCGCGATCTGACGGTTCCTTCGGGAATGCCGAGCCGCTGCGCCGCTTCGGCGCTCGACCGTCCGAAGTAGTACATCTCGATGAGCACCTGGCGGTGGGCGTCACTCACCTTCGGCAACGCCTCGCGCATTGTGTGGATGATGACCAGTCGTTCGATCGCGTCGTCCGCTTCGGGTAACCGGACGAGGTCTGTGGCGCCGGTCTCGGTCGGCCGGGCCTGCCGAGCCCGCGCCGCGTCGATCGCGATCCGGCGGGCGGCGGTGAACAGCCACCGCCGCTCCGGTTCGTAGCCGTGTGGCACGTCCTCGATGTTCCGCCACGCCCGCAGCATGGTCTCCTGCAGAAGATCTTCGGCGAGATATGGCTCGCCCAGGGTCAGTCGTAACAGGAATCGGTACAACGAAGGCGCGTGATGTGCATGCAGTGCGGCCATGCGGATGGCGGCAGGCGACGCGCCACGCGTCGCGGCGCACTCATTGACGACCACGGTCACCGGGACGCTCCGCCACGCCGGAACAGTGGAATCTGCAAGAATCGTTGACTGTTTCCTGACATCGGACTCCAGCATTGCAAGTTCGGGGGTGCCGGACACGGCACCCGTTGAGCAGCACGCAGCACGGGTGCACCGCACCTTACGCGTGAATATGTGAAAAAACCGTGGTCTTTTCCCGGTTCTGAGGACGCTGACGCCCGAGTCGTGCTACTGGCCGTGTTATCCCGGTTCCAGACCGACTTGTATGACTGCCTGCCCGCCGGGGCCGATGTGCTGTTCGAACTCACCGACGCGCTGCTGTGCGCGCCGACCAGCGCGGACCGTCTGTTCTGCCACGTCTATGGCCGTGCTGATCGGAGAAGCCGGATGCGGCCGCATAACAGTTTGTCTTCGTGTTGAACGACAAGACCTTGGGCTGCGTCGTGTGGGCCACGCCTGGTCGCGTCGGACTGGCAGGCGGGAAAGGCAATCGCGGTGGACCAACCTCAGTTGGATGTCGGATCGACGGCATGGCTGCTCATCTCCGCAGCGCTGGTGCTGCTCATGGTACCCGGCATCGCGTTCTTCTACGGCGGCATGATCCGTTCGTCCAATGTCCTCAGCATGATCATGCAGAGCCTGATGACGATCGGGACGGTGACCGTCCTGTGGGTACTCGTGGGCTTCTCGCTGGTGTTCAGCACGGGTAACGGCTTCGTGGGCGGGTTCGACCTTGTCGGCCTGAGTGACCTCGCCCAGACGGTGCCCGGTGTGCACCTCGACGGTGTGCCGATGCTGGCCTTCGCCGTTTTTCAGCTGATGTTCGCGGTGGTCACCCCGGCGCTCATCACCGGCGCGGGCGCGGAACGTTGGAGGTTCAGCGCCTACACCGCGTTCGTCGCGCTGTGGTCGCTGCTGGTCTACGCACCCATCGCGCATTGGTTCTTCTCGCCGCTGGGCTGGGGGAGCAGGCTCGGCGCGCTCGACTTCGCCGGCGGCACGGTCGTGCACGCCAACGCCGGCGTCGCGGCACTCGTCGTCGCAGCGGTCCTCGGCCGGCGGACCGGCTGGCCCACCGTCCAGCATCGGGGACACAACCTGCCGCTGATGCTGCTCGGCACAGTCATGCTGTGGTTCGGCTGGTTCGGGTTCAACGGCGGCTCCGCGCTGACCGCGAACGGGATCGGCGCGCTCGCCGTGACGAATACGCAGATCTCCGCAGCCGTCGGCTTGATGGCGTGGGCCTGTGCCGAACAGATCCGGTTCCGCAAGCCGACGACGGTCGGCGCGACGTCGGGCGCGATCGCCGGACTCGTCGCCATCACCCCGGCCGCCGGCTATGTGACGCCGCTCAGCGCGCTTGCCATCGGTGCGGCCGCCGGCATCATCTGCCATTTCGCGGTGAGCCTGAAGGCCCTGCTTGGGCTGGACGACGCGCTCGACGTCGCAGCCGTGCATCTCGGCGGCGGCGTGGTCGGTTCGCTGTCCGTGGGGTTGCTCGCGACGACCTCGGTGAACCCGGAGGCGAGCGACGGGCTCTTCTACGGCGGCGGCTACAGTCTGCTCGGCGCCCAGGCGTTGACCCTCGGCGCGGCGGTCGTCTACTCGGCGGTCGTCACGCTGCTCATCGCGGTACTGGCCGACCGTTTGTTCAGCAACCGGGTGAGCCCACGGGGCGAGGCCATCGGGCTGGATCTCTTCCAGCACGGCGAGGCCGCGTACGCCATCCAGACGCCCAGGGAGACGGCCGCGGCGCGGGTGCCGAGCCATGGCTGAGCAGGTAGCGCACCCAGCCGACCGCCGCCGCCCGCGGCGCGGCTCGCGGATTGTCGCGAACGTCATCCTGCTGGCCGTGCTCGCGACGCTGTTCGGATTGCTGCTGGACGAGGCCCGCAGTACCACCTCTGATCACCTGGCGGCCACGCAGAGCGCGCGGCAGGCGGTACCGCTGCTGCGGTCGACGACGCAACTCCTCACCGCACTGGTCCAGGCCAGGACGGCAGCCGCGCACGCAGCATCCGTCGACGTCGATGCCATCGCCCGCGCCGCGGCCGCGATGTCGGCCGCCGGGCAGACCGCGGACGTCAGAGTCTGGCAGCGGTCGGTGAACCTGCGCGTGGTCGCCGACGCGCTGGGGGCCGGCCCAGCTTCAGTGCAGCGCTACGACGATGCGATAGTGCTGGCGACCGACCTGCTGCGCACGACGGGTGCGACCGCGCGGCTGGGCGCCGATCCGGACCCGTACCACCGTTACCTGGCCGAACTTGTCGTCGAGCGGCTCCCGGCCGTCGTCGTCGGCGCCGGGCAGATCGCCGACCGCCTGGCATTGGACGCCAAGGCGACCGGCGCTGCCAGGGAGCGGGGGTCGCTCGCGGTCGCCGTCGCCCGGTCGAAGGTCGCGTCGGCGGTCGAGGCCCTCGACGCCGGGGTCGCGCTGCTCGTGGCCACGCCGGAGGGCGCCGTCGGGCGCGACGTCGCCGGGCCGCTCGACGCGTTCCGCGAGGACGCGGGCCGGCTCGCCGCGCCCGCGGTCATCGAACAGACCCGTTCATCGACCGGCGCGGCCGACGCCGCGAGGCTCGCCGAACGGGTCAGCGGATCGGCCGCGGAGCTGGCGAAGGCGGCGTTCATCGCGCTGGATCAGTCGTTGCTGCGGTACCAGCAGGACCTCGACTGGCAGCACCAGCGGCAACTGGCGATCATGATCGCCGGTGTGGTGCTGGGCGGGCTGCTGCTGTACCGGTCGATCCCGCCCAGGTACCGCGACGACGAAGTCGACGACGTCGCCGGTACCACAACTGCGGATGTCGCGTCGGTCTCGATCAACCTGCCGGAGATCGATCCGCGGGATCTGCTGGCACTGGAGGAACTCGTGCACATCGGTCGCGGGGTGCGGGTCCGGCCGTCGGATGGGCCCGGCGATGCTCCTTAACCTGCGGATCACCCAGCGGCTCGGGCTGCTGCTGCTCGTCGCGCTCGCCGCCATGATGACGGCGAGCGTCCCGGGCATCGTCGATCGGGTCGACGACGCCCGGGCGGCCCAAGCCGCGCAACGCAGCGCGGAGCGGGTCCACACCGTCGCGGTCGCCGTCGCCGAACTGCAGCGCGAACGGATCCTGTCGCTGGCCTATGTCCTCTCCGACCGGGCCAGCCGGACCGCGCTCGTCAGCCAGGTGCACGCCGCGGATGAGGCGGCAGCGGCGGCTCCAGAGGGCCGGGCCTCCGTCGCCGCGCTGAGCGAGGTACGCCAGGCGGTCCTGCGCCGTGACGCGGAGCCGTCCCAGGTCGCTCGGGTGTACCACGACACGGTTGTCACGCTCCTGAACCAGTTGCGGCTGACCGACCAGCCGGACGCCGACGTGGTAGGGCAGCGGCAACTGTCCTCCCTCGACACGCTGATGCGGCTCGGTGAGGAGGCCAGCGTCGGCGTGGCGGCGTTGCTGGTGGCGGTTGGCGACAAGACTGTGGCCGGCCTCCTCGCGAGGGACTCTGCCACGCTCGTGCAGAGCTACTGGGAACGCTTTCAGCGGCAGGCGACCCCGAGTCACGTCACCATCCTGGCCGCGACCCAGACGGGTCCGTCTGCGTTGCGAAGCGGTACGGCGATCGCCGCACTGACGTACAACGAAACCCCAGGCAGGTCGGGCCCACCGGCCGGTGTGGAGCAGGCGCTGTCGATCGCCCAGGGTGATGCCGTGGTGCGGTACAGCGCGCAGATGGCCGTCGTGTCCGATATCGGCCGGCTGGCCGCCGCACGCGCCCGCACCGCGACCGGCACGGCGGTCGGCGTCGCCGTCGGCGTCATCGCGCTCCTGGCCACGGTCGCCTGGCTGAGCTCGATGATCAGCCGCTCGGTCAACCGGCCGCTGCGCCGGGTGACGCTCGCGGCAACGGCAGTCGCCGACCTCGCCACCCGCGAACTGCGACGCGTGAACGACACCGACGTCGCCGACGCCGATGAGGGCCCGCCGCGGCTGGCGGCCGTCACCCTCCGCTCCGCGGACGAGATCGGTGAGCTCGCCTCGGCGTTCAACCGGGTGCAGGCCACCGCCGCGCTGCTGATGCAGCAGCAGGTGACGACCAGGCGCAACGTCGCCGTCATGTACAGCCACATCGCCAACCGCACGCGCAGCCTCGTCGAGCGGCAGCTGGCAAGCATCGACAAGCTCGAACGCGACGAATTCGACGAGCAGCGGCTGGCGCACCTGTACCGGCTGGACCATCTGACGACACGGCTGCGCCGCAGCGCGGAGAGCCTGCTCGTGATCGCCGGGCAGCGCGACGCCGGTTCGCTCGGCATGCCGACCCCGCTGCACGAGATCGTGCGGTCCGCCGTCGCACAGATCGAGCAGTACCGTCAGGTGGACCTCGGCACCATCGACAACGTGGTGTTGCAGGCCGGAGTGGTCGTCGACCTCACGCTCATGCTCGCCGAACTGCTTGAGAACGCGACCGTGTTCTCGCCACCGGACGTGCCGGTCGAGTTCTCGGCGAGGCTCGACGGCGATTGCCACCTGCGGATCGTCGACCATGGTGTCGGGATGTCGGCCGAGCGGCTCGAGGAGGAGAACCGTCGGCTCGTGTCGCGGGAGCGCCTCGACGTCACACCGACCAAGGTGCTCGGCCTCTTCGTGGTGGGCCGGCTGGCCCGGCGGCACGGGATGACTGTGCGGCTGCTGCCGTCCGTCCCGGTCGGCGTCACCGTCGAGATCGTGGTGCCCGCGACGCTGCTGCTCCGCGCGGGGGTCCCCGAACCGCTTGCGGCCGTGGGAGCCGTGCAGTATCGGCAGCGGGCCGCCGACGTGGTGGTCCCGGTCGCGGTGCCGCTGGAGCCGTCCACGGACTTTCGATGGTTCGACCCCGTGGGTGGGAGTACCGCTGGTCCTGTGCCTGGCGCCACAGGTGCGGAACCGGAGGGTAGCGGCCCGGCCGAGCCCGACCGGAACAGCCGGCCGAATCACGCGAGCGGGCCGGATCGTCCGACACAGGCGGGCTATCCGGAGCCGGCACCCGAAACGTCGGGCGAGCAGCGCGGCGGGCTGCGTCGGCGGATCCCGGGCCAGCATCTCGCCGAGTCGGTGCGTGGCACGCCGGAAGGTGCCGAGGCCTGGCGTGCCGGGCTGCGGACAGCGTCAACGCCCGCCCCCACACTGCGGCTCCGCGACCCGGAGGCGGAGCGTGCCGAACTGGAGGCGTTCCAACAGGGCCTTGCCAGAGCGGCGGGCACCGATCCGAACAGGAGGTCATCATGAATGTTCCCGCGTACCGGATCAGCAACGAGGCCCAGCAGTTCAACTGGCTGCTCGACCGGTTCGCCCGCGACACCGCGGGGGTAGCGGAGGCGATCGCCGTGTCCACCGACGGGTTGCTGGTGGCGATGTCAGACGACATGCGGCGGGTCGACGCGGATCGTCTCGCCGCCATCGTCTCGGCGTTGGCCAGCCTGGCACGTGGCGCGTCCGGGGTCTACAACCTGGGTGAAACCAACAAGATCATCATTGATCTCGACCGCGGGTACGTGCTCGTCAGCACCATCGGCCGGGGCTGTGTGCTGGGTGTGCTTGCCAGCAAGGAGGCCAATCTCGGCAACCTCGCCTTCGACATGGCGATGTTCGCCAACCAGGCCGGGCCGGTCCTGACGCCGCAGCTCATCGACGAGCTGAAGTCGACAGTCCGGGTCTGACCGATATGTCGACGGATCAGCCGCCCGGCCGCGAGGAGACCGTGCAACCGCCGGTGAGCGGGGTGCGGCCGTACGTGCTGACGGGCGGACGGGTCCGGCCCTTGCACGCGGCCCCGCTCAACATCGCGGCCCAGATCCGGTCCACACCGCAGGGCGTGGCGGAGATCGGACGCCTGACGTATGAGCATCGCGACATCGTCGAACTGTGCGATCACTGGATCTCGGTCGCGGAGGTCGCCTCGCACCTGCGGCTGCACCTCGGCGTCGTGCGGATCCTCGTCGCCGACCTCGCCGCGCTGGGCCTGCTCTACGTTCACGATGGAAACCTTGCCGGCGGCCGGCAGGGAGCAGTCATTGAAAGGGTGATCCGTGGACTCACCGCAATTCGCTGAGCACGCGGCCGGTCGACCGCCGCTGCCGGTGAAGATGGTCATTGCCGGCGGGTTCGGCGTGGGTAAGACGACCGCTGTCGCCCAGGTGTCCGAGATCCCGGTGCTGACGACCGAAGCCCCGATCACGGAGCTGGCCGCCGCGTTGGACAACGTCGACGAGGTGCCGGCGAAGACCACCACGACCGTCGCCCTGGACTTCGGCTGCGTCGCGATCGACGACGAGATCAAGATGTATCTTTTCGGTACGCCAGGGCAGGACCGGTTCGGGTTCATGTGGCGTGACCTGACCGAGGGTGCGCTGGGCGCGCTGGTCATCGTGGACAGCCGGAGGCTTGACGACGGCTACCCCGCGGTCGATTACTTCGAGCGGTCCGGAACGCCGTTCGGCGTCGGCATCAACCTGTTCGACGGTGTGCTCAGCCACGATCTGGCGGACGTGCGGTGGGCGTTGGCGATCAGCGAGGACACGCCCCTGGTCACCTTCGACGCGCGTGACCGCCGCTCGGTGATCGACGCATTGCTCGCGGTGCTCCGACACAGCCTCGGCCGATCTGGCTGAACGGTCGGCGGCCAGGTCGGGGATGGTATCCCATGCCTCGGGTGGCAGACCGAACAGGGTGATGGTGAGCACGGTCTGTGGACCGACGGAATGCGTGCAGATCTGCACAGGGCAGGAGATGAGTCGGCCGGGTTGGGACGCGGTGCAGGTGCGGATTGCCGGCGCGACGCGTGCGGCGAGGTCGGCGGGCAGGTAGCCGACGTGGCCGCCTTGGATATAGATGGCGACGCTGTTGGGGGTCGATGGTAGGTACTCTCCATGGAGTTCTTCTGTTACCACCGCGACCGGCCTGACTCCGCGGCGCTGCGCGACAAGCTGCGGGAAGACCACTGGTCCTACATGGACCGGTACGCGGCGAAAATGATCGCCCGTGGCCCGACCTTCGGCCGCGGCAGCGACACGGCCACCGGCAGCGTGCACATCGTCGACCTTCCAGATCCCGCCACTGCGCGTTCATTCGCCTTCGAAGAGCCCAACTACCAGGCCGGTGTGTACCGGGACGTGATGTTGCGCCGATGGCGCAACGTGCTGGGGCGCACCATGTGGGATTTCCCTGGCGGCCGAGACGGCGGCAACCGGTATCTGGTGCTTGGCTTCGGTTCCGGGCAGGCTGCCGATCTTGTCCCGCCGCCGGACCGGGACGAGCTGATCGCGTATGGGCCGCTGCTGTCCGACGACGGCACCACCTGGCTAGGTACCGCGCTGCTGGTCCGGGCGCCGGACCCGGATGCGGCACGCGCCGTTCTGACCCTGGACCGGTACGCCGACATCGAGGTCCACGACTGGGAGTTCGGCGGGCGGCGGTAGTGAGCACTTGACCGTCGCCCCGAACCCGCGCTGTCAGGCCGTGGGGGACGGCTGCTCACCAGGCGCTGGTGGGGCGCGTTGAGCCGCAGCGTCAGAACATCACCACGGCACCACTCCCTCGTCGTCGAATAGCTGACCGGTGGGCCCGTCGTCGGGCAGAGCCGCCAACCGGATGGCGATCACTGCGCCCTGCTCAGCGGTCTTGGTGCCCCTGAACCCATTGAGATCGGTAGCGACGTAGCCGGGGCAGGCGCTGTTGATCAAAATATTGGTGCCGCTCAGCTCCTTGGCGTACTGGATGGTGACGGCGTTGAGGTAGGTCTTCGTCGGTGCGTAAGCCCCGCTGATCCCTAGGTCGACACCGGGCGTGGTCTGCAGGGCCAGAGAGCCGATGTGGCTGGACTGGTTGACGATCCGCGGGTGCGCCGAGCGGCGCAGCAGCGGCAGCATCGCGTTGGTGACCCGGATGACGCCGATGACGTTGGTCTCCACCAGCCGCCGCACGGTCTCCAGGTCGATGGTTGTAGGTGGCTCTGGCCAGCCGCCTGCGACGCCGGCGTTATTGACCAGCACGTCAAGGCGTCCCGCTCGCTCCTCGATCAGCTGCGCCGCGGCGGTCACGCTCTCGTCGTCGGTGACGTCCAAGGGCACGCCGAACGCGTCGGCACCTGCCGCACGCAGTTTCGCCACGGCGTCCATCCTGCGCTGCTCGTCTCGAGCGCCGACACCGACGCTCCAGCCCATTGCGCCCAGCCCGGCCGCGATCTCGTACCCGATTCCCTTGTTCGCGCCGGTGACCAGCGCGATCGTCTTTTCACTCATGACAGCGAGCATGGCTGCGCTTTGATCAGGCACCAACACCGTCTCGGTAATGCGGCAATACCCGAGCGGTATCGATCGACCGTACTGTGCATGCATGGAGATACGCGAGCTGCGGTACTTCGTCGCCATCGCCGAGGAACTGCATTTCGGCAAGGCCGCCCAGCGTCTGGAGATAGCCCAGCCGCCCCTGTCCCGCGCCATCGCCCGGCTCGAACGACAACTCGGGGTCACGCTGCTGGAGCGCACCAGCCGCAAGGTCACGCTCACCGAGGCCGGGGCCGTGCTGCTGTCCGAGGGGCGCGCGATCCTCAGCGCGGTGGCCGCAGCTGAGCGGCGTACTCAGCAGGCTGCGCAAAGGCGCTCCCGACTCGTCCTCGCCGTCAAATCCGGCACCGGCGGCGAGTTGCTGGCCAAACTGCTCGATGCCTATCGCGCGGAGCCCGGCGCAGCCACCGTCGATCTGTTGCTCTGCGAGGCGCATCAGCAACAGAAATTGCTGCAGAATGGGCAAGCCGATGTGGCTCTGCTGCACTTGCCATTCGATTCGGCGGTCGGACTCGACACCGAAATTCTGTTTACCGAGGGACAGGTGGCGATCCTGCCCACCTCTCACGCACTTGCCGGCCGCTCTCAGATTCGGATGGCCGAGATCACCGCATTGTCGGAACTCCCGTTGGCTCGCTGGCCCCGTCCTGACGGCAGCTACCCGGAGGGACCAGGGGCAGAGGTACGGAACCTGACACAGCTCTTCCAGCTGATCGCGCTCGGCCGTACCACCGTGATTCTGCCCGAGTCCGCCAGCACCGACCTGCGCCGAGATCTCGCCGCCGTTCCGGTCCTGGATGCTCGGCCCGTGACAACGGTGATCGCTTGGCCGTCGCAGAGTCGACTTCGCGCAGTCGCCGACCTGATCCGCGTAGCAACACGTCTCTGACCGGTTGTTCTGCATACGCTGGACGCCACTGGTCGTTTCGGATTGCCGGCCAGCAAAACCGCTCGCTGGTTGCCCAATGGACTCAACTGACCTGGGCACCCTTCACCTGTGGTGCGGGTGACGGGAATCGAACCCGCGCTGCTCAGGGCCGATGTGGCATAAGAGCATCTCCACGGTTTGAGGGGATTGACACTGATCTCTTGCACCACTTCCGTAGACGCAACCGAGCGCTCACCTTCTGGAATGGATCTCGCACGAGCTGCTGGCGTGCTACCGCGCCCCGCCGCCAAAGCCATGATTCATGCGGCGACGGACACCGCTGTCTGGGGGCCACCGTCCGGACTCCCCGCGCGAGCGGAGGAGTTCCTCACGGGAGGATCGCCAGGTTGGTCGCCCAGTGCACCGGGAGTCGCTTGATGGACAGCACCGGCTCGCCGGGCCTCCAGACGGCGACCATGCTGACGTGGTCACTCTCCAGCGGATAGGCGTCCGGGCTTGTGACGAATGCCCCCGCCAGTACCAGTCGGCCGTCCGGCGTCCAGAGCATTCTTCGGGTCTTGACGTCTGCGGGCGTGGGCATCGACGGCAGTCGCGTCCATTGCAGGGTTCCGGTGTCCAGCACCCAGACGTCGAGGTACGCATGGGCCGCCGAACTGGGACCGAGGAACGGGACAGCGATGTACCTGCCGTCGGAGCTGACCTCGCCGTCCCAGACCTCGCCCGAGCGGGTCGGTCTGCTGATCGGCTGCTCCTTCTTGGCGCCCGGGACCACCAGGGCGAAGTCCTTGTCCTGCCGCTGTACCAATAGCTTCCGGGAAGTCCACGCCACGATCCGCGGATATTTGGCGATCTTACGCAGGCTGTCGTGAGCCAGGAGGATCGAGGTGCGGTTGTGGATGGTGTGCAGGCCGTACGGGGTGTCGTTCACCGGAAGCGCACCGCAGTAGGTCCAGCGGGGGTGGCGTAGGAGCTTCCCGTTCTCGGCCAGCTTGCGTACGGTGCACGGACCGCCATGGACTGGCTGGTCGGTGATCCAGAGGCCCGAGTCGTTGAAGGCGGGGAACGCGGACCAGCCAGTGGACAGCTTCCGCGCCCGGGAGCCCTTGAGCAGGTACACCCACGCCTGGTTGACCGCCGGCCCAGCCACCTCGACCAAGGCATGCCTGCCCCGGACGGTGGTGAAGACGGTGATCTTCGGGTCCGGGTCCGGCAAGCCCACGACGGGCGTCAGGGTGCCGGTATCGACATCCATCACCGCCGGAGCCGGGTCGGCCCCGGCGAAGCCGCTGACGAACAGGCGGATCCCGCTACCGGGGCCGAGCGGCTGTCCTGAGATGGGCCGGTGGAGGCCTTGCTCACGCACCGGGGTGAGCCGCGTGATCTCCCCAGTGGGCTGCACAGTTGGAGGTACGGAGACACAACCTACCGAACACGCCAGCACCAACAGCGGAGATCTCCTGATCACACCGGACACTCCCGGCGTCATGAGGAGAGCCATGTGAGACACCCTTTGCCTGACGCGCTTCAAGCTGACAGTAGGTCACTGAATCTGACACTTGAGAGTAGACCCCCTCCTCGGCGCCGAACAGGGGTGACATTGGCGTCGGGATGTCGGGCGCTGGAAACCCGAATGCCGCGATGGCGCCCGTCTGGCCGCTGCCATGATGGGTTGGTGCCGTCACCTCAGGACCCCGAAGCTGCTGTGCTAATAGATTTCCTCGACGCCCAACGAGGCAGCGTCCTGTCCATTGTTGACGGCCTGGCCGAGGACTCGTTGAACGCTCAGATCCTGCCCTCCGCGGCGCGGCGCGCCGCCGGTTGAGTCGGCATGAGGCGCGGTATCGAGATTGCTCTCAACCCGTTTTCTCATGCTGCTCGCCTTCGTCTCGACGGCCGGTCCGGCACGGCGCACCTCGTTCCACCACACGGGCGGCCCGAGCTGCCTGGCGGCCGGGACCGGCCTCAGGCCGCCGCCCTTGATCCCTAAAACGCAATCCGGCAGTGCGGCAGGATCTACTCAATCAGCCCTTTGGTCCTGCTGCCCACCGAAGCGCCTTGGAATCCCATCGAGCCAATGGTCCGGAGCCATGTAAAGCTCCCTGATGTACGCTCACGACCACGGCTCAATTGTGACCCTGATGTCCATGTTGACTTGGGAGGATTCCATTGGTCCGCAGCATCAAGCTCTTGCCCTTCACCTTCAGTTCCGTACCGTGACCAAGGAGAAGGGGCGGGACGACCCCGACGACTTCTCGGGGATCGGCCTCGGCCGCGTGGCCTTCATATTGACCGTCATGGCCCTGAGACACCCTTGGCAGACGCTCAAGGAACTGCTCATGGTGGTCCGCCGACTGGGCCGCAGGGCGCTCAGGCTCGCAATGGCTTCCGTCAAACTGGTGGCCGTAATCATGTTGTCGCGCCGAAGAGATCGACGCCCCACCTTCGAGGACTACCTGCATGGCCCCGACGAGGAATGAGACCGGGTCGGCGGCTGTCCTGGTCCCCGTGGGCCAATTGCACGGAAGATCGAACAGATGTCAGAAATGATCAAGGCCCGGGTCTGGGCATCTCTCCTGACCTGGGCCTTCCTACGTGGAGCGGGTGACGGGAATCGAACCCGCGCTGTCAGCTTGGGAAGGCGTGTTCTTCGCCCACCCAGAGAGCCCGTGGCAACGCGGCACCAACGAGAACACCAACGGTCTGCTCCGTCAGTACTTCCCGTCACCGCGCTGCGGACCTACGCACTGTGGAGCATCGTCTCAACCATCGGCCTCGCAAGACCTGGGGATGGGGTCAACCGCCTCTACCGCGAACAAGGTCGGTGGTCAGCACGCGCTTGAGGGAAGAGCGGTCGGAGACGCCGAGCTTGGCGTAGGCGCTCTGGAGGTGGTTGTTCACCGTCCGAACCGAAAGGACCAGCCGTTCCGCGATCTGTTTGCTGGTCAAGCCCGCGCACGCCATCCGGGCGATCTCCTCTTCGCGCCGGGTCAGGCCGGGCGAGGTGAGGCGGGCCAGCGCGGGCGTGCGCAGGCCCTCGCAGCGTGCCGCCAGCATCCACGCCCTGCTGGAGGCGGCCCGCGAGAAGGCACCACGGCCCGCGCTTTCCCAGGCTTGTGCGGCTTGGGCGCTGGCCTCGGCCGCGCAGGGCAGCCAGCCGATTCGCAGGAAACCCGATGTCACCTCCTCCAGCGCGGCGCCATCTCCGCAGGTCGCAGCGCGGGCGTGGGAGGCCAGCAGGACGGCCAGGTCGCCGTCCTGTGCCTGGACCAGCTCCGCCAGGCGGTCGACGGCCAGTTCGGCATGGCCGAGCCGTACGGCCGTGTGCAGTGCGATGGTCTCGAATGCCACCGCGCCCAGCTGTCGCGCCACCGTGGCGGTGCCCAGGGCGAACTCGACCGCGTTGCCCAGCTCGCCGGAAACGGCGATCACCCAGGGTTCTGTCAGGTAGCGCCACGAGTCCTGCATGGCGCTGAGCCGAGTGAAGTGGGCCGCGCCCGCCTCGAACGCCGCCCGTGCCGCGGGCGCGTCGCCGCGTATGGCGAGCAGGTGGGCGTACTCGATCTGGCAGATCCCGGCCAGAACGCCATCACGATGCTGTCGTAGGGCGTCGCTCAGCAGCCGCCTGGCTTCGATGAGGCGGCCATTGAGCCGGGCGGCCGTCGCGCGGTGCAACGCCAGAGCGTGGTAGGCGTGGGCCGAGCTTCTGGCCGAGCCGACCAGCGCGGCGAGGCTGTCCATGGCGGCGTCCACACCGGCCAGGTCGCCCAGCGACATGCTGCTCATCGCCCAGTTGGTGTGCAGGGGGACGACCGTGACAGGTACGGCGTCCAGCCACTGGGCGTGGTCGTCGACCGCCTGGCCGACCGCGGTCAGCGCGTCGTGGTAGCGGCCGATCATGGCGAGACTCGCCGCCTTGCAGTTCAGCGCCTGCGCCCGTACGGCCGCGGTAACCGGCGGCTCGGTCAGCAGCGCTTCGGCGAATTCCAAGACCTCCTGAGCGCTACGCCGATCGACCATCATCATCAACATGAGCGTGCTGAGGTCCTGCCGTAAGGCGGGCTCGGTGACCTCGTCGCGGGCTCGGGTCAGCAGCTCCAAGGCCTCCTCGTCGCGGCCCAGCGCCAGACCCAGGCTCCACGCCCGGGTGAGCGCCAACTCGGTGCGCCGCCGCTCGTCGCTGGGCCGGTCGAGTACCTGGGCGATCACGGCCTCCGCTTGGACCGCCTGGCCGGAGTAGTTGAGCAGCGTGCCGAGCATGATGACGGCATCCACCCGGTCATGGTCGTTCCCGTCGGCGGCCTCGGCGGCTCGGGCCAGGCGTAGCGCCAGTGGGTAGTCGTGGGCCGCCCAGGCGAGGCGGCAGGCCCGCACGAGCGGGCCCGCCTCCGTGTTGGTCCCGCCCTCCAGCCGCCACACGGCGATCCGCACCGCATCCTCCCGTCGGCGTGCCCCGGTGTCACGCAAACCTTCGGCCAGCTGGCGGTATCTCCGCTGCTGACGCAGGATGGGGAGTCGGGTTCGCACGGCTTCGCCGTACAGGGGGTGGGCAAGCCGGACGTTGGTCCTGCGCTCGTCGGTCACGATCTGGACCAGCCCGCGCGGCTCCGCCTCCTCGACCGCCTCCGGGCTGGTCAGCGCGACCAGCGGGGCCAGGCCCAACGGCTCGGCGAGCGCCACCAACTCGACCACGGCGGTCACCGCCTCTCCGAAACGGCCCATCCGGCGCTCGATCAGCTCGATCAGCCGGGGGGCGCGGGGAACCGCACCCTCCAGCCGCCAGGCGCGGTCCTCGCCCGACCGCACCAGGGTCTCCCCCTCCAGAGCCGCGGCAACCAGTTCGCGTACCAGCAATACATTGCCCTGGCTGAGCGCGTGCAGGCGCTCGGCGCTGGCCGCCTCCACCGGGCCGCCGAGAGCGGTGACCAGCACCGTCGTCATTTCCGCATCGGTGAACGCGGCCAGGTCGAACCGATGACCGAGATCGTCTTCCCACAGAGCCCGTACCGAATCCGGGCAGTCCTCCCCCGACCGAACAGTCGCGAGCACCCGCATCCGCGCGGCCAGTTGTTGTGTGAGGGCCGCGGAGGACGCGTCGAGGAGATGGGCATCGTCCACCACCAGCAGAGACGGCTTGCGCGCGAGGATCGCCTCGCCCGCCCACCGCAGCGGGTGAGGACCCGGGTCCCCGTCAGGGAGGAACGGCGCGAAAGCGCCCAGCGGAAGGGCGCGCGCGGCCTGACTACCCCGGACCTGAACCGTCGCGGGAAACACGGAGGCCACCTCAGACGCCAGCCGGCTCTTCCCCACCCCGGCAGGCCCGACGATCACGACATTGCGCCCCCGCAGCGTCGTCCTGATCCAGTCCCGTTCGCGCTGCCGGCCTACGAACGGCCACGTGTCCACGGTGCCTCCCGAGGCTCTCCGGCCGATAGTACGACCGGCCGTATCTGAGTAACGAACTACTCAGGCTGATCGCACCGGTACGGCGGAGCGTTTGACGCATGAGAAAAACATGCTTGGCCCTGACCGTGCTCCTTCTGCTGCTCTCCACCGGCTGCGCGGCCCTCGCGAAGAGTGCCAAGATCGTCGCCATCGCGGTCGGGACCTTAGGCGAGGACCCGTTCTTCGAACTGCCGATCCCCGAGAAGCCCATCGCCCCAGGACCCAACGGCGGCCTTCGCCCCGGCGACACCCCTGGCCTCTACGGCGGCTCGCTACACAAACGAACCTGCGACAAGGCCCTGCTGACGAGATTCCTGATCGACCCCAAGAACCGTGCGAAGGCGACCGCCTGGGCCTCCGTACGGAGGATCCCCGTCAAGGGCATCCGTGACTACATCAGGAAACTGACCCCGGTGATTCTGCGCAACGACACCCTCGTCCGTAACCACGGCTTCGCCCACGGCGTGAGCACGGCGGCCGACGCCCTGCTTCAGGCTGGCACTGGCGTGCTGGCGGACGACCAGGGCCAGCCGGTCGTCAAGTGCAACTGCGGCAACCCACTGGCTGAGCCTCAGGCGACCCTCGACGACATCCAACCGGACATCATCGTCCAGTCCGAGTGGCGCCTGCGGTTCGAAAAGCACAAGGCGACCCGGGTCAAGCCACCGAAGTCGCGGCGGATCCGCGCGTTCTCCCTGCTGAACGTGGACACGGGCAAGGGCATCCGCCGCCCGGCGGGCAGCGAGGGCCGCGACGACAAGGCGCTGCCCTCGGCCGCGCCCACCGTCCTCGGCAGGTGGCAGTCCGGCGAGCCGGCCTCGGTCGTCGAGGTGACGGCCACCGGCGAGAAGGCCTACTCGGGCATGCTCGCCGACGATCTGGCCATCACCGACGACTGCGCGGTCAGCGCGGGCACCCGGACCTGGACGGTCAAGGGCCGCGATCCCGACTACACCGGTTCGCTGTACTTCATCGACCTCGGTACGTGTGAGCCGCAGAACCCCGTACCGGCGCGATGGCGGGTGATCGACCAGAACAGGATCACGATGTGCGCGACGGTGCTCGGCCAGGAGCAGTGCGTCGAGCTCACCCGGGCATGATCGGGGTCAGCCCTGTCCACACGCCAACGCCTGCTTGACCTGTCCGGTGGGATCTGGCTAGACCGATGAGGCGGGTCAGCAGGCCGGCCACGATATCCAGATCGATGATCAGGAATTCACGTCGGCTCGCGGAGGCGGTAGAAGTGGACGTTGGTGGACGCGGCCGTGTACTCGATGTCCTCGCGTTCCTGGTCCTACGTGTCTTGGCTCGCCATCTCTCTGCCGCCCAAGCGGTCGGCGACGAACGCCGTGAGCGCCTGTCGGGACGGGTGCCCCCAGCCGATGCAGAACGGATGCCCTGCCGGGTCCGCGTACACCTGGTGTCCTTCGGCGGCGTCGAGATCGGGAGCTGGTTGGAGCAGCCGGGCACCGAGGGCGATTGCTTCTTCGTGCGCGGCTCGCGGGTCGTCGACATGCAGGTCGAGATGCACTTGCTGGGGAGCCCCGTGCGGCCAGTCGGGCGGAACATGGTCCGGCGCCAACTGTACGCCGATCCGCCAATCTCCAGCGGCGTCGACGACGCTGTGCCAATCGTCGTCTTCGAAGACGTGCCCGCCGAACATACCGGCCCAGAACGCACTCTCGGCACGTAGGTCAGCCGCGTCGAACACGATCACCTGACGCACCATGTCCATGACACGCACACTACGGGAGTGAGTGCTCGTTTTCGGGCCAGCGGGGCATTCCAGTGAGAGCGGGTGACGGAAATGGTTGACCATGCCTCGACCCCTGCGGCTCTTCCCTGAACGACACCGGGCGGCTTGATACGAACTTCTCGCTGAGTTCCGCGATGTGATGGCGTATTTCGTCAATGTCCACGCACGACATCGTGGCCAGCGAAGATCCCAATGGCGTCACCGGCAGACTCGGCGGCATGATGGATCGGATGGGCCATGCGAGTACCAAGGCAGCAACATCTACCTGCAAGGATCCGAGGCCGCTGACGCTCTGGGGCAGATCATCAAAGAGAGCATGAAGCCCCATACCGACGACAGCCAGGCGGGCGTGATAGAGCCGACCAGCCGAGATCAACTGTTCTGGTACGACGACCGAAAGCGCTTCATAAAAAGATCAAGGCCCGGGTCTCAAAACCATCGGTGATCTGGGCCTTCATGCTGAGAGCGGGTGACGGGAATCGAACCCGCGCTGTCAGCTTGGGAATTGCAGGGATCTCGCCTCGTAGGGGCGTCGACCTGGGGCTGACGACGGTCGTGAGTGACCGGTGGTTGATCCCTCGTAACCGCCCTTAACGGCACGCTAATGGCATGACGATCAGCCCCCGGCCTGGTGGCGGGCGCGGCCCGCTACCACCTCGCTAACCTGGCTTCTCATGCAAGCGCGGCAGGTGGCGGATGTGATGCCTGCCGCGACGGCGTTCCGACGCTCCTGTGGTAGTGCAGCATTGTTTGCAGCATCCTTCGTTGCACCTACTGCTGTAAACTGGCTGCATGAGTGTTCGCAAGAGTGTCCCAATGGGACCCGAGGATGTCACCACTCTGGAGCGCATGCACGCTCCCGTCAGCCCCGAGCGCCAGGCTTTGGCGCAGCTCACCGGTCAGGAGCTGGACGCCAGCTCCTCAGACGCAGAGATCCTCGCCGCGTTGGTCCGTGCAGGACGGGATGCCGTTACTCAGCAGGTGGCAACCACCGGGTATGCGGCGTGGGCGGCCGAGATGGACGACGAGGACCGCGCTTACCGCACCGCCCGCCGTGGCTGGGACCGCGGCAACGTGATGGATGGTGGGAAGCGAGTGTGAACGCTGCCCCCAACATCATCCCCGTCCGCGGCCGGGTCTATCGAGCCGATCTCGGGTTCGGGCTCAAGCCATGGCTCGTGGTCTCCAACAATGCCCGCAACAACGCCATCGATGATTGTCTGGTCGCGCGGATTACCACCACTCGCCGCGATCTGCCATCCTGGGCCGCTCTGCGCGCTGGTGACCCTCTCGCTGGCTACGTCAACTGCGACGACCTCGGCCCTCTGTACCGAGACCAGATCGTTGCCGATCTAGGGGCGCTCTCGATGCCCACAATGATAGACGTCGGCCGGGCGCTACACCGCGCCTTGGCTCTGTAACCCCTCTCATCAAGGCCAGTCGGCTTCTCCCAGGGAATCACGCAGATGGAGCTGCTCATCGTCCTTACCCGCACTCCATGACCTGCGCACAGGGGTATCACCCTTGTCGGAGTCGGGGGCCGGGCTCAAGGATCTGATGGCGCGGATGGGGCACGACAACGTACGAGAAGCGATGATCTATCAGCACGCGGTGCGAGGCGCGGACAAGACCATCACTGCTGCGATCGACAAGCACCTGATCGGCCAGGACGGGGCGCAGGATGACGATGAAGATCCGCCGGGGGTTCTGGTCTTGGCTGGATGATCCATTGCGCTGATGGCACGTTAATGGCACGCGGAGATCAAATAGCCCAAACAAGATCAAAGCCCAGGTCCCGAAAATATCGGTTGACCTGGGCTTTCGTCGTTGGAGCGGGTGACGGGAATCGAACCCGCGCTGTCGGCTTGGGAATCATCTGTTGATCTTGATGCTCTGAGCTGGGAAGAGAAGGCGCAGGTCAGACGGGGTCCGGTGACCGTGAGCCCCCGTGAGCGACCGTGGTTCCCCGTCCGTTCTGGCACGCATCTGGCACGAGATCGGCAGGTATGGCCGCCGCTACCAGAGGCTGTCAGTCCGGGAAGTATGTGAATCACGGTCGGTAGGGTTGCTGACCTGCGCGTGATGGCGGTCGTGAACGACTGTGGTTGACCCCTCGCCACCTTTGATGCACGCCAATTCCACGACGATCATGGTGCGACTGGACTTCTGAGCATCGTCGGTGGGTGAGCTATGCCACCTTCACCGAGTGGGGGCCGACACTGATGGTGATGTCCAGATGCCCGCCCAGCGCAGCCGCGTAAGCGCGGAGGGTCTCCAGTTCCATGGCCTCAATACTGCCGTTTTCGATCTGAGAGATCCGCGATTGGGACACACCCAGGATCTGGGCTACGTCGGCCTGGGTCTTCCCGATGGACTTGCGGAGTTCCCTGAGGTGGTGGCCGGCGATGTACGCGTCGAGTTCGGCGCGGGCCTTGGCCTGACGTTCCGGATCTGCCATCTCAGGGTGACGGCGGTGCGCCTCGGCCTTGATGTCCTGCCATCGACGGGCGGTACTCATCGATCGGTCTCCTTGTCCTGCTCCGCTCGGTAATCGGCGTAGCGCGCTTCGGCGAGCGGTATGGCCTCGTCGTACCAACGAGACCATTGTCCTGCTTTGTCGCCTGCGACCAAAAAGATCGCTGCTCGGTCGGGGTCGAAGACGAAGAGCATCCGAATCTCTGATCGCTTGCGTGAGCCGGGCCGCAGTTCCTTCAGGTTCCTGAGGTTGCTGTGTTCGAGGGTGTCGACGAGCGGTCGCCCCAGCGTGGGGCCGACCTCGGAGAGGCGGTCGATAGCCTGCTCGATCAGCACCGCAGTGTCCGGATCGGACTAGCACAGCTTCAAGAACCACATCTCCACAGGTTCCAGCAGGATGACATCCCAGGCCATGAAGCCAACATAACCTAGGACTCATATTGCGCCAGTCGAATCGCGGGCGCAATGACATTCGCGACGACCTCTGAGGTGTCGGGTGGCGCGCGATCCTCTGTCGGAAGGTGTCCGGCTCGGACGCGTCTCAGCAGGTTCTGCGGTGGTCACTTGTCTCCCCCTGCATGATCTCCATCACACCGGAGACATGATCGCGGTGGGCCGTGGGCCCGGATCTGATGGCTCCAACGGGGTACGACAACGCACGCCCGACGATGATCTATCAGCACGTGGTGCGAGGCGCGGGCAAGATCACTACCGCGGCGATCGACAAGCACCTGATTAGCCAGGACCGCGCACAAGATGACAACGATGATCCGCCCGGGATCCACGTCCGGCTAGGTGATCCGCTGAGCTACCGGCACGCAGAGATCAAATAGCCCGAACAAGATTAAAGCCCAGATCCAAATCCATAGGACGACCTGGGCTTTCGCTTGTGGAGCGGGTGACGGGAATCGAACCCGCGCTGTCAGCTTGGGAATCGGATACTGATCATGCTGGGCTGAAGTGGGAGAACAGAGGCGCAGGTCATGGTGTGTCGGCCGACGTGAGTCCCTGCGAGTGACCGCAGTTCCCCGCCTCTTCTAGCACGGATCTGGCACGAAACCCTCCGATGCCCTTGGCTGCACGGCCTGACCGAGCTGCTCCGTAGGTCCGCGAGCCGAACCCTCTGTCTCAGCGATACGCGTTAGGCAGGCCGCACGATCCACGACGACACTGCCGCCGGGGTTCTCTGTGCCGGGCGCTAGTAGCACGCTGTGGTGGGCCGGATTGGGGGACGGAAGGTACACGGGAAAGGATGCTCCTAGGAGCTGTTCGGGGCTCGGATCTTGGTGGGGCCCGGTAGCTGGCTGGCCGTGGCTGGTAGAACTCGGATGTGGCGCGCTTTGATGTGACCGATGCCGAGTGGGCGTTGATCGAGCCGCATCTGCCGGTGGCGGCTACCGGGCCGTTGCCACGGCGGGTGCGTGATCAGTTCAACGGGATCCTGTGGCGGTTCCGCACCGGGTCCGGCTGGCGTGACGTGCCGGAACGCTACGGGCCTTGGTCCACGCTCTACTCCCGGTTCAGCGGCTGGGCCAAGGCCGGGGTGTTCCAGGGGCTGATGGACGCGCTGATCGCCGAGGCCGCCTCGCGCGGGCAGGTCGGGCTGGAGTTGGTCAGCGTGGACTCCACGATCGTGCGGGCGCATCAGGAGTCGGCCGGGCTGGCGGTCGCCGGGGAGACCCTGGACGCGCTGGAACAGGCGCTGACCGAGGAAAAGGGGGCTCCGCTTCCGGAGCAGCCACCGGTGCTGCGAGTGATGCGCCGCAGGTCACACCCGGCCCGGACGGCCCAGATGGCCACGACGGCCCAGATGGAGCGGACGGTGCTGACGCGTCGCCGGGCCAGGATCGTGCCGCCACACGGCGACGCCGCAAGGTCCGGGCGGCGGCTGCCTGGCTCGGCCGATCCCGGGGCGGGCTGAGCAGCAAGGTCCATGCCGCGGTCGACGCCGCCGGGCTGCCGCTGGCCTTCGTGCTCACCCCTGGGCAGGCCGCTGACTGCCCGCGGTTCATCACCGTCCTGAACAAGATCCGCATCCCCGGCCGGGCCGGCCGGCCTCGTACCCGCCCCGACGCGGTGGCCGCGGACAAGGCCTACTCCTCCAAGGCCAACCGTGCCTACCTGCGCCGCCGCCGGATCACGGCGGTCATCCCGGAGAAGACCGATCAGCAGGTCAACCGGAAGAGGAAGGGTTCAGCCGGCGGGCGGCCCGTCGGCTTCGACCCGGAGCGCTACCGGCAGCGCAACACCGTCGAACGCTGTTTCCAGAAGATCAAGACCTGGCGTGGATTAGCCACCCGATACGACAAAGCCCCGGAAAGCTACGAGGCCGGACTTCACCTCCGGGGCTCGATCATGTGGCTGAAGCTCCTTACCTCAACCACATGATCCGAACTCCGAACAGCTCCTAGCCGAATAGGGGTTCTTGTTGCGTTCGGCGGTAGCGCACATGGACGCTTTTCGGGCTGCTACCGACGATCTCGATGGTGCCTTCGTCCCGCATGATCTTCAGCCATCGCCGTACGGTCTGATCGCCGAGACCAGTTCGGGCAACCAGCTCGGCCCGAGACAGAGTCTGGTTGCCGAGGACAGCGAGCAGTTCGGGTCTGCGATCAGCGCGGGAGGATTCGACTACGGCCGCCGAAGGGCGCTCAGGGAGCTGATACCTGGCCCATCGGCGCGTCCCGGTTTGCGTGATGAGTTCGCGGGCGACGAGGTCTCGGAGTTCGCTGGTCGCAATGCGTGAATCGACGCCAGTCGCGTTGCGGTAGACGCGGTTGTCAAGGATTCCCTCCTCGCGCAGCAGGGCAAGGGCGATGCATTGGCTGTCGGTCAGTCCTTTCTCGCCCAGGCTGTGGATCCAGGTGATGGTTTCCTCGCTCAGGAGGGTGTGGTTGGGGAAGGTGACCGTAAAGGATGAGATTTTGTCGTCGAATCGAGGCGGATTCATTCCGGCGGTGAGCAGCGCGTTCAGCATGGCGCGGATACCCGAGCCGCGATTCTCGCAGACTGTTCGGGTTTCGCCGGGAAGAGGGACGTCTTCCAGAAGTTTGATGAGGGTGGCGTTGCGGGCGGAGGAGATGCCTTCTTGGCCGAGGCTGTCGATGGTGACGGGGCCGAATAGGCCGCCGGGGTTGCGGATGAGCAGCCGGTCGGGGTACATCTCGATCTGGACCTGGGTGCCCCGGGCAGCGCTGGACAGATCGCGGTGGACCAGGGCGTTGACTACCGCTTCCCGCAGGGCGGTCTCGGGGTACTCCCAGACATCCTGGCGGCCCGCTCCGGAGATGATCGCGCGGCGGGACATGTTCCTGCGGATGGCCGCGAGCGTGTCGCGGACCATGACCGGGATCGGACCTTCCAACGTCACGTTGTCCAGGAACCGCTCGTTGGAGCTGGGGCCGCTGTCGGTGGGGTAGTGGACGAAGGTGACCATGAGCTGGGGGAAGTGCTCCTGCGGATAACTGCCGAGGGCCAGCAGGCCGGCCAGCGAGACCACGTCTTCGCTGTCATCACTGGGCACCAGCACTCTGGCGCGGCGAAGCGCCGACTGGAAGTCAAGATCCTTGAACGCGTGGGGGCGGCTGATCTTCAGCCGGGCGATCAACGCGGTGACGCTGGCAGGATCGAGTTGATCCAGGCCGATGCCGTGAACGGCCTGCTCGTCGTCGCGCGGTTGTCCCCGGGATGACAGCATGACTTGGACCTCGTACGCGGACAGTCGGCGATCGCCATCGCTGATTCTGATATGGCTGCCTTTGGTGATTCCGGCCCCACGGGCATAGCAAGGTTTCTGGGCGGGATCGAGTTCAGGGATCTCCGCGACCAGGATGTGAACACCCTCGAAGTCGTGGATTTTGATGAGGGGCCGAAGCGGAGGCTCCAGATCTGCGGCACACATTGCGCCGAGATCGGCGGCCAGCCGTGCCGGGTCAGTCAACCCGGTCGCGCGGAAAGCCTGAGCTTCGTCTAGCCCGAGAATGATCACTCCTCCTTGGGTGTTGGCGAAGGCCGAGAGGGTCTCGCGAAGCGACTTGGGTA
The DNA here is from genome assembly GCF_018476525.1 of Acrocarpospora catenulata. Taxonomy (GTDB): domain Bacteria; phylum Actinomycetota; class Actinomycetes; order Streptosporangiales; family Streptosporangiaceae; genus Acrocarpospora; species Acrocarpospora catenulata. The sequence goes on from NZ_JAHCST010000051.1 coordinate 69,484, forward strand.
GCCCGCCATGTGCCTTCTTCACCTCGACATCGGCGATGTCCGCTCCGATGTCGCGCAGGTTGGCAATGACCTCGGCGAGTTCCGCGTCGAGCACCTCGTCACCCCTCGTGAAGCATGTTAGTTAGCATGCTAGTTGATGTGGGTGGCGAGCGGGCAGATTTGAGGATGCTCGCGCCTGGTGAGCGGATGGTCGCCCGCTGGTGTTGGCGTGGAGCTCAAACAAGCGTGAGAAAGACCAAGGCCCAGGCTCCGAATCCATCGGATGACCTGGGCTTTCGTTACGTGGAGCGGGTGACGGGAATCGAACCCGCGCTGTCAGCTTGGGAATCATCTGTTGATCTTGGGGCCCTGACCTGGGAAACGAAGGCGCAGGTCAGACGGGGTCCGGTAACCGTGAGTCCCCGCGAGTGACCGTGGTTCCCCGTCCGTTCTGGCACGCATCTGGCACGAGGTCGGCAGGTACGGCCGCCGCCACCTGAGGTCGTGTTGGTTCTCACTCAGCGAAGAGGTAGCGCTCGGACGCGGATGCCGGAGGTGGTGAAGGCGGCGACGGCGCCTGCCTGGAGGTGCGGTTCGAGAACGTCGAGGTGGTCAATGATGATGTTGACCAGATCCGGTGGCCGAAGTCCCAGTAGCTCCCGTACCAGGATGACCGAAGGCTCGGTCGCGCGGGTCTGGGCCAAGAGCGCCCCGAAGTCCGTGTCGGCGGAGATGATGACGCGCCCGTCCGCCACCGCGAGGGTCATGACGGTGGTGTCTGGCGCGCTCGTCGCGTCGAGGTCACGGACGTGTACTGAGTCGTGCCCGGCCTTGGTCAGCAACTCGGCGACGCGGGGTGAGAGGTTCTCGTCGATCAGGAAGTTCACGCCGGCTCGCGGAGGCGATAAAAGTGGACGTTGGTGGAGGCGGCTGCGTATTCAAGGGCCTGCTTGATGTCCTCGCGTTCCAGGTCGGGGTAGTCGGAAAGGACCTCATCGAAGGTCCACCCGGCGGCGACCAGCCGTACCACTGTCTCAACGCTGATCCGCAGACCCCGGACGGTGGGCTTGCCTTCGAGCTTGTCGGGCTCGACGTTGATCCGATCGAAGTTCATGATGTCTCCCCTCCCTCCTGATACTGCCAGGTTGGCCATCAGGGAGCGACTGAGATGCGTTGGGAGGAACAGCAAAGCCCAGGTCCCGATCTACTGGATGACCTGGGCTCTCGTACGTGGAGCGGGTGACGGTGTCAACGACGCGCGAATCCTGGCTCTGTCTCACTTTTGGTGATCACGTCAGTCGGCCAGCAGGATGCGCTTGCGTAACAGGTCCATGTTCGCTCGGCCGTAGCCTTGCCGTTTGAGGGTCTTGATTCGGTTGACGTGGCCTTCTACCACGCCCGAGCTCCACGGCAGGGACAGACCGGCCCGGACCGCGTCGAGGTCGCGACGCAAGCCCGTGACGAAGGAATGCAATGCTGGCAGGTCGTCGGCGCGGGCGGCGTTTGCCCATGCCTCCAGCTGATCGCCGCGCCGCTGGGTCATCATGGCGGCGAAGGCTTGGACGTGCCCGCGTAGCGCGTTCAGGTGCGGGCAGTGGCGGAGGATCGCCAGCAACTGCCGGTGGTCCTCGGCCTGGAGACGGTCGGGATGCCGCATGATCCACGCGGTGACGGCACGGGGTTTGGGCGGGACCGGCGTGGAGGTGGGAGGCGGAGCATCGGAGCGGAAGGGCCGCAGATAGTCCCGGACGCTGGAATAGCCGCCCGGGTAACCGCGTTCGCGAAGCTCGCGCCAGAGAAGGGTGGCGTCGCGGATCCCGTCCCGCCACCGCTGGTGCAGGTAGGGCAGATAGGGGGCCAGCTGGCTCGGACGGCGGCCGGTGCCGTCGTTGACCAGGAGTTCCTCGGCCGATGCGGCGCGAGCGTAGCGGCGCACGGTGCCCAGGGCCAGGCGGAGATCGCGGCCGATCTGCTTGAGGCCGTGCCCGGCGGCGAGCCGGTCGTGGACGGCTTGGTGGCGCTGCCGGGTCCGCACCGCCACCCGATCATCTCGCGGCGAGGATGCCTGGGGTGCCGGCGCCGGCCGTGAGACCTGGACCGGCTCGGAGTTGTCCAGCGGGCCGGCCTGGGCGGCCTGGATGGCTGCGTGTAAGCAGGAGCGATGCTGGGCGATGCTGCGTTCGACGGCATCGCCGAGGTTGCTCCAGATATGCCATCGATCGGCCACCTGTATCGCCTCCGGTGCGCCGCGGTCGGCGCCCTCGGCGTAGCTCCCGGCGCGGTCCCGGCAGATCACCTCCACCCCGGGGCGGTTGGCCAGCCAGGCGGCGAAGGTGTCGGCGGACCGACCGGGCAGGACATCGATCGGGCGGCGGGTTTCCACGTCCACCAGCACGGTGGCATAGGAGTGCCCGCGGCGCAGGGCGAACTCGTCCACCCCCAGCACCCGGGGCGTGGCGGTGGCGGGGTCGGGCAGGGCGCGGATCAATCGCAGCAACGTCATCGCGCTGACCGCACTGGACAGCTGTGTGGACAGGCGGGCTCCGGCCCGGCCGCCCAAGGCCAGCGCCAGCGCGGTGAGCACCGCCCCGAGCCCTGGGCTGCGCCGCCCATGCCGGACGGTCACGCCGGGCACCTGCTCGGCGAATATTGTCTTCTCGCACAGGGCGTTGAGACAGAAGAACCGGCGGACCCCAGATAGATGACCGTTTCCCTACCGCTGATCGCGGTGTCATCGACCCTGCGCCGGTAGCGGCTATGCACACGCTTTGAAGCCATCCCGCAGTCCGGGCAGATGGCGTGGGCGGGGTGGGTGCTGGCCTCGATGCGGACCGACCGACCAGCTGGCAGCACACGATCGATCCGCACATGTTCCAGGTGAGGGAACACAACGCTCAACAGCTCAGTGACAGACACCCAACATGATCACGAAGACAAGGTCTGCGTCGCACGAGATCACCAAAAGGATGCTGTTGGTGATCTTCGAGGTCATTGTGGGGTCTGGGCTGACAGCCGTCGGCAGAGTCGCTGAAGCTGGCTGACCGGGCGTGGCGGACGGTCGGGGACGATGCCCGGGGTATAGCAGTCGGCG
>NZ_JAHCST010000052.1 GCF_018476525.1 Acrocarpospora catenulata
GACTACGGTGAGCAACGGGTGTGCCTTCCCGACCGACGTTGGCGCGTCGGTCATGCTTGAGACTGGACATGATCATCGGGAAGGTACACCCCCTTCCCGACAGATCCACAGATTCCAAGCATTGCTCCTGGCGAACCTGGCGGTGGGGACTATTGACCAGGCGTTGCTGAGCGTCCTGCGGGGGCGCCACAACGTGCTGCGAATGCTCGGTCTGGCCGGGAAGGTGCTGGTCATCGATGAGGTGCATGCTTATGACGCGTACATGCAGGGCCTGCTGAAGGTGCTGCTGCAATGGCTGGGCTCGCTGAAGGTCCCAGTGGTGCTGTTGTCGGCGACCCTTCCGGTGGGTACAGGGCAGCGCCTGGCCAAGGCATACCTGGCCGGTGCCGGGTGTGAGGACGTGCAAGTGCCCGAGGTGACCTACCCGGGATGGTTGTACGTCAGCCCAAAGATGTCGGAGTCTATTCCGGTGCAGTCCCGTGAGCGCACACTGCACGTTGAGTCCCGTAACGTCCTGGTCGGCCCGGATCGGCGCCCTGACCGTACGGCGGTGTTACGTGAAGTTCTGGAGCCGCTGGTTCGTGAGGGCGGCTGCGCGGCGGTCATCTGCAACACCGTTGGCGAGGCGCAGCGTACTTACTTGGCGTTGAAGGCATGGCTCGACGAGCAGCGCGGTCCGTCTCCGGTGATCCGGCTGCTGCATTCGAGGTTCCCCGCGTACCGTCGGGAGGAAATCACCCAGGAGGCGGTTCGCTGGTTCGGAAAGGACGCCGGGGGCGCCAGGCCGACGGCGGCGATCCTGGTGGCTACTCAGGTGATCGAGCAGTCCTTGGATCTGGACTTCGATCTGGTCGTGAGCGACCTGGCTCCTATCGCCTTGTTGCTGCAGCGGGCGGGCCGGTGCCAGCGGCATCCGATGTTCGACCGCTGGAGGCCCGACTGGGCAGTGGAGGAGGAGACGGCGCAGGCGACCGGCAGAATGCGACTGGTGGTCCTAATACCGGTGGATGAGACCGGGGATTTGCGGATACCTGCCAGCTGGCCGTTCGTCTACCCGACTGCGCTGTTACGTCGGACGCGGACCGCTGTGGCTCACCTGCCCGGAGGGCAGGTGAACATTCCGGGCGACATCCAGCGTCTGGTGGACCAGGTCTACGACGAGACGTTCGGGGACGAGACCTCACCGATCACTGATGAGGATCTGGCCAGGCTCGCGGACGAGCAGACCAAGGACATGTATGCGCAGATGGCCGCCATTCCCGTGCCGAGCGATGTCGACGATTTGAGCCAGCTCACGGGCGACGATTTCGTAACCGAGTACTCCACCCGCCTCGGCGCTGACTCGGCTCGGGTCGTCTGCTGTACGCCCGGCGCCGACGGTCGGCTAATGCTCGGCGACCGGCTGCTCCCCCTGGAACCGAAGGGCCGGAAGGGCGAGCGCACGTGGTTCACCAAGGAGCAGGTCAGGCACGTGCTGATGAACACCATCCCGGTTCCGGGTGCCTGGCTGCGCGGGCAGTCGCCGGACCACACCACCTCTGAGGTCAGGAAGTCCTGGGAGCAGAGTGCGCACCTGCGAGATCTTGTGGTGGTCTCACTGCCTGATCAGCAGTCGCCTGGGGTGCTGGGCGAACGGGAGGTATGGCTGTCGCCAGAACTCGGCCTATCGGACTTCAAGCCCGAAACCTCGACGAATAGCTAGCGGGGTTAGCCGTCACGTGTCGTGAGCCACACCGCAGAACCGACTGAACTCCAGGCACCTCTCAATGAATGAGAAAACGAAAGGTCTATCCGTCATGCCTCCCCCCGGGATCTCGCGCTCGGCACCCCCTCCTCACGTGGCCGACACCTACGACCTGTTGGAACGCCGCTGGGTGCCGGTCCGAGAGGGTGAGGCGCGGCGGAAGGTCGGGTTGCGGGAGCTGTTTGAGCAGGCTCATGTTCTGACTGATATCGAGGCGTCGCCGCCGCCGGGGGCTTCCGCGCTGTGGCGGGTGTTGACGGTGATCGCTGCCCGTATGACGGGTCTTGATGACATGTCGTATGGGAGCGTCGCGTGGAATGACCGCCAGGCGGACGTCTTGGCGAAGGGCTGTTTCGACCAGAACGCGATCACGGAGTATTTCGGTCGGTACGCGGGACGGTTCGCCCTCTTTGATCCGATTCGCCCATGGCTGCAGGATCCACGTCTACGGGACCAGTGCAAGACGAGTTCGGGTGTGAACAAGCTGGTCATGTTCCGGCCCGCAGGCAACAACCAGGTGTGGTTCAACCATTCCACGTCGCTCAGTCCGCCCCCGCTGCAAGCGGATGAGGCGGTGTTCCACCTGCTGACCCAGCTCTACTACGGGCCGTCGGGACAGTGCACTCCTCGTACGGCCGGGGCGGTGTCGGGCGGCAACAGCAAAGCCGGGCCGTTGCGGCGGACGATCTCGTTCCACCCCGTTGGGAGCTCGGTTTTCGAGTCGCTGGTCGCAGGTATCCCGCCAGCGCACCAATATCGCTCCGGCGGTCTTGACCATGCGCCATGGGAGGTCGATGACCTGCCCGATCCCAGTAGGTGGGCACCTCGGCTCAGCGGTGTCGGCGGTGTGCTGACCGGCCGGTTTCAGCACGCGGTGCTGCTGCAGCCCTCCGCAGATGGCGAGTATGTGACAGATGCGTGGATCACCTGGGCTTGGCGTGATCAGGAGTTCCCCGCCAAAGATCCCTACCTGATCTACCAGCAGAACAAGGAAGGGACCGAGTACGCCCGGCAGGCGGACGCGAGTCGTGCCCTGTGGCGGGACTTTGACGCGCTCCTCATGGAGGACACGGGCGACAATCACGCGCGTCGGCCTGCTGTTCTGGCTGCTGTCGAAGACCTGCGGGGCATTCTGCTGCCCGTGCTGCGAGCCCGCGCGTACGGCTTTGACCAGGACGGCCAGACACGAGACAAAGAGTGGACGACTGCTATCACCCCGGCGACGCTGGCCCTGGCAGTCGAAGACGACGTGCCTTATCAGATCAGCACCATGCGCAAAACCGCCGAACTGCTTGAAGGGCAGCTTCGCTATGCGCTGCGCGAGGCCTGGCTAGCCATCAACGATCCGTCCAACGGCGAGGGCAAGGCGCAGCGCAGCAAAATCTCACCCGGCCCTTGGCCGGCGGATGGGTCCTTCCGGTACTGGCCCCGGGCGGAACGGCTGTTCTGGAAGCGAGTCCGGGAGCGCCGGTTCGACCAGCCATCAGCGGATTTCCGGCGGCTGGCGCTGGACGTCTACGACGAGGTGACCGACAGCACCACCGTGCCGCTCCCACCCCGTCTCAAACGCGCCGTCGAACTCAAACGCGGGCTGATCAACGGCCGCAAGCCGCGGCAAGGCGGAAATGGCCAAGGAGGCGATGTGACGTGATGTCGATTGAGACCGCGGACAAGTACGTGGCCCATGTCCGTAAGCAGGTCAAGGAGAACCCAGGTCGGCGCTCGGCGTTACGCCGGAGCCTGGGGCGGCCGGTAGAGGATGACCTGGCCCGCAAGGCCCACTCCGTGGTCGCTCCGTGGCTGCCGACCGACCGGCCCCCCCGGGCGGTGGAGCAGGCCTACTACTCGGTGGCGGCCCTGATCGCGGCACAGCCCCGCGGCCGCGCAGACCAGCACAGCACGGACACCGGAGCCGACCCGGGCCAGGAAACGGCTGCCGCCGTACTTCCCCTGACCGAGCAGGAACCGGCAGGCGAGCCTGAGGATGCAGACCAGCCCAAGAAGAAGACCGGGCGACAGACAACCAGCCTGGGGAGCACGCTCGGCCGGGCCGTCGTCGACAAGAAACTGACCGCCGACACAGTGGAGGCACGCCTGCACCTGCTGTGCCGTCAGAACGTGCCCGGTCTGCACCGCCATCTGCCCGGTCTGGTCCGCCGGCTGGCCACCGCGGAGGTCGAGCCTGACTGGGGACGCCTGCTGCGTGACCTCAGCCGCTGGGAGGGCGAACGCGGCCAGGTGACCAAGTGGTGGCTGCAGGACTTCTACCGGGCGATCAACAAGACCGAACACCCCGCCCCGACCGACGGGGACACCATTCCAGAAGGTGAGGACCAGTGACCACCCCCCGCTACCTCGACGTGCACGTCCTGCAGACCGTGCCGTTCGCGAACCTCAACCGCGACGACCTCGGCTCACCCAAGAGCCTGGTCTACGGCGGGGCCACCCGTACCCGGGTCTCCAGCCAATGCTGGAAGCGCGCCGTACGCCTGGACGTGGAACGCGCCATCGGCGACCCGGCGGTCCGTACCCGGCGGGTGCCCGCAGAGGTCGCCGAGCGTCTGCAGCGGCGCGGCTGGTCCCAGGAGGCCGCCCTGGCGGCGGGCGCGCAGGTGGCGCTGTCGGCCAACAAGAAGGAAGGCCTGAAACTGGAGGACAAGGGCGGGACATCGGTACTGCTGTACCTGCCTGAAGCGGCGCTGGACGCTCTGGCCGACCTGGCTGAGGAACACCGCGAGGCCATCGAGCAGACCGTGGGAGCCAAGAAGCCCAAGGCGGTACTGCCGACGGACAAGGTGGGCGAGTTGCTGTCGGAGCGCAACGGCGTGATTAACCTGTTCGGCCGGATGCTGGCCGAGCTGCCCGGCGCCGGCGTCGACGGCGTCGTACAGGTCGCTCACGCGTTCACCACGCACGAAGTCGCGCCTGAGATCGATTTCTTCACCGCGGTCGACGACTGCCTGCCCGCGGACGCAGTGGGCAGCGGGCACATGAACAGCGCCGAGTTCAGCGCCGGGGTGTTCTACCGGTACGCCAGCCTGGACCTGGTTGGCCTGCGGACCAACCTGGGCGAGGACGTCCAGATGGCCGAGGAGCTTACGCGGGCGTTCCTGGCGGCGTTCATCGCTTCACTGCCTACCGGCAAGCAGACCAGCTCGGCGGCCAACACCCTGCCCGACCTTGTGCACGTCGCGGTGCGCGCGGACCGGCCCATCTCCTACGCCGCCGCGTTCGAGGCCCCGATCCGCCCGGAGCGCGGTCTGGCCGCTCCATCTCGTGACCAGCTCAGTCGCCACGCCGAACGGCTGGAGAAGCTCTGGGGCACTGCGGGTGTCCTGCACTCCGCGTACGCCTGCATCGACGAGAAGCCGCTGAACGGGCTGGGCGACCCGGAGGACTCCTTCGCCGAACTGATCGCCGGAGCTGTGGGCGCGGCGTACCCGGGAGCCTCGCAGTGAGCGGTCTGGTGCTGCGTCTGGCCGGGCCATTGCAGTCCTGGGGGGAGCACAGCGTCTTCGCCCAGCGCGACACGCTGCGTTTCCCCACCCGGTCCGGCCTGATCGGTCTGCTCGCCTCCGCTGAGGGGATAGAGCGCGGCCAGCCGTTGGGCGGCTATGACCTGCTGCGCTTCACCGTACGGATCGATCGGCCCGGCGTGCGGATGGTCGACTTCCACACCATCGGCGGCGGACTGCCCAGGGGCGTACCTCGGCCGGACGGCACCCAGCGACCACGGGAAACCGCGACGATGGTCACCCGGCGTCAGTACCTCTCGGACGCGGCGTTCGCTGTGGCGGTCGAGGGGCCGGAAAAGAGGATCACAGAGATCGCTGAGGCGTTGCGGTGCCCTCGTTGGCAGCCGTACCTGGGACGACGGTCCTGCCCTCCGGACCAGCCGCTGCTGCTGCGCGCCTTCGCGGCCGATCCGGTGAACGAGTTGCGCACGCGTGTTCCGGTGGCGCGGCGGTTGCGCGAACGCGAGGCCCCCGAGGCCGAGTTCGTCACCGAAGGCGTCGCAGCGGCCGCCGAGGAGATCAGCGAACTGACTGACGTACCTGAGAACTTCAACCGCCACGACCGGAGGTACCGGACCCGCACCGTGAGCATCGCCACCCAGTTCCTGCCCCAGCACTTGTTCGTGACCGGAGAGAAGTTCTGGGGAGCCCTGCTCGCCTATGCGAAGGAGGAACAGTGACAGCCTGGCTGATACGTATCCTCCCCGACCTGCGCCGACGGGATGTCAATAGCGACCTGGCCGATCCTGACCGCCTGCACAAGCGGATGATGCAGCTGGTCCCCGACGAGCTGGGGACGAACGCACGGTCACAGGCCGGGGTGCTGTTCCGGATCGAGGACACCCGGCAGGGCGTTCAACTGCTGGCCCAGAGCCGGATGAAGCCCGACCTCGGACGCCTGCCCGACGGCTACGGCGAGATGGCCGTACGTGAACTGGACGGCCTGCTACGCCAGTTGACCACCGGCCTGCCGGTGCACTATCGCATCGCCGCCAACCCCTCCAAACGGCTTGGTCGGACCGCGAGCAAGGACGCCGGGAAGATCAAAGCCCTGTACGGCGCCGCAGCCGAAGAGTGGTGGGTGACCCGCGCCGCCGCCCACGGGCTTGCTGTCACCACTGTCACCTCACACTCCCTGCAGGAGATCCGCGCCAAGGGAACTGTGCGCCACGCTGTGGTCCGATTCGACGGGCACGGAACTGTGAGCGATCCGTACGCGCTTCGCGCTGCGGTCCTGAAGGGCATCGGCCGCGGCAAGACCTACGGCTGCGGCCTGCTCAGCCTCGCCCCGGCGGCCCTGCGGTGAAGCGACCGCCATCCGACGCCAAACGCCGTCTCGGACAGCCGACTTTGGCGATGCTGCCCCGCATCGCCGACTCGCTGTCGTTCTTGTACCTGGAGACCGTTCGCATCGTCCAGGACGACACCGGCGTGTGCGCTCAGGTCGACTCTCCGCGCGGTGTCGAACGGGTCTACCTGCCGACCGCGTCGCTGTCGTGCGCGCTGCTCGGCCCCGGCACCTCTATCACCCAGCCCGCGCTGGCCACCTTCGCCCGCCATGGCACCACCCTGGTCTGCGTCGGCGCGGGCGGTGTCCGGTCCTACGCAGGGATCCTGCCGGCACAGCTCACCACCGACTGGCTGGAACACCAAGCCCGTGCCTGGGCCGACGAAGGCGAACGTCTCCGGGTCGCGGTGCGGATGTACGAGCACCGCTTCGGCCCGGCCTCGGTTCCCGCCGGGACTTCCCTCGCTCAGTTACGCGGGCTGGAAGGGCAGCGGGTGAAGGCGCTGTATCGCCTGCTGGCCACCAAGCACGGCATCGCCCGGTTCCGTCGCAATTACGACCCCGCCGCCTGGGACGACCAAGATCCGGTCAACCTGGCTCTGTCGGCGTCCAACGCCGCCCTGTACGGCGTCGTGCACGCCGCCATCTGTGCACTGGGCTGTTCACCTGCCCTAGGTTTCATCCACGCCGGAACCCAGACCTCCTTCGTCTACGACATTGCCGACCTGTACAAAGCGAAGGTCACCATCCCGCTGGCATTCTCCTTGGCCGGCTCCACCCAGCCCGAACGCGAAGCCCGTGTCCGACTCCGCGAGGAGTTCCGACTGATCAAGCTCATGCCCACGATCGTCTCCGACATCCAGAAGGTCATCGCCCCCACGGCGGCAGCGCAACCACCTACCGCACAGACCGCCGACATCGTCCACCTGTGGGACCCCGACCTGGGCTCCCTGCCCGCAGGGGTCAACTACGCCGACGAGGCTGTCGGAGGAGCCGACATCCCGTGGTAACCGCCCCCCTGTCACCCCGGACCGCCCCTTTCACGCGCTCCGTGATGCTTAGGAGCGGCCCCCGCCAAGGAGCGTCACCATGGCTTCGATGATCGTCATCTCCACCACCGCCGTACCCGACCACGTCCGCGGCGCCCTCAGCCGCTGGCTCATCGAACCAACCCCCGGCCTGTACGTCGGCACTGTCTCTGCCCGCGTCCGAGACCACCTCTGGGCCGCCGTCGCAGGCTGCGTCGACGACGGCGCGGCCACCTGCCTTCACCCAGCCGACAACGAACAAGGCTTCATCGTCCGCACAGCCGGCCACCGCCGCCGCCAGATCAGCGACTTCGACGGCCTCCAACTGGTGCGCTTCCTCCCCGAACCCCCACCCGAGCAATGACGCTCCCGCCCTGCTGGCCTGAAACAGCACCTCTCGCAATCACCGACAAACTCCGACAAACCTATCTATGCAGGTCAACCGAATTTCCCCAGCTCAGAAAGTGTGGTCCCCACGCCCGTGGGGGTGAGCCGGCCGGTGTAGAGCTGGATGCCCTCGGTGTTGAGTGGTCCCCACGCCCGTGGGGGTGAGCCGCTTCCGCTCCTCCCTGATGTCCTTAAGGGTTTGTGGTCCCCACGCCCGTGGGGGTGAGCCGGCGAGCCAGCGGGTGGCCGTCTGCGCGAAGGCGTGGTCCCCACGCCCGTGGGGGTGAGCCGTACATGGGGCCGTTGGAGTCGGTGCCGCAGAAGTGGTCCCCACGCCCGTGGGGGTGAGCCGAGGGGATCATCCCGAAGCTTAGCCACAGCATCGTGGTCCCCACGCCCGTGGGGGTGAGCCGTAGCGTCATCTGGCCGCGAACCCAAGGGTTGAGTGGTCCCCACGCCCGTGGGGGTGAGCCGCCGGATTGGCAGGAGCACCACCGATGGAACCCGTGGTCCCCACGCCCGTGGGGGTGAGCCGCTCTACGGGGAGACCGCAGCCGCCAACCGCGCGTGGTCCCCACGCCCGTGGGGGTGAGCCGTCCGCCGAGCGGCTCGCCCCCATGCAGATGGCGTGGTCCCCACGCCCGTGGGGGTGAGCCGGGCGTCCCGGCCGGGATCGACATCCGAGGGACGTGGTCCCCACGCCCGTGGGGGTGAGCCGTTCCGCTGCCTCTCGATCGAGAGCTTCAGCACGTGGTCCCCACGCCCGTGGGGGTGAGCCGCTCGCGCGGCGGGCGGCCGGGATCGCCGACGGGTGGTCCCCACGCCCGTGGGGGTGAGCCGGTCCGCTCGGCCGAATCCGCTGGCGAGGTGGAGTGGTCCCCACGCCCGTGGGGGTGAGCCGGCGGTGCCCGCGGGAACCCGGGTGCCGGTGGTGTGGTCCCCACGCCCGTGGGGGTGAGCCGAACTGCGCGTCGGCTGGCTTCCGGGTGCGGCCGTGGTCCCCACGCCCGTGGGGGTGAGCCGATCACTGTGGGGCTGGTGGCGCGGCTGACCAGGTGGTTCCCCACGCCCGTGAGGGTGAGCCGAACAGCAACGCCAGGCCAGGCGGGTATTGCGAGTGGTCCCCACAGGTGATCGTCTGATGGTGGGGGTGCAGCGGAGAGTCCGCCGCACCTTCTACCAAGGTTCTGGGGATCGGGTGTCCCTTAGTCGGCAGGAAGGCGTTCAGCGTATGGCGAGGCGGAGATGGCGGTGGGCCGGCATTGTCGCGGGTGCTCTCCTGCTGTCCGCGGTTGTTGGGTATCAGAACTGTCCCGACTGCCAGCTGGCGGGCTGCCATTTCATCAACCCGGTGCAGCGGCACGTGCCTCTTCCGCCGGGAAACGCCGGTCCCGCCGAGGTCGTCGGTTCGGTGGGAAAGCAGCCTGCCGGCCGATCCTGGAGGATCGTGGGGTACGGCACGGGCGTGTAGTCCGAGGGCATGTCGGATCTCATCGGATCCGCTCGTAGTACGAGGGAAGGTCCCCCCAGGGGTTCGGCTGCCGGAACGTGGTGAGGAACCCCGTTCCCGCCAGCCGAGAGGCCGTGCGTTCGACGAAGCGACGAGCCCAGGCGGGTACCTCGTGCACCAGGTGGCAGAAGCTCGCTGGATTCCGGGCCCACGACGGCGGCCGTACGGAACGGTAGGAGGTCCAGGGCCCCTCGAAGGTCACCAGTAGATCTCCGAGGGAGGTGTAGTCGGGGTCGGGGTAGACGCCGGGGTTGAGGATCAGCCGGCCCTGTGGGCGTAACGCGGTGGTGGCGACTCGATAGTGCGATAAACGGTCGCCCCCGGAGGAGACCTGGTCGAGGAAGGTGCCGGAGGTGCCGTACCAGGAGCGGTAGCGCAATGCGTCCGCCACCAGTTCACGGACGGGGCGAGCGCCGTACGCGGTGTCGATGTAGCCCAGGACCTCGACACCGGCGGCGTGCAAGGGCTTGAGGACGTGGGCGAAGTCGGGGTCGCGGGTGGTGCCGGGGCCGCCCGCGATGTTGAGGATGATCGTGGAGGGTGGGCGGGCGGCCAGGCGGCGCCAGGCGGATTCCTGGGCGACGGGGTGGAAGTAGGCGGGGACGAGGGTGTTCATCAGGTCTGCCAGGCGTCGGCGAGGGTGGTGCGGAGGGGGATGGCCGGGCGCCAGGGCAGTGCCTGGGTGATGGCGGTGATGTCGGCGCAGGACCAAGGGAGGGTGGAGCCGCCTGCGGACGGGGTGGAGAGGACTCGGCCGGGCCATGCGGCCACCGAGATCATCGTGTCCACCAGTTCCTGTACGGGGACCGCGCGCCCGGTGCCCAGATTGAGCACCGGGGGCAGCGGACCGCGAGCCAGGGCGGCGGCCACGATGGCGGCCGCCGCGTCCCGGACGTCGATGAAGTCGCGTACGTCGGTGGTGACGCCGAGCAGGACCTCGTCGCCCGCGCGTAGCCCGGCGATCAGCCGCCCGGTGAGGCTGCCACCCGAAGCCCCGGGCCCTACCGGATTGAAGAGCCGGAGCACCACGGCATCCAGCCCGTCCAGGGCCGCCGCGCGGACCAGTGCGGTCCCGGCCAGCTTGGTCAGGCCATACTCGCCGAGCGGGCGGCACTCAGCGTCCTCCCGCACCGGTACGGCATGCGCCCCGTACTCGGCGGCCGACCCCACATGCACCAGACGGGCGTCCGGCACCACATCGGCCATGGCCCGCAGCAGCCGCGCGGGAGCGGTGACGTTCCCCGCCACCAGCGCGGCCGACTCCCCGTGCACCACCCCGGCGCAGTTGACCACCACCGACGGCTCCGCCTCCGCGAGCACCCGGCAGAGCGCGTCGTACGGCCCTGCGGCCAGGTCGACCACCCGGCAATGCGTGAGCTCCCGGCGCCGGGTGAGGATCAACTCCACCCCCGGCGCCCCCGCCAGCAGCTCGGCCACATGCCGTCCCACGAACCCGGACGCACCGGTCAGCAGCACCCGCGTCATTCACGCCCCTCGCAGCAGAGCCGGCCGGAGTACGTCGAACTCGGCGTTGGCCCGGTCGTAGTCGTCGGGCCGTCCGATGTCCAGCCAGTGCCCGTCGAAGTCGTACTGCGCGGGATGGCGGCCCTTGCGGAGCAGGTCCAGCACGAGTTCGTCGAAGCCGAGCGGCAACCCGGGCGAGTAGCCGTACAGGCACTGCTTGGAGAGGGCGTAGACGCCCATGCTGACCCGGTAGTCGATGGTCGGCTTCTCGGTGAACTCGACGATGCGGCCGTCGGCGGCGGTCAGGACGCCGAAGTCGATTTTGACCTCGCGGCGGTAGGTGGCGATGGTGAGCGGCGCCCGGCCCCGGATGTGGCCGCGGAGCAGGTCGCCGAAGTCGAGGTCGGTGAGGATGTCGCCGTTCATCACCAGGAACTGGGCGGGCAGGGTGTCGAGCATGGTGAGGAGCGGGCCCATGGTGCCGAGCGGGGCGGTTTCCAGGGCGTAGTCCACGCGCAGGCCCCACTGCGCGCCGTCGCCGACGTACGCCCGGATGAGATGCCCGAGATGTCCGATGGCCAGCGTGGCGGAGGTGAAGCCGCGTTCGGCGAGCTGGCGCATGATGATCTCCAGGATGGAGTACTGCTCGCCGATCGGCACCAGCGGCTTGGGCAGCGTGGTGGTGTACGGGCGGAGGCGGACCCCTTTGCCCCCGGCCAGGATCACTGCGTGCACGGAATCCGTCCTCACACGTGGTAGATGGTCGTCTTGTAACGGTCCAAGTTCTCCGGGAACCAGGCCGCGCACGCCTTCAGCCCGTCCTCAAGCGTGTGCGCGGGCGCCCAGCCGCGTTCCCGGAGTTTGGTGCTGTCGCAGACCAGGCGCATCACCTCCGAGTCGGCGGGGCGGAGCCGTTCGGCCTTGCAGGTGAACTCCACCTCGGCGCCCATGATCTCGGCGATCTTCGAGGCCAGCTCGCCGACGGAGATCTCGACTCCGGTCCCGGCGTTGAACAGTTCCCCTTCCACGCCTTGGGCGGTGCCCAGGTGGGCGAAGGCGGCGGCGGTGTCCTTGACGTACAGGAAGTCGCGAGTGGGGGTGAGCGCGCCGAGCTGGACCGAGCGTGCCCCGGCGGCGATCTGGCTGATGATCGTGGGGATCACGGCGCGGGCCGACTGGCGGGGGCCGAAGGTGTTGAACGGGCGGAGGGTGACGGCGGGCAACCCGAAGCTGAGGTGGTAGCTCTCCACCAGTTTGTCGGCGCCCAGCTTGGAGGCCGCGTACGGCGACTGCGCCTGCAACGGGTGCGATTCAGTGATCGGCACCGACAGGGCGGTCCCGTACGTCTCGCTGGTCGAGGTGTGGACGAGCCGCCCGACCGCGGCCTCCCGTACGGCCTCCAGCACGTTGAGCGTGCCCAGCACGTTGGTCTCCAGGTACGACCGGGGAGCCAGGTAGGAGTACGGGATGGCGATCAGCGCCGCCAGGTGGTAGACGACGTCGGCCCCGGCCACCAGCTTCCGTACGCTCGCCGGGTCGCGCACGTCCCCCGGCACCACCTCGACGCCGGCCATCACCTCCGCCGGCAGCGTGTCCAGCCACCCCCAGGACCCGAAGGAGTTGTACTGGGCCATCGCCCGGACCCGATACCCCCGCTCGACCAGCAGTTCGACCAGGTGGGAGCCGATGAACCCATCGGCCCCCGTCACAGCATGCGTTATCACGAGATGTCCTCTCTTCTTCTTATTGATGGAGTGAAGGGCGAGCAACCGAGCTCCACGCGACGGCCACGACCCCGACCAGCAGCCCCAGATCCACGCCGAGCTGGAGACGGGGCAGGTGCACCCGTACCGCCAGCGCGGCGGCGAACAGCACGAGCACCGGCCGGTTGATCCCGAAGGACTGGAGGACGAGCGCCACCAGCACCGCCCCGCCGAGCGCGAGGTTGCCCACCGGCGCCAGGGTCCCGGACACCCAGACGACCAGCGCGGTGAGCAGGGCCAGCACCCCCAGGTACCGCCCGAGCGCCGCCACCAGCGCGACCCGGACCCCACGGGCGAACCGCCGAGCCGTCTCGGTACGGCGCAGCAGCAGGTGACCGCCCCGCCGGAACCGGTACACCGCCCACTCGGCGGCCCCCATGCTCAACGAGAGCGGCACCATCACCAGCGCGCCGTCCTCCAGCGGGGCTCCGGCGGCCAGCAACCCCCCGCAGAGCGCCCCGAACAAAGCCGGAGCAACCGCCCCCGACAGGGGCAGCCGCCCGGGACGGGCCTTGGTCCTGCTCACCCACTCGGCCAGCACCAGCGCCTCAAGCACGGTCAGTGCCCCCGCCGCCCAGACCGCCCACACATGCGGCCAGCCCACGGCCAGGTACACCACGCTGAGCACACATCCGGGAACGAGCGCCGCCAGCAGCACCAGCTCCCCGCCCGCGACCAGGATCGCCCCAGCCGCCAGCAGGTAGACCACCTGCCCGGTCGCCAGCAGGACCGCCGCCAGGCTCGCGCCGGTCGCCCAGCCCGTCGCGGCGACCACCGGGACCAGCACCGCCAGCCCGATCCGCAGCCCGCGCCGCGCCACCGCCAGCCCCTCGTCCCGGTTCCCGTGCCCGATCGCGACGTACGCCAGGTACGCCGCCCCCTGCCCGTACGCCCAGGCCAGCAGCAACGAGACGAGTAGCACCAGGGTGGAGCCGGTGACCGCCTGGGCGGCGGTGACGTAACACAACCCCGGCAGCCCGAAGAGCACGCCGCGCACCGCATGCCGTACCGGATCGCCCGCCCAGGGATCGG
The DNA here is from genome assembly GCF_018476525.1 of Acrocarpospora catenulata. Lineage (GTDB taxonomy): Bacteria > Actinomycetota > Actinomycetes > Streptosporangiales > Streptosporangiaceae > Acrocarpospora > Acrocarpospora catenulata. Next base: position 13,732 of record NZ_JAHCST010000052.1, read on the forward strand.
GCAACGGCTCGGCCGGTTCGACCGGGCGGCGCGGCACGGTCCGGTAGAGCGCCTCGGCGTAGGCGAACACGTCCGGGTGCCCGTGGCTCGCGGCCCCCTCGTCGTTCAGGCCGTCGAACTCCAGCCCGGCCGCGATTTCCAGAGGATCGACGGCGTTGGCGCACAGCTCGGTGAGTTGGTCGTTCACGCCGTCACCACCCGGGGGTAGAGGGTGCGGAAGCTGTCCACGGCCTTGTCCACGGTGAACAGCCCGAGCGCCCGCTCCCGCGCCTGCGCGCCCAGCCGGGAGCGGAGCGCGCCGTCCTTGAGCAGGGTCAGGCAGGCCGCCGCCATCGCCCCGGGATCCCGCGGCGGCACCACCAGCCCGGTCCCCGCGACGGCCTCCCGTACCCCGCCGACGTCGGTGGCCACGGTCGCCCGCCCGGTCGCCATCGCCTCGATCAGCGTGTACGGAAACCCCTCCGAGATGCTCGACAACACGACCACATGCCCGGCCGTGTAGGCGTCCCGGATGTCGTCCACCCGTCCTTCGAAGCTGATCGGCAATCCCCCGGCCAGCTCCCTGCACCCCGCCAGGTACGCCTCCCGCCCCGCCGGTGTCCCCCCGAAGATCCGCAACCGGGCCTCGGGCAACTCTTCGTGCACCTGCCCGAAGGCCCGGATCAACGTCTCCAGATCCTTGATCGGATCGATCCGCCCGGCCCAGCTGAGCGTCGGCACCTCCGGCTCCCCCTCAGCCGGGGCGAACTGCCCGGGATCGACCCCGTTGTACACGGTCAGCAACCGCCCCGGATCGGCCCCGCAGCGCACCTCCCACCGGATGTTGTACTTGTTCCCCGGCGTGATCAGACTCGCCTCCAGGTACGCCGCCGAGCAGAGCATCCGCAGGAAACTCAGCAGCACCGCCTTCACCGGCCACCGGTACGGCGAGCGCCGCAATCCCAGATACCGCTCCCGCAGGTAGACCCCGTGCTCGGTGAGCACGAACGGCGTGCCCTCGATCCACTTGGCGGCCAGCGCCGGCAGCACCGCCAGCCCGTTGGCCACCACGTGGGTCACCTCCGCCCCGGTCGCCGGGAAGCGCAGCGGCCGGAGCGAGTGTTCGATCAGATCCACCGCCGTGACCGCGTCGTGCACGGTCGGCACCACGCCGATCGCCGCGTACTCCTCCCGCCGGGCCGCCCACACCTCCAGCAGGCAGCGCACCGCGGTGTCCCCGCAGAGCGGCGCGCCCAGGCGGAGCAGCTCGCGCAGCACCCCGGCGAACCGGGCCGCCGACCCCTGCCAGGGGTCCAGCATCAGGTCGAGCATCTCGCGGAACAGCTCCTCGAAACGGCGGCGGGCACGGCCCCGGGGCGGGCGGCCCGGTTGGGCGCCCCAGAGCGGGATGGGGGTGACGGTGGCGTTGGCGGGCAGGTCCCAGGCGAGCGATTCCCGGCCGGTGCCGACGATGGCGCGCAGGTCGAACCGGTACTCGGGCATGCCCCGGACCAGCTGGTCGCACCAGACGCTGACTCCGCCGTGGTGGTGCGGGTAGGTGCCCTCCGTCACCATGGTGACGCGCATGGGGGGTTACGGCAGCAGGAGTTTGATCGGCTGGAGCAGCGCCGCCCGCTGGTAGGCCGAGAGTTCGCCGGCGTACGCGGTGCCGAACGGGCTGCTGCCCAGGTTGAGCAGGTTCGGGACGCGGGTGCCGTTGGGGGCGGTGAGCGGGACGTCCAGGGTGTCGGGGGCGTCCACGAACACCACGCCGCCCTGGATGTAGCCGGAGACCTGGTCGGCCTGGACGGCCTGCCGCCAGGCGGCCATGCGCTTCAGTTCGGCGCCGATCGCCGAGGTGCGCAGGTTGACGATGGGGGTGTTGGCCGCGTACAGGGACCGGTACTGGGCGAAGATCTGGTCGAGCACCTGGTAGGCCAGCCGGTCGCCGGTCAGGTTGGACTGGTGGGCGTAGTGCGGCCAGGGCAGGCCGCCGAGTACGTGCCGGAGCCCGTTGCGCACCTCGATCGGGAGGATGTGGCCGGTCCAGCCGGTGGCCGGGTCCAGCGGTGGGATGCAGGTGGTGGTGGCCGGGTTGTCCTCGCAGATCCCGGAGCCGCCGTCGGCCCTGCTGTTGTAGATCCAGTTGTACTCGTCCACCTCGTCGGCCACGGTGGCGACGTTGTAGAAGATGTTCATCGGGTACCTGGGCACGGTGGCCGCGTTGCCGACCGCGCGCTGCACGGGGTCCCGGGAGGCGTCGCTGCCGATCCACTTCACACCGGTGTTGTTCAGGGCGGGTGCCAGGTTGGGGTTGTCGACCGGCTGGCGGGGCTGCAGGAAGAGGCCGGAGTGCTCGCCGGTGACCAGTTCGGTGGTGTCCAGGGGCAGGCCGTGCTGGGTGGCGAACTGCTTGTTGCGGTTGATCTCGTCCTCGATGGTGGCCCGGGTGGTCCAGACGATCTGGCCCTGCGCGTTGGTGGCGCACCGCCAGGGGTTGACCGAGAAGTCCTGGGCGCAGCCGAGGTACGGGTGGGTGTAGGTGTGGTTGGCCCAGCGGAACTTGGCCTTGTTGGCCTTCAGGCTGGGGAGCAGCGGGTCGGTGCCGCCGTGCTCGGCCGCGTAGACGGCGCTGCCGCCGCCGTTGTAGTAGAAGTCCAGGGTGAAGCCGCTGGTGTTGGTCCACTGGACGGCGGCGTTGACGTCGTCCGGGGTCATGCGGATGCCGGTCTCGGGTACGCCCGGGGGGCAGTCGCTGGCCGGGGTGCAGTTGTACTCGGCGTTCCATCGGGTGTCGTCGCCGAACACGTCGTCCACGTGCAGGGCGAAGTAGTTGCGGTCGTAGCCGAAGTGCACGCCCTTGGTCAGCCAGGTGAGCAGGCCGTGGGAGATCATCTGGAACTGCCGCTGGTTCGGGTTGGCGGCGGCGGTGACCACCAGCTCGCTCCGGCCGTCGTGGGTGTACACGCCCGCGACCACGCCCTGGTTGGCGCTGTTCGGGATCGGCATGGTGAGCAGCGGCTGGAAGCTCTTCCCGGTGGCCGGGTCGTTCGGGAGCGGCGTGGCCAGGTACCCCCAGGTCTCCGCGGCCACCGGCGACTCGTCGTCGAACGGCACCTGCCCCGCGAGGTACGGGAACGGCCCACCCGGGCTCATGGTCGCCGTCATGCCGTCCAGCGGGCCGGCGTATTCCGGATAATTCAGCCCCACGTCCGGGTACGCGTACACGTACGCGCTGATCTGCCGTATCCCAAACCTCCGCTCATAATCCACTAAGGCGGACATTTCCGATGGATTGGTAAATGGATTGGCGTTCGGCAGAATCACCCCCTGAAACTTGGCCCGATCCGCGGCCCCCATCCGATCCGCCAGGAACGCCGCGTTAATCACCGGCCGCCCCGGACTAGTGAGATCCACCTTCTGGTACGGAATCCCCTCCGAATCCATCGCGGCGGCGATCGCGTCCGTGGCCGTCGACCCATCCGAAACCAGCAGAACCTTCATATTGATCATCGGCTCCACGGCATGCGCCGCAGTCGCAGGAACGAGCGCGAAGATCGAGCTCAGACCAACCGTAACCAGACCAAAACGACGAAAAGCCGCCACCGTGCCTCCTACCAGGGAATCCAGACATAAATGCGCCCTTTTGACGATGAAGGCGCAAAATGGCTATCCGACGAGATCGCAAGGCCTAGTTATATCCGGCCATTCTCAATTGACGGGGGCACTCAAAAAATTCCACCACTATTGACTACGCACCATCCCCCGAACACAACAAATCCAACAATCCCGACAAACCCTGATTGGCCCACTATCACCCACACATCCCGCCGATATCTTCGGTCCCCGACTGAAGCGGTACGGCATCTGCTACAGATTGTGTGGAGGTTCCCGATGTCCAGCAGAGTGAGCGAAGCCCGGCGCCGAGTGCTGCCGCTCATCAACGAGGTCACTGAGGAGGGCAAGGCTGTGGAGATCACCGCCAGGAACAACCGTGTCTCCCCGGTGCTGGCCGGCGAGCATGAGGCACTGGTGAGACGGCACACCTTTTGCGGTCCCCGGCCAACATGCGCAGACTCCTCGCCTCCTATCAGCACGCCCAGGAAGGCCGCCACGAAATCCGCGAACTCATCGACGACACCCAGGAATGAAGCTCGATCACCGACAATTCCCGACATTCACGTCACCGCAGGTCAGTTGTATTCTCCCTGCTAGGGAAGCTGCTCCCCACGCCCGTGGGGGTGAACCGCCGGTCAGGATGCCGCCCTGGATCCAGGGCCCCTGCTCCCCACACCCGTGGGGGTGAAACGTACTACCTTGGCGTCAACGGGGAGGCGTACGGTTGCCCCTTACGCCCGTGGGGGTGAACCGGGTGGTATCGGTAAAACCACCATCGCAACCAACTGCTCCCCACGCCCGTGGAGGTGAATCGCGTTGCGGCGCGCGGCCACCACCACGGCGAGCCTGCTCCTCACGCCCGTGGGGGTGAACCGCCATTTCGGCACATTGCGGGCGTATCGCTCCTCTGCTCCCCACGCCCGTGAGGGTGAACCGTGGTGAGGGCATCCTCAAACCAGCCGCCGGATGTTCTCTCCCATTGACGAGGTCACGGAGGACTGCCAGGCCGTGGAGATCACCACCAGGAACAACTACCGCATGCCCGCCGCCGAGTACAAGGCACTGGAGGAGACAACGCACCTGCTGCGCTCCCCGACCAACGCGAGCAGGCTCATCGCCTCTTATCGGTACGCCCTGGAAGGCCACCACGAAATCCGCAAAGCCATCGACGGCGAGATCCAAGAGTGAACCTCAATCACCGACAATCTCCGACATTCGCGTCACCGCAGGTCAGTTGTATTCTCCCTGCTAAGGAAGTCTGCTCCCCACGCCCGTGGGGGTGAACCGTCCTACCTCGGCTACGCCGACCAGCAACTCCACTGCTCCCCACGCCCGTGGGGGTGAACCGACCGAGGAGATCTCGGCGTCCTTGAAGTGCCGGCTGCTCCCCACGCCCGTGGGGGTGAACCGTGCACAACCAGGTGCATGGCACGATGGGAGAGCTGCTCCCCACGCCCGTGGGGGTGAACCGTCCCCGCCGGGCAGGGCATCCTCACCCAGTCGCTGCTCCCCACGCCCGTGGGGGTGAACCGTAGTCGGACACGAACGCGTCCTTCTCCTTCGACTGCTCCCCACGCCCGTGGGGGTGAACCGGTTGGTAAGGTGCGCCCTGAATGAGCGACTTTCTGCTCCCCACGCCCGTGGGGGTGAACCGGACTTCGCGTTCGTGGTGAGGCCGGTGGCGTACTGCTCCCCACGCCCGTGGGGGTGAACCGGTTGCCACCCTCACACCCTTAGTAGTCCCGATCTGCTCCCCACGCCCGTGGGGGTGAACCGGCGGTCTTCGCGACCTTCAACACCATCGACAGCTGCTCCCCACGCCCGTGGGGGTGAACCGGCGTCGGCGATCCGCTTCTGACTGTCCGGCCCTGCTCCCCACGCCCGTGGGGGTGAACCGCTAACTAAATGGGCTTGGCGTCCAGAAGAACGCTGCTCCCCACGCCCGTGGGGGTGAACCGCCTCTCGGAGACCTCCGAGAGGGCGATCAGGTCTGCTCCCCACGCCCGTGGGGGTGAACCGGTAGATCGCGTCCGTATCGAACCCCAGCACCGCTGCTCCCCACGCCCGTGGGGGTGAACCGCCCGCGCTGTAGAGGCGGTCATGCTGGGCCTGCTGCTCCCCACGCCCGTGGGGGTGAACCAGCACGGGAAGTGCCGGAAGACGGAGACGAAGATCTGCTCCCCACGCCCGTGGGGGTGAACCTCTGCCGTCGGGGTCTTCGGCCCACATTTGGCACTGCTCCCCACGCCCGTGGGGGTGAACCGGTACCTACCGGACCGAGCTGGATAAGGCGATGCTGCTCCCCACGCCCGTGGGGGTGAACCGCCGTACACCTGAACAACCCATGGTCGGGAATGCTGCTCCCCACGCCCGTGGGGGTGAACCGCCGTACACCTGAACAACCCATGGTCGGGAATGCTGCTCCCCACGCCCGTGGGGGTGAACCGTCCACCGGCGATGGGGTGCTGGACAGCCTGGACTGCTCCCCACGCCCGTGGGGGTGAACCGCGCACTCGCGCCCGGCCCCAGGAACGCGCCCACGCCCGTGGGGGTGAACCGTCCGCCGGTCTCTACCGGGCGGTGGGTGTCGACTGCTCCCCACGCCCGTGGGGGTGAACCGCAGCGGACGGGATGGGCATGTGGTTCTCAGTCCTGCTCCCCACGCCCGTGGGGGTGAACCGGCGTGGATGGCGCTGGTCTATCTGTGGTCGGCCTGCTCCCCACGCCCGTGGGGGTGAACCGAACACGGTGGTGATGCCTGCCGGGGTGGGCAGCTGCTCCCCACGCCCGTGGGGGTGAACCGGAGGACGTGACGGATCAGCTCCAGCTGCCGGGCTGCTCCCCACGCCCGTGGGGGTGAACCGACGTCAGCCCATCTGTGCAAGGAGTGTCATATCTGCTCCCCACGCCCGTGGGGGTGAACCGACGGCAGCAGTCCCTGCAGTGGCAACAATGGCGGGAACTGTGTCGAGGTCGCACACAACCTCCCAGGAGGCGTCGCTGTCAGCGACAGCAAGAACACAGCCGGCCAGGCCGTGGAGATCACCACCAAGAACAACTACCGCATGCCCGCCGCTGAGTACGAGGCACTGGAGGAGACAACGCACCTGCTGCGCTCCCCGACCAACGTGCGCAGGCTCATCGCCTCTTATCGGTACGCCCTGGAAGGTCACCACAAAATCCGCAAAGCTATCGACGGCGAGATCCAAGAGTGAACCTCAATCACCGACAATCTCCGACATTTGCGTCACCGCAGGTCAGTTGTATTCTCCCTGCTAAGGAAGTCTGCTCCCCACGCCCGTGGGGGTGAACCGGTCGAGACCATCAGTTTCGGCGTAGACGTTAACTGCTCCCCACGCCCGTGGGGGTGAACCGATCACCGTCCAGCAGTCCAGCAGCGCCGACGCCTGCTCCCCACGCCCGTGGGGGTGAACCGTGCTCGAACGCCTGGGCCTGGACCCATGTGACCTGCTCCCCACGCCCGTGGGGGTGAACCGGCGGCGATGTCCACGGTGGGCCGGTCGAGCCCTGCTCCCCACGCCCGTGGGGGTGAACCCAAGCCCGCCGCCGCCACGCCAGAACGGGAGGAGACCTGCTCCCCACGCCCGTGGGGGTGAACCTCTGCCGTCGGGGTCTTCGGCCCACATTTGGCACTGCTCCCCACGCCCGTGGGGGTGAACCCGAATCTGGGACGCCCAGAGAGCGGAGCCAACCCTGCTCCCCACGCCCGTGGGGGTGAACCGTGGAGCAGAACGGCGCTCGCGCTTCCGAGGTCCTGCTCCCCACGCCCGTGGGGGTGAACCGACGCTCTGGCAAAGACCCGGGCATTGGAGGCGCTGCTCCCCACGCCCGTGAGGGTGAACCGAACTCCCCCATGGTCCGGATGCTGACGGGAGGCTGCTCCCCACGCCCGTGGGGGTGAACCGGTGTTCGTGAACTCCCTCTCGGACCTGTTCCACTGCTCCCCACGCCCGTGGGGGTGAACCGACGTTTCCGGAGGCGCCGAAACTGGCCCGCGCCTGCTCCCCACGCCCGTGGGGGTGAACCGACCATCCCTGGTTGGGCCGGCGTTGGTGGGCCTGCTCCCCACGCCGTGGGGGTGAACCGTGGATCACGGCGAGCAGGCCGCTAACCTGTCCCTGCTCACCACTCCCGTGGGGGTGAACCGACGCGACGCAGATCGACAACCCGACCAGCACCCCTGCTCCCCACGCCGGTGGGGGTGAACCGTTCAGCTGCACTGGGGAGGTGAGAACCCTGGACTGCTGCCCACGCCCGTGGGGGTGAACCGGCGATCGACACCGCAGCCCACGTGCGGTTGTTCTGCTCCCCACGCCCGTGTGGTGAGCTGGCATCAGTCCTCGTTGCGGTCGTGTCGGCCCTCAGCACAGTGCAGGAAGTCGTGGTTGGGAACGGGTATCGCTTGCGGTTTGTCTGTGTGTGGAAAGCCCAGGTGGACGGCCAGTCGGCTTTCGAGGGCTTGCATGGTGGTGCATCCCGTTAGGTTTAGCTTTTCGGGGGAGACCCCGTTGGGGCTTTCTGTTGGCCAGAGGTGTTTGGGTACGGCGAAGGTGCCTCGGTTCGGGACGGTGTAGACCCAGCCCATTGTGGTGAGTGCTGTGATCACCTTTTTGGCCGTCCGTACGCTCACGTCGTACTGGCTGCTCAGGCCCCGCAGGCTTGCCGCGCGGCGATGAGGTCCGATCTCGCCGGTCCGGATTCTGTCGATGATCACGTTGACGGCCTCGTCGATCTGCTGTGACTCCGGCATCAGAGCGGTGAGCCTGGCCAGATCGGAGGGACCGATCACGATGGCCCGGTCGTTCTCCGGGCGGACCAAGCCCATGCGTAGCAGACGGTGGTACACCAGCGCCGCGACGCCCCTGTTGATCCGGTAGGTCCGGACTAACTCCCAGCCGCGTGGAAACGGATCACCTGGCGCCAGCTCGCCGTTTCTGATCTTTTCGACCAGGGTCGCGGTTACGTGATGCGTCGCGCCGCTCTTCTCCGTGGTCACAGCAGCTCTACCTGGAACCACACGACCTGGCTTCCCCAGTCCTCGTAGTAGCCCCAGGAGGAGGCGAGTCGGTCCACCAGTTGCAAACCGCGGCCGCTCGGGCTTTCCCCGTCCGATGTCCTGAGCTCGGGCTTGGTGTGCGGCGATCCCGCGTCGACCACGCTCACCCGTACTGCCGCGTCCGTAGGGCGGGCCACCTTCACCCGTACCGATCCGCCCTCGATCCGACCCGAGTCGGTGTGCTTGATGGCGTTGGTGAACACCTCGGTGAGGAGCAGGAGCGCGTCATCGATGTGTGTACAGCCCGCGCTCAGCAGGACGCCGTGGACAAACCGCCGCATAATCGGCACGGACGCGGTCACACCTGGCAATTCGGCCTGCCCCAGCAACGAGCCGTTCACCGGCCGCGTCCCTGATGTTTACAGACACCGAAGATCGAAACCGTCATTTCCGACTCCATGGACGTGTTCAGCTGTCGAGTGTTCTGTGGGGTTCGTCTTCACTGTGATTCAATGCCACTTAGAGTGCCGGTTTGACGGGCAAGATTCAGCGATGATGTGGCGACATTCTGTGGACAGATATCTTCAGAACAGGTAGATGGTTGTCGATTTTTGTAGGCGGATGTAGACAACAGTCAGGTGGCGACGATGGAAAACGATCGGGAGACCGGCTTGTCAGCCGCTGCGCGTTTCGGGCGTGAACTGGCCAGACATCGTCGGGAACGGGGTCTTACCCAACGGAGTCTGGCCGCTCACATCGGCTGCTCACCGTCGCTTGTAGGGCACATCGAAACCGGTAGTCGCAACCCACAACTGGACCTGGCGGAGGCGTGTGATCGCTTCTTCGCCCTCCCCGAGCCCGAATACTTCACACGGTTATGCCGCAGGATCCATTACTCTCCCACCGGTCCGGGATGGTTTCTACGGTGGCGTGAGGAGATCGAGCCCAGCGCTGTCACCCTCAGGACCTGGGACCCCCTGCTGGTCCCCGGTCTCCTCCAGACCAAGGCGTACGCGCGAGCGGTCTTCCTCGGTCACTTCTCCACTCCCGAGTCCGAGATCCAGGAGCAGGTGGCGGCCCGGATGGAGCGGCAGCGGATTTTCAGTCGTGAGAACCCTCCCGAGTTGTACGCACTGATGGATGAGTGGGTCCTCAAGCGCCCGATCGGCGGCAAATCCGTCATGTACGAACAGTTCCGCCATTTGGCAAACGCCGCACGCAACCGCCGGATAATGATCCAAATCGTTCCTTATGACACCGCGTGCACAGATGGGCTGACATCATCATTTGTCATCGCGGAACTGGCGGAAGCGCCGACCACCGTATCCATAGAATCCGCAGGAAGAGGTGAGGTGTCTGCCGACAACGAAGTGGTTTCGCTGATCTTGGATAGGTATGACAAACTTCGGACCGAGGCTTACCGAGTCGGTGAGTCACTCGCGATGATCGAGGAAGCAGCGGAGCAATGGCATCCAAGGACCTGACCCACACCGACCTCGCCGGAGCGATGTGGAAGAAGAGCTCTCTCAGTGGCAATGGCGGTGGGAACTGCGTCGAGGTCGCCGCTAACCTCCCCGGTATCGTCGCTGTCCGCGACAGTAAGAACCCGGCCGGCCCAGCGCTGGTCTTCACCCCCGCTGAATGGGTTGCCTTCCTGGACGGCGTGCGATCCGGAGAGTTCGACCTCTGAAATTTTCGTCCCCGCCCTTCGGGGAGAGGTGGCTGGGGATGGTTCCCTCGGGCTGTCCTTCCCTTGGAGAGCGCTCTCATGACACGATCTGGTCATGGAGTGGATCAATGAGCCGGCCGGCTGGTCGGTAGAAGGCGACGCGCTGACCGTTGCGGTCGGGGGCAAGACGGACCTGTGGCAGAAGACGCACTACGGGTACGCCTTCGACAACGCGCCCATGTACGGGCGGGTGGTCGAAGGGGACATGCGGGTCACGGTGACCTTCGAGGCCGACTACGCCGAGCAGTACGACCAGGCCGGGGCGATCCTGCGGATTGACGAGGCGAACTGGATCAAGGCGGGGACCGAGTTCGTCGACGGGGCGTTGCAGATCAGTGTCGTGGTGACGCGGGGGTTCTCGGACTGGTCGGTGAAGGCGGCGCCGGGGATGCCGAGGTCGTTCACCATCGATCTGCTCCGGGAGGGGGACGCGGTGACCGTGCGGTACGGGATGGACGGGGAAGAGCCGGACACCCTGATCCGGCTGGCCTACTTCCCGCCGGGGGTGCCCGCGCTCGGTGGCGCGATGGCCGCCGCGCCGGTCGGGCCGGGGTTCGAGGCCCGGTTCAGCAAGGTGTCCGTTATCTGATTCGGGCCCGCCCGCCCCTGGAGCCCGGAGGGTAAATTCAAGAAAAGGGGGCGGATGCGGTGGTGGTGAAATATCCGGATCGTATCCCCGGCGAAGGCATGTACGTCGTCGGTCTCGACGTCGCGCCGGGGCAGTACCTTTGTCGGACTCCGGGTGACGGGCACTGGGTCCGGTATCCGGCGAGTGGGGATGGTCCGGTCGTCATCCGGCACCGGGGTGCGGGCACGGTCGCCGTGGTGATCGAGCCTGGGGATGCGGCGTTCGGCAGTCAGATGCCCGCCGAGTGGGTCAGGGTCACGGCGGCGGCCCTGGTCCCCGAAGATCCGCTGGACCTCAACGTCGCGCATGGTCCGGCGGTCCAGGATGCCGCAAATGGTCCAGCGGAACAGGACACCGCGTACGGTCCGGCCCCGGAGAAGAGCCGGTCGACGGGGAAGAAGGCCGGGCGGGTAAGGACGATCTTCGATCCGGACATGCCGCCCGACGTGCGTAAAGGGCTGGAAGCCGCGCCCGCCCTGGTGTGGCATGTGCGCACCGGCAGCCCTTGGAGGTCGCCGGACCGGCGGGACGGTAAACACACCCATCCCGTGGTGCCCATGATCTTGATCTACTTCGTGTTCAGCCTCATGTTCGGCATGTCCATGATCCTGTTCGTGATGGTGCTGGTGATCACGATCGTTGCCGGGGCGAACCACCGTCGCCGGAACTCGGTCCACCGGCTGGCCGCCCTGGCCCGCGCCAACCCCGGCTGGTTCCTGGTGGAGAAGGACTTCGACGACCAGACCCGCCGCCTGATGGCGAGGACCCAGCGGGCGATCCGCCGTATCCAGGCGGCCACGGTCTACCAGCGGGGCCTCGTGGACGTGGCCGACCACGAGCTGATCCTGCCCGTGGAGGAGTGGGAGATCGCCAAGGCGCTGAACAAGGTGACGGTGCTCCGCGCCGAGCAGGCCGCGATGACCGGCGACGGGGTGGCCGACCCGGTGGCGGCGGCGCTCGCGCCCTACCGGGCCACCCTGGACACGGTGGTGTCCTCGGTGACCGGCAGGATCGAGGCGCTGGAGCGGTACGCGGCCAAGATCCTCGAAGCCGACCGGCTCTACAAGGCCCACGACCAGCTGCGGCTGCTGTCCGAACGCACCGGTGAGTACCGGGACCTGCTGGCCGGGACGGTACGGGACGACCTGGCCAGGGCCGAGATCGAACGGCTCGGCAGGAACCTGGAGCAGCTGAAGCTGGCCCTGGAGGAGAGCCTGGTCGCCGCCCGGCTGGCCGCATTGGAGGTCAAACCGGAGCACATCTAGTGTTTCCGGCATGGACTGGGAAGCGCGTGTGCTGGACGCCATCGACGAGGCCGCGACCGTACGGCTCCTGGCCGACCTGGTCAGGGTGCCGAGCGTGACCGGCGGGGACGCCGAATCGGATCTGCAGGATCGGTGCGCCCGGCAGCTGGCCGAGCTGGACCTCGACGTGGACCTGTGGAAGCTGGACCTGCCCGCGCTCCGCGCCCACGACGGCTACCCGGGTACGGAGGCCCCCAGGGAAGAGGGGTACGGCCTGGTCGCCACCACCGAGGGGGAGGGCGAGCCCGCGCTGATCCTCCAGGGCCACGTGGACGTGGTGCCCACCGGGGACCTGGCCAAATGGGAGGGCAACGACCCGTTCGGGGCGCGTGCCACCGCGACCACCCTGTACGGCCGGGGCGCCTGCGACATGAAAGCGGGCCTGGCCGCCAACCTGGCCGTGGTGACCGCGCTGCGGCGGGCCGGTGTGCGGCTGGCCCGCCCGCTGGCCCTGCACTGTGTGATCAGCGAGGAGGACGGCGGCCTGGGCGCGTTCGCCACCATGGTGCGCGGGCACCGCGGCGAGGCGGCGGTGATCACCGAGCCGACCGGCGGACAGCTCATCACCGCCAACGCGGGTTCGCTGACGTTCCGGCTGGAAGTGGCCGGGCGGGCCGCGCACGGGGCCACCCGGTACGAGGGTGTGAACGCGATCGAGGCGTTCTACCCGGTGCTGCGGGCGATCAGGGAGCTGGAGGCGGAGCGCAACCGCGATCCGCATCCGCTGTTCGCCGGCAACGTCCTGCCGTACCCGATCGAGGTGGGGACGGTACGGGCGGGGGACTGGGCGAGCAGTGTGCCGGACCTGCTGGTGGCCGAGGGGCGTCTCGGGGTGCGGCTGGGGGAGGACCCGGACGACGCGGCGGCGGCGCTGGAGACGGTGCTGGCGGGGATCGACGACCCGTGGCTGCGGGACAATCCGGTCACGGTGACCTGGCCGGGCGGGCGGTTCGCCAGCGGGCGGCTGCCGGAAGGACATCCCCTGCTGGGGGAGACCGCCGACGCGATCGAGGCGGTGACGGGGACGCGTCCCGCCACCACGGCCGCGCCGTACGGCAGCGATCTGCGCATCTACGCAGGGGCGGGCATCCCCACCCTGCACTACGGCCCCGGGGACGTACGGTTCGCGCACGCCCCGCGCGAGCAGGTGGAACTGCGCGAACTGCGCGACGTCACCCGGGCGCTGGCGCTGCTGGTGGTACGGCGATGCGGGGTCCGCTAGACGGCCAGGCGGCCTACGGCTCCGACCATCGGTAGGAGGCTAGAGTCCCGCTATGGAGCAGCAGCACGAGCTGGTGCAAATCTTCCGGGAGGCGCCGCTCCGGGAGCGGGCCGACGCGGCCAGGAACCGGGAGAAGGTGCTGGCGGCGGCGGTAAAGCTGTTCCGCGAGCACGGGGTCGAGAACGTCTCGATGGACGCGGTCGCTACGGAGGCCGGTGTCGGCAAAGGCACGCTCTTCCGCAGATTCGGCGATAAATCCGGGCTTGTTTTCGCACTGCTGGACAACAAGGAGCGCCTGCTCCAGGAGGCGGTCCTCAGCGGCCCACCCCCACTCGGCCCCGGCGCGCCCCCAGGCGAACGGGTGATGGGCTTCCTCGACGCCTACAGCGACTACCTGTTCGGCAACATCGACCTGCTCCGCGTCTCGGAGACCGCCACCCCAGGCGCCCGCTACCGAATCGCCTCCTACCGCTTCTGGCACACCCACCTACGCATGCTCCTCACCCAGCTGCGCCCCGCATCCGACCCCGACGCCCTCGCCCACGCCCTGCTGGCCCTCTTGGGTGCCGAGCATGTGGCGGCCGTGGGGGAGCAGGCGGCCCGCGTGGGCGCCCGGGAACTGGCGGTGGCCCTTGTCAGCGGATAGGTCCGTGTCCGAATAGCTACCGCCGAGTAATCAAGCTCCTGAATACTGTGACGAGCAAAACCAGGAAAGGTTCGGGAATGGTCAGGTTAGCGCCGTTTGCACGATTTGCTTGGCCGCTTCGCTGGTTGTTCCGGATCCTGACCCTGCTGGTGATCCTCGCCCTGCTGCTGGCCGGGACCGTGACGTGGACCGTGCGCCGGTCCTTCCCGCAGACCTCCGGCGAGCTCACGCTGCCCGGTCTAACCAAGCCGGTGACCGTGTACCGCGACGCGTACGGTGTCCCGCAGATCTACGCCGACACGCCTGATGACCTCTTCCGCGCCCAGGGCTACGTGCACGCCCAGGACCGGTTCTGGGAGATGGACTTCCGCCGGAAGACTACGGCGGGACGCCTTTCCGAGTTGTTCGGCGAGGCCACGCTCGACATCGACAAGGTGGTCCGCACGCTCGGCTGGCGGCGGGTCGCCGAGCGGGAGTTCGCTCTGCTCGACCCGGAGGCGCAGCGCGGTCTGGAGGCGTACGCGGCGGGGGTGAACGCCTGGCTGGACCAGAACGACGGGTTCGCCGACCGGAGCCTGGAGTACGCGGTGCTCAAGCTCACCAACGGCGCCTACCGCCCCGAGCCGTGGACCCCGGCCGACTCCCTGGCCTGGATGAAGGCGATGGCCTGGGACCTGCGCTCCAACATGGACGACGAGCTCGAACGCGCCCTGGACGCCGGCGCGCTCCCGGTCGCCCGGGTCGACGAGCTCTTCCCCGCCTACCCGTACGACCGCCACCGGCCGATCGTGACCGCTGGGGCGGTCCAGGACACCAAGTTCGACCCGGCTGCTCCCGTGACCGCCGCCTCGGCGGCGCTCACCCGGGTCTCCCGGGTGCTGCGCACGGTCCCGTCCCTGCTCGGTACGGACGGAGCCGACCGGAAGGGCATCGGCTCCAACTCCTGGGTGGTCGCGGGGAAGTTCACCGACACCGGGAAGCCGCTGCTGGCCAACGACCCGCACCTCGGGCCCCGGATTCCATCGATCTGGTACCAGGCGGGGCTGCACTGCCGCACCCGCTCGGCGGCCTGCCCGTACGACGTGGCGGGGTTCACCTTCTCCGGGCTGCCCGGGGTGGTGATCGGCCACAACCACCGGGTCGCCTGGGGGTTCACCAACCTCGGGCCGGACGTCACCGACCTGTACGTCGAGCGGATCCAGGGGGAGACCTACCAGACCGAAACCGGCTGGGTGCCGTTCCAGACCCTCACCGAGCAGATCAAGGTCGCCGGAGGCGCGCCGGTGGAGCTGAAGGTCAGATCCACCCGGCATGGGCCGATCATCTCGGAGGTGCTGGAGAGCGCCGGGAAATCCCTGCCGGGGGCCGGCAAGAATCTCGGTGAAGGCGCACCGGCGGACTCGCAGGCGATCGCACTGCGCTGGACCGCGTTGGAGCCCAGCATTACCGCCAACGCCATCTTCCTGCTGAACACGGCCGAGAACTGGGATCAGTTCCGCAAGGCGGCCTCCTACTTCGAAGCGCCCTCCCAGAACCTGATTTATGCCGATGTGGACGGAAACATCGGCTACCAGGCGCCGGGGAAGATCCCGATCAGGTCGAGTGGCGACGGGCGGTGGCCCAGCGCGGGCTGGACCGGTGAGCAGGAATGGACCGGATACATCCCGTTCGAGGAACTGCCTTACGCCTACAACCCTCCGGAAGGCTGGATCGCCACCGCCAACAACGCCGCCATCGGCCCCGGCTACCGCCATTTCCTCACCAGCGACTGGGCCTACGGCTACCGGTCACAGCGCATAGCCGACCGCCTCAAAGCCCTCACGGCCGCAGGAAAGGTCACCCTCCAGTCGATGGCCGACCTCCAGATGGACGACACGAACGGCCTGGCCCCAACCCTGGTTCCGCACCTGCTTCGGGTCGGCGGCGGCCACACCGCCCTGCTCAAGGACTGGAACCACACCCAGTCCAGAGACTCCGCGCCCGCCGCCTACTTCAACGTGATCTGGCGCAACCTGCTGGCCCGCGTCTTCCACGACGAACTGCCCGAGGGCGCCCGCCCTCAGGGCGGTGACAGGTGGTGGGAGATCATGCGCGCCGTCCTCGACGACCCCGACGCGGCCTGGTGGGACGACGTACGCACCAAGAACGGCGTGGAAACCAGGGACGACATGCTCAGAGCGGCCATCGCCGACGCCGACGCCGAGATCGCCGAACGCCTCGGCGACGACCCCGCCGACTGGCGCTGGGGCGACCTGCACACCCTGGAGCTCACCCACGAGACCTTCGGCACCTCCGGCATCGCCCCGATCGAATGGCTCTTCAACCGGGGCCCGCTGCCCGCCGCCGGCAGCAAGGACGCGGTCAACGCGACCGGCTGGTCCACGGAGGACGGCTACGAGGTCGACTGGGTCCCCTCCATGCGCATGGTCGTGGACCTCGCCGACCTCGACCGCTCCCGCTGGATCAACCTGACCGGCGCCTCCGGCCACGCCTTCCACTCGTCGTACGCGGACCAGGCCGAACTTTGGGCGGACGGCGCCACCACACCCTGGCCGTTCACCAAACGGGCGACCGAGACCGCGGCCGCCGACACGCTGACCCTGAAGCCCTGAGCCTTACGAAGGCTGCAGGCACAGCCGCGGGATCTCGGCCATCGGAACCTCCTCGGTGAGGCTGCGGACCAGGATGGTCTCGATGGCGAGGAGCAACGTGGTCGCGGTGTCCCGCGTCAGGTAGGCGGTGTCGATGATGAGGCTGAGCTGACCGGTGTCGGTGGCAGTGCCCACGGTGAAGAACGCCTTGAAGCGGACCCCCGGCCAGGCGTTCGTGACGTACGTGCGGGTCTTCCCGGTGAGGACGGACAGGTCCTGGCCGGGTGCGAACCGGGGCAGGGAGGGCCAGTCGCCGATGCCCCGGCGGTCGTTGAAGAAGGCGTCCAGGTCGGGTTCGCGGCCTCGGCGGCGGCCGATCTCCTCGCGCATGGACTGCATCGCGAACGGGTCGTAGTGCGCGTTCCGGTAGGCCTGCAGGGCGGCACGGTGCGCGTCCCGGCAGGCGGCGGCGAAGTCCGTGGCCGGGAGGTCGAGCACGAGCAGGCCGTCCTGCCCGACGGTGCCGACCATGGTGCGGGTACGGGCGTCGCGGCGGTTGCTGTGGACGAGCTGCATGACCGCCCTCGGGCGCCCGCTCACCACGGCCAGCACGGTCGCGCAGGAGGCGATCAGGATGCTGGTGGTGCTGACGGTCCAGCGTTCTGCCAGTCTCTCCGCCGCGGCGGCGAGCGCGACCGACTCCATGCCGACCTCGATGAACCGCGGGTCCTCCGGCTCGCGGGGAGCGTGGTCGAAGACGTCCAGGGGGACCTCTTCGAGAACCGAGCGCCAGTGCTCGATGGACCTGCCGGAACGGGCCTGCCAGGATTCCTCCCGTTCCAGGGCCGCCTGGTCCATCGGCTGCCAGCCGGCCGGCGGCAGGTCCTCGCCCTTGAGCAGCGCCCTCCACTCCTCGGCCAGCAGGCTCAGCGCCTGGTAGTCCACCGCCAGGTGGGAGAAGCAGAACGCGAGCGCCATCGGACGCCCGCCCTTGAGGACGACGGCGCAACGCAGCGGCAGGTCCTCGCCGTGCGCGAAGGCGGTGCGGCTCATCTCCGCGGCGAGGCGCTCGGCCACCTGGAGTCCGCGCTCCGGGCCGGCCTCGACCAGGTGGACGGTCAGTTCCCCGTCGCGCGTCACCCGTTGCACCGGGCCGTCCGGCGTGGCGGTGAAGGTGGTGCGCAGGCTCTCGTGGCGTTCGAGCAGTACGCGGAGCGCGGCCAGCACGGTGGTGAGGTCGCGCCTGCCGTAGACGGCGAGCACCCAAGGGCAGTTGAGGAAGGTCTGGCTGTCCCCCATCAGGTGCACGGCCCGCCACATCAGCCGCTGGCCCCAGGTCAGCGCCGCCTCGCCGTCCCGCGCCCCGTGGAACGGCACCCGCGCCGTGCCCGCGCTCACCGCGGCGGTCCCGCCGGATCCCCGGCGCCCAGGCGTGCGAGGTGGGTGGCGAGGACGTCGAGGTACTCGAAGGACGCCAGCGGGCCGCCGAGGTCGATCTGGCAGTCGAAGGCGTCCTCGACGGCGTCGATGAGGCTGATCCTGGCCAGCGAGGTGAGGCCGAGCGCGGAGAGCGGGTGGTCACCCGCGAGCACGTCCTCGGCGCGGAGTTCCCGGCCGGACGCCTCGACGATCATGTCGGCCAGCCGTGCCCTGATCGGGTCCGTCCCGGCCGTCATGCCGCGCCGTCCCGGTCGTCGACGACCACCTGGTGCATGTCATGCCTCCGTCGTTTCGGTGTGCGGGTGGGAGCGGCGCGCCGCAGCGCCTGGACGCCGACCAGGTCGTCGGCGATGGCGTCGGGGACCTCCTGGTCGAAGCGGGCCAGCGCGGGTACGCGCATCGCGATCAGCGCGATCAGCGCGATGACCAGGCCGAAGAGCACGTACATGAGCCCGATGCCGCGGCCGGGGCCGGTGCCGATGAGGGTGCCGAGGGTGGGGGCCAGCGCGCCGCCGTCGAGGAGCAGCGGGTCGAGCACCGCGGCGGCGTACGGTGCGACCAGGCCGAACCCGATGGGCAGCGTGGACCACGCGATGAGCGTGTTCATGGCGAACACCCGGCCGTGGAACCGCTGCGGGACCTTGACCTGGACGATGGTCGTGTAGATGCCGTTGAGCAGGGTGATCCAGAGCGTCATGCCGCACACGCCGACCGCGATCACGGTCAGGTCCGCGCGTACGCCGGTGAGCAGGCTGAAGCAGCCGAGGACCAGCGTGCACAGCAGCACCCCGCGCAGCCGCAGGCGGCGCGGACCGCCCCAGACGATCATGATGAGCGCCCCGGCGAACGTGCCGACCCCGGCCAGGAAGGCGATCCGCCCCACGTCGGCCAGCCCGGCGAAGGCCAGCACCAGCGGCGAGAACATCAGCAGGAGCGGCGAGAGGAACACGTTCAGCACCACGAAGAACAGCAGCATCGCCACGAAGCCGCGGTGGCCGAGGGAGTAGCGGAGCCCGCCCAGGATCTCCGCCTTGATCGACTCCCGGCGCCGCCAGGGCATCGTGGCCGGGAACCGCACCGCCAGGAGCACGATGATCGCGACGGCGTAACCGGCGATGTCGAGGAGCAGGACGCCGCCGAGTCCGAGCCCGGCCATCAGGCCGACGGCGAAGATCGGCACCAGGAGCTGCGCCGTGCCGGTGCCCAGCTGCACGATCCCGACCGCGTGCCCGAGGTAGTGCTTGGGCACCAACTGGGGCACCGCCGATACGTACGCGAGTCGCTGGAAGGTGAGGGCGACCGACAGGCAGGCCAGCAGCGGGTAGATCAGGTCCACGGTCAGGTTTCCCGTCCACAGCAGGACGCCGAAGGCGAGCTGGATCGAGAACGCGGCCGCGTCACTGGCCAGCATGACCCGGCGCCGGCTGACCCGGTCGATGACGGCCCCGGCGATGGGCGCGGTCAGCAGGCCCGGCACCAGGCCGACGACGGCCAGCAGCGCGAACTTCGCCACCGACCCGGTCGTGGTGTAGACCCAGAGGGGCACGGCGAACTCGGTCAGCGCCGACCCGGTGATGGACACCAGCTGGCTGAGCGCGACGGCCAGGAACCGCGCGATGCTGGGCCGCACACCGCCGGGCGTCACCGGGCTGTCGGTGCTGGCGGAACGGGACGCGCCGTGCAGCCACCAGGTGCCCTCCGCCCCCCGCAGGTCCAGGCCCCGGTCCGGTGCCAAGTCGAGGTCCGGGCTCCAATCCCCGTCCCCCCCGTCCCGATCCAGCGCCCGGTCAAGGCCCAGGCCGCGGTCCCCGTCCCGGTCCGGCGCCAGGTCGAGGTCCAGGCCGAGGTCCCGGTCCAACTCCCGGTGGGTGGTGGTGACGATCTCCGCCAGTTCCTCCGCCCGATATTTCAGGAAGAAGTGGCCGGCCTCGTCGAGCACCACGACGCCCGTCGTCGAGGTCAGGAAGTGCCACTCGCGGAAGCGTTCCTGGTAGTAGTCGGTCGCCGGATCCTCGGTCCCCACCACGCTGATCACCGGAGCGCGCAGCCGGTCGACCCCCGCCGCCAGCAACCGGGTGTAGTACTCCTCGGCCTCCCGCGAGTCACGGCGCATGTTCCGCACGATCTGCCGCGCGTGCGCGGGGTCGATCTCGCCCAGCTCCAGCCCCATCGAGATCAGCCAGTTGACGTACCGCTGGTCCCCGCGGAGCCACTCCGCCTCGGCGAGTCGCGAGACCCGCGACATCAGCGCCCCACGCGGCCGGGCGAACGGGAAGATCCCCCCGATGTAGACCGCGACGAGCTCGCGCCCGGCCGCCTCCAGCCGCCGCGCGAGCTCGACGGTCAGGGCCGAGCCGACACCGCAGTGCCCGTACAGGACGACGGGTCCTTCGACCTTGTCCAGGATCTCGCGGGCGCAGGTGGCGGCGAGTTCGTCGAACGGCAGCTTGTCTTCCAGGACCCCCAGGTCGTGGCCGGGAATCGCCACCGCCCAGAGCGCGTGCCCGTCCGGCAGGGCGTCGGCGAGGGGCTGGTAGACGACCGCGCTGCCGCCCCCGTACGGCACGCACACGTAGCTGACCACCGGTGTGCTGCTGCCGGGGGTGGTCAGGCGGTGCAGCAGCGCGCGGGGCCCGCGCCGGTCGGCGGGCGTGTCGGCGAGGGCCGCGATCTCCCGGATGGTGGGGTGCTTGAACACGTCCATCACGCTGACCTGGCCACCGGCCCTGGCCCGCAGCCGAGCCACGGCCTGGACGGCGAGCAGCGAGTGCCCGCCGAGGTCGAAGAAGTCGTCGTCGATCCCGATGACCTCGATGCCGAGCAGTTCGCGCCAGATCTCGGCGAGCGCCAGCTCGGTGCCGGTCTCCGGAGCGGCGAACTCGACCCCGGCGTCGCGTCCGGCCACCGGCGCGGGCAGCGCCCGGCGGTCCAGCTTGCCGTTGGGGCTGAGCGGCAGGGCGGGCAGGCTGACGTAGCCGTTCGGCACCATGTAGTCGGGCAGGGTCTTCTTCAGCTCGGCCCGTACGGCGGCGTGGTCGGCGTCGTCCGTGACGAGATAGGCGACCAGACGGTCGGCACGGACGATCACGGCGGCGTCCCGTACGGCGGGCAGCGCGCGCAGCGCCGCCTCGATCTCGCCGAGCTCGATCCGCAGGCCGCGCAGCTTGACCTGGGTGTCGAGGCGGCCGAGGAACTCCAGCGTCCCGTCGGGGAGGCGCCGGGCCAGGTCGCCGGTGCGGTAGAGCCGCGAACCCGGCGGCCCGAACGGGTCGGGGACGAAGCGCTCGGCGGTGAGCGCGGGCCGGTTCAGGTAGCCCCGGGCGAGACCGGCGCCGCCGATGTACAGCTCACCGGGCACCCCGATCGGGGCAGGGGCCATGGTCTCGCTGAGGACGTACAGGGCGGTGTTGGCGATGGGCGTGCCGATCGGCACTCTGGACCGGTTGGCGAGCGCGTCGGCCCGGCAGCGCCAGGCGGACACGTCCACGGCCGCCTCGGTCGGGCCGTACAGGTTGTGCAGTTCGGCCGCGGGCAGCGCGGTCAGGCAGCGGCGGGCCAGGTCGACCGGCAGCTCCTCACCCGAGCAGATCACCATGCGCACCGAGCCGCAGCCCGCCGCGCCTTCCTCGCCGAGGAACACGCCCAGCATGGAGGGCACGAAGTGGACGGTGGTCACGCCCTCGGTGACGATGAGCTTGCGCAGGTAGGCCGTGTCCTTGTGTCCGCCGGGGGTGGCGAGCACCAGACGGGCCCCCTGGCGCAGCGGCCAGAACAGCTCCCACACCGACACGTCGAAGCTGAGCGGGGTCTTCTGCGCCACCACGTCGGCGGCGTCGAGGCGGAACCGGTCCTGCATCCAGTCGAGCCGGTTGGCGATGCCGCCGTGGGTGTTGGGCACGCCCTTGGGCCGGCCCGTGGAGCCCGAGGTGTAGATGACGTAGGCGACGTCGCCGGGGCGCACGTCCGGAAGCGGGCCCTCGCCGCCCGGCCAGGCGTCCTGGTCATCCAGGTCGAGGGTGACCGCGCCGGTGGCCGGGAGCGTGGGCCGGATTCCGCGCTGGGTGAGGAGTACGGCCGGAGCGGCGTCCGCCAGCATGAACGACACCCGGTCGGCCGGGTAGTCGGGGTCGATCGGCAGGTACGCCGCCCCCGCCTTGAGCACGCCGAGCAGGCCGGGCAGCAGCTCCAGCGAACGTTCGGCGCAGACCGCGACCACCGAACCCGGGCCCACTCCGAGGCCCCGCAGCGTGTGCGCGACCCGGGTCGCGGCGGCGTCCAGTTCCCCGTACGACAGCGAGCGCCCTTCGAACCGGACCGCGACCGCGTCGGGCGTGGCCGCCGCCCGCACCTCGATCGGGCCGTGCAGCGTCGCCTCGCCGGGGAACTCCCTGGCGGTGTCGTTCCAGGCGTCGACGACCAGGCGCCGCTCGTCCCCGGTGAGCAGGTCGATCCGCGAGAGCGGCAGGTCGGGCCGGTCGGCCACCCGCGCCAGCAGGGTGCGCAGGTGCCCGGCCAGCCGCTCGACCGTGGCGGCCTCGAACAGGTCGGTGTTGTAGACGAACAGTCCCGACAGGCCGCCCTCGGCGTCGTCGGCGAGGTAGAGCTCCAGGTCGTAACGGGTGGCCCAGGAGTCGAGCGGGAAGTCGGAAACGGTCAGCCCGGCGGGCGGGCGGACCGCGCCGGGGCGGTAGTTCTGCATGGCGAGCAGGACGCCGAACAGCGGTGACCGCGACACGTCGCGGGGCAGGTCGAGTTCGGCGACCAGCTGCTCGAACGGCAGGTCCTGGTGGGCGAAGGCGTCCACGGCGACGTTCCTGACCCGGTCGAGCAGCTCGGCGAAGGTCGGGTCGCCCGACAGGTCCACCCGCATCGTGAGCATGTTCACGAAGCAGCCGATCACCCCGTCCAGCTCCGGCAGCCGCCGTCCCGCCACCGGGGAGCCCACCGCCACGTCGGTGCCGCCCGCGTACCTGCCGAGCAGGGCGGCCAGCCCGGCCAGCGCCGTCATGTACGGCGTGGCCCCGTGCGCGCGGCCAAGCAGGGCCAGCGCCCCGGCCAACGCGGGATCGAGCGCCATCGCGCAGGCGGCCCCGGTGTAGGTGCGCTCGGGCGGACGCGGCCGGTCGGTCGGCAGGTCGAGCGGTTCGAGCCCGGCCAGCCGCTCCCGCCAGAACTCCAGGTCACGCCGGGGCGGCTCCAGGCCGCGCTGCCAGGCCGCGTAGTCGCCGTACCCCACCTCGGGCGGGGCCGGGACCTCGCCGGCATAGCGGGCGAAGACCTCGGCGACCAGCAGGTCGGCCGACCAGCCGTCGGCGGCGATGTGGTGAACGGCGATCACCAGCACATGGTCGTCGCCGGCCAGCCTGACCAGCAGCGCCCGCGCCACCGGACCGGCGACCAGGTCGAACGGCACCGAGAGGAACTCCTCGGCCAGCGCCTTGGCGGCGGCCTCGTCCGGCGCTTCGCGCATAGTCAGCGGCAGGGTGGCGGCCTCGTCGGTCACCGCCTCCGGGTGGCCGTCCCAGGTCGCGGGGTAGCGGGTGCGCAGCGCGTCGTGGCCCGCGGCGACGGCGGCGAGCGCGGCGGCCAGGACCTCGGGGTCCACCGGTCCGCGCAGCCGGAGCCGGATCGGGATGGTGAGCTGGGTGGTGCCCGGCGCGAACTGCTCCAGGAACCACAGCCGTTCCTGGGCGTGCGACAGCGGGAGCGGGTCCCCGGCGGGGCGCGCCGGGATGGTGCGCTTGGGCGCCGCCGCCGCGGCCTGGCGCAGCCGTCGCGCCAGCAACTCCTGCTTGGTGACCGACAGCTCCCCGGCGCGCGTGCCGCTCAACGGAGCACCTCCGTGTCCAGCAGGTGCGCCGCCTCCGTCTCGGAGAGACCGGAGAGCTGCTCGATCAGCAGGCCCTCCACCGCGTCGGCCAGTCCGGCGACGGTCGGCCGGTCGAACACCGTGCGGATCGGCACCTCCACGTCGAGCGCGTTGCGCAGCAGCGCCGCCACCCGGGTGGCGAGCAGCGAGTGGCCGCCGAGGGCGAAGAAGTCGTCGAGCGCGCCGACGCTTCCCGGGTCGAGGCCGAGCACGTCGGTCCAGACTCCGGCGACCAGCGTCTCCGCGTCGGTGCGGGGGTGGACGAACTCGGCGGCGGGCACGGGGTCGGGCGCGGGCAGCGCCGCCAGGTCCACCTTGCCGGTGATGGTGAGCGGCAGGGCCTCCAACGGCACCCAGGCCGTGGGCACCAGGTGCGGCGGCAGGGTGGCCGACAGGCGCCGACGCAGGTCGTCCGGGTCGGCGGTGCCTGTCAGGTACGCCACCAGCCGGTCGCCGTCGGCGGTCACCACCGCCTGGCGCACCCGGGGGTCGGCCAGCAGGGCCGCTTCTACCTCTCCCGGTTCGACCCGGAAGCCGCGCACCTTGACCTGACCGTCCAGGCGGCCCAGGAATTCGAGCGTCCCGTCGGACCGTCGACGTACCCGGTCACCGGTCCGGTAGAGCCGGGAGCCCGGCGGGCCGTCCGGGTCGGGGATGAACCGCTGCGCGGTCAGCGCCGGGCTGCCGAGGTAGCCGCGGGCCAGCCCGGCCCCGCCCAGGCACAGCTCGCCGGGGATGCCGGGGGGCACCGGCTCGCCGTACGGGCCGAGGATGTGCGCGGTCGCGCCGCCGATGGGCCGTCCGATGGCCGGTCGGCGGCCAGTGTCCGCCGCGCCGAGTGTGGCGGCCGTGGCGATGATGGTCGCCTCCGTCGGGCCATAGGTGTTGACCAGCGGTATCCGGTCGCCGAAGCGGTCCCGCCAGCGGGCCACGGCGGCGGCGTGCGCCTGCTCGCCGCCGATGATCACCAGTCGCAGCCGCTCCGGCCAGGTCAGGTCATCGAGCGACTCGGTGAGCCGGTGCCAGTAGGCGGTCGGCAGGTCGAGCACGGTGACCTGCCGACCGGCGGGTGCGCGGAGCACGTCCGGCAGGGTCGCGGCCCCCTCGGGCAGCAGCAGCACCGCCGCCCCGGCCGTCAGCGCCGGGTACAGCTCCTCGGCGTGGGTGTCGAAGCTGAGCGAGGCGAACTGGACGACCCTGTCCGCAGGGCCGATGCCGTACGCCTCCCGCATCCAGCGCACCCGCCCGGCCAGGGTGCCATGCTCGACCAGCACCCCCTTGGGACGGCCCGTCGAGCCGGAGGTGTAGATCACGTACGCCGGGTCGCCGGGCGCGGGCCACGCGACGCCGTCATCACTCTCGCCCGGCTCGACCGGGGTGGTGAGAAGAGGAGTCCCCGACGGCAGCCGCTGGGCGTGGGACTGGTCGGCCACGACCAGGCGGGCACCGCTGTCGGCGATCAGGAAGGCGAGGCGTTCGTCCGGATAATCCGGATCGAGCGGCAGATACGCGGCCCCGGCCCGCCACACGGCCAGCAGCGCGACCACCGCCTCGACCGAGCGACCGAGACAGACGCCGACGACCGCGCCGGACCCGACCCCGTGCCCCCGCAGCACAGTGGCCAGCCGCGCCGCCCTGGTGTCCAGTTCCCCGTAGGTCACCCGCTCGTCGCCGCAGACCAGCGCCGTGGCGTCGGGAGCCATGGCCGCCGCCCCGGCCAGCAGCGCGGGGACCGTCTCTATGACCTCAAGGGAAGCCTCGGGCGTACGCCACGCCGCCAGGGCCGCCTCGTCGGCGGGGGTCAGCATCGGCAGGCGGGAGACACGGGTGGCGGGAGCCTCGGCGATGCCGCTCAGCAGCGCGGCGAACCGGTCGGCGAGGGCCTCGACGGTCGCGGCGTGGAACAGCGTGGCGTCGTAGCCGAGCACGGCCAGCAGGCCGTCGTCCTTGCGCCAGGTCTCCAGGGCCAGATCGAACTTGGCCTGCCGGTAACCGCCGTCGAACAGCTCCACCGCCAGATCGCCGACCCGCTCGGGCGGCTCGCCGTCCCCGGCCTGGCTGTGCAGGATCACCATGGTCGACAGCAGCGGGTTGTGCTGGACGTCCCTGGGCACGCCCAACTGCCCGACCAGCCGCTCGAACGGGACGGTGCGGTGCGCGTGCGCCTCCAGCACGCTGCGGCGGGTGGCGTCCAGCAGGTCGGCGAAGGCCGGATCCCCGGTGAGGTCGCCGCGCAGCACCAGGGTGTCGGTGAGGTAGCCGACGACCGGTTCCAGCTCGACCCGGTCGCGGACCGCCCACGGCGTGCCGACCAGGATGTCCTCCTGCCCGCTGTGCCTGGCCAGCAGCACCTGGTACGCGGCGACCAGCACCATGAACAGGGACGCGCCGTGCTCCTGCGCCAGCCGTTCCAGCCGGGCGACGACCCGCTCGGGGATGGGGAACGGGTGGAAGGCCCCCTCGGGCCGTGGCCCCCTGGGCAGGTCGGCGGGCAGCTCCGGCACGGGCGGTTCGGCGAGGCGGCGCCGCCAGTAGTCCAGCGCCTGGTCGGCGTCCTGGCCCGACTCGCGTTCCCGCTGCCACAGCGCGACGTCGCCGTACTGGACCGGCAGCGCGGGCAGGATGGCCGGGCGGCCCGCGACCCCCGCCTCGTAGAGGGCGAACAGGTCGTCCAGCAGGACGCCGAGGGACCAGCCGTCGGCGATGATGTGGTGCAGCACGAAGCAGAGCACGTGCTCGTCCGGGCCGAGCGCGAGCAGGCTGACCCGCAGCGGCGGCGACCCGGCCAGGTCGAACGGCGCGTTGGTCCGCGCGGCGACCAGGCGCCGCGCCCGCTCCTCGGCGTCGGCGTACGCGGTGAGGTCGAGCCGTTCGACGGGAACCGGTCCCGCCGGGTGGATGACCATCACCGGTTCGCCCTCGGCGCCGTCGGCGAAGGAGGTCCGCAGGCTCTCGTGCCGGGCCACCACGGCGGTCAGGGCGGCGTCGAGCGCGCCCTTGTTCAGCGGGCCGCGTAACCGCAGCACCAGGTACATGTTGTAGGAGGCGTCCTCGGGATCGAAGCGCTGGAGGAACCACAGCCGCTGCTGCGCGGGCGACAGCGGCGGGTTCACTCCGGCCGGTCGGGGCCGTACGCCTTCCGGCCCGGCCGCCGAAGGGCTCAGGCCGGTGATCTCCCGGGCGACCCCGGCGAGGGTGGGGTTGTCGAAGACGGCGTCCAGAGACACCTCGAAGCCCAGGCGTTCCCTGATCCGCGCGGTGATCTGGGTGATGGTGAGCGAGTCCCCGCCGAGGTCGAACAGATCGTCGTCGTCGCCGAACTCCTCGAGTTCCAGGACCTCCCGCCAGATCAGCCGGAGCTCCCCGGTGAGTCCGGCGTCGCCGGTCGCCGAGGGAGGGGCGGGGGCGGCAGCCGGTTCCGGCAGGGCCGCGCGGTCGAGTTTGCCGACGGGGTTCAGCGGGAGGGCGTCGAGCGTGACGTACGCGCCGGGCAGCATCGGCCGGGGCAGGGTCCTGGACAGGTGGGCGGTGAGCGCGCCGGGCTCGGGATCCGCGCCGGGGACCGGCACGAGGTAGGCGACCAGGCGGGCCTCCTCGGCTCCGGTGACCACCACGGCCGCCTCGGCGACCTCGGGGTGGTCGAGCAGCCGGGACTCGATCTCGCCGAGTTCGATCCGGTGGCCGAGCAGCTTGACCTGGCCGTCCTGGCGGCCGAGGAACTCCAGCTCGCCGTCCGGGCGGTGGCGGGCCAGGTCGCCGGTCCGGTACAGCCGCGCCCCCGGCGGCCCGAACGGGTCGGGCACGAACCGCTCGGCCGTGCGGGCCGGTCTGTCCCGGTAGCCGCGGGCCACCCCTGCCCCGCCGACGCACAGTTCACCGGCCACGCCGACGGGCACCGGGCGCAGCGCCGCGTCGAGCAGATACACCTGGGTGTTGGCGATCGGGCGGCCGATGGTGACGGTCTCCGCCGGCTCGCCGAGGGTGCTCCAGATGGTCGTCTCGGTCGGGCCGTACACGTTGACGACCCGGTCGAACCGGGACCGCAGTTCGCCCGCGAGCCGGGCCGGCAACGCCTCCCCGCCGGTCAGCGCGGTCGCCCCGGCGATGCCGCCCGGCAGCAGCAGCCGCCACACCGACGGGGTGGCCTGCACGTAGCCGACGCCCTGCTCGGCGACCAGCCGGGCCAGCGCCTCGGGGCGGCGCACCGCGCCGTGCGGGGCGACGACCACCCTGCCGCCGGTGACCAGCGGCAGGAAGAGCTCCAGGGCGCTGATGTCGAACGCGGGCGAGGTGAGGGCGAGCCAGCTGTCCCCAGGCTCCGAGCCGAGCCGGTCGCGCATCGAGAGCAGCAGGTTGGCCAGGTTGCGGTGCTCGACTTCGACGCCCTTCGGGCGGCCGGTGGAGCCCGAGGTGTAGATCACGTAGGCGAGTTCCTCCGGGGCCGCCGGATCCACCTCTTCCAGCGGCAGGTCGGGCTCCACCTCTCCCAGGAGGAGAACCGGTCCCGGCAGGTCACAGGGCGTGTCCGAGAGCAGCAGCCGTGGCCGGGCGTCCGACATGATCATGTTGAGGCGTTCCACCGGATGGTCCGGATCCAGCGGCAGGTACGCGGCGCCGGCCTTATGCACCGCGAGCAGGGCGACCGGCAGGTTCTCCGATCGCGGCAGGAGCACCGCGACCACGTCGCCGCGGCGCACTCCGGCCCGCCGCAGCCGCCGGGCCAGCCGGTCGGCCGCCGCGTCCAGTTCGGCGTAAGTGAGTGAACGGCACTCGCAGGTCACGGCGACCGCGCCCGGACGGGCCCGCACCTGTTCCGCGAACAGGCCGGGCAGCGTCGCGTCCTCGGGGTAGGCCACCGTGGTGGCGTTCCACTCGACCAGCGAGCGCGTCCGCTCGGCCGGGGAGACGACGTCCAGCTCGGCCAGGCGTACGCCGGGGTCGGCGGCGGCGTGGCGGAGCAGCGCGCGCAGGCCGTCGCGGAAGCTCTCGACGGTGGCCAGGTCGAGGGCGGCGGGGTTGAACCGCAGGCAGGTGGCGAGACCGTCGGGGCCGTCCACGAACTGCAGGTGCAGGGCGTTCCGCACGCCCCCGCCGAACATCGTCCAGTCCACGGACAGGCCGAGACCGGGGAACTCCGGCTCGGCGCCCCGCCTGCGGTAGCTGATCGACACGGGGGCCACGGCGGCGCGCGGTCCGCTGCCGAGCGCGCGGGCGAACGGCACTTCCCGGTAGGCGTACAGGTCGCGCAGGTCGCTCCGGACGGCCCGGACGAACTCGTGGAAGCGCTGCCCGGGCTCCGGCCGCGCCACGGCGGGCAGCTCGTTGACGAACGGGCCGATGTGATCGCGGGTCGCGGGTGCGCGCGTGGTCACGTCGATCATGACGGTCGGGTGCTCCCCGCCGTACCGGAAAAGCAGCGCCTGCACGGCGGCGAGCAGCGTCTCGAAGGTCGTCGCGCCGGCCGCCTCCGCCACCTCGGCGGCGGCGCGGCCCAGCTCGGCGTCCACGCCGCCGCCGACCTGCGCACCGGGGCCGTACCGCCCGGCCGTGCGCCGCTGTCCCGGTAGCACGAGCTCGGCGGGCTCGGTCCGGCGTCCCGCCCAGAACTCGCGCGCGGCGGGCAGCGCGGCCCGCACCCGCTCCCGCTCGGCGCGGGCGGCGTCGGCGAAGGACAACGGCTCCCGGGGGTCGGTCCGCTCGGCGTAGTACCGGGCCAGGTCGCGGACCAGGATGTCCTTGGACATGCCGTCGAAGACGAGATGGTGGGCGACGAACAGCAACAGGTGCCGTCGCCAGCCCGCCGGCACCAGGACGAACCTGGCCAGCGGCCCCTTCTCCAGATCGAAGGGGCGGGCGGTCTCCTCGGCGACGAGCCGGTCGAGGGCCCGCGGCGTGGGGTCGGGCAGGTCGGCGACGGTGACCGGCGGCGCGGCCGCCTCGGCTAAGTGGAGCCCGTCGCCGTCCTCCGCGACGGTGGCGGCGAGCACCGGGTGCCT
This sequence comes from Acrocarpospora catenulata, assembly GCF_018476525.1. Classification (GTDB taxonomy): domain Bacteria; phylum Actinomycetota; class Actinomycetes; order Streptosporangiales; family Streptosporangiaceae; genus Acrocarpospora; species Acrocarpospora catenulata. The sequence goes on from NZ_JAHCST010000052.1 coordinate 43,771, forward strand.
GGCCACCACGCCGTCGCACGCCGCCAGCAGCGCGGGCACGTCGAGGTCGCCGTCGAACCACAGGGCGAGCGGCATGTGGTACGCCGCGCCGGCGCCCAGCCGCTCGCTGATCCAGATGCCCTGCTGGGCGAAGGAAGCCGCGATGCTTTCCTGCAGGTGGGTCATGTGCGTTCTCTCTGTTCCGTACGCGGAGGCCGCCGGGATCAGGGCGCCGGGGATGAGTCGGCCTGATCGAGCAGGTCGAGCAGGCGCTGCTTCACCACTTTCCCGAGGTGGTTCTTGGGCAGTTCTGGGACCAACAGCAGCCGGCTCGGCATCTCGTGTCCCGCGAGCCGGTCCAGCAGGAAGGTCCGCAGGTCGGTGGCGGTGACCGGGTGGCGCGCGACGACGGCGGCGCCGGTGACCCGGCCGAGCACCGGATGGGGCAGGCCGACCACCGCCGCCTCGGCCACCGCGGGATGCTCGTACAGCGCGGCCTCCACCTGGAGCGTGGACACCTTGTGCGCGCCCGACTTGATGACGTCGCTCTCCCGGTCGACCAGGTACAGGTAGCCGTCCCGGTCGAGGTAGCCGAGGTCGCCCATGCGCACCCAGCCGTCCCTGAAGATGTGGTCGGTCAACCGCCGGTCGCCGTAGTACGCGCGGGTGCCCGCGGGGGAGCGGAGCCACACCTCGCCCGTCTCGCCGGTCGCGGCGGACCCGCCGCCGGCCGTGACGATCCTGAGGTCGCCTCCGGCCGTCGGGCGTCCGACGGAGGTGGGCCTGGCCGGATCAACGACCATCACGGTCTGCGCGGGGGCGGCCTCGGTCGAGGTGTAGTAGTTGACGATCGTCGCCTTCGGGAACGCCTTCGCCATGCCCGCGGCGACGGCCGGTGGCAGGCTGGCCGCGGTGGAGCCGAGCAGCCGTACGCTCGACAGGTCGTACCGCTCGTGGACCTCCGCGTTGAGCAGCTGGATGGCCATCGCGGGCACCAGGAAGACCGTCCCTACCCGGTAGGTCACGATGAGCCGGGCGAAGCGGCCCGGCGTGAAGAGCGGCAGGGTCAACGCGGCCGGGCGGGAGTCCAGCGCGTTCACCAGCATCGTCTGGCCGGCGTTGGTCCCGATGGGGAAGGCGTGCAGGAAATGCCGCGAATGCGAGAGTTTGCGCCGCGGATTGGCGGCGGTCCCGTAGGCGAGGTTGGCGTGGGTGGCGCCCACGCCCTTGGCCCGGCCGGTCGTGCCGGAGGTGTAGATGATCTGCGCGAGCCGCTCGGGGGTGATCCTGCGCCGGACGGGGTTGTCGTCACCCGGGCCCAACTCGGCCAGGGTGGACCGCCAGCCACCCACCTCGGGCGGGGCCGCGTCGGCACCGTGCAGGACCGCGGCCACGGAGCAGTCCAGCAGCGCGTGCCGCACCTCGGCGGGCGCCAGCCGATCCGACAGCGGCACGGCCACGCAGCCCGCGCGCAGGACGGCGCACCAGGCGACGGCGTAGTCGATCCAGTCACGCTCGCCGAACAGGAGTCCGACCCGGTCGCCGGGTGACAGCCCGCGCTCGATCAGCGCGTGCGCGGTCGCGTTGGCGCGCCTGTCCCAGTCGCCGAACGAGATCTCCCCCACGTCGGCCACCACGATGGCCGGACTGTCGGACTGCTCCCTCGCACGGCCCGCGAGCAGGTCAGGAAGGGGGAGCCACAGATCAACACCCACCACATCACTCCGAAATATTTCGGGACGCGAGACCAACGTTTCGGCCTCCGCGCTCTGTGCCGTGGGCACGGAAAGGCCAGGTTGCTCTGATTTGGAGCACCCCGGAACGTCTCGTATAGGGCAGGATAGGCAACCGGGCCACGAAGGAACAGAGAAACTTTGGAAGTGTGATCAGAAAACTTTCGGGCCGTCGAGGCATGGCTGGACCCGTGATCGACCTGTAGCGCCCGCGGGGGACTCCAGGGATCAGGAAGAGGCCGTCACCGAGGCGATCTCGTTTAACGGGAACTCCAGGTAATCCCCGGCCTCCTCACACCAGGCGTCCAGCACGCCGCTGTGCAGCTCCCCATGGCTGACCGTCGCGGTCACCCCGTCGGAGAGCGTGATCAGCGCCCGTACCCCGCGATCCACCACGAACCCGAGCAGCGACTGCTCCGCGGTCGGCAGCCGGGTCGCCAGCCGCCCGATCAGCGCCCAGGTCTGCCCGTTCTGCCGGGCCTCCTCCCGGCTGGTGATCAGCCGCTTGGCGTGCTCGTGCGGATCCGGCGGCGGCTCGGTCAGCGGCGGCATCGGGTCCAGTTGGGCCACCCGGCCGCCGGGCAGCAGGATCAGCCGCCCGCTCTGCGGCTCCCGCCGGATCTCGATCTCGCCGGTGTCGTTGACCGGGACCGGGGCGTACCCGGCCTCGCGCAGCGCCGCCAGGGTGCGCTCGGCGGTGGCCGCGCTGGCCAGCACCGAGGAGGCCAGCAGCCGCAGCCCCAGCTTGGCCAGCCGCCGGTGCGCGGCGATCTCGGCCAGCAGGGCGGGATCGTTGCCCTGGATGATGCAGCCGACCGTGGTCACCGTGACCTCGCCGTGCCGGCGCGCGACGTCCCTGATCAGGTAGGTCAGCGGCTGCGGCAGGGTGCCCACCTGGGCCAGCTGGTCCAGCAGCGCCTCCGCGCCGGCCCCGGCGTCCAGCGCCCGCCGCACGCTGGCCGGGCTGAACCGCCAGACCGAGGCAGCGCCCTTGGACTCCCGGTCGGCCACCCGGTCGAGCAGCGAGGCCAGCTCGGCGGCCGGAGGGCCGGTCACCACGGCGGTCAGGTCGGCGCCGAACAGCGCGGTGCGCTGCGCGCTGGCCAGGGCCCGGGTGGAGCGCTCGGCCAGCACCGGGTCGTACTCCACCTCGGGTACGGTCTCGTCGCTCTCCGCCCCTGCCCCCGAGCCGAGAGCGGCCAGCGCGCGGCCCAGGTCGGTGAGGGAGTCGTAGGCGGCCAGACCGAGCAGCCGGGCCTCCTCCAGGATGCCGGCCGCGCACTCGGCCAGCAGCTCCCGGTCCAGCAGCGGCGCCCGCCAGTGCACCGACTGCACCAGCTCCTGGAGGGTGGCGAAGGCCTGCCCCTCCGGCACCTCGGTGAGCGCGCCGAGCACCGCCCACCGGATCCGGGCGATGGTCTCCCCGGCCGGATCGTCGCCGAGCACCGCCGGGTAGCGGCCCTCGGCCCGGCGCAGCGACGAGCGCTCCATCCGCCACCAGGCCGCCAGCAGCGTACGCAGCCGGGCCGGGGCGTCCTCAAGCCGCCAGGCGTCGAACCGGTCGGTGGGCACCAGGCCCCCGGCGCCCTCGTCCAGCGCCACCAGCCGGGCGACCGCGGCCACCTCCAGCAGCAGCCGGGTCTCCTCCTCCGAGCAGCCGGTCTCCTTGGCCACCCGGCGCACCTCGCGCACCCCGACCCCGCCGTTCTTCAGCAGCGGCAGCGGCGTCTTGTCGGTGTTCTCCAGCAGCGCGGTGGCCCGGTCGAGCACGTGCGGAGCGGCCAGGCACATGGCGTAGTCGACCGCGCCGGCGTCCACCTCGATGGTGGCCAGATCCGGCGGGTACGGGGTGAACGGCCCGTGGTACTCGGGACCGCGCAGCGCCAGCGCCACCTCGCGGGGCATCTCGGCCACATCCCACTGGGTGCGGAAGAGCAGTCCCCGGTCGGCGGCCCACTTCTCGGGGGTGCCCGGGTTCAGGAAGCGGTTGCCGTCCACACTGCGGACCGGGCCGTCCCAGGCGAAGTCGTCGAGGACGCCGACCGTGCCGTCCGGCGCGTCCTCGATCAGCTCGGTCAGCCGCTCGGGGTCGCTGAGCAGGGCGGTCGCCCGGGCCACCATCTGGCGCTTGCCGCCCTGCGGGGCCAGCCCCAGGGTGCGGCAGATGCGGCGCAGGCCCTCGGTGTTCAGCATCCAGGAGTCGAGGTAGGTGGCGAGCGGCTCGCCGAGGCCGCAGGGCGCCGTCCACCAGCGGGCCACCGCCTCGGCCAGGTGGATGCGGCCGTCCAGGCCGGGCCAGGCCAGCGCGCAGTCGTACAGGCGCTCCAGCCAGGGCAGCACCTCGGAGGTGCTCACCCCGAGGAAGCGGGCCAGCTCGTCCTCGGTCGGGCGGCCGCCGATGACCAGGCAGGCCTGCAGGAGCTCCAGCGGCGGCAGCGGCAGGCCGCGCATGACCTCCATGACGGCGAAGGTGTTGCCCAGGCGGTGGGCGAGCGCGTCCAGCCGGCGGGGCCAGGGCGCGGCGATGGCGTCCGGGCGGTTGGCCAGGACGCGGGCGAGTCGATCTTCGTCGAGAGTTGTCAGCCAGGCGATTAGGTGATCGTCCATCACAGATCTCTCAGGCCATCGGGAAGCCGCGGTGGTGACGCACGCGAGATCAAGATATTCTGCGCAGTTCGCTCCGAAAAGGTCATTCTCCTGTTCTCCCGCTCCGCAGCCGCAGCGTGCTCGACTCCACCTCAGCACACCGGAACGCGATCGGAAGGAAATCCCGGATATACGGCCGGGATTTCCGGTCAGCGGATTCCCATACGTCACACCCGTCGCAATTGATCGCCTCGCGGCTCCGAAGCGCCCCGGAAACGTCATCGGCCGGAGGATGCCCCCGTGCGGTCCGGGCCGCACGGAGGCACCCCCCGGCCGACGAAGCTGTGGATCAGGCGGCGAGCACCGCCCAGACGGTCTTGCCGCCCGGAGTGAGCGGGCACCAGCCCCAGCGCACGCTGAGCGACTCCACGATGTGCAGCCCGAGGCCACCCGGTTCGAAGGGGGAGGGGTCGCGGAGCACCGGTGCGGCCGAGCCGGGGTCGGTGAGCCCGCACGTCACCAGCGGCCCCCGGCGGATCATGGAGAGCCCGATCAGCTCCCGGCGGCGGGGCGCGCCCAGGGCCAGGCCGTGCCGGAGCGCGTTGGTGGCGAGTTCGGAGACCACCAGCTCCATGCTCTCGCCGAGTTCGGCGAGGCCCCAGCCGGCCAGTGTGCCGATGGCGAAACTGCGGGCAGAATGCACGGAATCCGCGCGTGGGGGTAGCAGGAAGGTGGCACTGGCCGTGCACGCGGCGTTCTGGGCGGGCCGGGCGGTGAGCAGATCCCTCGCGGGCTCGGGCCACCAACCCACGGGAGGCCACCAGTCATGGGTGGACCACTGGAGGGTGGAGTGCACGGGATCATGATGGTGCAAGCTCCCGTGCACATGCAATAGCGAATGCACGTGCATATGGCCCCGGCACGCGCTACGGTTACTTCTAAACGACCCTGGGATGAAGGGGGCGATCTTTGACAGACTGTGAGTCAGTCCACTTACCGGAGGAATGACACGTGTCCATCGATCCGCCGGGATCCGGCTCCACTGTTCGGCGCATCATGCTCGGCGCCAGCCTGCGGAGGCTGCGTGAGGAGCGGGATCTCACCCGGGAAGAGGCCGGATTCCACATCCGCGCCTCCGAGTCCAAGATCAGCCGCATGGAACTCGGTCGGGTCGGCTTCAAGACACGTGATGTCGAGGATCTGCTCACGCTGTACGGCGTTCTGGACGACGCCGATCGACGTGCCCTCCTGGAGATGGTCCGGGAGGCCAACACGCCGGGGTGGTGGCACAAGTTCGGTGAGGTCCTGCCGAACTGGTTCGTGACGTACGTGGGACTGGAGGAGGCGGCCAGCGTGATCCGCACCTACGAGGTGCAGTTCGTGCCAGGCCTGCTGCAGACCGCCGCGTACACGCGGGCCGTCGTGCAACTCGGATATCCGGACGCCTCGGATGACGCGATCGATCAGCGCGTGCATCTGCGCATGCAGCGACAGGAACGGCTCAAGCAGAAGGACGGGCCGCGACTGTGGGCGGTTATCGACGAGGCGGCGCTCCGCCGGCCCATCGGGGGGCCGAAGATCATGCACGAGCAGATCGAGCATCTGCTCGAGGTGGCCAGGCTGCCCAACATCACGCTGCAGGTGATGCCGTTCCGCTTCGGGATGCACGCTGCCGAAGGCGGGGCGTTCACGATCCTGCGCTTTCCGGAGTCCGACTTGTCGGACGTGGTCTACGTCGAGCAACTCTGGGGTGCTCTATACCTGGACAAACGTGAGGATGTTGATCCCTACCTCACGGCCATGGAGCAGCTGTGCGTGGAGAGCACCACGCCGGGCGGCACCCGGGATCTGCTCGAGGATCTTCTCAGAGAGAACATGTATGCAGACATATAACGGCATGCCCGCAAATGACCTTGAGGGTGTCCTTTGGCGGAAGAGCCTCTACAGCAACTCGACCGGTAACTGCGTCGAACTGGCCGAGCTTCCCGACGGCGGCGTTGCCGTCAGGAACTCACGGTTTCCCGAGGGTCCCGCCCTGATCTACACCCGCGACGAGATCCGTGCGCTGGTGCTGGGCGTCAAGGACGGCGAGTTTGACACGCTCCTCGTGTAACGCCGTCTTAACACGGAGCGCACGCGCGTAACGGTCCGGGACGGGTGGTGTAACACTGATCCGGCAGAGTAAGTCCCAGTCAATCCCAGACGGTCAATCCCGGTCGTGGGCAAGAGGGGGCTTGTGATGCTGGACCAGATGACCCTGTACCCGGTGGCGGACGACGTCCTGTTCGCCCCCGGAGGACGCGTCGTGATCCGAACCTACGGTGTGGCGTCGGCCGCGGAGCCGGTCGACGGGCAGCCGCGCCCGGTGGCCTATCGGACCTGGGTCACCGGGGTGCGGGACCAGCCGCGCTACTGGCGGTGGGGCCACTTCGAGGACGCCCGCAGGGGGCACCGCAAGGTCCTGGAGTGGCTGACCGGCCGGGGGCCGCAGCCCGCACCCGTCGGCTAACTCAGTCAGCTCAACGCTCGGCGGGCACGTTCCAGCGCAGGATGACCCGCTCGCCGTGCTCGAAGCCGAGCACCGAATAGGTGCCGGTGTCCAACCGCAGGAACCGCCCATGGTCGGCCTGCAGGCCCAGCCAGCGGGCGGAGAGCACCCGCAGATAGTGGCCGTGCGCGATGAGCAGCACGGCGCACCGCCCGGTCGGCCCGGGCTCCCCGTCGGTCCGCATCATCGCCAGGGCACGGGCGATCGCCCGGTCCGCGCGCAGCCCCACGTGCTCCACGCTCTCCCCGGGATGGCCCGCATCGCCGGGCACCACCCCGTCCCGCCAGATGTACCAGCCCGGCAGGGTCTCCCGGATCTGGGCGGTGGTGAGGCCCTCATAGCCGCCGTAGTCCCACTCCCACAGGTCGGGATCGACCTCGTAGGACTCCACCCCGGCCAACTCGGCCGTACGGCGGGCCCGGCGGGCCGGGCTCACCAGCGCCATCGCGAAGTGGTGCTCCTTGACCACGGACGCGACGCGCCGGGCCTCCTCCTCGCCGTGCTCGGTCAGCGGCAGGTCGGTGCGCCCCGTGTGCCGCCCCGCCCTGCTCCACTCGGTCTCGCCGTGCCGCAGCAGTATGAGTTCCATCGCACTCCCATCATCCCCGGCCGTTGTCAAACTACCCCGGCGCCCACGATGATCCTTCGGCGGTTAGTCTCGCTCGGGGATATCAGCGGAAGGGAGCCGTCAGGTGGAACCGGTAACGGTGGGACTGGTGGGTGCGGGGCCCTGGGCCGACATGGTGCACGCGCCGGCGCTGGCGGCCGGTCCGCACACCCGGCTGGCGGGCGTCTGGGCCCGCCGCCCGGCCGCCGCGGCCGAGCTGGGCGGCAAGCACGGGGTGCCCGCCTTCGACCGGCTGGAGGAGCTCTACGAGGTCTGCGAAGCGGTCGCCTTCTGTGTTCCCCCGGGGGTGCAGGCCGAGCTGGGCGTGTCCGCCGCCAAGGCGGGCAAGGCGCTGCTGCTGGAGAAGCCGCTGGCGGCCGACCTGGCGGGGGCGCGGCGGCTGGCCGACGCGGTGGGCGAGGCCGGGGTGCCCAGCCAGCTGGCCCTCACCTTCCGCTACTCCCCGGCGACCACCGCCTTCCTGGCGCAGGCCCGCGCCCTGCGCCCGTTCGGCGGCTACGCCTCCAACATCTCCGGCGCCCTGTGCGGCGGGCCGTTCGCCACCCCCTGGCGGCTGGAGCGCGGCGCCATCCTGGACCTCGGCCCGCACATGATCGACCTGCTGGACGCCGCGCTCGGCCCGGTGGCCTCGGTGCGCGCGCACGGGCACCCGCTGGGCTGGGCAGGCCTGCTGCTGGAGCACGAGACCGGCGCGGTCAGCGAGGCGTCGCTGAGCATGGCCGCCACCGGCGAGCTGCCGCCCTCCCGGATCGACGTGTACGGCCGGGAGGGCAGCGCCTCCCTGGTCGGCAGCGAGCTGGGCGACGGCGTGTTCGCCCGCCTGGTGGCCTCCTTCGCGGAGACCGTGCGGGCCGGGGGCGGCCACGAGCTGGACGCGGCGCACGGCCTGCGGCTCCAGCGCGTCATCGACGAGGCCGAGCGGCAGCTGGTCTCCTGACCGGGCCGGGCACCAGGGCCAGCGCCAGGGCGGCGGCGGCCAGCACCGGCAGCGGGCCGGGCTGGAAGCCCGTGACGGTCAGCACCGTGAGCGCCGCGCCGACCAGCGCCACCCGGACGGGCACCAGCCCGTCGCAGGTGCCGCGCGGCTCCTCGTACCGGCCGAACAGGCGGACCAGCGCGGCCAGCACCGCGGCCAGGCAGGCCAGCCAGAGCGGGGTGAGCGCCAGCCAGGCGGCCGACCCGAACTCCGGGGTCCGCCGGCCGAGGCCGACCACGCTCACCCCGGCCACGGCGAGCAGCGCAGGCATGTGCCAGAGGTAGATCGTCATCATCCGGGGCGCCAGCGCGGCCAGCAGCGCAGCAGGGCGCGGCCGGGCGACCAGCCGGTCCAGCGCCGGGCGCAGCGCCATGGCCAGGCCGAGCTGCCCGGCGAACAGGGCCAGCAGGACGGCGCTCGGCGGGGCCATGTTGGACACCGCCCCCGGCATCCCGATCATGCTCACCGGGTACGGCCCCGCCGCGACCACCGCCGCCACCAGGCCGAACCCCGCCCCCGCCAGCGCCCACGCGCGCCGCCCGGACAGCCACGCCAGGCGGCCTTCTGCGTACCGGAACCCGATCTGGTGCACGGCCAGCCAGACGAACACCACGTTGAGGTACCCGGCCCCCTCGAACCCGGCGAACCGTACGGCGTCCGCCGCCACCGCGCCCCCGCCCAGCACGGGCAGCACCACCCCGGCCCTGGCCCGGATCAGGTACGGCGTGGCCACCACCGCCAGCAGATACACGGCCAGGAACCAGAGCAACTGCCCGGCCAGCCGCGCCCCGACCTGCACCGGCTGCTCCGGCACCCCCAGCGCCACCAGCAGGTACGGCACCGGCACCCAGACCAGCGCCAGCGGCACCACCGGCCAGGCCAGCCGCGCCAACCGGCGGCCCACCCACCCGTCGGGGGACTTCCGGAAACTGATCGCGTTGGCCGCGCCCCCGGCGAAGAAGACCAGCGGCATGACCTGGCTCACCCAGGTGACCAGCGGAATCGCGGCCAGCGCGTTGCCGGTGGTGATCCGGCCGTCGGCGTAGGCGAGCACCGGCATGGTCCAGTGCTGCACGACCACCAGCACCATGCCGAAAACGCGGAGCACGTCGATGAAACGGTCGCGGGGCACGGGGGCGACCGGCCGCGTGGCCGGGGGAAGCAGGGTGAGGGACATCAGGGATTCCTTCGCTGGGGGCCGACCCCCTCAGCGTCCCGCGCAGCAGGCCCTCGGCGCGGCGGGGCGCACCCCATCTTGATCGTGGGGCGGAGGGAACCCCGATGGTGTAGCCCGCTACACCTTCTGCAGGTAGCTCAGCACCGCGAGCACCCGTCGATGCCCGCTGTCACTCGGCGGCAGGCCCAGCTTCACGAAGATGTTCCCGACGTGCTTGTGCACCGCCCGCTCGGTCACCGTGAGCAGCCCGGCGATGTCCCCGTTGGACCGGCCCTCCGCCATCAGCCCGAGCACCTCGCGCTCGCGTGGGGAGAGCGCGTCCACCGGGTGCCCGGCTCGCCGCCGGGTGAGCAGCTGGGAGATCACCTCGGGGTCCATCGCGGTGCCGCCGCCGGCCACCCGGCGCAGCGCGTCCACGAACTCCGAGACCCGGCTCACCCGGTCCTTGAGCAGGTAGCCGATGCCGCCGCCGCCCTCGGCCAGCAGTTCGGCGGCGTAGGTCTGCTCGACGTACTGGGACAGGACCAGGATCGGCTGGCGCGGGTGGCGGCGGCGGACCTCGACGGCGGCCCGCACGCCCTCGTCCCGGTAGGTGGGCGGCAGCCGGATGTCGACCACGGCGATGTCGGGCCGGTGCTCGGCCACCGCGGTCAGGAAGCCCTCGGCGGTGTCCACGGTGGCCACCACCTGGTGGCCCTCGGTGCGCAGCAGCAGTGCCAGGCCCTCGGCCAGCAACACGTTGTCCTCGACGATGACTACGCGCACGGGAGCTCCACGGTCAGGACGGTCGGGCCGCCGGGCGGGCTGGTCAGGCTGAGTACGCCGTCGAAGGCGGCCACCCGGCGGCGGATGCCGGCCAGGCCGCTGCCGGCGGACTCGTCGGCGCCGCCCCGGCCGTCGTCGGTCACGGTGAGGGTGAGCGCCGTCTCGTCCCCGTGCACGTGCACCGAGGCGCTGGTGGCCCCGCTGTGCCTGGCCACGTTGGTGAGCGTCTCCGCCACCACGAAGTAGGCCGCCGCCTCGACCGCCGCGGGCAGCCGGCCCACCCCGTCCACGGAGGCCGTCACCGGGACCGGGCAGCGGGCGGCCAGCGCCGCCACCGCCCCCGGCAGGCCGCGGTCGGCCAGGATCGGACCACCAGGCCGAACAGGCAGAGCAGGGCCGGCGGCAGGCTGAGCACCAGCCGCCAGGTGGCCCTGGCGGCCTGCCTGATCCGACCTTTGAGCCCCCGCACGCCGACCACCCTACTCAGCAGGGCCGCCCGAAAGCCGTTGGCAAAAGGTTGGTAATGTGACCGGTCGATGCGCTTCGAGTAGCGAAGTCCGGTGTGAGTCCGGCGCTGTCCCGCAACTGTCATTCCCGTTCTCGGGTGAGCCAGGTCGCCTGCTCGACGCGCGACGCCGTCAACCCTCGTGGAAAGGGTGATCCGTCATGTGCCGGGTCCCTTGTCCCAGGCGACCCTGGAGGCTCTTGTGAGGCGACTCGCCTCGGCCGGCTTGGTGCTGGCCCTTCTCGTCCTGCCCGGATGCGGCCAGAGCGCCGCCCCCGAGCCCACCCCGGCGGGGTCGGCGCCGGCAGCCGCCGGCGCGTTCCCGGTGACCGTCAACGCAGGGAACGGCTCGGTCACCATCGCCGAGCGGCCGACCCGCATCATCTCGCTCTCCCCGACCGCCACCGAGACGCTCTTCGCCATCGGCGCCGGGCCCCAGGTGGTGGCCGTGGACGACCAGTCCGACTACCCGGCGGAGGCGCCCAAGTCGGAGCTGTCGGGCTTCAAGCCCAACGTCGAGGCGATCGTCGCCCAGAAGCCCGACCTGGTGGTGCTCGCCAACGACCTGGAAGGCGTGCTGGACGGCCTGTCCAAGGTGGGCGTGCCCGTGCTGCTGGAACCCGCCCCCACCACCTTCGACGCCGCCTACGACGAGATCAACGACCTGGGGGTGGCCACCGGCAACGCCCAGCAGGCCACCGAGCTGGTCACCAAGATGAAGAACGAGCTGGAGCAGCTCGTGGCGGCGGCCCCGCAGGGCAAGGGCCTCACCTACTACCACGAGCTGGACGCCACCCCGTACGCGGCGACCTCCACCACCTTCATCGGCCAGATCTACGCGCTGTTCGGCCTGGAGAACATCGCCGACGCCGCGCCTGACGCGGCCGGCGGCTACCCCAAGCTGTCCGCCGAGTTCGTGGCCAAGGCCGACCCCGACCTGATCTTCCTGGCCGACACCAAGTGCTGCGGGGAGAACGCGAAGACCGTGGCCAAGCGCCCCGGCTGGGGCGGGCTGAGCGCGGTCAAGAAGGGCCGGGTCGTCGAACTGGACGACGCGATGGCCTCCCGCTGGGGGCCGAGGATCGTGGACCTGGCCAAGGCGATCAGCGACGCCGTTCAGGACACGGCGGCCTGAGCGCGTGAACTGGCCCAGGCTCGGCGCCCTCGCCGCCGGGTTCGCACTCCTGATCGCCTGCATGGCGGCCGGGATCCTGGTCGGCGCGGCCGGCCTCGACCCGAAGGGGGTGCTGCTCGCGCTGCTCGACCGGCTGCCGTTCGTCTCGGTGGACTCCGGGCTCGCGGTGGTCGAGGAGGGCGTGCTCTTCCAGCTGCGGGTGCCGCGGGTGCTGCTGGCGGCCCTGGTGGGCGGGCTGCTGGCGGTGGCCGGGGCCGGGTACCAGGGCGTGTTCCGCAACCCGCTGGCCGATCCGTACCTGCTGGGCGCGGGCGCCGGTGCCGGGCTCACGGTGACCCTGGTGATCGTGGCGGTCGGCGACACGGTGGCGGTGCCGGTCGCCGCGTTCGCCGGGGCCGTGGGCGGGGTCTTCCTGGCGTACGCGCTGGGCAGCGCCGCCGGGCGGGGGAGCGGCACCGCCAACCTGGTGCTCGCCGGGGTGGCCGTCAGCTCCTTCCTGGCGGCCATCCAGACCTTCGTGCAGCAGCTGAAGGTCGACCAGCTGGCCCGGGTGTATTCGTGGATCCTCGGCGACGTGGGGGGCGGCTGGCCGCAACTGGCCATGGTCGCCCCGTACGCGGCCGTCTCCGCCGTGGCCCTGCTGGCCCACGGGCGGCTGCTGGACGTGCTCTCGGTGGGCGAGGAGGAGGCCAGCGGGCTCGGGCTGCCGGCGGCCCGGGTGCGGTTCGCCGTGCTGCTTGCGGCCTCCCTGGCCACCGCCTCGGCGGTCGCGGTGAGCGGGCTGATCGCGTTCGTGGGCATCGTGGTGCCGCACGTGGTGCGGCGGCTGGCCGGGTGGTCCTACCGGATCGTGCTGCCGCTCTCGCTGCTCGGCGGGGCGGCCTTCCTGGTTCTGGCCGACCTGGTGGCGCGGACCGTGCTGGCCCCGGCCGAGCTGCCCATCGGGGTCGTCACCGCGTTCGTGGGCGCGCCGTTCTTCGTGACCGTGCTCCGGATGACCCGGCGGGTGGACACATGACGCCGGAGCTGACGGCGCGCGGGCTCGGGGTGCGCCTGGACGGGCGAACGGTGCTCGCCGAGGTGGGCCTGACCGTGCCCGGCGGGTCCTGGCTGGGGATCGTCGGGCCCAACGGGGCCGGGAAGTCCACCCTGCTCAAGGCCATGCTGGGGCTGCTGCCGCACACGGGCGAGGTGCTGGTGGGCGGCCGGTCGGTCCGGCGGCTGCGGCCCAGGGAACGGGCCCGGCTGATCGCGTACGCGCCGCAGGCGCCGTCCCTGCCGACGGACATGACGGTGGGGGAGTACGCGCTGCTCGGGCGCACGCCGTACATCGCCTATCTGGGGCGGGAGAGCCGCACGGACCGGGAGGTGACCGGATCGGTGCTGGCCAGGCTGGACCTGGACGGCTTCGCCGACCGGCCGCTCGGCCACCTGTCCGGCGGGGAGCGCCAGCGGGTGGTGCTGGCGCGGGCGCTGGCCCAGCAGGCGCCCATCCTGATCCTGGACGAGCCCACCACCGCGCTCGACCTCGGCCACCAGCAGCAGGCGCTCGACCTGCTGGACCGGCTCCGGCTGACCGACGGCCTCACCGTGCTCACCACCCTGCACGACCTCAGCCTGGCCGGGCAGTACGCCGACAGCCTGCTGCTGCTGGCGGACGGGCGGGCGGTGGCCGCCGGCACCCCCGGCCAGGTGCTCACCGAGGAGCTGATCACCCGGCACTTCGGCGCCCGGGTCCGCGTGTCGGGCGGCCCCGGACGCCCGGTCGTGCACCTGACCCGGGCTAGCCCGTGAACTTCACGCTGTTCACGATCGTGGTGATCAGCGTGTCGTCGCACTTGGCCGGCGGGCAGAAGAACGTGATCAGCCCCGACGGGCTGCCAGGCCGGGCCACCAGGAAGGTCCGGAAGTCCAGCCGCCCGGTGCCCTGACCGTCGCTGAGCACGCCGGTCACCTTGAACGCCGGGTTCCCGCCCACCGAGGTGGCCTGCGGCGCGCCCGGGATCGCCACCGAGCCAGGCAGCGTCGCCTGCAGGCCGGTCTGCAGGTCCTCCACCGAGTCGGAGGTGCTGATCGTCTCGGTGGTCTGGGCGACCATGCCGGTGGCCCGGTTCGGCGAGCTGCCGATGATCGGGTTGACCGCGCTCCAGTCGGTGTTGCCCGGCACCGCGAACAGGCCGTCGAACTCCTCCACCGCCGCCGCGGCCGTCACGTGCTGGTCGGCGTACTCCTTGAGGGTCCAGGTGGAGGGGTAGTTGAAGGTGTACGGGGCCGCCACGTTGCCCTTGAAGGTGTTCCAGCTGGCCGACTCGTCGCCGCCGCTCTGCGTGATCACGTACACCACCGCCGCGGTGACCAGCGCCAGCGCCGACACGCCGCCCACCACCGCGCCCAGCGGGAACTTCTTCTTCGGCGCGAGCTGCGGCTGCGGCGCGTACGTCGGGTAGGACGCGTGCGGGTACGACTGCGCGTAGGACGGGTGCTGCGAGAGCGACGGGTAGGAGACGGGCGGGTTGGAGATCGGCGGATTCGAGATCGGCGGGTTGGAGATCGGCCCCGAGTACTGCCCCCCGTAGTAGGGATGCGACGGGGTGCCCGCCGGGGGCCAGCTGGGCCGCCCGGAGACCGGGCTGAGGTCCGAGGAGTCCCCTTCGATGCCGCTGATCGCGTCCCGCAACGCGTTCACGAAGGCCGTGCAGGTCGGGAAGCGGTCCACCGGCGACTTGGCCAGCGCCCGCTGCATGACCTGGTTGACCGCGTGCGGCAGGTCGGGCCGGTACGGCGTGAGCGGCGGCGGGTCGTGCGAGACGTGCGCGTACAGCAGCGCCAGCTCGGTGTCCCGCTGGAACGGGGGCTGCCCGGTCAGCGCCTCGTAGACCACGCAGGCGAAGGCGTATCCGTCGCTGCGGCCGTCCACGGGCAGGCCGCGGATCTGCTCGGGGGCCACGTACCGCGGGGTGCCCATGAAGTGGCCGTGGCTGGTCAGACCCGCCTCCGCGGAGGCGCTCTTGGTCAGCCCGAAGTCGGTCAGGTAGACGTGGTCGGCCTCGGTGACCAGGATGTTGGCCGGTTTCACGTCCCGGTGCACCAGGCCGTTGGCGTGCGCCGCGTCCAGCGCGGAGGCGATCTGCGCGAACAGCCGGTTGGCCCGGGCCACCGGGAGCGGCCCGGTGGACTGCACCAGGCGGCGCATGTCGCTGCCCTCCACGTAGCGCATCGCGATGAAGAGCAGGTCCTCGCTCTCGCTGGCCTCGTAGATCGGGATGATGTGCGGGTGGTCGATCCCGGCCACCAGCCGCGACTCCCGGACGAACCGGTCACGGAACCGGGCGTCGTGGGCCAGCTGGGGGGCCAGCACCTTCAGCGCCACCGCCCGGCCGAGGCGCTGGTCCCTGGCCCGGTACACGGTCGCCATGCCGCCCCGGCCGATCACCGCCTCGATGGTGTAGTCGCCCACCTGCTGGCCGACGAGCGCCGGAATCGGCGTGCCTTCGGTCATGGCGCGTCCGTCGGGTGTCCGCAGAACCCGCAGAACCGGTGGCCGTGCCCGAGCCGCATGCCGCACTGGGTGCAGAACTTCACCTGTGGGTGCCCCATCTGGCCTACCTGGATCGGCTGCCCCACGTGGGCCTGCCCGCGCGGGGGTGACAGGTCCGACGGAGGCGGTTGATGCGGGACGGGCGGCTGCGAGGTCACACCGATCCCGCCCATCCCACCGGGCACGCCGGGCACTCCCATCCCACCTGGGGGGAACATCTCGGTCTGGGCCGGCCACGAGGTGACCAGGGCCGCGTTCTCCATCGGCGGCTCCCCGCCGACGGTCCCGTTCCCGGCGCGCCGCCGCTTCAGCAGGATCGGCACGGCGATGCCCACCGCGGCCCCCGCCAGCACCACGCCGCCGGCCACCCAGATCCAGGGGGAGACCCCGTTGCTCTGCTTGGCCGCCGGGGGCGCCGACTTCTTCTGGGTGGCGGCGTCCTCGGCGGTGCCCGCCTTGCTCCGGGCCACCTTGAGGTAGTTCAGGGCCACCGCGTGGTCCTGGCGCAGGGTCAGCACCTGCTGGAGCACCGGCACCGCGGCCGCGTACAGCTTGTTGTGGTAGGAGGCCAGGGCGTTCTCGTACACCACGTCCACCGGGCCGCGGCGCGGCGAGACGCCCGCGGCGACCATGGCCGAGCGGATGTCCTCCACCGGGGTGACCGTGGTGGGCAGGCCGGGACCGCCGGCCAGCAGCGCGACGACCTCGCTCTTGCCGTCGTCGATGATCGCGGCGCCGATGCCGTCGGCGGCGGCGGCCTTCTCGACCTTGGCCCGCTCGGCCTCCTTGAAGGAGCGGCTGCCTGGCGGGTCGAAGTGGGCGGTGTCCAGCTTCGGCGGGGCCTTGGGGGTGGGCCGCTGCGGCAGGCCCATGATGTCCACCGACTCCACGGTGGCGGTCAGCGTGGTGCCCAGCGGCACGGTCGGCAGGTTGTCCTTGCCGCCCGGGTCCACCTTGAGCACGGCCGGGGCGGCGGGGGAGTCGCCGGTGGTGAGCACCTCCGCCTTCAGGCCCTGCGGCAGCGGCGGGTCCAGGTACGGGAAGACCGTGACCTTGGTGGTCACCGTGGCGTTGCAGGTGGAGTTCTGGGTCCGCGGCGGGTAGCAGGCCTGGAGCCGGATGTTCAGGTCGGGGTCGTCCAGGGTGTGCCGTTCGAAGTCGGCCGGGACCTTGACCTTGAAGTATTCGGCGAAGACCCGGTTGGCGGCGTACACCCGTACGTCCAGGTCCGACTGGACCACCGAGGTGGCGGTGACGATCACTCCGTCCGGGGTCACCGTGAACCCGCTCCCCTTGGCGAGATCGGTGTCGTACTCCCGGACGACCTGCTGCAGTTTGCTGCGGTCGTCGAATAACGTGATCGAAACGTGGGACTCGGACTCCACGCGTACGGCCCCCGGGGTCACCCGGTCCGTCGAGCCGCTGGGGTGGGGGTGCATGGGCATGCCCAGCATGCCAAGGGCGCCGAGCCCCGCTAGAACCGCCAGGCGGGGCATCTCCGCCTCCTCTTCGGATCGGAACAGATCTAGACTCGCAGCGCGTACAGGGCCCGGCAAGGGCTCGCACGGTGCCGACATTCAGTTGATACCCGCCCAGGATCGCGTACAGGCTTGCAAAACACTTGTAAGTGGATTGAAGCGGTCCATCCGCTGCTACGCGGGAAGGCGGAGACAGATTAATCTGCGGACATGTCCCTCCGCATCTCCAAAACCGATCTCCTCATCGGCGCCGCCGTGGCGGCGATCGGCGTCGTCGAGGCGTTCACCACGGCGACCAGTCATGGCGCGGCGCAGAACCCCGAGCTGTGGTGGATTCCGCAGGCCCTGCTCGCGGGCGCTCTGCTGGTGCTGCGGGGCAGGTGGCCGGTGGTGGTGTTCATCGGCACCATCCTTCTGCAGTACCTGTGGCACCGTCAGGGGCACGAGAGCTGTCAGGTGCACCAGCTGATCTCGCTGCTGATCGCCTTCCACTCGGTCGGCGCCAATCTGCCGTTCCGGCGTGGGGGGCCGTGGGGGCTGGTCGGCATCCTGATCTTCGACTCGGGCGCGGTGGACCACCGGGTGCTGCCGATCGACGAGGTGATCTACCTCACCGTGCTGTTCGGCTTCGCCTACCTGACGGGGGTCGGCCTGCGCGCCTACCTGGTCCGGGTGCACCGGATGGCCGAGCGGGCCGCCCACCTGGAGCTGGAACGGGAGCGCCAGGCCGCCGAGGCGGTGGCCGCCGAGCGGAACCGGATCGCCAGGGAACTGCACGACGTGGTCGCGCACAGTGTCAGCATGATGGTCATGCAGGCCGGGGTGCTGCGCCGGACCCTGGGCGGGGACAACCCGGTGCTGCTCGGCATCGAGCAGACCGGCCGGGAGGCCGTCAACGAGCTGCGGGTCATGCTCGGCGCGCTCCGCATGCCGCAGGACGAGGCGCTGCCGCAGCCCGGCCTGGACCTGGTCGGCCACCTGATCTCCACCGTGCAGCACACCCGCCTGCGGGTCCACCACGTCGTGGAGGGTGACCCGGTACGGCTGGCGCCCGGCCTGGACCTGTCCGCGTACCGGATCGTCCAGGAGGCCCTCACCAACGCGGTCAAGTACGCCGGGGAGGCGGACGTGACGATCCGCATCGCCTACCACCCGCTCTCGATCACCCTCGAGGTGACCGACAACGGCACGGGCGTCCCCGCCAAGCTCGGCACCGGCCACGGGCTGATCGGCATGCGGGAGCGGGCCGAGCTGTTCGGCGGCACCCTGGAGGCGGGGCCGCGACCCGAGGGCGGCTTCCGGGTCTGTGCGGTGCTGCCCACCTCGCAGGGAGTTGTACTGGTATGAGCAACAGCATTCGGATCGTGCTCGCCGACGACCAGGCCATGATTCGGGCCGGGCTGCGCATGGTGGTGGAGAGCGAACCGGGCATGGAGGTGGTGGGCGAGGCGGGAGACGGTGTGGAGGCGGTCGCGCTGGCCCGCCGGATCCGGCCCAACGTGGTGCTGATGGACATCTCGATGCCCCGCCTGGACGGCCTGTCCGCGGCCCGCCAGCTGCTGGAGGATCCGCATCCGCCGAAGATCATCATGCTCACCACCTTCGACACCGACGAGAACCTGTACGCCGCGCTGCGCGCCGGGACCAGCGGCTTCCTGCTCAAGGTCTCCCCGCCGGAGCAACTGGTGGAAGCGATCCGGGTGGTGGCCGCCGGGGACGGGCTGCTCGACCCGGCCGTGACCACCCGGGTGATCGCCTCCTTCGCCGGGCGGCACGACCCGGTGCGGCCGCCCCAGCTGGCCGAGCTGACCCCGCGCGAGCTGGAGGTGCTCCGCATGCTGGCGCGTGGCCTCACCAACGCCGAGATCGCCCAGGAGCTCTTCGTCGGGGAGGCCACGGTCAAGACGCATGTGGCCAGGGTGCTCATGAAGCTCAGCCTGCGCGACCGCGCTCAGGCGGTGGTCTTCGCGTACGAGTCGGGCGTGGTGACCCCGGGGGCGGCGCTCGGGTAGTTCGAGATCCACTCCTCGCGGCTCATCCGCAGGACCTTGACGCCCAGGTAGCCGAACCCGGCCACCGGGAGCCCCCAGAGCAGGACGGTCGCCGGGCCGTACTCGACGAAGAAGCCGACCAGCCAGCCGCCGACGACCGTGCCGACCACCCACCACGGCGCGATGCCGGCGCGGCGGGCCGCGAACATGACCAGGCTGGCGCCGAGCGGGCCGAGGAACACCCAGGGCATCTGGAAGCCGAAGACGACGCCGGGCAGGTTGAACATGTCATCGAAGATCTTCGCAGCCTGTTCCGGGCTGTAGTGCTGCCCCAGGTACCATTCAACTGGGTCGCCCATGAGCAGGCCGGACAGGGCGAGGAAGCCCGCGGTGCTGAGCGCGCCGCCGATGTGCCCGAGCACCACGCCGCGCTTCCTGACCAGGTGCAGCAGGCCGAGGATGGCCACCGGAAGCATGATCCAGGCCCAGTGGTAGAGGGCGGACTGGGTCTGGGCGAGCGCCGGGTTGTCGCCGAAGCTGACCGATTCGCGATCGTCGCCCCAGGTGCCGGGGTCGATCAGGACCGCGATGAACTGGAGCAGCGGAGCCAGGATCAGCAGCACGCCGGTGACGGACTTCCGGAAACCGGCCGAGTCGTTGAGTTTGAACATTGTTCCCCCTCGGAAGTGGTTGACGGCGCTGGACGTTACGCGCCGGAACACGGAGGGTTCGTCACCCTCGCGGGTGAATCCGCATCCGCCGCGCGACGGTGGGGAACCCGTCCGGCGTAGATCGTGCGCGGGATCACACGGTGGGGGGACTTCCGGATCAGTGGGGATGACTGTGTATATTTTTCGACAGATGGCGCTTTTGGCGGGAGATATTTCATGAGGGTGTTGTTCGACGAGGCGCACAGCGAGGCTTGGACCATCCGCCGGGAGACGGCGGAGGCCATGAATCCGGGGCATCCCGACGACAACGGCTACGTGCGCGCGGCGGAGTTGCTGCGCTGGCGCGGAGCCACGGTGACCGCGCACACCGAGGGGCCGCTGACGCCCGAACGGCTGGCCGGGCAGGACGTGCTGGTGATCGCGCATCCGTCCGCGGACCGCTGGGAGCGCACCACCGGCCTGGGCAGCCCCGTCTTCACGGAGGCGGAGCTGGCGGCCGTGGCGGATCACGTGCGGGACGGCGGCGGGCTGGTGGTGCTGGCCGAGCACGAGCAGGACAAGTACGGCAGCAACCTGGCCGACCTGGTCGCCAAATTCGGGGTGGAGATCGAGCACCTGACCGTGCAGGACGCCCGCAACAGCCACAACAACGTGGCCTCCTGGGTGCTCGGCGCGCCCGGGGAGGGCCACTTGGACGGCGTGGACCTGCTGGCCGGGGTGGCGCGTGCCTGCTTCTACCGCGCCGGCACGCTGCGCGGCGCCGGCGAGGTGCTGTTCCGCACCTCCGGCCAGGCCGACCCTGCCTGCGCGCCGCTGGTGGTGGCCGTGCGCCACGGGGCCGGCCGGGTGGTCGTGCTGGCCGACTCCGACCTGTTCGGCGACGACTCCATCGCCGAGTTCGACCACGCCCGGCTCTGGACCAACCTGGTCACCTGGGCCGCCGCGACCCCCACCGGGACCGGCCAGGCACTGACCACGCCCGCCGAGTTCGCCGCGCTCAAGGCCGCCGTGGAACGCCTCCGGCCGCTCCAGGCCAAGGACGGCTCGGTCCCGGAGGCCAAGGCCGAGGCGGCGGACCTGGTGGCGGAGATCGTCGATCACGTGGTCCGGCTGGCGCCCGCCTTCCCGCACGACGCCGCCTACCTGGACGCCGTGGTGGCCGACTTCCGCAAGTGGGTGGCCGGGGGCCTGGAGGTCCCCGACTTCCTGGACTCGCTGGAGGCCTTCCACCCCGACACCCAGCGCGTCGACGGCCTGGAACACCTGGTCGTCTTCCCGATGTACACCCAGAACGGCAACCCCAACCGGAACATCGAGGCGGTCTGGGTGCGCACTTTCTGGCCCGACTGGCTGGCCGAGGTGGAGGCTGGGCGGTACGACAACCCGATGTTCGTGCCCATCACCTTCGTCGACTTCACCGCCGGGTACGACAGCAACTCGGCCGTGCTCTTCCCCGAGACCGTCGCGGTACGGCAGACGCCCGCCGCCTTCACCTGGGGCGGCATCTTCTGCGACCGGGAGTCGGCCAGGTTCCGCGCGGTCACCGGGGCCGCCGCGAGCACCCTGAAACTGGCGCTGCCGCCGGACGCGGCCCGGCTGGTGGCCTCGCCGGAGCTGGCCAGGGACGCGTTCGCGCTCTGGGACCTCATCCACGACCGGACCCACTCCCACGGGGACCTGCCGTTCGACCCCTTCATGATCAAGCAGCGGATGCCGTACTGGCTGTACTCGCTGGAGGAGCTGCGCTGCGACCTGACCGCGTTCGGTGAGGCGGTCCGGCTGGAGGCCGAAGGGGTGCCGCAGGCCCGGTACGTGCAGTACGCCATGCTCTTCGACCGGCTCTTCCGGTTCCCGATCACGGGGGACCGGGTGCGCAACTACGACGGCCTGGGCGGGCAACTGCTCTTCGCGTACCTGCACCGCAACGACATCGTGCGGTGGACCGACAACCGGCTGAGCGTGGACTGGGACAGGGTCGCGGGCGGCGTGGCCGACCTGCGCGCCCAGGTGGAGAAGCTCTACCGGGACGGCATCGACCGGTCCAAGCTGGCGCACTGGCTGGCCGCGCACCACCTGGTGGCGGAGTACGTGCCCGCCCATCCGGCCTCCCGGTGGGCCGCCAGGGACCTGCCGGAGGAGCAGAAGGCCATGGTGGACGCGGTGCTGCCGGACGAGTTCCCGCTCAGCATGTTCTACGAGGCCCTCCGCCGTAAGCTCACCGATGTCGTCGAATCCACGAAGGGTGTGCGCTGATGTCGCGGGTCATTCTCATCGCAGGGGCGGGCGGACCGGCCGGGCAGGCGGCCGTGCGCCGGTTCACCGAGCTGGGCGACCGGGTGATCGGTGTGGACCGCTCGGGCGCCAACGGGTGCCTGCCCGTCGACCTGCTGGACCTGGACGCGGTACGGGAGCTGGCCGGGCGCGTCAAGGCCGAGCACGGGCGGGTGGACGGTGTGGTGCACCTGGTCGGCGGCTGGCGGGGCTCGCCCAGCTTCGCGGAGACCTCCCTGGCGGACTGGGAGCTCCTGCACAACCTGCTGATCAAGACCCTGCAGCACGTGACCCTGGTCTTCGAGCCACTGCTGCGGGCCAGCGACGACGGGCGGTTCGCCATCGTGTCGGCCAAGGCCGCCCAGAAGCCGACCCAGGGCAACGCCGCCTACGCCGCCGCCAAGGCCGCGGCCGAGGCGTGGACGCTGTCCTTCGCCGACGCGCTGAAGGGCAGCTCGGCGGCGGCCGCCGTCCTGGTGGTGAACGCGCTGGTGCACGATGGCATGCGGACGGCCGATCCCGGCCGGACCTTCAAGGGGTTCACCGACGTGGCCGACCTGGCGGCGGCCATCAGCGGGCTGTGGGACCGACCGGCTGACGAGGTCAACGGCCAGCGCTTCGATCTCACGGGGTGATTCATGACGACCAATGCTGTCCGACGGCATGATCCGGCGGTTTTCTCCTTCGCCAGTGACAACTACGCCGGGGCGCATCCGGAGGTGCTCGAGGCCATCGCCCTGGCCAACGGGGGCCACCAGGTCGCGTACGGGGACGACGTCTACACCGAGGCGCTTCAGGAGATCTTCCGGCGACACTTCGGGGCCGACGCGCGGGCCTGGCCGGTGTTCAACGGCACGGCCGCCAACGTGGTGTCGCTGCGGGCCATGTGCGCCCCCTGGGAGGCGGTGATCTGCCCGGAGACGGCGCACATCAACGTGGACGAGGGGGGAGCGCCGGAGGTGGTCGGAGGCCTGAAGCTGCTGCCCGTGGCCACCCCGGACGGCAAGCTCACCCCGGCCCTCATCGACCGGCAGGCGTGGGGCTTCGGGGACGTGCACCGCGCCCAGCCCCGGGTGGTCTCCATCTCCAACGCCACCGAACTCGGCACGCTCTACACCCCCGACGAGATCAAGGCCGTCTGCGAGCACGCCCACGGCCTGGGCCTCCTGGTCCACCTGGACGGCTCCCGCCTGGCCAACGCCGCCGCCGCCCTGGACGTGCCGCTCCGGGCGCTCACCACCGACGCCGGGGTCGACGTGCTCTCCTTCGGCGGCACCAAGCTCGGGCTGGTCCTCGGCGAGGCGGTGGTCGTGCTCAACCCGGCCGCCGCGCACGGCATCCCGTACCTGCGCAAGACCAGCATGCAGCTGGCCTCCAAGATGCGCTTCGTCTCCGTCCAGTTCGAGGCGCTCCTGTCCGGGGACCTCTGGCTCCGCAACGGCCGCCAGGCCAACGCGATGGCCGCCCGCCTCGCCGCGGCCGTGCACGCGATCGACGGCGTCGAGGTCACCCGCAGGGTCCAGGCCAACGCGGTCTTCGCCCGGATCCCCGCCGTGGTCGCCGACCGCCTGCGCGAGCGCTACCGCTTCTACACCTGGGACCCCGACACCGGGGAGGTCCGCTGGATGTGCGCCTTCGACATCACCGAAGCCGCCGTGGACGCCTTCGCGGCGGCCGTCGCCGAGGAGGTCGCCGCCTGGCGCGCCGAGACGTCCGGGGGGCCGCAGGGCGGCTGACCGCGCCCGGACGCCGCCCGCCTGGCCAGGTGTAGGCTGCGCGCGTGACATTACGGGTGGTGATCGCTGAGGACTCCCTGTTGGTCAGGGAGGGCGTGGAACGGGTGCTTTCGCGCGATCCCGAACTGCGGGTGGTGGCCGCCTGCGCGGACCTGCCCGGTCTGCTGGCCGCCGTGGACGAGCACGAGCCCGACGTGGTGGTCACCGACGTGCGGATGCCGCCCACCTCGACCGACGAGGGCATCCAGGCGGCCACCAAACTGCGCGCCGCCCGCCCGCACACCGGGGTGGTGGTGCTCTCGCAGTACGCCGAGCCGTCGTACGCGACGATGTTGCTGGCGGCGGGGAGCGCCGGGCGGGCCTACCTGCTCAAGGAGCGGGTCGGGGAGCCCGGGCAGCTGGTCGAGGCGGTCCGGGCGGTGGCCAGGGGCGGTTCGATCATCGACCCCGTGGTCGTGGAGGGCATCCTCGCCGACTCGATGAAACGCCGCGCGTCCCCGCTGGCCGCCCTCACCCCCAGGGAACGTGACGTGCTCGCCCAGATCGCCCAGGGCAAGAGCAACGCCGCCGTGGGCGAGACCCTCTACCTGAGCGAGAAGTCGGTCGAGAAGCACATCAGCGTGGTCTTCGCCAAACTCGGCCTGGAGTCCACCCCCGAGGTGAACCGGCGGGTGCTCGCCGTCCTGCTCTACCTCGCCGAACAGGGGGGATAACACCCTTAGCAGGGTCCCCGTGATGCGCCAGGGTTGATGCCATGGGGTCCGTCGAGGTGCAAGTGAACGTTCTGATAGTCGACGACCAGGGCCCGTTCCGAGCCGCGGCCCGCCGCCTCGTCGCCTTGGTCGCCGGCTGGCAGGTCGTGGCGGAAGCCGTCTCCGGCGAGGAGGCCCTGGCCATGGTCGCCCGCTCCGCCCCCTCCCTCATCCTCATGGACATCAACCTCCCCGGCATAAGCGGCATCGAGGCCACCCGCCGCATCCTCGCCACCCACCCCCACATCCCCATCATCCTGGTCTCCACCTACGCCGCAGAAGACCTCCCCCCCGACGCCCACACCTGCGGCGCCACCGGCTACATCCGCAAGGAACACCTCACCCCGTCCCGCCTCCGCGCCCTGGTCCACCCCTAGGCCGAGAGCTACCGGCGCCTTCTGGCGAGGTCGCGGAGGGCGAGGGTGGCGGCGTGGTGGCCGTTCATGCCGTGGGCGCCGGGGCCGGGGGGTGTGCTGGTGGAGCAGAGATAGACGCCGGGGAGGGGGGTGCGCCAGGGGGTGGGGCTGG
>NZ_JAHCST010000053.1 GCF_018476525.1 Acrocarpospora catenulata
GCGGCACGATCATCGGCTCCATCCTGGGCCTGCTGATCTTCACGGTGATCACCAACCTGTTCATCCTGAACGGCCTGAACACCAGCGACCAGCTGATCGCCAAGGGCCTGATCATCGTCGCCGCCGTGCTCCTGCAGCGGCGCAGCCTGCAAACCGCCACCTAGGGCCGCGGAGACGAACTCCGCGATTTGTATCCAAGGGAGAACCATATGAACAAGAACATCGGTCGGCGCGGCTTCCTGGTCAGCGGCGCCGTCGTCGGTGCGGGCGCCCTGGTGACCGCCTGCACGAGCAACGAGCCGGCTCCCGCCGCGAGCACGGCCCCCAGTGCGGCTCCGGCCGCGGCCGCCACCGGTGGTAACGACGCGCCGGGCGAGAAGGTCGTGATCGGCTTCTCCGCTCCCGCCGCCGACCACGGCTGGATCGCGGCCATCGCCAAGAACGCCGAGGCCGCCGCCAAGCAGTACAGCGATGTGGAGTTCAAGCCGGTCGAGCCGACCAACGACATCAACCAGCAGATCTCCGCGGTCGAGTCGCTGATCCAGCAGAAGGTCAACGTCATCGTGATGCTGCCCAACGACGGCCAGCAGCTCAACCAGGTGGCCCGCCAGGCCAGCGACGCCGGCATCCCGGTGGTCAACCTGGACCGCATCTTCCCCGACAAGCTGTCCTACCGGACCTGGATCGGCGGCGACAACTACGGCATGGGCGTGGCCGCCGGCCACTACATCGGCAAGAAGCTGAAGGACAAGGGTGTCAGCAACCCGGTCATCCTGGAGATCCAGGGCATCGCCACGCTGCCGCTGACCCAGGACCGCAGCAAGGGCTTCGAGGACGCGCTGAAGTCCTACGGGTTCAGTGTGACCGCCAAGCAGGACGCCCAGTTCACCGTGGAGTCCGGCACCGAGGTGGCCAGCAACCTGCTGCAGGCGCACAAGAAGATCGACGCGATCTGGAACCACGACGACGACCAGGGCATCGGTGTGCTGGCCGCCATCAAGGAGGCCGGCCGCAACGAGTTCTTCATGGTCGGCGGCGCGGGCTCGGCCAACGCGATGCGTGACATCCAGGCCGGTTCCAATGTGCTGGAGGCGACGGTCACCTACAGCCCGACGATGGCCTCCTCGGCGATCAAGCTGGCCCGGCTGATCGCGCAGGGCAAGGGGATGAGCGATCTGCTGGAGAAGCAGGTGCCGCAGTCGATCACGCTGGCCTCGGAGACCATCACCAAGGAGAACGTGGACCAGTACCTGCCGCTGGGCTTCGAGTCGTGAGGCCTGTCGTCGGCGTCGGCATGGTCGGCTACGCGTTCATGGGCCGGGCCCACTCCCAGGCCTGGCGGAGCGTGGACGCGTTCTTCGACCTGCCGCTCAGACCCGCGATGGTCGCGGTGGCCGGCCGCTCCCCCGAGGCGACCGCGCAGGCCGCGGAGAAGCTCGGCTGGGCCCACGCGGAAACCGACTGGCGGCGTCTCCTGGACCGCTCCGACGTGCAGATCATCGACCTCTGCACGCCGGGTGACAGTCACGCGGAGATCGCCATCGCGGCGCTGGCGGCGGGCAAGCACGTCATCTGTGAGAAGCCCCTGGCCAACACGGTGGAAGAGGCCGAAGCCATGGCCACTGCCGCCCGTGCCGCCGCCGAGCGGGGCGTGCGGGCGATGGTGGCCTTCAACTACCGTCGCGTGCCGGCCGTCGCACTGGCCCGCCAGTGGGTCGCCGAGGGCAGGATCGGCGAGGTCCGGCACGTACGGGCGCAGTACCTGCAGGACTGGATCGTCGATCCGGAGTTCCCGCTGGTCTGGCGCCTGCAGAAGGACAAGGCCGGGTCCGGCGCGCTGGGCGACATCGGCGCGCACATCATCGACACCGCCCAGTTCATCACCGGTGAGCGGTTGGTCGGGGTGTCGGCGCTGACCGAGACCTTCATCAAGGAGCGGCCCCTGGCGGAGAGCTCGGCCGGGCTCTCCGCCGGTGGCGGTGCCGGCAGGGGCACCGTCACCGTGGACGACGCCGCGCTGTTCATCGGCAGGATGAGCGGCGGCGGCCTGGCCTCCTTCGAGGCCACCCGCTTCGCGAGCGGACGGAAGAACGCGCTGCGCATCGAGGTCAACGGCTCGCTGGGCAGCCTGGCCTTCGACTTCGAGTCGCTGAACGAGCTGTGGTTCCACGACCACACCCTCGACAGCGCGGAGGCCGGGTTCCGGCGGGTGCTGGTCACCGAGGGCGCGCACCCCTACGCCGGCGCCTGGTGGCCGCCCGGCCACGGGCTCGGCTACGAGCACAGCTTCACGCACGAGGTGAAGGACTTCATCGAGGCGATCGCCGCCGGCACCGCCCCCGAGCCGTCTTTCGACGACGGCCTGCGGGTGCAGCGGGTGCTGGCCGCGGTCGAGCAGAGCGCGGCTGACAACAGCCGCTTCACGACTGTGGAGGGTTCATGACGCGACCGATCACTCTGTTCACCGGCCAGTGGGCCGATCTGCCCTTCGAGGAGGTGTGCCGGCTCGCTTCCGAATGGGGCTACGACGGCCTGGAAATCGCCTGCTGGGGTGACCATTTCGAGGTCGACAAAGCCCTCGCCGACGACTCCTACGTCCCCCGCAAACTGGAGACCCTGGAGAAGCACAACCTGAAGGTGTGGACCATCTCCAACCACCTGGTCGGCCAGGCCGTCTGCGACAACCCCATCGACGAACGCCACAAAGGCATCCTCCCCGCCCGCATCTGGGGCGACGGCGAACCCGAAGGCGTCCGGCAGCGGGCCGCCGAGGAGATCAAGGACACCGCGCGCGCGGCGGCCAAACTCGGCGTCTCCACCGTAGTCGGCTTCACCGGCTCCTCCATCTGGCACACCGTCGCGATGTTCCCGCCCGCCCCCGCTTCCATGATCGAGGCCGGGTACCAGGACTTCGCCGACCGCTGGCACCCCATCCTGGACGTGTTCGAAGAAGCCGGCGTGCGCTTCGCCCACGAGGTACACCCCAGCGAGATCGCCTACGACTACTACACCACCGTGAAAACGCTGGAGGCCATCGGCCACCGCGCCTCCTTCGGCCTGAACTGGGACCCCTCCCACATGGTCTGGCAAGGCCTGGACCCCGCCAACTTCATCCTGGACTTCGCCGACCGCATCTACCACGTCGACTGCAAGGACGCCACCGTCCGCCGCCCCGACGGCCGCCGCGGCCGCCTGTCCTCCCACCTGCCCTGGGCCGACCTGCGCCGCGGCTGGGACTTCGTCTCCACCGGCCACGGCGACGTCCCCTGGGAAGACTGCTTCCGCGCCCTCAACGCCATCGGCTACGACGGCCCCATCTCCATCGAATGGGAAGACGCCGGCATGGACCGCCTCGAAGGCGCCCCCGAAGCACTCGGCTACATCACCCGCCTCAACCGCATCACCCCACCCACGGCCGCCTTCGACGCCGCCTTCTCCTCCGACTGATCCAGCACCTGCCACGCGGCGGTCGCCACCTCGGCGGCCGCCGCTGTCAGTAGCCGGCGATCCCGTCGGCGCCGGCGATTCTGAGCGCGAACTCGCCGTACTGCCAGACCACCCCGTCCTCCGTCGATTCGCCGTCGTCCCGGAACCAGGCGGACACCCCCATGCCGAGGTCGAGGATGGCGTAGGAGGCCAGGCGGGGCGAGGCCACGTGGAAGCGGCCCGCGGTGATGCCGGCCTTTACCAGATCGCGGAAGCCGGCCTCGTACTCGGCGCGCAGGGCCAGCACCCGCTCGCGGTGCGGCTGGACGAGACTGCGGATCTCGCGATTGCCGACGAACGCCTCCAGGCGATGCCGCGCGTGGTAGCGCACGTGCGCCTCGGCGGCCCGGCGCAGGCGCTCGGCGGGGTCGGTCGTCGTCGCGACGGCCCCCCGGTGCAGCGCGACCAGATCGGTCATGGTGCCGGTCATGATCTCCGCTAGTAGTTCCTGCTTGGACGCGAAGTGCTTGTACAGGCTGGGACCGCGCATGCCGACCGCGGCCCCGATGTCGGCCATCGTGGTCGCCTCGTACCCACTCCGGGCGAACAGCTCAAGCGCCGCGGCGCGAATGTCCTCCCGCCTCGACGAGGGG
This sequence comes from Acrocarpospora catenulata, assembly GCF_018476525.1. Classification (GTDB taxonomy): domain Bacteria; phylum Actinomycetota; class Actinomycetes; order Streptosporangiales; family Streptosporangiaceae; genus Acrocarpospora; species Acrocarpospora catenulata. Next base: position 4,080 of record NZ_JAHCST010000053.1, read on the forward strand.
GAACGGCTCATGCCCCTCCTCTGATCCGGACAGCTAATGGGCGGTAGCCATTTACCTGTTGGCGTCATGGTAGTGCACGACATTGCTTGTGGGGACGCCTTCCATCTATCGTCTTTGGCTAATGGTCATTAGCCAAGGAGCGCGCAATGCCGATTGATCTCGCCCCGGACAGCGCGACCGCGGAGCTCGCGCGGCGCACAGCGGCGTTCGTCAGGGAGGTGGTGATTCCGGTCGAGGAAGAGCACCGGGGGGTCGTTCCCGCCGAGGAGGTCAGGACGCGGCTGCAGCAGGCGGCGAAGGACGCCGGCGTCTTCGCCCCCCACGTGGCGACCGAGTACGGCGGCCTCGGACTGGACATGCGCGGTCGCGCCACCGTGTTCGAGGAGGCGGGCTACTCGCTCCTTGGCCCGCTGGCGCTGAACATCGCGGCGCCCGACGAGGGCAACATGCACATGCTGGAGGCGATCGCCACCGCCGAGCAGAAGGAACGCTACCTCCGGCCGCTGGCGAGCGGCGCGACCCGGTCGTGCTTCGCGATGACCGAGCCCGCCCCCGGCGCCGGCTCCGATCCGGCCATGCTGACCACCCGGGCGGAACGGGTTCCGGGGGGCTGGCGCATCGACGGCCGCAAATGGTTCATCACCGGCGCGGACGGCGCGGGATTCGCGATCTGCATGGCCAGGACCTCGGGCGAACCCGGCGACGGCGGCGGCGCGACGATGTTCCTGGTGGACGCCGGCAACCCGGGCATGCAGCTGATCCGGCACATCGACACGCTGGACGAGAGCCTCTACGGCGGCCATGTCGAGCTGCTCTTCGACAACTGCGTGGTCGGCGAGGACGCGATCCTCGGCGAGGTGGACCAGGGTTTCCGCTACGCCCAGGTCCGGCTCGGGCCCGCCCGGATGACGCACTGCATGCGCTGGCTGGGCATCGCCCGCCGCGCCCAGGACATCGCGGTCGAACGTGCCGCGGAGCGGCGGCTGTTCGGCTCGCGGCTCGGCGAACTCGGCATGGTCCAGCAGATGATCGCCGACAACGAGATCGACATCGCCGCCTCCCGCGGGCTCATCCTCCAGGCGTGCTGGGAACTCGACCAGGGCCGCGGCGCCGCCCAGGCCACCGCGATCGCCAAGACCTTCTGCGCCGAGGCCATCTGGCGGGTGGTCGACCGCTCGCTGCAGATCTGCGGATCGCTCGGCATCTCCGGGGACATCCTGCTCAGCCGGTTCCTGCGCGAGGTCCGGCCTTTCCGCATCTACGACGGCCCGTCCGAAACGCACCGCTGGGCCATCGCCCGCCGCGTCCTGCGCCGCCACGATTCGGGTGCGGCCCGATGAGCGCCGACGCGGTAAGTGGGCTCGACCTGCCTGCGCTCGAACGGTTCTGCCACGAGCACGTGCCGGGATTCCGGGGCGGGCTCACCGCCGAACTCGTCCAGGGCGGGCGGTCCAATCTGACCTACCTGCTCTCCGACGGGAACACCCGGTGGATCCTGCGCCGTCCCCCGCTGGGGCTGCTGACCCCGTCCGCCCACGACATGTACCGGGAGTACCGGGTCGTGTCCGCGCTCGGCGACAGCGGTGTGCCGGTGGCCCGCGCGGTCGCCTTCGGCCAGGACGACGTGCTCGGCGTGCCGTTCTCCGTGGTCGAGTACGTCGACGGCACGGTGATCCGTACCCTCGAACAGCTCCATGCCCTGCCCGACGCGGAGATCACCGGTTGCGGGTTCGCCCTCGTCGACGTGCTGGCCCGCCTGCACTCGATCGATCCCGGCGCCGTGGGGCTCGACGGTTTCGGGCGGCCGGAGGGGTACCTGGCCCGGCAGGTACGACTCTGGAAAGACCAGTGGGAACGCGTGCGGACGCGTCAGCTCGACGACATCGACCGGTTGCACGCGCACCTCGCCGAGGTGTGCCCGCCCGAGAGCGGCGCCTCGATCGTGCACGGGGACTACCGCATCGACAACGCCATCCTCGACCCCGCGGACCCGGCGACCGTACGGGCCATCGTGGACTGGGAGATGTCCACCCTGGGTGATCCGCTGGCCGATCTCGGCCTGCACCTGGTCTACGCCAACCCGGCCTTCGCCCCCGTCCTGGCCGGCTACGCGGCCTCCACCAGCCCGCGGCTCCCGGCCACGGCGGACCTCGCCCAGCGCTACGCCGAGCGCACCGGCGGCGACCTCGGCAACCTGCCCTTCTACCTCGCCCTCGGCTACTTCAAGATCACCGTCATCGCCGAGGGTATCCACGCCCGCTTCCGGCAAGGTCTGACTCGCGGGACCGGATTCGACACCGTCGGCGCGGCCGTCGCGCCGCTCGCCGCCGAGGGCCTGCGCGCGCTGCGCACGTCCGGATGAACTGGAGGACATTGTGACCAACGTGCTGGATCTCTTCCGATTGGACGGCAAGGTCGCCGTCGTCACCGGGGCGAGTTCGGGGCTGGGCGCCGGGTTCGCCGCGGCGCTGGCCCAGGCCGGTGCCGATGTGGTGCTCGCCGCCCGCCGCACCGACCAGCTGGGCGAGGTCGCGGAATCGGTGCGCGGCCTCGGCCGTGGCGTGCTCACGGTCGCCACCGACGTACAGGACCCCGAGCAGTGCGACGAGCTGGCCCGGGCCGCGGTGGCGGAGTTCGGCCGGATCGACGTCCTGGTCAACAACGCCGGGATCGGCACCGCGGTCCCGGCCGTCAGGGAACGCCCCGAGGAGTTCCGCCGCGTCATCGACGTCAACCTCAACGGCGCCTACTGGGCGGCCCAGGCGTGCGGCCGACTGATGGAGCCAGGCTCCAGCATCGTCAACATCGCCAGCGTGCTGGGCCTCATCATGTCCTACGCGCCCCAGGCCGCCTACGCCGCCAGCAAGGCGGGCCTCATCGGGCTGACCCGCGACCTCGCGCAGCAGTGGTCGGGGCGCCGGGGAATCCGGGTGAACGCCATCGCGCCGGGCTACTTCGCCAGCGAGATGACCGCCACCATCCCCGAAGACCAGCTCATGACGTTCGTCCAGCAGACCAGTCCGATGGGCAGGCTCGGCCTGCAACACGAACTGGACGCCGCGGTGGTTTTCCTCGCCAGCCCCGCCTCTTCCTACATCACCGGCGCCACCCTCGCCGTCGACGGCGGCATGTCGGGCCACTGACATGCCGCCGTCGGCCGGGAACCGCGGCTACACCACCGCTCCCGTCCCCTCTCTGCGCCGGGCCCGTGGCGCGGGCGGGTGGGGCGGTGGTTGTTTGTTGTGCTGTTCCAGTTCGATCGCCAGCGGGCCCGCCACCAGTGCGGAGGACGCCGTGCCCGCGACGATGCCGATGATGAGCGCGACGGCGAAGTCGCGGAGCGTGTCGCCGCCGAAGGCGGCCAGGGCGATCAGGATGAACAGCGCGCCGAGGCCGGTGTTGACCGTGCGCGGGATGGTCTGCAGGATCGCGCTGTTGACGATGTCAGGGAAGGCGGCGTCGCGCCGTGCCTGCCAGAGTTCGCGTACCCGGTCGAACACCACCACCTTGTCGTTGATCGAATAGCCGATGACGGTGAGCATCGCGGCCAGGAAGACCCCGTCCACGGGCTTGCCCAGCCAGGCGAAGGCGCCCAGGACGGCGGCCGTGTCCACGACGAGGGCGAGCACCGCGGCCGTGCCGAACGTCCACCGGAACCTGAACGCCAGATAGCCGAGCTGGGCGGCCAGCGCCACGCCGAGCGCGATCAGCGCGTTGCGGCGCAGCTCGTCGCTCAGGCTGGGCCCGATCAGCTCGTCGCGCTGCTTACTCACCTCGCCGAGGCCGGCGTCGAGCGCCTTCTCGATCGCCACCACCTCGTCGGAGCTGATCTGACCGGCCCGTACGGAGATCAGGTCGCCGGTGACGTGCACCTGCGCCCCCGGATGTCCCGCCTGGCCGACCGCCTGCCGGGCCGCTTCGGCGGTCACCGGTTGCGCGGCGGTGAACTCGACGACCCGGCCGCCGGTGAACTCGACGCCGAAGTTCAGGCCGTGGACGGCCAGCCCCGCGACCGCGGCGGCCACCACGGTGGCGGCGACGGCCAGCCAGAGCCTGCCCCGGGCCATCAGGCGCGGGTTCCGCCGGGTCACCCAGGCGCGGACCCGGCTTCCCGTGCCGATCCCGGAGAGCCGGGGGCCCGCCCGTTCGATCAGCAGGTGGGTGAGGACGCGGGTGATGACCATCGCCGAGATCAGCGACGCCAGCACGCCGATGGCCAGGGTCACGCCGAACCCGCGTACCGGTCCCGAGGCCAGCCAGAACAGCAGCGCGGCGGCCAGGAGTGTGGTGATGTTGGAGTCGGCGATGGCGCTCCAGGCGTTCTTGAACCCCCGGTCCAGCGCGGCGCGCAGCCCGTGCCGCGAGGATCTGGCGTACTCCTCCCTGGCCCGCTCGAACACCAGCACGTTGGCGTCCACCGCCATGCCGATGGCCAGCACGAACCCGGCCAGCCCCGGCAGCGTGAGCGTCGCGCCCAGCGCCACCAGCGCCGCGTACGAGATGAGCCCGTAGGCGGCGAGCGCGACGACCGCGAGCACCCCCGACAGCCGGTAGACCACGCCGATGAACAGCGCGGTGAGCAGCACGCCGACGATGCCGGCCTTGGCGCTGGCCTCGATGGCCTCCGCGCCCAGCGTGGGGCCGACCGTGCGCTGCTCGATCAGGCTGAGCGGCACGGGCAGCGCGCCCCCCTTGATGAGCATGGCCAGGTCCTGCGCCTCCTTGGCGGTGAAGGAGCCGGTGATCTGGGTTGATCCTCCGGGTATGCCCACGCCGCACCCCACGCTGGTGTGCACCTGGGGCGAGGAGATGATCTCGTTGTCGAGCACGATCGCGGTACGCCGCCGGGGATCCCCGGGACTCTCGCAGGCGGCCGCGCCGGTCAGTTCCTGCCAGGTCCTGGCGTCGCGGAAGTCGACGGTGACGAACCAGCCCGGTCCCTGCTGGGGATCGGTACGCGCGCCGGCGTCGGTCACCCCGTCGCCGGTGATCGCGGCAGGGGCGAGCCGGAGCGGCACGCCCGACTCGTCCGCCAGGACCTGCCCGTCCTGGCCCGCGGTGTCGGCCTGGCCGAGCACGGGGTGAATGCTGAGTTGCGCGGTCTTGCCGATGACCTCGGCGGCCTGGCGCGGGTCGAGGACGCCGGGCAGTTCGACGATGATCCGGCGCTCGCCGGAGCGGACCAGGACCGGGTCGACCACGCCGAGCGCGTCGGCCCGCCGCCGCAGCACGTCCAGCGCCCGGTCGGCCGACTCGGCGTCGGCCTTGACCGTCGGCGAGTCGCGGGTCTCGAAGACCAGTTGGGTGCCGCCGCGCAGGTCCAGGCCCAGGCGTGGCGACATGGTGAGAGTGACAAGCGATGCGGTGGCGACGACAGCGCACGCCACCACCGCGCGCCACATGGGCGCACGTGACATGGAAGCCTCCACAGGCTGTCAGAAGAAAAAGGGGATGTCAGCGCGTTGTGGAGGGTGGCGCACGGGCGCCGGCCGCCCCGTGGTCCGGCCGTGGCGCGGCCGGGGCGGGCGTGGTCGCGATGGTGATCGGCCGTGGCGTGCCGTCGGGCGCCCAGGCGGGCGGCAGGACGGCCTGCCCTCCGGCCAGGGTGGGCGCGCCCGAGCTGGGGTGCAGCCGGGGCAGGACCTCGTCCACCTGGTGGACGGCGGAGTCTCCCGAGCCGACTGAGCCGACCGCGTGCATCTGGACGGCCGGCCGGTGGGCGTCGTGCTGGATGTCGGTGAGCGTGAAAACCGCCAGCAGGAGGAGCACAACGGCGGGCAGTCTGCCGCGCATCTCCCCTCCTCCCCCTTGGCGGGTATTGGCGGCCACCGTACCCCAGCCCGGTGACATACGCACCGAGCGGCGGAAACATGTCTTTTCCGGATGCCTGGGTTATGGTCGGCCTTATGACGAGGGGACTACGCCGATCCGCGGGAGGGCCTGTCGCGCTCTCCGGCGTGATGGGTCTGGTCCTGCTGTCGTTGCTGCTGACGGTCGCCGCCTACAGCGGTGGCGTCACCCGGTGGCCTGGCCCGGGTGCCGCCACGACGTGGAGCATCGGCCCGGGGGACGCGCAGCTGTCCAGCCTGCCGCCGCAGACCGCGAGCGGCCGTGAGCACCATGTGCTGTCGCTCTGGCCGCCCCTGCGCGGGGAGCGGCACAGCCAGGCCCACCTCCCGCTGCTGCCCTCGCCCGGCACGAACGCCGAGCGGATCCGCGATCCCCAGCAGCCCGCGCATCGCGACGTAGGGTCACGCAGCCCGCCGCTGCTCTAGCCGGCACCTCTTCGATTCGCTGTCTCCACCGGGTACCCGTCGCAAGTCGCGCGGACCCGGTCCTTTGACGTCCACCAGCTGGTTCCGCGACCAGCGCTGCCGTGCTGCCCACGCGCACGCCTCACCGAGACAGCTACCCGGCCATCGAGCCGTCTTTTGGGCTTCCCATCGTCAGTAGAGAGGGATCTTCAGCATGACCACCACCGACGGAACGTCTCACCTCAGCACCGTGCAGCTCCAGTCGCTGCGTGAGGACCTCCAGGAGCAGCTGGACCGGCGCACCCGCCACCTGATCGGCCTCCAGGCCGAGGCGGAGGAGAGCAACGGAGGCGAGGACACCTACCAGGAACTGCTCGTCTCCCTCAGCGCCGCCGATCGCGCCATCGCCGAACTCACCCAGGCGCTGACCCGGATCAACGTAGGCACCTACGGCCGCTGCGGCCACTGCGCGACCGGCATTCCGTTCGAACGCCTCAAGATCCGGCCGCTGGCCCGCTTCTGCATCAACTGCCAGCGCCGGTACGAAGCCGCCTGACAAGCCGACAGGTGGTGGCAGCGCGATGCCGCTGCCACCACCTGTCCCGGGAATCGTTACGGGACGCTCCAGAGGAACCAGAGGTTGTACTGGTACTCGCAGTGATACCAGACCCAGAGCCCGTTCTGGACGCCGTAGTCGCCGTACCGGTAGCAGTCGTACGAGGAGTAGTAGACGTTTCGAAGAGTGTCAGCCTGCGCGGGCGCCACGCCCACGCCCATCACCAGTCCGCCGGCCAAAGCTCCCGCGGCGACCAGCTTTCCAACCTTGCGCATCCATCCTCCTGCGAGCGGACGACGTGCCGGGGTTTCCTCTGCGAGCATCGCCGCGCGGGCAATCCGAATCCAGCTCACGTCCACCGGCCGTGCGCCCACAGGGGACGTGACCTGGAGCGGTCCGGACTACAGGCAGCCCGCCGCCTGAAACTTCCAAAGCCCCCCATGACGGTCTGGAGTGCGTCGGCGGCGTCCTGGTGGAGCGGGACGACGCGTTCGGTGTAGGTTTTACGGCCGGGCAGTCGCAGCCGTGGGGTCCCGTCGGGATAGTGGTCCAGGCAGCCGAGCGGTAGGTGCCGGATCTCGTCGCGGCGGGCTCCGGACCAGCGGGCGATCAGCAGGGCAGCGCGCTGGAACGGGCAGGTGATCTGGTTGATGACCGGCATCACCAGGTCAAGTTCGCGGTCGGGGATGAAGCGGGGAATCCGCTGCGGCAGACGGGGTGTGTCGCGAGGGGTGATCGGCGCGTAGCCGGGAATGTCGTCGTACTCCCAGGCGGCGGCGTCGCGGAACATCAGCGATAGGGCAGAGATCCGCTGGTGACGGGTGACCGACCCCAGCGGCTGTCCCGTCTTCTCGGCCGGGGTCTCGGCGAGCGACTCCGACCAGGCCAGGCAGTGGTCGCGGGTGACATCGGCATAGGAGACGACGTTGGGGTGGTGTTGGGCGAGCCACTCGCCGAACTTGCGAAGCGCGAGTTCCAGCTTCTCCACGGTGATGGGCGCGTCGGTCAGCCGACGGGCGGCCAGCCATTTATCGGCCACTGCCTGCATCCGGGGAGGCAGCACCAGCGGCGGCTTCCAGGACGGCATGAGCTTGCGTGGCTGGGTGGCGATCTGGCCGCGGTGGAACAGCACCACCTGCAACTGATGCAGGTGAGTGATCCACTGCTTGGCGGCGTTGTCGCGGTAGTTCTCCGCCGAGGGATAGAACACGTGCAGGTCGTCGCGTTCGCTAAACAGCCGTACGGCCTCCAATGCTTCGGTGATGTGGTCTTCGGTGATCTCGCTGGCGTGCTGGATGCCGGTGTGCAGCGCGATCCGTCCAACCGTCCACCGCATCGCCTGCCGCGCTGAACTGCGGCTGTAGCCGAGCCCGGTGGCCTCCTCGATCAGTTCGCCGGCACCCAGGTCGCTGCCCATCTCGACGGCGGCGTCGTCGACCCGGATCTGCCCGGCACCGAACATCCACGCGTAGTCGAAGGTCACGTAGCCGCGCAGTCCCAGGAACAGCAGGTAGGGGCGGGCCTGGAACGAGATCGGGTGGGACAGGGTCTTCTTCGTCTCACCCGGGAGGCGGCCCACCCGTTCCGGGAGCGGGGCGGCGAACCAGCCGCTCATCTTCGGCCAGGCAGCCTTGAACGTCCGGTAGTAGCGGATCTTGTCGTTGCGGTAGCTGGGGTGGATGTCCTGTCCGCGAACGAAGCCGAGGTACTCGGCTTCGGGACAGTGCCGTCGCCGGGGCCTGCCCGCCGAGGCGAGCGAGGTGGCGGCGAGAGCAGCGGCGGAGACACGCCCGGCCATCAGGCCTGCCCGCTCTCATGGCCGAGCGCCCTGTGGTAGTCGGTGACCACGGCCGGATCGGACACTCGGGTGTAGATGCGGGTGGACTCGGGAGAGGCGTGTCCGAGTCTCTTCTGCAAGGTCAGCTCCCGCATACCGCCCTCCCACATGGCGGTGGCGTGCGTGTGCCGGCAGGCGTGCGGGGTCACCCACGGTTCCCGGATCCCGGCCCGCGTCGTGGCGCGGGTGAACATCTTCACCAGCCCGTCGTAGCTCAGCGCCTCCAGCCGCCGCCCGCCGCGTCCACCGATCAGGAACACCAGGGGGCTGTCGGTGTCGGCGGGGCGCTCCTGCATCACGTAGGCGCTGAGCGTGGCCAGCGTCTCGGGTTCGTGCAGGTCGACGACCCGCTCATAGCGGGACTTGGAGCGTGCGCCCTTGGGATGGTCGTCACGGTGACGTACGACCACGCGTCGGCGGCCGTAGGCGAGGTCCTCCAAGTGCAGGCCGAGGACCTCACCGGGTCGCAGCCCGCCCTGCAGCATCAACAGCACGATCGCTCGGTCTCGCAGGCTGCGAAGCTGCTCCAGCAGCGCCGCCACCTGGGCCTTGCTCAGCGGCCGCGGCACCCGCTGCACCGTCTTGACCCGCACCGCGCGACGGACCGGCCGTTGCAGGCTTGCCCGGCCCATGAACGGTCGGTGACGCTCGGGCACCCGCTGCAGGGCCGGGTCCGGCCGCTTCTCGATCGGGTTCAGCCGGTCGAACAACCCGGCCAGGATCACGTATTCGTAGAAGGAGGTGACCGCGGCGAGAATCCGGTTTACGGTGCTGGGCGCCAGCCTCGTCGCCGGGCCGTCGGCATCGACCACAACCGTCAGCATCATCCGCTGGCGAGGCCTGCGCGACGGCACCGATCGCAGGTATTCCAGCAGCGCGATCGAGTGCCGAGGCGCGAACTCCCGCCAGGTCAGGCCGTCACGAGCGAAGAACCGCCACAGATGGCGTAGGCGTAAGAGACCAGCGTGTTGGGCGAGCAGTCCCGGGCCGCCAGGAACCGCAGGAACCCCGAGACGACCTCGATCGGCTCGCCGACATCGTCGAGCAGGTCGACCTGCCGTGAGCCGTCCTCGCCGTGCTGCCGTACCAGCACAGACACCTCCCCAACAGGCCCACTCGATCCCCGCTCAACCGGACGTATCCTGGTGCCAGCGGGGCGAGTGGGACAATAGGTGTCCATGTAACAACAAGGCCGTGGGAGTCGACGTAGTTGCCCTCCACGGTCATCGTGGCGCCATGCCGGATGGCGCCCTCGACCATGGCGTGCACCTCCGAAGCCGAGGCGCGCAGCGTCTGGGAGTGCACCACCATCGAGCCGCGCTCCACGTGCCAGTAGATGAGGATGCCGCGGCCGCCGTAGCGCGAATGCCATTCGGTGAAGATGTTCTCATCGAAGGCGCGCACGTGCGTGGAGTCGGAGGCCAGCGTGGTCATGGCCTGCCCCCACAGTCCCGCATCCCGGGCGGCGAAGGTCGTGTCGGCGATGGCCACCGCGATCTGCCGGGCGATCTGCGGGGTCAGATACCGGCGCCGCACGTAGCGGATCTCGTCCTCGCTGTGGGTGTGGCCGCCGCCGGAGGCCACCGCCCGGATCCCGGCGTTGGTGCCGTAGGCATAGATGGCCAGCATCAGCCGCTCGGCCAGCACCCGCGGCGCCAGGCTGGAGCTGCCGGCCACCGAGGTGACCGCGTCCAGGCAGCCGGTGCGCAGCACCGCCTCCTTGAGCATGTCGATCAGCGGAACCGCGCCCCACCGCCGGCTCACCTCCGCCTTGATCGCACGCAGATTACGCGGCTCCGGCGCCGCCTCCAGTTTGGTCAGCTTGATCGCCCCTGAGGCGCGCTCGGCGATCTGCACCCAGGCCAGCCGGGGCAGCACCCGCTCCAGCGCCTCCAGCTCCCGCCGCATCTCCGCCTTCAGCTCGCCGATGAAGGCGGCCGGGTCCAGCGGCTTGCGCAGCTCCGCATAGTGCTCCAGGCGGCGCGCGGAGAAATCGGCGGGCAGATCCTCCTCCGGGTCGCGGAAGGAGTGCGCGCCCACCACCCAGATCTCCTTGCACCGCAGCGCGTCCCGCAGCGCCTGGAAGGTGACGATCTCATACACCATCCGCACCGCCCGCCGCTGGCCGCGCTTGTCGTTGCGGAAGACCAGGCCCTCCCACCCCCCGGCCGTGCCGCGATGCTCCGGCACGCTCTCCGCCAGCGGATAGTAGGAGGTGTTTCCCGCTTTGGCGTGGCGGCGGATCAGCTCCAGCGCACGGATAACCGGCTGGAAGGCGGTGTTGCCGCAGCGGAACTCCAGCGTCTCCAGCAACGCGATCAGGCCCCGGCGGTAGTGGTTGGTGTAGGAGGCGCGCAGCGTGGTCTGCACCATCGTGCGGTAGATGGGCCCCTTGGTCTTGAACTCGTGCACCAGCTCCCGCAGCGTCCGCTCACCGCCCCGGACCGCCGGGAAGATCACCTCCCGCACCGGGCCCTCCGGCCGCTCCAGCGCCGCGTCGGCGAGATGGAACAGGATGTCCTCCTTGCCGCTCACCCGCTTGAACGCGTTGACCAGCTCCTTGGTCACCTTGCTGTCGGTCCGGGCCTTGATCCGGTGCACCGTGGCGATCAGCAGCTCCACCAGCGCGTCGGTGATCTCCCACTGCCGCTCGTGCAGCAGCGCCGCCAGCAGCAGGACCGCGAGTTCGGGTGGGTGGGTGCGCAGATGCGAGGGCGCCTCCACCGCCGCCCGCGCCCGCAGCCCGCCAGCACCTTGGGCGCCACGTCGGCGAACAGGCCCGCCGGCAGCCCGACCGCCCGCACCGCCTCCAGCTTGCGGATCTCGGTCATCATCGACTCCAGGCTCACATTGCCCGGCGCCGCCTTGATGAACGCCAGCAGGCCGGCCTCCTCCTCATCCTCCCCAGCCACGACAGAGTGACCGCCGCCAGCCGAGGGCTGCGGGGCCGCGCCGGCCGCCCGCGCCTGAATCCGCTGGTCCACCTCGGTGATGCCCGCCAGGGCGCAGATCCGCCGGGTGGTCTCCACCGGAAGCCGGGAGATGATCCGCACCGACCAGGTCGACTCCGTCTGGCGCAGCGCCGAGGCCACGATCCGGGAGATCCGGCCCGGAGTGGGCGGCTCCAGCCGCTCCCGCCGCAGATGCTTCATCAGCTCCTCCCGGACCCGGTCGGGCCGCCGCTCGGCGTGCGCCACGTTCTCGGCCAGCCACATCCCGAGCTTGTCGGCATCGGCGGCCGTGCATGTGCGGAAACCGAGGTGGGCGCGGATCTGGCTGCGGTGGTATTCGATCGTCGATCCGGACCACTCGTAGGAGGCCAGTTCCGAGGCCGCCACGTTGACCTGCTTGGCGACGTGCTCGACGGCTTCGTCTGACAGCTCGCCGCGGCCGCGCGGGAACCGGCCGTACCGGGTGTAGAACTTGAGCAAGATCACGAAGGTGAGGCGGGTGGCACCGCGTTTCCCGGCGATCAGATCACGTTCCTCGTCCAGGATCGTCCAGTGCTCGACCAGTTCATCGATGTCCATCGGGGCACGCGCCATGACGGCTCAGCATCAACGAGCCAGGTCACAAAAACAAGATCATCCCGGTTTGGGGCGTGTGACAGCGTTCTTACCGGCACCCCTAGAAGGCGTCCTCGCGAAAGCCGGCCTGCGGCCAGTCCGACATCGACGTCTTCGAGTTCGCCGAAGCCTTCGCGGCCCTGTGCCTCCGCTTCCGCCGCGACCTCGGCGCGGGCACGGACCGCCTGAACCCCTGGGGCGGCACCATCGCCATGGGACACGCTTTCGGCGCCACCGGCGCGATCCTGCTCGGCCAGGTCGTCGACATCCTCGAACACACCGGCGGCCGCTACGGCATCGCCTCCGTCTCCGGCGCGGCAGGACTCGGCGTCGCCGTCCTGGTCGAGCGAATCTCCTGACAAACCCCACAGGCCATTCCACCAGCCTAGGAGTTCCTGATCTCTCCCCTCCCGGCCTTGCTGCTGTTGACGCAGACGGCGAAGTACCGGCCGTAGAGACCATTGATCGTGATTTCCGTATAGGCCCAAGACGGCAGTGCCGAGCTACGACTGGCGCTGCCGACGGTGGTTACGGATGCCCTTCCCGCCCTTCATCCCGCGGCGAAGGAACTTTGGCCCGTTATCTGGATCGGGTGGGCTCCAGCCCGTGAGATCAAGAACCTGGCCGGTGCCGTTCTCGTCTTCACCGAAGAGGAGTGGCTTTCCTTCGTCCGCGGCGTCCGCGCTGGTGAGTTCGACTAGAAATGCGGCGAGACGGCGGCGGTGGCGTGCTTGGTGACGAGCCGTTCGACGGCGGCGGTGCTGAGCGGAGTGCCCCGGCGGGGGTGTGTCTCGGAAAGGGCCTGCTGTCAGTTCGTCATCATCTGGTCGGTCTGAGACGCTGTGAGTCCGAGGATCGCCAGCTGTCGGCGTACGAAGAAATCGGAGATGGTTGTGAGGGAAGTCGGGCCTCCGGGCCGGTACCAGTGCCAAACGCTGGTGTTCAGGCCCAGGATCGCATGGGTGAGCAGGCGTGAGTCAGCCTGAGGTAGGTGGCCCTGCTCCAACCCCGGACCAGGAACGTGGCCCACGCGAACTCGAGGTCCCGGGCTCGTTCACGCGCGAGCTGCCGAGCTTCCTCTTCGCGTGGGGACTGGCGAGGCACTCCGGCCAATCCTTGCTTCGAGACCAGAACGCGGAGGCGGAGAACAGCGAAGTCGTCATGGTCGAACCCGGATCGAAGACCCGATAGGAGGGCGCTTGGATAATCCGCGGCTCCCGCGATTGCTGATTCGAACTCATGAAGAGAAGCCTCGATTGCGTCGGCCATGATCACGTAGAGGCAGTGCAACTTCGATTCGAAATAGTGGTACAAGGCGGTGGCCCCGACGCCAACGGTGCTCGCGATGTCTACCCACTTCGAGTCGTCGTACCCGTCCCTGCCGAAGTTCTGCGTGGCCACGCGCAAGATCTCGGACCGCTTGCTTCGCCGGGACACCTGCTTCGTGTCGACTGAGACTGCGTAGCCAAATCGTCCCACACCCTATCGATCTATCGATGTTCGTGAGGTTTGCCGCGTGGGTCCACGGCACAGGCGTGATGCTCGCCAAAGCAACGGGTTTCGCGGCTCAGGTAAGCAGCAGAACAACCGTCTCCGCTACGCAGGCCGGCTTGCTCTTCCCCTCGATCTCCAGCGTGTACCTGACCGTCAGCTGGTGTCCCGTGTGGATCTGGGGCAGCCCGATGATCGTCGCTCGTCCCCGTAGCTTGGACCCGACCTTCACCGGGTTCGGGAAGCGAACCTTGTTTACCCCATAGTTCAGTCGCGGGCCGGAGGTGCGCAGGGACATCAACTGGTTCGAGAAGTAGGGGATGAGAGACAAGGTGAGGTATCCGTGCGCGATCGTGCCTCCATACGGACTGTTCTTGGCCCGGTGCGTGTCAACGTGGATCCACTGGTGGTCTCCCGTCACGTCGGCGAAGGCGTCGACCCGGGCCTGGTCGATCTCCAGCCACTCGGTGACGCCGAGTTCCACGCCGACCGCGTCCTGGATTTCCTCGATGGTGTTGAAGATGTGCAACATGACTCCTTCGGTCGCGGATCAGGTCAACGATGCGGGGGGCGACGACCGTGGCTGCGTGAACAGGGATCGGACCTGCGCTCGTTTGGGCTTCCCGAGCACCGTCCGTGGCAGCTCGGGAATCGGGCGAACCTCGTCTGGGAGCAAGTGCGGTCCCAGACCCTTGCGGGCGAGGTGGGCACGCAGGGCCACACGGTCCGGCACGGTTCCGGTGACCCCGAGACAGACACGCTCCCCGAGACGGTCGTCCGGAAGACCCAGGGCGACCACTTCACCGATACCTTCACAGTCGGCGAACGCGAGTTCGATCGCATCGGGTGAAAGGGTGTGTCCCCCTCTGAGGATGACCTCCTTGACCCGGCCGACGATCCGCATCGATCCTTTCGTCCACTGCCCGAGGTCACCGCTGAGGAACCAACCGTCGTCGGTGAAGGCCGCGGTCGTCGCCGCCTGATCGTCGTAGTAGCCGAGGAAGGTGGTCGGCCCTCGTGTGACGAGTTCCCCCGTACGGCCGTCCTGCTTGATGATCTCGCCGGTTTCCGGGTCACGGAGGGCGACCTCCGATCCGGGACAAGGTCTGCCGACCGTCGAGGTGATCACCTCCGTCGGGTCCTCGGACCTCGTGAACAGGTTCCCCTGGCACTCGGTCATCCCGTACATGCTGATCGGGGTGATGCCCCAGTCCTCGATGGCGGCCCGCATGACCTCCGCCCGGTTCGGCGCCGCTCCCGTGATCACGTTCCGCAGGGAGAGCTTCCACCTGCCCGGGTGGCGCCGGTAGGTCAGGACGAGGTCCGACAGGTGGGTGGGAACGAGAAAGGTGATGGTGACACGGTGCCGCTCGAGAAGGTCGAGCATCCGCTCCGGGTCGCCGCGCCCGACCCTGACCAGTGCCGCGCCGGTGGCGATCGCGGGGAGGGCGGTGTAGAGCCAGCCCGCGTTGTGGCACATGGGCGCGATGACTCCCCACACGTCATGACGGGTCAGCTCATACGACGAGAGGAAGCCGCGAAGTGCGGTGAACTTGGTGTTGGCCGAGTTCATCACGCCCTTCGGGCGGCCCGTGGTGCCCGAGGTGAACATCAGGTCCGCCACGGCATCCGCGTCCGGCACGTGACCGGCGGGGGGCAGCGGGAGGTTGTCGCCGCCGAGCCAGTGTCGTAGGGGACCGGGTTGGAGGATAGGGATCGGCAGCGGGAGGGACCTGTCGGCGACCACCACCCGGGCGGAGGTTCGCCCTGCGATCGCCGCGATCTCGGCGGCCCCCGTACTGTGTGGCAACGGTGCCGCGACGGCGCCGATGGCCTGTGCCGCCGTCATGACGGCGATCAGCTCCGGTCCGTCGGGAAGCACCACCACCACGACGTCGGAGCGCGCACAACCCGCCGTGAGCAGGTCGTGTGCCATCGATGCCGCCGCGCTCCGCAGGTTGCCCCAGGTCGTGACGGCGTCCCCCTCGATGTACGCCGTCCCGCCGGGCCGTTCTCGCGCCGCCCCGTTCAGGAGGCCGGGTAACGTGACCTGCCGCCACAGGCCTGACCGGTGCCAGCGGGCGGCGTCGCGCCACGGCTGGTGAACAAGTAGGGACACAGTCTCTCCCGGGCGGGTCAGGCGTCCAGGACGTGGCGGGCGACCACCAGGCTCTGGATCTCCGCGGTCCCCTCCTCGAACCAGAAGCCGCGGGCGTCTCGGTAGATCCGCTCGATGGCGGCCTGCTTGGTGTAGCCGAAGCCGCCGTGCACGCGCAGGGACAGGTCCGTCACGCGGCCGACCATGTTGAGGCAGAAGAGCTTGGCCGTCGCCGCGGCCGCTGTGAAGTTCTCCCCCGCGTCGCACTGCCGGGCGGCCTTGAGCACCAGCCCGCGCCCCGCCTCGACGTCGGCGTACATGTCCGCGAGGTGGGTCTGGATCGCCTGGCGTTCGGCGATCGGCTTACCGAAGGTCACCCGCTTCCTCGCGAAGGAGGTGGCCTCGTCCAGCGCGCGCTGGGCGAGCCCCACCATGCAGTTCGACAACGACACCCGGCTGTAGTCGAGGAAGCTCAGTGCCACCTCAAGCCCTTGGCCGATCTCGCCGAGCCGGAACCGGTCCTCGACGTACATGCCGGAGTACCGCAGCCAGGCGTGCCCGGTTCCGTGCAGGCCCATGGTGTGCTGGGTGGCGTCGATTTCGAAGCCGTCCGTCTCGCGGGGGACGAGGAAGGCGGTCAGCGAGTCCTTGGCCTGCCGGTCGTCCGTCGCGACGACGAGAATGAAGTGGTCCGCTCGGTCGGCGAACGTGATCAGGTGTTTCTCACCGGAGATGCGCCAGCCGGCGCCGGCGCGCAGCGCCCGGGACTGGAGGTTCCTGCCTGTTCCGCCGGACTGTTCCGTGAGGCAGAACGCGACGACGGCGGCCCCCGAGGCCATCTTCGGGATGAGGGCGCGCTGGTCCTGGTTGCCGAACCGCGCCAAAGGCCGCCAGACCCCGTTGGTGAGGTGGACCAGCATGCGCCCGGAGCCATGGCCACGTGCGGCGCCTTCCAGGTAGGGGAGGTAGTCGGTCACGGACAGCCCGTAGCCGCCGTGCTCCTCGGGGATGGTCAACCGGTAGGCGCCCGCGTGGGCGGCCCGTTTGAGCAGATCGGCCGGGATCGCGTCCTCGTCCTCGATCGGCTGGGAGGCTGGTTCGTATTCGTCGAGGAAGAACTTCGTGAATTCCTCGACCGTCGGCTTGCTCATCCGGATCCTCAATCTTGCTCTACTATATGTAACATTGACCTGATCAGACCATTGTTAGCCCGCCGCTGACGGACAGGGTCTGGCCGGTGATGTACTCGGCCCGTTCCGAGGCGAGGAATGCCACCGCTCCCGCCACGTCACGAGGGGCTCCGAGCCGGCCGACCGGGATACTGCGCTTGAGCGCCTCCACCAGCTTCGGGGAGCCGGCCGCCACCTCCGCGAGCAGCGGGGTGTCGGACGGGCCGGGACACACCACGTTGCTGGTCACGCCGCTGCGGGCGGACTCCCTGGCGATGGTCTTGGCGAAGCCGATGAGCCCGGCCTTGCAGGAGGCGTACACCGCCTCGCCGGTGGATCCGACGCGGGCCGCGTCCGACGACACGAAGACCGCCCGGCCCCAGCCGCTCTCCTGCATCCCGGGCAGGAACGCGTACGTGAGCTGGATCGGGGCCCGCAGGTTGATCGCGATGATCCGGTCCCAGAGGCCGGGGTCGCTCTGGAGGAACGGCCCCACCTTGTCCCAACCGGCGTTGTTGACCAGGACGTCCACCCGGCCCAGGTCGGCCAGGATCCGGGCGGTCAGCGCGTCGATGCTCCCTGGGTCGGCCAGGTCGACGGTGTAGGGGCGGCCTCCCGCGACCGATGACGCGACCTCCTTGGCGCCGGTCTCGTTGATGTCGCAGACCACCACGGTGGCGCCCATCGCGGCCAGATCCTTCACGATGCCGCGGCCCAGGCCACCGGCTCCGCCCGTGACCACCGCGACGCGGCCCTCAAGGGTCATTCCGTCCATGTGCGTTCCTTTCCTCGGATGGCGGCGTCGCGCTGCGCGACCGCGGCCCGGAGCTCGACTTTGCTGGTCTTTCCGCCGGCGCTCCTTGGCAGCTCGGTGAAGAACTCGAGCCGTTCGGGCAGCTTGAACTTGGCGACGTCGCGCTCGGCGAGGAAGGCGACGATCTCGGCGAGGGTCGGCTCGCGCCCGGGTGAGGGGACCACGCAGGCGCACGTGCGCTCGCCGTAGATGGCGTCAGGAACTCCGATGACCGACACCTCGCCCACGGACGGATGCTGGGCGAGCAGGTTCTCCAGCTCCTGCGGACTGATGTTCTGGCCGCCCCGGATGATCAGGTCCTTGGCGCGGCCGACGATGCCGAGGTACCCGTCGGCGTCGACGCGCGCGAGGTCACCCGACCGGTACCAGCCGTCGCCGGTGAAGGCCGCGGCGTCCCTGTCGGGCTCGTTGAGGTAGCCGAAGCTCTTGGTGGGGCTCGACCACCACAGCTCGCCCGGCTGGCCCTTGGGCACCTCGTTCCCCAGGGTGTCGACGAGCTTCACGCGGCCGATGTCGCTGACCCGCCCGACCGTCGTGTACCGCTTCTCCGGGCTGTCGCGGATGTGCGTCATCGCCGGCACGCCGCCGTCGGTCGCGCCGTAGCAGACCTGGCTGACGCACCCGAACGCCTCCTCCAACGCGCGGGCCGCGTGCGGAGGCAGGGCCGCGCCGGCGTTGGTGAAGACGCGCAGCGCGGAGAAGTCACGCTTGCCGAGCGAATCCTCCTGCAGCATCTTGAGGACCTGCGTCGGCACGGCCGTCACGGTGGTCGCCCGTTCGCGCTCGATCAGGTCGAGGGCGTTCACCGGCGACCATTCCTCCAGCAGCACCGACGACGCGCCGACGAGCAGCGGCGCGAGCACGGCGTACACGTAGCCCGTGGCACCCGTGTTCGCGGGGCAGAGCCCCACCGCGACATCATTGTCGGTCAGCTCGGTCGAGCCGATGAACATCCGCATGAAGCACCACAGGTTGTTGTCCGACCATAACGACGCGCGCGGCAGGTCGGTGGTGCCCGACGTGACCATCACGTAGCGGGGGGCGTTCGGGTCGCGGGGCACGTCGACGCGGGCCGACCCCCGGCTTGACACGGTGTCGAAGTCGAAGTCCGCGCCCGGAGCCGGCCCGTCGAGCGTGCCGACGTGCTTCAGCGCGGGGAGCCGCGGTCGCAGTTCGTGCGCCATGGCCAGGAAGTCGGCCCTCCGGTCGGCCTGGGGCACGATGAGGACCCGCGTCCTGGAGACCGACAGGAGGTGGGCCAACTCGGTTGTCCGCCAGGAGTTCGACAGCGGCACGTACAGCAGGTCCGCCCGGTCGCAGGCGAGGTGGGTGAGGGCCAGGGCGATGCGGTTCGGCGCTTGTACCGCGACCGCGTCCCCTGGTTCGAGCCCGAGGCCGAGCAGCCAGGCGGCCAGCATGTGGCTTCGCCGTACGAGGTCGCGGTAGCTGAGGCGCTCGTGCTGGTCGGCGACGGCGGGCGCGTCCGGCCGGCGCTCGGCCACCTCGTCAATCACCGCGTGCAGCGGCCGAGGTTGCCAGACACCCGACGCGTAGTTCGCTTCGATCATCGCCGGGGTGAGTGGGGGAACCGGCACGACCGCACCTCATCTCAATCCAAATTTATGACTACAATAATCATGGCAAATGTTCATTCGCCCTGGCAAGGCCCTCGGGTCAGCGCAGGTCGGGCCGGGCGGTGAAGCGCGGGACGCGCTTCTCGCGGAACGCGGCCAGGCCCTCGCGGCCGTCCACCCCTGTCACCACGTGCACCGCGCCCTCGAGTTCGAGGTCGAGTCCCGGGCCGTTCACCCGGGCCGGCGCCGTCATCCGTTTCATGAACCCCAGACCGGTGGCGCTCCGCCGCGCCATCGCGGCTCCCATCGCCCAGGTGTCCTCGACGAACGTCTCGTCGGAGAAGACCTGTTGCACCAGGCCCACCCGGTGCGCCTCCTCGGCCGTCAGGATCGCGCCGGTGTACATCAGCCACCTCGCGTAGCGCGTCCCCACCGCGTCAGGAAGGCGCTGGGTGCCGCCCCCGCCGGGCACCAGGCCGTAGTTGGCGTGCACGTCCCCGACCCGGGCCGAGCTCGACGCCAGGATGAAGTCGCAGGCGAGCGCCAGTTCGAGCCCGCCGGCCAGGGTGAGCCCGTTCAGCAACGCCACGACCGGTTTCCGCGTCTCCCCGATCGCCTGGAAGACCTGCTTCCAGAGCAGCAGCCAGCGCCGGAAGGAGGCGGGATCCGTGGTCAGCTCCGCCGCCTCGGTCAGGTCCGCCCCGGCACAGAAGGCGCGCCCTGAGCCGGTCAGGTGAAGGATCCGCACCGCGGGATCCGCCACCGCGTCCGTCAGCGCCGAGCCGAGCGCGGCGAGCAGTTCGCTGCTCAGGGCGTTCATCTGGGCGGGTCGTCGCATGGTCAGCAGCAGGACGCCATCGCGAAGCTCACGATCCAACACACCGGGCATGGGCAACCTCCAATATTTCTGATTACTATTACCACTAGTCGGTTGTTTAGCGCGACCCTTGCCCGACCATGAGGAGAACCGTGAGCGACCTGGACCATGCCTCTGTACTGCTGTCCAACATCCCGGACGCCGACGAGTTGCTCGGGCTGGCCGGGATCGCCGCCGGGAGTGGGTACCGGCGGGCCTGGCTGGCCGAGACCGGCGGCCTTGAGGCCAGTGCGCTGGCGGCGGTCATCGCCCGGACCACGCCGCTGGAGGTGGGCACGGCGATCGTGCCGGTGTACAGCAGGTCACCCGCGTTGCTGTCCATGATGGCGTCGACCTGGAGCCACCTCGGCGGCGGTCGGCCGGTGCACCTGGGCATCGGCGCGGGCGGTCAGGTCATCGTCGAGCGGTGGCACGGCGTGCCGTTCGAGAAGCCGGCCACGACCACCCGGGAGACGCTGCGGATCCTCCGTCAGGCGTTTGCCGGCACCCGCACGGACGTGACCGGGCGCACCCGGCGGTCCTCCGGATTCCGGCTCACCACCGGCGCGGCGCCGGCGGTGCGTCTGTACGTGGGTGGCATGGGTCCCGCGATGCTGGACCTCGCCGCCGAGGTCGCCGACGGCCTGATCGTGACCTGGTTGTCGCCCCGGGTGCTGACGAGCTTCCGCGAGTCGTTCTCCGCGGCCGTGGAGGGGCATGGCCGCGGTCCTGACGAGGTGAGGCTGGTGGCCCGCGCGTACGTCGCCGTCACCGACACCGTGGCCGAGGCCCGGGAGGAGGTGCGCAAGGAACTCGTCGAGTACGTCGTCTCCCCGCCGTACGCCCGATACTTCGCCTCCGTGGGTTTCGCGGACGAGGTGGCCCGGGTGAATGAGGCGTTCGCCGCGCGCGAGCGCGCGGCCGCGGTCGCCGCGGTGAGCGACCGGCTCTTGGACGAGGTGCTCGTGGCCGGGAAGGACGCCGCCGACATCGCGCCGCGGGTGCGGGCCTACGTGCGGGCGGGCGCCGACGACGTGATGATCCAGCCGGTGCCCGCCTCCCGCGGCGGCGACCCGGCGCGGACCATCACCGCGGTGGCGGAGGCGCTGGGCTGACCGCGTCCCGCCCCACCACTCCGGTCCTGAACAGCTCCGCCACCAGCGTGTCGCCGAGCCCCGCCTCGGCCAGCACTTCCCTGGTGTGCTCCCCCTGCCGGGGCGCGCCGGTCGTCTCCGGTGGGCGTCGTCCGTCGATCACGAAGGGCGGCGCCAGCACGCGCATCGGGACGTCGACGGCGGGCCGGGTGAGATCCCGCTCGCGCGCGTGCTCGTCGGCGAGCATGTCGGCGTAGGTGTTCACCACGGTGACGCAGGTGTCCCGGCCGTGCACGAGAGCCCGGAGCTCCGCCTTGGTCAGCTCCGCGAACCTCCCGCGCAGCCGCTCGACCGCCTCGTCCCTGCGCGCGTCGTCCCACTGGGCCTCCGCGAGATCCTCCAGTCCGAGCGCCTCGCACAGGTTCCGCCAGAAAGGCGGCTCGACGGCGCCGACCACCACCATCCCGTCGCGCAGGTGGTAGGCGCGGTAGAAGGCCCGGCCGTCGAACTCGTCGACGCCGCGCGGGGTGAGCGGAGCCCCGGCCAGCAGGTCCGCCAGCTGCACGCTCGGCATCAGCGAGAAGCCCTCGGCGAGCGAGGCGTCCAGCCATCCGCCCCGGCCCGTGACCTGGGCGCGGCGGAGCAGTGCCACGATGCCCAAGGCCGGTATGAGGCCCCCGCCGATGACGTCGGCGAGCGGTGCGGTCAGCGCCTGCGGCAGCCCGTCGTCCGGCCCGACCAGCCGCTCCAGGAAGCCCGAGTAGGCCGTGGCGTTGAGATCGTGGGCCACCGTCCGGCTGAGCGGGCCATCCGCGCCGAACGCGCTGATGGACACGACCACCAGCGACGGTTTCCTCGCCCGCAGGACGTCTTCGCCCAGCCCGAGCCGGGCCATCACGCCGGGGCGGAAGGAGTCGACCACCACGTCGGCCGTCTCGGCCAGGGACAGGAAGACCTCCCTGCCGCGCTCGGCCTTGAGATCCACGACGATGGACCGCTTGCCGCGGTTGACGAGGTGGTGCGGCGCGCCCTGGCCGTCCACCTGAACGCCGAGGGTCCGCATGTAGTCGCCCGCGCCGGAGTCCTCCACCTTGATCACGTCGGCGCCGAGCGCGGCCAGCAGCCACGTGCAGTAGTTGCCGGGGATCAGCCGGGTCAGGTCGAGCACGCGCACACCGCTCAACGGGAGCATCTGGGCACCTTCTTCGGGCATGACTACTGGGCGAGCAGGTGGGCTCGGTCGTAGACGGTTTCGAGGTGGTTCCCCGGGGCGCCGAGCAGGCGCCTGCTGACCTGCGCCCAGGTGACGAACCAGTGGCAGTCGCTCTCCCAGGTGAAACCCATTCCCCCGTGCATCTGCACGCTCTCGGAGGCGACACGGGCCAGCGTGCCGGTAGCCGCGTCGAGCGCCAGGATCGCGGACACCGACGCGGATTCCAGGTCGCCGGCGGCCAGATGGCAGGCGGCGAGATAGACGGCCGAGGTCGCGAGCTCCACCTCGACGAACTGGTCGGCGAGACGGTGCTTCACCCCCTGGAAGGAGCCGATGGGACGGCCGAACTGCACCCGCTCCGCGGCGTACCCGGCCGTCCGTTCGAGGCAGGCGCGGGCCGCGCCGACGGACTCGGCGGCCAGCGCCAGCGCCGCGCGGTACCCCGCCGCGACGATCACCTCTCCCGCGTCGGGGATGAGCATCCGGGCGGGAGCCCCCACCAGCTCGACCCGGAAAAGCGCACGCGCGGGGTCGAGTCCGCTCTGCCGCACCAGCAGAGCGTCGGCGGCGGACACGGCCAGCAGGGCGACGGTCCCGCCCGGGCACCGCGCGGCGACCAGCAGCTCGTCGGCGAGGTCCGCCTGGAGCACCGCCTGCTTGGTCCCGGTGACCGCCCACCCGGCGGCCGTCTCCCAGGTGCTGGTCAGCACTCCCTCGGGTGACCAGGGTCCAGGGATGTCGGGGACCGCCGCGACGACCACCGAACCCTGCGCGACCCGCCGGGCCAGCTCGGCGACGGGAGCGCCGCCACCGGCCAGCAGACCGGCCGCCATCCCAGTGCCGGCCAGGAGCGGGCCGGGGTAGAGCACCGTGCCGGCCTGCTCAAGCACCACGGCCAGTTCGACGGCGGTGAGGCCGGTCCCGCCTGACTCCTCCCCGAGGTCGACGGAGACGGCGCCCATTTCGGCCAGCTCGGCCCACAGCTCCGGGCTCGGCGGCTCGCCGGCCTCCACCGCCGCCCGCGTCACGTTCAGCGGCCCTCTGTCCGCCAGGAGGGCGGCCACGGCCGCCCGCAGGTCGAGCTGTTCGCCTGTCAGGGAGAACCGCATCGGCCTCAGTGCACCCATCTCACGTTGCGCGCGCTGAGCTCGGGGTACTTGCGACGCCAGTAGGCCCCGGCCTCGCCGACGTGGGCGCGCATCGCCTGTTCTGCGGCGAGCGGGTCGCGGGACTTCAACGCCTCCACCACCTTCTGGTGGGCGGCGGCGACGGCGAGCCGGCGCCGGGGCGTGTACTCGACACCGACCACCGCGCCGTCGGAGATCGACTTCAGGGTCTCGTTGAAGACCCAGAGCACGCTGCTGCCGGTGGCCTCCGCGATCGTGGTGTGGAAGACCCGGTTCTCCTCCAGGAAGACATCGTGGTCCTGATTGTGCGCGCGCATCCGCTGGACGCTCTTGGTCAGCTTCTCCAGCTGCTCGTCGGTGAGCCGCTCGGCGGCGAGCCGCGCCATCATCGGCTCCAGCGTCGTCCGGGCCTCGAAGACGTCCTGCAACGACGCCCCGGTGAACTGAAGGATCAGGGTCAGTCCCTCGCGCAGGTCATCGGGCCGGGCGGATGCTGATCACGCCTCTGGTCTCCAGGAGCCGCAGCGCCTCACGGAGTGTCGTCCTGCCGACTTCGAACACCTCGACGAGCTGCTTCTCGTTGGGCAGCTTCGTGCCTTCGACCAGGTCGTTCTCGACGATGTGGTTGACGAGCTCACGTGCCACGCGCTCCGAGGTTTTCGGCGCTCGTGCCGATCTCATGGACCCCGGGGTCAAACCGGATGCGGTCATGGTAGAGCCCTCTGCTCTAGGTGTCACGGCGGTCGGGTTTCCTCAGTGATTTAACGACATATGATGAACATCTATAGTATCAGTTGTGAGAGCCGGGCTCAGCCAGTTTGAAGATCGACCGGGCGGCCCCGCCGACGACCAGTTCACGCGCCTCGTCCTTGAACGGGAGCTCTATTACGGCCTTGAGCGCGCCCTTGTGGTCCATCACCGGGTAATCGGTGCCGAAGAGCACCTTCCCCTTGCCCCGCGAGTTGGCGAACCTGACCAAGCTCGGGTCCCAGTACTTCGGGTGGTGTGCGGAGGTGCCGATGTAGACATTGCGGTGCTTCCAGGCGAGCGCGATCAGCTCCTCGACCCACGGCCACCCGGTGTGGGCGCCGACGATGCTCAGCTCGGGGAAGTCCAGGGCGATGTCGTCGATCAGCAGCGGCCGGCCCATCTCGGACGGCATGCGTTCGGCGGAGTGGCCGACCTGCATCACCACGGGCACCCCGAGCTCGGCGCACTTGGCGTAGAAGGGGTAGAACCTGCGGTGGTTGACCGGCAGGTTGAAACCGTAGGGGTGCAGGTGCGCGCCGACGAAGTGGCCGCTGCCGATCCACTCCTCCAGCCGCCGTACGCCCGCCATCCCCTCCCGGGGATCGATGCCGAACAGGCCCTTCACCCGGCCGGGGGCGCTGTCGGCGATCTCGACGACCTGCTCCTCCCGCACGTTCCAGATCAGCTGTGACGTCTCGTACGACGCCATCTTGGCGGAGGGGATCAGCACCACGTCCACGTCGGCGTCGTCCATGGAGGCGACGAACTCCTCGACGCTCTTGCCTGTGAACTTCAGCCCCCACCATTTGACGACGTCCGAGATCTCCTTCGGCTCCTCGAACGTCTGGCGGATCCCCTCGGGCGTGAAGATGTTGCACCAGTAGTCAACGGCTCCCATGACAGCTCCTTCTCTTGGGGTTAGCGAGGTAACCGGAGGACCCGCTCGCCGAGGATGTTGCGCTGAATCTCCGACGTCCCCCCGGCGATGGTGGCGCCGTGGCCGGCCAGAAAGACGCGACGCCAACGGGCTCCCGCGTCGCCGTACACGAAGTCGAGCCCGAGGATGTCGGCCGCGAGCCGCGCGACCTCCTGCTGCAGCTCCGAAGAGGTCAGCTTGAGCACCGACATCCGGGGGTCGGCCGCCGAGTCGCCCCGATCCGACAGGAACCTGAACCACGTCCAGCGCAACAGCTGCACGCGGCCCCAGAGTGAGGCCCACCGGGCGCGGAACACGGCGTCATCGAGGCGGCGGCGCTCGGCCTCCCGGCGCACCTCGGTGAGAGCGGCTCCGAGACCGATCGCGAGCGACCCCAGCATCCGGCGTTCGCGGCCGAGCACCGACAGCGCGACCTCCCATCCCCGGCCGAGCTCGCCGAGGACATCGCCGGGGCCGACGGCCACATCGTCGAGGAAGACCTCGTTGAACTTGGACTCGCCGTCCATCTGCTTGACCGGCCGCACGGTGACACCGGCCGTGCCCATCGGGACCGCGAAGCAGGTGATCCCCCGGTGCCGGTCCGCCAACGGCTCGGTCCGGGCGAGCAGCAGGCCGTAGTCCGCGTAGTGGGCGCCGCTCGTCCAGACCTTCTGGCCGGACACCAGCCAGCCGTCCCCGGCGGCGCGCGCCCGCGTCGAGAGGGAGGCCAGATCGGATCCGGCTCCCGGCTCGGAGAACAGCTGGCACCAGATCTGCTCGCCCCGGCGGATCGGTTCGAGGAAGGCCTCCCGCTGGGAGGCGGACCCGTACGCGATGATGATGGGCCCCGCGAGCTCCATACTGACGAAACTCAGCTGCCTGGGCAGGCCGCGCCGCGCGAGAGCCTCCGCGAACAGGGCCTGCTCCGACGGGGTGGCCCCGGCGCCGAACGGCGAGGGCCAGGACAGCGCCGCCCAGCCGCCCTCCACCAGCCGCCGTTGCCAGGCCCGGCCGGCGTCCAGGTCCTCGCGCGTCGGCGTCGAGCCGTAGTCTCGCAGGCCGGCCGGCACCTCGACCTGGGTGAGCCAGTCCTCCAGGCGTGACCGGAAATCCTGCTCGGCCGGGGTGAGACGCAGGTCCATGCTCAGCTCACCATGTAGAGGCCGCCGTCGATGCTGAGCACCTGGCCGGTGATGTAGGCCGACTGCTCCGCGGCGAGATACACGAAAGCCGAGGCGGCCTCCTCGGGGGTCCCGAAGCGCCGCAGCGGAATCTGGTCGAGGAAGCGGCGGCTGAGCTTCTCATCGGTGCGGAGCTTCTCCGTCATCGGCGTCGCGGCCAGGGGCGCGACCGCGTTGACCCTGATGTCGTAGCGGGCCAGCTCCCGTGCCGCCGACTTCGTCATGGCGATGATCGCGCCCTTGGCGCCCGCGTAGTTGATCTGCCCGATCGTGCCCTGGAGCCCCGCGGACGAGGTCACGTTCACGATCACCCCGCCCGCGCCGCCCGCCATCATCGCCTGGGCCGCCTCGCGGATGCCGAGGAACGTGCCGCGCGCGTGCACGCGCAGCACGAAGTCGAAATCGTCGGCGGCCATCTTGTGCAGCATCGCGGGCCTCGAGACGCCGGCGTTGTTGACCCAGACCCGGGGCGTGCCGAACTCCTCGGCCGCCTTGGCGGCGAGCGCCGACATGTCGGCCTCGGAGGACACGTCGGCCGGTTGGGCCGTGGCGGTCCCGCCGGACCGGGTGATGGACCGCACTGTCTCGATGGCGAGCCCGGCCGCGATGTCGGAGACGACCACCGCGTCTCCCTGGGCGGCGAACGCCTCGGCGACCGCTCTGCCGAGCCCCTGGCCCGCCCCGGTGACGACCACGCAGCGACGCTCAGCCATGTGAGCCCTCCAGGATCGTGACCGCCGACACGGCGGTCGGCCCCCCGATGTTGTGGGCGAGGGCCCAGCGCGGCGTGCCCGCCTGGTTGACCGCCTCCCCGCGCAACTGCTCGAACAGCTCGACGCACTGGGCGACGCCGGTCGCGCCCGGAGGATGGCCCTTGGCCTTGAGGCCACCGCTGGGGTTCACCGGCAGTGACCCGCCGACCTCCGTCTGGCCGGACTCGATCATCTTCTTCGCGCCGCCTCGCTCGCAGAACCCGAGATCCTCGTAGTTCATCAGTTCGACGCCGGTGAAGCAGTCGTGCACCTCGGCGACGCCGATGTCGGAGGGCCCGATGCCGGCCATCCGGTAGGCCGCCTTCGCGGCCCGGACCGTGGCCGGGAAACTCGACAGGTCGGCCTTGTGCGCGTGCATGACCCGGTCCAGGCCGAGACCCACACCCCGCACCCAGACCGGGCGGCGGGTGAACCGCCGGTGTACGCCCTCGGCGGCGAGCAGGAGCGCGGCCGCGCCGTCGCTCTGTGGCGTGCAGTCCAGCACGCCGAACGGCCCGACGACCCGCGGCGCGGCCAGCACCTGCTCCACGGTGACCTCCATCCGCAGGTGCGCGACCGGGTTGCTCACCGCGTTGTGGTGGTTCTTCACCGCCACCATGGCCAGATGCTCGGGACGCACGTCGTGCTCGTGCATGAAGCGGGCGACGTGCAGCGCGAAGCTCGCGGGCGCGATCAGGCCGAGGGGGTAGTCCCAGCCCCGGTCCCTGGCCAGCCCCATCCAGTCCCAGAACGTCGAGGCGACGGGCGTCTCACGGGTCTTGTCCGCGCCGATCACGAGCGCGACGTCGACCGCGCCGCTCGCGATCGCCAGCGTGGCGTTGCGCACGGCGTCGTTGCCGGTGGCGCACTGGTTCTCAACGCGGGTGACCGGGATGTCGAGCAGGCCGCAGGAGTCGGCGAGCACGCCCGCGGGGTGACCATCTGAGGTCTGCAGCTGGCCGAACCAGGCGGCTTGGATGTCGGACTTCGCCATGCCCTCGTCGACCGAACCCAGTGCCAGCCGCAGGGCCGCCGGGAGGAGCTCCTTCATGCCCTGGGTGAAGAGCTCACCGAACGGCACCATCCCGGCGCCGACGACCGCGACGCTCCTCATGCCCTCACCGCCTCTGCCGTGGTGTCCCCTTGGAACGCGTATCCGTAGTCGGGCACGCCCTCGCGGAGCGCCACCCGGCGCAGCACGAGCCGGCCGCGGTCCCCGATCCTGGTGGCGGTGGCCGGGGTGTCGGCGACCTGCGCCAGCACCCGCACCGGTGACCCGTCGAGAGAGACGATCGCCAGAGCGTAGGGTCCGGGGATGCCGGGGATCGGCACGTGCACCGTGACGCACGTGTAGACCTCGCCCGTCCGCGGCAGCGCGACCGGCGTCGTCTCCCGGTAGCGGTCACAGCGCAGGCACATGTCGCGCGGCGGGTAGCTGATCTCGCCGCACGCGCAGGCTGCCGCGACCAGGCCGACCTTGGCCTCGAAGGCACGCGCGTAGGCGGGCATCGAGAACGGCACCTCGACGTGATCGCCACCCGGCCGCGGCCGCTGCTCGCCGCCGATCGCGGGGCGCTCCTCCCGCAGGACCCGGGCGCGGGCGGCACCACGGACGTCGGCGGCGCTCCCGGACCCCCCGTCCACCGCCACCAGCCGCGCGTCCTCGCCGGCCGACGCCAGCTCGGCCAGCGCGTAACAGACGGAGGCGGCGCCCGGCGTCGGGACCGCCGATGGCCGGGCACCCAGCCGCCGGGCTCCACCGGCGGCGATCCCGGCCAGGAGGGGGGCGGCTCCGTCGCGCAGCGCGGCCACGAGCGGCGCGGCCGCCAGCTCCCGCTCCACGCGAGCGTCGCGGTACACCGCCGTGGTCGCGTGCCCGGCCTGTCCCACGCGCATGGGCAGCGAGCCGGAGATCCGTCCGGCTGCCACGAGGTCGAGGCCGGACCCGTCGCCGAGGAGAGCGGCCCCGGCGGACGCGGCGGTGGAGGACAGGTCGACCCCGGCCACCACCGTGCCTGGCTCGTTCTCCAGCAACGCGTCCAAGACGGCGGGGGCGCCGCCGATCCGGAGCTGGACGACGGCGTCCGGCCCCAGGTCGAGGGCGCGTGCCAGGACACCGCCGCCGAAGCCCTCGACGATGTCGGGGCGCGGGGTGACCAGCACAACCTTGCGCACCGCAGGGCCCACGGCGATCAGGGGACGGGCGGCGGCCACCGCCATGGTCAGCACGTCCTCGTCCGGGCCGGTGACGCGCGCGCCGCCCAGCTCCCAGACCGGACGGTAGAGCGAGAGGGCCAGGACGGTCATGACGCTCCGCCCGCACGCCTGACGAGCTCCCGCGAGATCACGACGCGGTGGATCTCGTTGGTCCCCTCGACGATCTGGAACACCTTGGCGTCCCGGTAGGCGCGGGCGAGGGGGAATTCGTCGGACACGCCGTAGGCGCCGTGGATCTGGACCGCCTCGGTCGCCGCTCGCTGGAACACGTCCGACGCGTACATCTTGGCCATGCTGGTCTCCACTCGCCCGCGGGCTCCGGTGTCCAGCGTGCGCGCGCAGTGTTGGACCAGGAGCCGGGCCGCCTGGATCTCGGTGGCCATGTCCGCGAGTTTCTTCTGGATGAGCTGGTAATCGCCGATCTTGTTACCGAAGACGACGCGCTCCTCCGCGTAACGGAGGCTGTTGTCGAGGCAGAGCTGGGCCCCGCCGACGGCCCTCGCCGCCACGGCGAGGCGTCCCTTCTCCACGGCCGTCATGGCGACCTGGAAACCCCCGCCCTCCTCCCCGAGCAGCGCCTCGGCGCCCACCCGGACATCGTCCAGCACGAGCTCCCCGGTGCTGATCGGCCGGAACCCCAGCTTGTTCTTGAACGGGTGGACCGAGAGCCCGGGCGTGTCCCGGGGGATGATGAACGCCGTCACGCCGGCGTGCCGCTCGGCCCGGTCTCGCGTCGCGAACGTCACGAAGAACGAGGCGATGTCCAGGTTGGAGATCCAGGTCTTGGCGCCCCGGATCACGAACTCGTCGCCCTCGCGGGTGTAGGTCGTCTCCATCCCCGCCACGTCGCTGCCCGACTGGGGCTCGGTCACCCCGGCTCCGCCGAAGATGTCACCACGGGCGAGCGGCGCGAGCCACTGCTTGCGCTGCTGCTCGGTCCCGAACTTGAGAATGCCGGCCCCGACCAGCGCGGACGGCATGCTCATCAGGACACCGAGACAGTGATCGACTCTGGAGATCTCCTCGATGAGCATCGCGAAGGTGACGTGATCCATGCCCGCGCCACCCCAGGTCTGGGGGACCAGCCCTCCGAAGAGGTCCAGGCGCGCCATACCGTCGAGAATGTCGCGCGGCAATCGTTCCTCGTGGTCGTACTCACGTACACGTGGCGCCACCTCACGCTCGGCGAAGTCGCGCACCACCATTCGCATGGCTTCACGTTCGGAATCGTTCACGAACCGTCTCACCTCCCACAGCGCTAGTTTCGTGTGAACTATAGTTATAGTTATCCGGGAGGTGCAAGCAGCGGGAAGGGCTTGACACCCGCCGGTAACTCTGGCCATGATCTGCATCATCATGGGCGATCAGGCTGAACCGACGACGCGTGCCGCAGGGCGCTTCGTCCAGGTCCGCCCCGGTGTGGTGTCCCTCCTTGAGGAACCGCCGGGCGCGCCGATCCCGGGGCTCCGGCCCGGTGAGGCCCGCGTCGAGGTGATCGCCTGCGGGATCTGCGGCACCGACCTCCACCTGTGGCACGGTATGGCGCTGCCCCCCGGAGTCAGCTACCCGGTCCGCCCCGGACACGAGGTGTGCGGGCGGGTCACGGAGCTGGCCGGGCCCGCCCCAGGAGTGGCGGTCGGCGACCTGGTCGTGCTCCACCCGGTCGCGCCCTGCCGCACCTGCGAGACCTGCCTGCGAGGGCTGGAGCACCTCTGCCCGTCAGGCGAACTGCTGGGCATCCACCGGCCCGGCGGGCTGGCCGACCACGTGGTCTGGCCGGCCGACCGGATGGTGGTGACGAACGGGCTGGACCCGGTGGCGGCCTCCGTCCTCGCCGACGCGGTGGCCACCGCCTACCGCGCGGTGCGCACCACGGACGTGCCCGCGGACGGCCGGCTCTGCGTCATCGGCGCGGGCGGCGTCGGCACCCATGTGCTGGAGTTGATGCGGGCGCTGCGCCCCGACGTGCGGCTCGCGGCGGTGGTGGGATCCGCGAACAGCGCCGACCGGCTGGGCGCGGCGGGATTCGAGGCCGAGACCGCCGGTGCGGACCTCGTCCGGAGGTTGCGGCGCCGCTGGGGCTCCTTCGACGCCGTGGTGGACTTCAGCGGCACCCGCGCCGCGCCGTCGCAGGGGATCCGGCTGCTCCGCCCCGGCGGCACGTTCCTGTTCGGCTCGGTCCTGGACGGCGACCTGAACGTGGGCCCCGCGGTGGCGGTGCAGGCCCGCGAGCTCACCGTCAAGGGTGTTTTCGCGTCGAGCCTGGAGGACCTGCGCGCGGTGGTGGACCTGGCTCTCTCGGGCCGCCTGGACCTGGCCCGCAGCGTGAGCCACGTGGCCTCGCTGGACCGGGCGGAGCACGCGTTCGCCCAGCTGGACAGCCGTCCGCCGGGACTGGTGCGGATGGTTTTGACGACCGGGGCGCTCGGTGGGTGAGAGCGCGGCGTCCCTGCTCGCCGGTGCCCTGGAGCCGGGCATGCGCGTCGTGGTGGCCGACGGCGCCGGCGCGCCGACGTGGCTGCTGGGCGACCTCTCCGAGGCGGCGCGGTCGGTGGGCGAGATATCCCTCGTGCTCGGCTGGTGCCTGGAACTGCCCGAGTCGTTCGACCCCTCCGCGTTCGCCGACGTCCGTACGGTGATGGGCGGCTTCGCGCTCCGGGTGATGGTGGCGGAGGGACGCGTCCACTACGTGCCGGGCCGGTTGCGAGGCGTGCCGTCGCTGCTGCGCGGGCGCCTGCGCCCCGATCTGATGCTCATCGCCCTCCGCCGGGAGGGCGATGGATGGCTGTGGGGCAGCGAGGTCTCGTGGATGAGAAGCGTCCTGGACGACGGCCGCACCCGGTTGCTGGTGGCGGAGAACGCGGCACTGCCCCGCTCCTCCAGGGAGCTGTCCATTCCCCTCGGGCGCGGCACCGTCGTAGCCCGGCGGGAGCGGCCTCCCCTGCCGCACCCGGCACCCGCTCCTGCGGAGGAACACCGAAGGCTGGCGCGCCACTTGGCGCCGTTCGTGCCCGAGGGGGCGTGCCTGCAGTACGGACCCGGGCCGGTCGCGGACGCGCTGGCCGACGTGCTCGACGTGCCCGTGCGGGTCAGGTCGGGAATCGTCACGGACGCCGTCGCGCGCCTGCACCGCCGCGGACTGCTGCTGGACGTCCCGGTCGCGGCCTACCTGCTCGGCTCAGACGACCTGTACGCCTGGGGAGATGGCCGGGCGGTGACGGCCCGCGTGGAGCAAACCCATGACCCCGCCGTGGCCGGCGGCCGCCCGCTCGTCAGCATCAACACCGCGCTCGAGGTCGACCGTACGGGGGCGGTGAACGTCGAATCCCTCGGCGGGAGGCACGTGTCCGGGGCCGGCGGACATCCGGACTTCGCGCTGGCCGGGCACGTCTCGGCGGGAGGCGTCAGCATCGTGGCGACCCTCTCCTCGCGCCGGGGCTCCAGCACCCTGGTGGAGCGGCTGTCCGGGCCGGTCTCCACCCCGCGGGCCGATGTCGACGTGGTGGTGACCGAACGCGGCTCAGCCGACCTGCGGGGACTGGACGACACCGAGCGGGCGGCCGCGCTGGAGGAGCTCTGGTCGCGGCCGCCCAGTTGAGTGACGGGACTCAGCCGTCGACCGCCAGCACGATCGCGGCCACGTCGTGGTCGCCGAATCCACTGTCCACGAGACGCTGCTCCAGCTCGGCCACCAGGCTTCCCAGGCGGAGCTCCACCCCTGCCCCGCGGGCCACCTCCTCAGCGATTCGAAGGTCCTTCAAGTGCAGGGCGAGCCTGCCGCGCGGGGCGAAGTCACCCTCCACCATCATCGCGGCCCGCTCGCTGAGCACCCAGGACGCCGCGGCGCCCTCGCGCAGTTCGGCCATGAGCGCGCCCGCGTCGAGACCGGCGCGCCGGGCCAGCGCCACCCCCTCCGCGACGCCCAGGAAGGCGCCGGCGAGGATCACCTGGTTGACCGCCTTGGCCAGCTGGCCGCTGCCGACCTCACCGACGTGGACGATCCGGCCGGAGACGTGCACCAGCACGGGGCGCACCGCGGCGAGGTCGGCGTCCCGCGCGCCGCACAGCAGGGTCAGGGTTCCCCGCCGGGCCGCCTCCTCCCCTCCGGTGACGGGGGCGTCGACGAAGCCGACTCCCCTGACGGCGAGCCGGGCGGCCACATCCTTCGAGGTGCCGGGACTGACGGTGCTGGTGTCGACGACGACGGCCCCCTCCGCGAGCGCCGGCAGCACGATCTCAACGAGGGACGACACCGCCGCGTCGTCGCTGAGCGACATGATCACGACCGAGGCGTCCGCGACCGCCGCCACGGCCGACTCGGCGACCGGCACACCGGCCGCCGCGGCCGCCGCGCGCCGCTCCGGCGACCTGTTCCACGCCACCAGGGCGACGTCCTCGGCCCGGGCGAGCCGGTCGGCCATCCCGGCTCCGATGCTGCCGAGCCCAAGCAGCGCCACGCGACGGCGTTCGGCCGGGCACCCTGCCAGAGGCCGGTCGCCGCTCACGGGGAGACCCCGGCCAGGCCGGACCGGGTCGCGGGCGTGCCCGCCCCCGCGAACCAGTCGACGACCCGGTTGGCTTCCAGGACCGCGCTGGTGATTCGGCGCGGCGCCACGCAGTCGCCGATCGCCCGTGCGGTCAGTCCGCGTGCCTGGAGCTCTTGGAGCAACCCGGTGACGGGTCGTGCCTGGGTCAGGACGACCACGAGATCGGCGCTCGTGCGGGAGACCTCACCGGTGACCGAGTCGACGAGCGTCACCTGGCCCGGCGTCAGGCCGCCGATCCGCGTGAACGGCCGGTACGCCGTCCCCGCTCCGCGCAGGCGAGCGTGGAGCGGGGCGATGCTCTCCAGCGGGATCGCGCCCCCGATCGCCCCCGCCGGGGTGAGCAGGGTGACGTGCAGCCCTTGGGCGATGAGCAGCTCGGCGGCGCTGATCGTCGGCCAGAACCCGGTGCCGTCGTCGGCGACCAGCGCGTTCCCCGCGAGATCTCGCGACGATCCGTCGAGCAGCTCCCAGACCGACAGAACACGCGGCGACCCACCTGGCGGCAGCGAGTCGCCGAACGACGGCGGGTCGTGCACGGCTCCCGTCGCGACGACCGTGAGGTCCGGTTGCCGCGCGGCGACGTCCTGGGCCGACGCGCGGTGCCCGGTGACGACCTCGACGGCGAGGCGGCGCAGCTCCGACCCGAGGTAGGCGGTGAACCCGGTCAGCTCCCCCCGCAGCGGGCCGCGCGCGGCACGGCGTACCTGTCCGCCCAGCTCGTCGTCGGCCTCGAAGAGGGTGACCGCGCAGCCGCGCTCCGCGAGCAGCCGGGCGGCCTCCAGGCCCCCCGGCCCGCCGCCGACCACGACGGCCCGGCGGTCCGAGGGTGGCCGGATCACCCGTATCCCGAAGACGCTCTCGCGACCGGCGGCCGCGTTGACCGCGCACGCGGCGCCGCCATGGGCGATCCGGCAGTCCTGCACGAAGCCGACGCACGGCCGGATCGCCCCGGGGACGGTTCCCGCGGCCTTGGCGGGGAACTCGGCGTCGGCGATCAGCGCGCGCCCGAGCCCGACCAGGTCGGCCACGCCGTCGTCCAGGAGCCGCTGGGCGAGCTCCGGGGTCGTGATCCGCCCCGCGACGACAACGGGCAGCGACGTCACGGCCTTCACCGCCGCCGCCTGCTCAGCGGCGACGGCGTACCCGCTGGTGTTGTCCTTGACGTACGCGTTGCGCACGCCCCGGGTGATCGAGAGGTAGTCCACGAGGGCACGTTCCGCCAGCTCCCGCACGATCTCCAGGGTATCCTCGATGCCGATGCCGTCGGCGGTCTCCTCGATCGCGCTCAGGCGCACGCCGAGCGCGACGCCGGGGCCGCAGCGCTGCCGGACCCGCTCCAGGATCGTGGTCAGGAAGGCTGTCCGCTCGCGGGCGGTCGCCCCGCCGAACTCGTCGGCGCGCAGGTTCGTGGCCGCCCCGAGGAACTGCGCGACGAGGTAGCCGTGCGCGCCGTGGATCTCGATGCCGTCGTACCCGGCCCGTACGGACAGCTCGGCGCTGCGGACGAAACCCTCGATCACCTCGTGCACGTCGGCACGCGTCATCTCGTGCGGCAGATGGGGATCGCGTACGGAACGCACGGAGCTGGGGGCCAGCTGGGGCAGCTCCGGCTGCCCTTCGGTCGTCTCCCGCCCGAGATGGAGGATCTGCGCGAAGATCTTGGCTCCCTCGGCGTGCACCGCGTCCACGCGGCGCCTGAGCATCCGCACGCCCTCCTCGCGCCAGGCCTCGATGCCCGGGTGGCCGCGCATGCTCGAGGTCGGGTGCACGAACGTGCCACCGGTGATGATGAGCCCGGCCCCGCCTCTGGCCCGGTCCGCGTGCCAGGCGATGTCGGCCTCGGTGACCAGCCCGGCGTGCGCGTGCCGGGTTCCCATCGGGCACATGACCAGACGGTTGGGCACGGTCACCGGGCCGATCGCGCAGGGGTCGAACAGCGTCCGGCCCGCGGTGGTCACGTCATCTCCGGGGCGGACTCGGCGGGCCTGAGCAGGAACTCCCGGGTCACCCCGACGAAGGCCCGCGGCCGGTCCATCATCACGAAGTGCTCGCACTCAGGCAGGATCACCAGGTCGATGTTCTTCATCAGATCGACCAGCGGGACTGCCTTCTGGTACGGGGAGCAGGTGTCCTCCCGGCCCCAGAGCACGAGCGTCGGCGTGGACAGCCGCGCGAGCTTGTCGTGGAACTCCTGCGCGTTCTTCTGGTGGTAGAACGCCAGCGGGTCGTTGACGTTCATGGCCCTGACGAAATGCTCCAGCCGCCCGGACTCGGCCGCCTCCTCGTACGCCGCCCGCAGCCACCGCTCGGGCAGGTTCTCCTTGCGGAGCACCTGGGTCATGTAGGCGTCCGACAGGCTTTCGAAGCTGATGTCACCGTCGGAGCCCCACCGGGTGAGCGCCAGGGCCGGAGCCGTCCAGCCGCCGTCCTCCCCGACATGTCCGCCGGGGGCGACCGAGCCGCTGCCGATCACGATCAGCCTGGTCACCCGCTCCGGCGCCAGCACGGCCAGCTCACACGCGATGCGGCCGCCACGCGAGTGACCGGCGACATGCACCGCGCCGTAACCGAGGACGTCCAGGACCCGCACCAGGTGCCGGGCGACGTTCGGCGGAGTGTCCGGGCCCGGGATGGGCGCCGAGCCTCCGTACCCGGGCATGTCGACCAGGATCAGCCGGAAGTCCTTGGCCAGCTCACCGGTCACCGCCTGGAATGAGAAGTAGCTGGAGATGGCGGGGCCCGATCCGTGCACGAGCAGCAGCGGGTGTCCGGAGCCGAGCTCGATGACCGAGGTGGCGACGCCGTCGACCTCGACCACCCGGCGCGCGGGCGTCGCGTCGCTCATGCGGGCCACCCTTCGAGCAGGTCGGAGATCTCCTCCAGCGCGCCCATGCCGAGGTCGCCCTGGTACACCTGGCAGCTGCCGAGGATCTGGCCGAGCTGCGGGCGGGTCGCGCCGAAGGCCCGGGCCATGTGGACCGCGCGGCGCAGGGCCTTCGGCTCGCGGATCATGACGGCCTGGTGCACCTGGAGCAACGCGATGAACTGCTTGGGCAGGGGGCCGTACGCGGCGTTCTCGTAGCGGGCCCGCCACAACTTCAGGGCGGACGGGTTGACCTCGGCCAGCACCCGGACGTAGCCGGGAACCGCTCCCTGGACCGTCCGGTGCCAGCTCTCCAGCCTGGCCAGGTCGTCCCCGGTGAAGGGGGTGTCGGGGTCGAGGTCGATGCCGCTCCGGAAGGCGTCGGGGTCGGGCGCCCAGCCGGTCGGCCACTTGAGCCCGGATACCGTGCCCGGTTCCTCCTTCCAGTCCGCCATGTACGCCGACGACAGGTCCGAGCCCGCGTTGAGCCCGCGCGGCCCGCCGTGCAGCCAGCCCAGCACGATGGTCTGCGCGACCTCGGCTTTGGTGGCCCCGAACCCACGGGCCATGATCACCTCGTAGAAGTGACCCTCGCGGTAGGCGTTGGTCGTGTAGTAGTGCAGCCAGACGAGTGGAGCCGGGTCCGTGATCCCGTCCGGGATGGTACGGCCGGCCGGCACGTACTCGACCCAGTGGCGGTAGCGCTTCAACGCGTCCGGCCGCAGGTCGAGCATGTACGGCAGGAAGGCGCACAGGTCGAGGTTGCCCTCTCCGTGCGTGGTGGCGTACCACTCGGCCATCGCCTCGTACTCGTCCTGGGTGAAGCCTTCGCTCGTCCAGTCCTGGCCCGTGTCCATCTTCGTCTGGGTCATGGAACGGTGATCCTCTCTCCGGTGGTGGAAGCCGTGACAAGCTCACGGACCACTCGATGGGCGTCCAAGGTCGCGTAGCTGAGACGTCTCGGGGAGAGGGCGTCCCCGACGAGATGGACGGGCAGCCCCTCGCCGAGCTCCGCGGCAAGGGCGGTGCTCGGCTCATTGGGCACCTGGAGCACGACGGCTCCCGCCTTGACCTTGCGCTCGGCGCCGTCGACGATGCCGGTCACCACGACCGCGTCCGCGCCGATCTCGGCGACCTCGGTGAGCGTGTGGTATCTCGCCCCGGCGGCGCTGAGCCTGCGGTGCAGCGGGAGCACACTCTCGTGCGGGATCGAGCGCCCGATCACCGCGTTCGGGGTGACGAACTCGACGCGTACCCCTCGGGCGGCCAGGAAGTCCGCCGCGCCGCACACCTCCCAGAAGCCGGTGCCGTCGTCGACGAGCACGACCGAGCCTGGCAGGTCCGGAGAGTTGGGGCCGAGCAGGTCCCAGGTGGTCAGAACCGGCGTCGCCGCGCCGTGGGCGAGGGCCGGGAGCGCGCCGGGGGCCGCGCCGGTGGCCAGGATCACCGCGCCGGGTCCGATCGCGGTGATGGCGGCGGCGTCGGCGGCCTGCCCCAGCCGTACCTCGACGCCGCTGCGGCGGACGCGGGTTTCCAGGTATTCGGCGTAGTCGAGCCAGTTCTCCCGGAGCGGGGTGCGGGCGGCTCGCAGCAGCTGGCCGCCGAGCCTCTCGTCCTGCTCGATGAGGACGACCTCCAGTCCGGCCTCCGCGGCCAGCCAGGCGGCTTCGAGCCCGCCGGGACCGCCGCCCACCACGACCAGTGACATCGGCTTCGGGGCGCTGAGGACGTCGTAAACGCTCCAGGTCGTCTCCCGGCCCGCGGCGGCGTTGACCGCGCAGGTGACGCCGGCCTGGGATAGCCGGCAGTCCTGC
Source organism: Acrocarpospora catenulata (assembly GCF_018476525.1). Classification (GTDB taxonomy): domain Bacteria; phylum Actinomycetota; class Actinomycetes; order Streptosporangiales; family Streptosporangiaceae; genus Acrocarpospora; species Acrocarpospora catenulata. Next base: position 42,769 of record NZ_JAHCST010000053.1, read on the forward strand.
CCGATGGCCAGGCAGGGCCGGATCGGCGCGTCGCCGTGCTCGGCCTTCTCCGGCCACTGAGGGTCGGCGATCAGGGCTCGGCCGAGACCGACGAGGTCGGCCACGCCGTCGGCGATGAGGGATTCCGCGACCTCCGGGCTGGTGATCCGCCCGGCCTGGATGAGCGGCAGGCCGGTGGCGGCGCGGACGGCCCTGACCTCGGGACGCGCGAACCCCTGGTCGTAGGAGTTGTCCTTCACGTAGGTGCCGCGCACGCCCATCGTCAGGTGCAGGTAGTCCACCGACCCCAGCGCCTCCAGCCGCTCGGCGAAGCGCTGGGTGTCCGCCAGGGAGATGCCGCCGCGCACGCCCTCGACCATGCTCAGCCGTACCCCAAGGGCGATCTCGTCGCCGACCCGCTCGCGTACCTCGCCGATGACCTCGGTGAGGAAGCGCATCCGGGACTCGATGCTGCCTGCGCCGTAGGCGTCGTCGCGGTGGTTGCTGTACGGCGACAGGAACTGCCCGACGAGGTAGTTGTGCGCGCCGTGGATCTCCAGTCCATCCATGCCGGCCTCGCGGAACAGGAGGGCGGTCGTCCCGAAGGCCGCGACGATCATCTTGATGTCGGCGAGGTCCATGGCCTTCGGCCCCCACTCGGTCGTACCGGACCGGAGGGCGGACGGCGCCAGCGTGGGACTCTCGATCAGCCCTCCGACGGCACCGGTCCCCACGTCCCTGCCGAGGTGCAGGAACTGCCCGAAGATCTTGCAGCCGTGCCGGTGCACAGCCTCGACCCGCCGGCGCTGGCCTTCCAGACCCTCCTCGCGCCAGCCCTCGACCAGGCCGACCGGGTTGCCGCGCGAGTTCGAGGTCGGGTGCACAAGCGCACCGCCCGAGATCATCAGACCCAGGCCGCCCCGCGCCCGTTCCTCGCTCCAGGCCAGCTCGGCCTCGTTAACGGTGCCGTCGGGGCACAGCCGGGTGCCCATCGGGTTCATCGCGACCCGATTCTTGATCACGGTACGTCCGACCGTGAACGGGCTGAATAGGTTGGGGTAGTTCGACACCTGTCATCATCCCCTTCTACTATAGACACAATTACCAGGTTTATCCGAGTGGGGTCAACGATGGACAACGCTGCCGGCGGCACGGTCTGGGCGGCTCTGGACGCACCTTTCGGCACGACGGTGCTGAGTCAGACCGGCGAGGTCACCCTGCTCCTCACGCGCGGGGCCGACCTGGTGACGACACGGCACCTGCACGCGTGGCACGACGAGTTCGGCCACCTGGTCCGCGGCTCGGGCGAGATCGAGATCGACGGCGTCCCGCATCCGGTCACCGCCGGGTCGACCTGGGAGATCAGGCGCGGCACCCCGCACGGCGGCCGGTTCGACGGGGAGTTCACCGTGCTGGTGTGGTTCACTCCGGGGGACGACCTCGCGGCACCCGACCGCGTCAACCTCTGAGCCGGTCGGAGATCAGCGCGTGAGCGCGAGCCGCAGGTCACGCTTGCTGACCTTGCCCCCGGAGTTCTTCGGCAACTCATCGAGGAGCACCAGCCGCTCGGGGAGCTTCTGTTTGGCCATGCCTTGCGCCAGCAGGAACGCGCACAACTCCTCGAGCACGAGAGGGCGTCCCGCGACCGGAACGACACACGCGGCCGCACGCTCGCCGTACACCTCGTCCGGGACCCCCACGACGGCCACCTCGGCCACCGCCGGATGGCGCAGCGCGAGGTCCTCGATCTCACCCGGATTGATGTTGAGCCCGCCCCGGATGATCATGTCGCGGGTACGGCCGACGATGTGCAGATAGCCCTCCTCGTCGAACAGTCCCAGATCGCCGGACTGATACCAGCCCTCGGCGTCGAACATGCGCTCGTCCTGCCCGGGGTTGTTGAGGTAGCCGTAGCTCTTGCTCGGGGTCCGCCACACGACCTGTCCCGGGGTGCCCGCCGGGGGCTCTGCCCCGTTCTCGCCCACCAGGCGGCAGTCCGTCATCGGCAGCAACCGGCCGACCGAGCGGTGGCGGTGCGCGTCGTCGTCGTCGATCGAGGTGAGCACCGGCACTCCGCCGTCGCTCGCGCCGTACGACGTCTGGACGCGGCACCCGAGCACGCTCTCGACCCGGCGCGCGTGCGCCTCCTCAAGCTTGGCCCCGGCGTTGTTGAAGGCCCGCAGCGAGGTCACGTCCCGGGCACGCGCCTCCTGCGCGGCCACCATCTTGATCATCTGCGTCGGCACCGCCGTCGCCACGGTCACCCTCTCCCGCTCGATCAGGTCGAGCGCGGCGTCGGCGCTCCAGTCGCTCAGCATGATCGACCTGGCGCCGAACAGGACCGGCGCCAGCACCGGGAACACATAGCCGGTCGAGCCGGTGTTGGGCGGGGCGACCTGGAGCACGACGTCGTCGGGCCGCAGGGCCACCCGCGACGCGAACTGCGACAGCAGGAACCACAGGTTGTTGTCCGACCACAGCGACACCTTCGGCAGTTGTGTGGTGCCCGAGCTGATCATCGCCAGGTGCGGACGGTCCGGGTCCGGTTCCGGCAGCTCCGCGGGAGCGAGGCCGGGGGTGGCGAAGATCTCCGCCAGCGACGGGCCGGCGTCCCCGCCGATGAGCGTCTCGATGTGCGGGTGGGTCCCGCGCAGCGCGGCCGCGTCGCGGGGCGTGCGGCCGGTGCCGTCGGCCATGACGAAGTAGCGCGCCCGGGAGACGGCGAGCAGGTGCGCCACCTCCGGCTCGGTGAACATGTGCGACATCGGCATGACGATCATGTCCAGGCTGTCGCAGGCCAGATGCGCGAGGAGGATGTCGGCCCGGCCCCGGCTCTCCAGGGCCAGCACGTCTCCGGGCCGCGCCCCGCGCGCGAGCAGCCATGCCGCCATCGACCCGACTCGTGCGAGCAGCGCGTCGTAGGTGAGGTCGGCCAGACCGTCGCTCACCGCCCGGCGCGACCCCGCGGCGAGATCGGCCACCGTACGCACGAGGGAGCGGCTCTGCCACAGACCCGCGTCGCGGTAGGACGCGGCCAGGCTGGGGGTCAGGCGCCGGACGGGCATGCTCCAGCCTCCGTTCCGGTCATGCCGCACCTCCGTAGCCGCCCAGGTAGGCCGTGGCGATCGCGGGGTCGTCCGCCAGTTCCGCCGTCGGCCCCTCGTGGTGCACCCGGCCATTGGACAGGACGTAGGCGTAGGAGGTGATGCCGAAGGCCTTCGGGACGTTCTGCTCCGCGATGAGGATCGACAGCTGCTTGCTCTCCGCGATGTCGCGTAGCACGTCGAAGATCCCGCTCACCACGATGGGGGCCAGGCCGGCGCTCGGCTCGTCGAGCAACAGCACCTCGGGCCTGGCCATCAGCGCCCTGCCGATGGCCACCATCTGCTGCTCGCCACCGCTGAGACTGTATCCCGGCCGGTCCATCAGCACGCCGAGCTTGGGAAAGATCTCCACGATGTCGGCGATGCCGGTCCCGCCGGAACCCGGCGGGCGGCGGCGGTGGATGTAACCGCCGAGCTCCAGGTTCTCCCGTACCGACAGGGCGCCGAACACCTCACGCTCCTGCGGGCAGAGGACCACGCCGACCCTGGCGATCTCGTGCTTGCGCGTCCTCACCAGGTCGTGCCCGCCGTACTGGATACTGCCTTCCCGTGGCCGCTGACGACCGGCGATGGCGCCCAGGACGGTCGACTTGCCGGCACCGTTGGGCCCGAGGAGCACCCGCGCCTCCCCGCTCGGCAGGTCGAGGTTCACCCCTTGGACGGCGACGTGGTCGTCGTAGGTGACGGTCAGGTCCCGCACCTCAAGATCGCCCATGTGATCCGCTCGCCTCCTTGCCGATGTACGCCTCGACCACCTGGGGCATCCGCACCACATCCTCACAGGGACCGGCGGCGATCACTCTGCCCAGGTTGAGGACGACCAGCCGGTCGCAGAACCTGCGGACCAGCGGGACGTTGTGCTCGATCACGATGACCCCGATATCCCGTGCCCGGGCCGTCTCCGCGATCAACCGGCCGACGTTCATGGCATCCTCACCCTGGAGCCCCGCCACCGGTTCGTCCAGGACGAGGATGCGCCGGGCCGCCGCCAGCCCCCGTGCGATCTCGACCCGCCGCGACTCCCCCAGGGAGAGCGAGGCGGCACCGCGGTCGGCGACGTGCGCCATGCCCACCATGTCCAGCAGCTCAATGGCCTCGCGGCGCAGGCTCGCCCGGCCGGTCCGCGGCGTCAGCACCCGCCAGATCTGCGGCTGCCTCCGGACGAACAGCAGGGCTGCCTCGATGTTCTCGACGATCGACAATGAGGAGAACAGGCGCGGCACCTGGTAGGTGCGGCCGACACCGGCCTGGGCCAGCCGGTGCGGTGACCGGGCGGTCACGTCCGTGCCCCCCAGGGTCACGGTGCCCGAGGTCGGCTCCACGTAGCCGGTGATCAGGTTGACGAACGTGGTCTTGCCGGAACCGTTCGGGCCGATCAGGCCCACCACCTCGCCCAGCTCGAGGGTGAGCGAAACGTCGTCGACGGCCCGCAGGCCGCCGTACTGCTTGGCGATCTTCTCGACCTGGAGTATGGGGTTCATGCGTTCACCTTGCCGTCCAGGGCGATGACGCGCCTGCGGCCGATCCGCCGCAGCATGCCCGCCCGGAGGCTGGTCAGCCCGTCGGGTAGGAAGATCACGATCGCGAGTAGCAGGATGCCGTTCACCGCCAGATTCCAGTCGCCGACGTCCTCGATCTGCACCTGGATGAGCATGACCACGATGACGCCGACCAGGGGTCCCCACATCGACCGCAGCCCTCCGACGATGACGAAGGTCAGGATCCCCAGGATCTGGTGCAGGCTGAAATCCTGGGCGTTGATCTGGTGGAAGAGGTGCACCCGCTCGAAGCCCGCGACGCTGGCTATCACGGCGGACAGGACGAACACGTACACGTGCATCCGGAAGACGCTCAGGCCGGTGCCGGCCGCCGCGATCGGATCGTCGTTCACGATCGACATCGCCATGCCGAAGCGAGACCGTTTGAGCAGGTAGGCGAGCGCGACGACGATCGCCACCGTGATCCAGACGGCACGCAGGTCGACCAGCCGCGGAATGGCATACAGGCCCGTGGCCCCGCCGAGCGACTGCAGGTTCGACGCGACCACGCTGACCAGGCCCACGAGCGCGAACGAGGTGAGCCCAAGGTAGATCCCCGACAGCCGCACCATGAGCGGCGCGAGCAGGATCGCGAAGGCCACCGACGCGCCGACCGCCATCAGGAACTTCACCGGGAGGGCCAGCTCGGTGTTGAGCGTGAGGATCGCGCCCGTGTAGCCCGCCACCGCGACGAACACCGGCTGGGCCACCTGGAACTGGCCCATGGACAGGGGCAGGAACATCGCGTACGCCAGCAGGATGTTGATGCCCATCTGGCGGAGCAGGACTTGGTTCTCCTGGATGAGGTGAAGAAGGTCCATCGAGCTCACACCGTCCGCGCGCGTCGCCCGAGCAGGCCGTGCGGGCGGATCAGCAGGATCAGCACGATCGCCAGGAGCGGAATCATGTCCCGGAACTGACCTCCCAGGTAGTAGACACCGGTGGTCTCCAGCACGGCCAGCATCAGGGCCGCCACGATGGCGCCGCCCACGCTCCCCATGCCGCCGAGCACTACCACGATGAATCCCTTGAGCTCGTACGTCGATCCCATCGACGTGGAGACTCCGCTGGTGACCAGCGCGATGAACACACCGGCCAGCGCGGCCAGCATCGACGACAGGACCCAGACACCCGTGACGACCGCCCCCGAGTTGATCCCGAGTGAGGTCGCCATCTGCCGGTTCTCCGCGACGGCACGAAGGGCTCGCCCGTAGATCGTGCCGCGCAGGAACCGGTGCAGGGCGATGAGGAGCCCGATCCCGAACACGATAACGACGATCTGCAACAGGGTGATCGTCGCGCCGAAGAGGTGGAAGGACTGCTGCGGGAAGGCGTCCTCGGGGACGATCTGGTTGCGGGTCCCGAACCACACGACCGCGACCGCCTCCAAGACGCCGGCGATGCCGAGCGTGCTGAGCAGTGGCCCATAGCTCACCGCCCCGCCCGTGGCCCCCCGGCCGCGTACGGGCCGGTAGGCCACGAAGTCCAGCACCAGCCCGAGCACGGCCCCGGACACCAGCCCCACGGCGACGGCCAGGACCAGCGAGCCGCTGTTGATGATCGTCCAGACCGCGATGTTCGCCGTGATCATGAAGACGAACGCGTAGCCGAGGTTGAGCACGTCGAGCACGCCGAAGATCAGGACGAACCCGACCGCGAACAGGCCGTACACCGACGCCATTGTGAGAGTGTTGATGGTCTGCTGGAGAAGGGTGTCCATCGGTTCCTTCCAGAATCCGGCGCGAGGAACATCGAGCCCGCGAACGGGTGCACCCGGCGTGGGGTCACTTACCGTTCTGCTCGAACTGGCCGTTGTTCGACTTGAGGACGACGGGCTTCTCGCAGATAGGGACGCGGTTCTCCATCGTGAACTTGCAGCCGGCGTATTGCCAGGTCGTCATCTTCGTCAGGGCCTCGGTCACCGAGGCGTGATCACGCGGGTTGTCCGCGGCCCTCAGCGCGTCGGCCATCAGCCGCATGGAGTTGTAGCCGGTGGCCGCGAACCGGGTGGGCGCCTGACCGTGCTTCTTCGTGTAGGCATCGCTGAACTCCTTGTTCTCCGGCGAGTCGTCACCGATGGACCAGAAGTCCGGAACGTAGACGTTCTCGCCACCGGCGCCGGCCTGCTTGAGCGCGTCCACGGAGTTGAGCTGCGCGCCGCCGATGATCGGCACGTTGATGCCGAGCTGGCGGGCCTGCTTCAGAATGGCTCCGCCCTCCTGCGCGGCGGGGATCACGATCAGGGCGTCGGGGTTGGCGGCCTTGATCTTGGTGAGATGAGAGGACCAGTCGGCATCTGTCGAGAGGTACTGTTCGTCGCCGACGGTCCGCACACCGGCCTTCTCGAAGTTGCCCTTGAACGCCTCGTAGGAGGTCTCGGAGGACGCCTCGCCGGTGATCCGGATGTACGCCGCGGTCGTGAGGCCGAGGCTGCCCACGACCTGGGAGACGAAGTTGGGGACCAGGGTGCCGTCGGGCGGCGCGACCTGGAAGATGTGCGGCCCGATCTTGGGAACCTCGGCCGCCACACTGTTGCTGAGCAGCGGGATGCCGGCGTCCTCGACGTCGGGAACCCAGGCCAGCTGGTCGCTGGTGACGGTGAAGGTCAGGATGCCGACGGAGCTGTCATCGTTGATGGCGTCGCCCGCCGCCTTGACGGCCTTGTCCTTGTTGGAGGCGGTGTCGTACTTCTTGATCTTGATCTTCGCTCCGTTGACGCCGCCCTCGGCGTTGACCTTTTCGAGGGCGATCGTCGCGCCGCGGTCGAGTTCCGTACCGAAGTATCCGACCGGGCCGGTCAGCATCACGATCTCACTGAGCCCGATGTCGCCACTCGAGTTGTCGGCAGCCGTCCCCCCGCATGCGGAGGCCAGGAGGGCAAGGCTGCTCGCCGCAACCAAAGCCCCGAGCTTGTTCGTCCGTTTGATCATCGTGGGACCTCTAGCGAGTGCCTCGCACAGGCGAGTTATCGTGCGACCGAAGCCGCCTATCGATGCATATCTATACTAACGTTACGGTGGTGTGTCAACGGTCACACATCCTCTTTTTTGTGACTATTGTTTGCTCTAATCTGGCTGTCGATGAGCGATCGGAGACACCGTGCACGTGCCCTTGACCACCCAGGACTTCCTCGCCCGCGCCTCACTGTCATACGCCGCCTCGGCCGCCCTCGTGGACGAGCCCGGCCCCTTCCAGGACGGTGGCTTGGGGCGCCTCACGTACGGGCAGCTGGCGAAACGCGCACGGGCGATGGCCGCCGGGCTCGACGCACGGGGCATGGCCCGGGGTAGCCGGATCGCCGTACTCAGCCACAACAGTGGCCGGCTGCTCGAGTCGTTCTTCGGGGTCACCTCGTGGGGCCGGGTCCTGGTACCGGTCAACTTCCGGCTGGCGCGTCCCGAGATCCGCTACATCGTGGAGCACAGCGGTGCCGACCTGCTTCTCGTCGATCCGGAGGTGCGCGACAGCGTCGACCAGGACCTCGGGATCCCGGTGCTCATGCTCGGCGAGGAGTCCGACGCCGCCCTGATGGCTCCCGGTGAGGACCCGCGGCCCTGGGCCGACCCGGATGAGACCGCGACCGCGACGATCAACTACACCTCGGGAACCACGGCCCGCCCCAAGGGCGTGCAGCTGACCCACCGCAACCTCTGGGTCAACGCGGTCACCTTCGCTCTGCACACGGCGGTCACCGATCGCGACGTCTACCTGCACACGTTGCCGATGTTCCACGCCAACGGCTGGGGGATGCCCTTCGCGCTGACCGGGCTCGGCGTCCAGCAGGTCGTCCTGCGCAAGGTCGACGGCGACGACATCCTGGCCCGGGTCCGGGACCACGGCGTCACGCTGATGTGCGGCGCCCCCGCGGTCCTCGCCGCGGTGATCGAGGCCGCCCAGAAGTGGGACGGGCCGGTGCCGGGCGCTGGGCGGGTCCGGGTGGTCTGCGCGGGCGCGCCACCGCCGACGCGGATCATCGAGGAGGTCGAGAACCGCCTCGGGTGGGAGCTCATCCAGATCTATGGGCTGACCGAGACATCCCCCCTGCTCACCATCAACCGCCGACGCGCCCGCGATGACGAGCGCTCCTCGAACGAGCGGGCGCGACGACTCTCCCGGGCCGGGACTCCGGCACTCGGGGTCACGCTCCAAGTGGCGGAGGACGGCGAATTGCTGGTGCGGGGGAACGTGGTGTTCGAGAGCTACTGGCAGCAACCGGAGGAGACCTCACAGGCGCAACGTGACGGCTGGTTCCACACCGGGGACGGAGGTCACCTCGACGAGGAGGGTTTCGTCACCATCGTCGACCGCAAGAAGGACGTCATCATCAGCGGCGGCGAGAACGTCTCCTCGATCGAGGTCGAGGACTGCCTGTTCAGCCACCCTGCGGTGGCAGAGGCCGCCGTCATCAGCGTGCCGCACGAGAAGTGGGGCGAGACGGTAAAAGCGGTCGTCGTCCTGAAGTCCGGCGCCACCGCGTCGCCGGCGGATCTGATCGCCCACTGCAAGGCCGCGCTGGCGGGATACAAGGCGCCGACGTCGGTGGACTTCGTCGAGGCGTTGCCGCGCAACGCCACGGGCAAGGTGCAGAAGTTCAAGCTCCGCGAACCGTACTGGGCCGGTCGCGAACGCCTCGTCAACTGACCATATCCATAGTTTGACCTCAGGAGGATCCATGGCAAGAATCGCGTTGGTCGATACCGCGGACTTCCCCCCAGAGCTCCGGGGGCGGGTCGCGGATCCCGACGACCAGGTGGCCAACGGCCACCTGCGGGTCATCGCCCACCTGCCGCGGGTGGCGGTAGCCTGGCTCGACCTCCTTGGCGAACTCCGCTCCGCCGGCACGCTCGGGCCGAGGCTGATCGAGATCGTCAGGCTCCGGATCGCCTACCACAACCAGTGCGGCCACTGCATGGCCGTCCGGTTCGGTGACGACGTCGACGAGACCCTGGTCTGCGAGCTCAACCGGCCCGAGACCGCCGAAGATCTCTCGGACGCCGAGCGTGCCGCCCTCCGTTACGCGGACTCGCTGTCCCTCGACCACATGAACATCGACGACACGGACTTCGACGACCTGCGCCGCCACTTCACCGACCAGCAGATCGTGGAGCTCAGTGTCAACTGTGCGATCTTCCTCGGCTTCGGCCGTGTCTCGCGAGGTTGGCAGGTCACCGACGGGCTCGCGGACCACTACGACGGCACGACCAGAATGGAGCTGTCCACCGACGGGATCGTACTCAAGGGCGCGCACTGAGGCGCTTCACCCCCCGATATGCGCACGTGATCCTGTCAGGCGGTAAGGCCATCCACGGATTGATTCACTCCTCCAGGGAGAGGGCCTGGCTAGGGCACACGTGCACCGCATGCGCTGGACAGGGCCGACCCGCTCGACCAGCAGGCCATCACCTGGTCCATGATCCTCGGGTACGTGGCCGATGGGGACTTCACCATCGACAAGCCCGCACAGTACGACTTCTGGCGCGCCTACCGGCCGGCCTTCTGGCCGGGGCCCGTTCCTGGGGTGGGACGTTTCGGACTTCGTCACGCACGAAGCCCGGCACCGGCCGCTGTTCACCGACGAGGTGCACGAGTCGGGCCTCCGGTACGACCTGTGGTCCTCGCGACACATCCTGGCCGGCGAACAGCTCGTCGGGACCTGGGAGTCCGACCTGACCGCCTCCGTCTGGCCGATGATGGACTACTTCGATCGCCCGCTGCTGGGTGTCAGCGCGGCAGAGCGCGAGGCCGCCCTTGAGGGAGCCCGGCAGCTCTCGCTGTCACTGGTGTACTGGATCCAGACCGAGGCGCCGCGCCATGACGGTGGTGTTGGGTACCCCGGTGTCCGCCCTCGGCCCGGCATCTCCGGCACGGCCGATGGCCTCGCCAGGGAACCGTACATCCGGGAAGCGAGACGCATCCGTGCCCAGTTCACCATCACCGAGCCCCATGTGGGCGTCGAAGCGCGGGATGGCCGGATCGGCTCGGAGGTCTTCCATGACACGGTGGGGATCGGTGCCTATCGCATCGATCTCCACCCGTCCACTTCCGGTCGGAACACACTCGACATCGACACCTGGCCGTTCCAGATCCCGCTCGGTGCGTTGATTCCGCAACGGGTGGGCAACCTGCTCGCCGCCGCCAAGAACATCGGCACGACCCACATCACGAATGGTGCCTACCGAGTTCATCCGGTGGAGTGGTCCATCGGCGAGGCCGCGGGGGCATTGGCGGCGTTCTGCGTCGCGCACCGTATCGTGCCGACGCAGGTCCGTGAGGACCACCGGCTGCTCGGGGAGTTCCAGCGGCATCTGAACACCCAACTCGATGTGCCGCTCGAGTGGCCGCGCGTCGGCGCGCTGACCCCGATGAGCCGCTTCGGCTACGTGCGGAGTCGACGCGGCGACTCCGTCACCTCGGCAGCCCGATGACAGCCCAGCAGGACGGAGATCCGCGATGAATCAGTACTTCGCCGTCGTCTACCGCTACGCCGACGGCTCCGACGAGCGGCGGGCTGCCCTGCGTGCCGAGCATGTGGCGTTCCTGCACACCCTGCACCAGATGCGTTCACTCCGCGTCAGCGGGCGGCTCAACCGCGGCGATCGTCCGGGGCACTGCTGATCCTGGCCGCCGGTGAGGCCGAGGCCATCGCTGACCTGCTGGACGATGACCCATTCTGGTCGGCAGGACTCGTCGCACAGCGAGAGGTTCTCGCGTGGGACGTCGTGTTCGGAAGCGAGGTGCTCGACTGATGCTGGTCGCCAGGACGACAGCCCCCAAACGGATTGAGTTCCAGCAGCGACCGGTACCGTCCGTCGGCGCTGACGAAGCGCTGATTCGAGTCGAGCACGTGACCCTGTGCGGGACCGACCTCCACATCTGGGAGGGCGAGTATGTGAACCCGTTTCCACTCGTGCAGGGCCACGAGTTCGTCGGGCGCGTCGTGAAGACCGGCGAGGAGTTCGCCGGCGCCCGCGTGGGAGATCGGGTGGTCCCCTCGCCGATGCGGTTCTGCCGGCGTTGCTCGGCCTGCCGCGCTGGCCGCCACAATGTGTGCGAGCACATCTCGGTTCTCGGGTGTTACGAGGACGGAGCGCTCGCCGATTACGTCGTCGTGCCGAGCGGCAGCGTCTGGCGTGTCCCCGATGGGCTGCCCGCGGACCTGGCACCTCTCAGCGAACCGGTGAGCATCGCGATGCAAGCCGTCCGCCGCGGTCGGCCCGAGGCGGGGGAGCTGGCACTGGTATTGGGCTGCGGGCCGATCGGTCTGATTGCCACGCGGCACCTGTCGGATCTCGGCGTGGACGTCGTCGCGGCCGACACCGTGACAAAACGGGCCGAGACAGCGGGACGGTTCGGCGCCGTCGGCGCTCTGGTGATCGATCCGGCCGGCGCCTTCCCCTCGCGCGAATCCGTGACCGCCGCCGGACAGTGCACACCCGATCGGCCGGTCACCTTGGTGATCGAGGCGACCGGCTCGCCCGATGCACTCGCCGGAGCGCTCGAGATCGCGGCTCACGCCAGCCGGGTCGTGCTCGTGGGCATCTCCGATCGGACCGCTCAGATTCCGATGCGGACCATTCCGCTCAAGGAACTCGACGTCCTCGGCAGCCGCAATAGCCGGGACCTGATCGGCGAGGGGCTCGGGTTCGTCAACCGTCATCGTGCTCTGCTGCGGAGCCTCATCACCCATCGCTTCGCCGTGACCGACCTGGAGGTGGCGCTACGGACCATGCGTGACGACGCGGCCAATGTCGGCAAGATCCTCATCGACCTGCCGGCGGTCAACGAGTGAGGCGTCCGTTCTCGTCTGGCTGTCTACCATCCGGGGCACGGCGAAGCCGCCGGAGCCCGGCCCGGCGGCTTTCCTCCCGCGGTCCTCAGAAGCTGGACTCCAGCTCGATGGCCCGGCCGGCCGCCGCCAGCAGGAACAGGTCGATGGTGCGCCCGCCGTTCTGGTTGATGTTGTTGGGCAGGTTGAGCGCGCCGGGCCGCCTATACACCGCCGCAGGGCAGCGCGGGAGGGTCCATCGCCGGCAGGGGACCGTCCAGAGTGCAGGGGACGAATCGGCCAGGGCGCCTTAAAGCAGCACGGTGAAGCGGGCGCCTTCAGCGATCGTCGCGGGCAAGCTCTCCGGGCACGACCTAGTAGGACTTTGTTAGTTCGTCATGGTGGTCGTTGATGGCAGGTGGGGCATCGGCCTGTCCAGGTCGCCAGTAAAACCTGGAGCATGTGGAGAATCTTGTAGAAGGTCAGGCCGCCCCAGCCGCTTTTGGGCCGGTCAAGCGCAGTTCGGTGAGGAACAGGTGGGCGGCCGAGACCAGGGTGACGTGGCGGTGCCAGCCGATGAAGGAGCGGCCTTCGAAGTGGGTCAGGCCCAGGCCGGTCTTGAGCTCGCGGTAGTCGTGCTCGATCCTCCAGCGAATCTTCGCCAGGCGGACCAGCTCCCGCAGCCGGATGCCGACGGGCAGGGTGGACAACCAGTAGCCGGTGGGCTCAGGCTCACCGGGTGGCCATTCGGCCAGCAGCCAGCACTCGGGCAGGTGACCATCGGCGCTGCGGGGGATGTCACGGTTGGCAGGCCGTACCCGTAGCACGATGAAGCGGGAGGCCATCTTCGCTGTCGGGTTGCCCTTGGTGTGCTTGCTGCCGTATCGCCAGCTCACCCGGCGCAGACTGCTTCGTCCGGCGGCCAGGGCCAGATCCCGCAGGGTGGAGGGCGCGCTGCGGTACTTGGCCACCGGACGGCGGCCGTTGCCGGAGTAGGGCGGCGTCTCAGGGACGACATCGGCGGGATACGCGCTGGTGGTGCCCTTGAGGGCGACCACGTACGGCAGGCCGCGTGCACTCAGGCCCAGCCGTAGCGCGGTCACATCGCCGTATCCGGCGTCGGCGGCCACCAGCGGCGGGACCTGCCCCCAGACGGCCAGCTCATCCAGCATGTCCAGCGCGTGCTGCCATTTGGGACGGTGCCGCTGATCGTCGGGGATGGCGCAGCGCCGCCGCCGAGCGGCGATCTGTTCCGCCTCGGCTTTGGCGGCTTCCGCCTCGGCTTTGCCGATCCCTTCCGCTTCGGCTTTGGCGCCGGCCAGAGCGTCGTCCCATCGCTCGGGCAGAAACAGCCGCCAGTTCAGCGCCGCGGAGCAGGTATCGGTGACCGCGTGCACACTGACCGCGATCTGACAGTTGGTCACCTTCCCCGCGGTCCCGGTGTACTGCCGGGCCACCCCGGGGGAGGCATCGCCGTCCTTGAGGTGCCCGGTGTCGTCCAGCACCCGTGCCTGCGGTGCCACCACGCCGATCGCGCGCTGTGCCAGACGCCGCCGAACCCCCGCATAGTCCCAGGTCGAGGAGGTGATGAACTGCTGCAATCGTTGGTGATCCACCTCCAGCCGCTCGGCCATCGGCACCATCGACTTTCGCCGCCCGTCCAGCATCAGCCCACGCATGTACAACCCGCCGTTGGCCCGCTGCTCCCGGCGCGAGAAGGAGGTGAACACCTCACCCGCGAAGTCCTCAAGACGGCCTCGAACATCAGCCAGCTCAGCCGGAGTCACCCAGAGATCATCCCACGCGAGATCTCAAACTAACAAAGTCCTACTAGTCCCATGCGGTTTGGTGTCCTCAGCGGAGGGCTTCAATCATGTGGCGCTGCAGCGCCCTCTGATAGGTCCGCTCGTCGATGCCCTACAGGGCGACCAGGCCTCGGCAAGTGGCTGCCACGGAAACCGCCCTCGGCCACCCACCGGGAGGGCCGAGGCGCCGCCGCAACCTCGGCCCCGGTGGGGGTCAGACTGTCCCGGGGGGCTCGGCCGCGTGCCCGCAGGATGACGATCACGGCCGGAATGAGCAGGCCGAGCCAGCCGAAGCCGGTCATCACTATGACATAGAGAAGGTGGTAGCCGCAGGCGAGTACGACCGGGGCGGCGGCGAGCAGGATCATTCGGCGGCCGGTGGCGGTGCGGGCGGTGTGGCCAGCCGCGATCGCGATCACGGCCAAAGGAGGCACGAAAATGAGGGCCTCCGCCTCGTACTCCATCGACTCCAGAACGAAGACCTTCACCAGCATGGCGACGACGAGCAGCGCCGACCATGCCAACATCCGCCCGTACGGGAGGACGGGCCGCTCGGGCCGCAGTGTGACCAGAAGGGCGGTGAGCACGGCAGGGCCGGCCAAGAGCGCGACGGACACCGGCTGGTCGTAAGCGAAGGAGTAAGCGTCCGACAGGTCGAGGGGACCATAGGTACGGCACGTGCCAGGTGACGTAGGCGGCGGCCCATAACCCGGCGAATCCTGCGGCGAGCCATCGCGGGGCACGCTGGATGAGCACCACCTGGAGCGCCAAGGCGAACGTGAGAATGGCTGAACCGTCCCAGGGGTAGCCGTCCACGGCGGCGGCTATCGTCCGAGCGGCTTCGTCGCAGGCCAGCACCAGCACCGAACCCAGACCGGCCAGGGCGAACGCTCGCCGCCAGGCCGGGCCCGAATCCGGGCCGAAGGCGTGCCGCAGGCGGATCCGGAACGCGCCCCGGATCAGGTCGGCCGACTCCGTAAGGCGTGGCCGGCGGCGGCCCGGCTCGGCTCCCGCCATCAGGACGCCGTCATCTCCTCTTCGTGCACCGCCCGATGCCCCGGCGGATTACCAGGCCAGCAGTCGCCGGTAGCGTGCCTCCAGCTCGGTCATGCCGACCCCCAAGCGTTGTTCAAGACATGCCGCAGGCGATTGCTGGCGGCGGTCGCGTGCCGGGCGAGGCGGTCGGCTTCGGCGGTCAAGCGGGCAGCGCCTTCGCCGGTAAGGCGGTAGTAGCGCCGCACTGAGCAGCGCCTCCACCCTTGTCGGGAAATTTATACGCATGATAAGGATTAACCGTCAGAAATCGTGAGGGTGGGATGAGGAGTCCCGTGGCACTCAAGGAGTTCGAGGACGGTTGGCTGGAGCTGGACGGTCTCAAGATTCACTACACCGAGTGGGGTTCTCCCACCGCTGAGCCCGTCGTGATGCTGCACGGCCTCAACGTGCAGTGCCACACCTGGGATCCGATCATCCGGAGCCTGGACGGTGAGTACCACGTCATCGCGATGGACCTGCGTGGTCACGGTGACAGTGACTGGGCGCGATCCGGGTACCGCGTGCGCTCGATGGCGCGGGACGTCCACGGGCTCATCGACGCGCTCGGGCTCGGCCCGGTCAACCTGGTCGGGCATTCCGCCGGCGTACGGGTGGCCATCGCCGTCGCGGGCGAGCGTCCCGAGACGGTCAAACGCCTGGCCCTCTCGGACGCGGGACCGGCCAACTCCCCCGCGGGAGCGGTCGCGATGCGGGACTTCATCCAGGCAACGACGAATCTGAGGGGCTTCCGGAACGAGCAGGAGGCGTGGAAGTTCTACAAGGGCTACCACCCCGAGTGGCGCGAGGACTTCCTCGATCTGCACGTGCGGTACCAACTGCGGCGCAACTGGGCCGGAAAGCTGGTGCTGAAGGCCGACCCCGACGTCCAGTGGATCACGGGCTCGGTGAGCCTGCCCGACGTCGAGTACCTCTGGCGGATGTCGGAGCTGGACGAGCGGCGCCGACGCGGTGGTTCTGGACCTTGAGGACGCCGTCGCGCCGGACCGCAAGCCCGCGGCCCGGCAGCTGGTGCGCGACGTGCTCCCAGCCGCGGGAGACGGCCCGCTCCGGTTGGTCCGGATCAACGGGACGGACACGCCGTGGGCCGCCGAAGACCTGCTGATGCTCGACGACACGGCGGTGGACGCGGTCATGTTGCCCAAGGCGTCACCCGAGTCGCTGGGGTCCTTGGCGGACGCCGGACTTCCGATCATCGGGCTGGTCGAGACCGCGGCCGGGCTGCGCCGGGCGTTCGAGATCGCGTCCCACCCCCGGGTCGTGGCGCTGGCGCTGGGCGGCGCCGATCTGGGTGCGGAACTGGGCTGGGCCGAGGACGCGGCGGCGGCGGAGCTGCTGCACGCGCGATCGGTGCTGGTGGTGGACTCGGCGGCGGCCGGGGTACGCGCTCCGTTCGACGTCGTGCACCTCGCGGTGCAGGACCAGGACGGCACCCGCGCCGAGGCGGAGCAGGCCCGGCGGCTGGGCCTGGGCGGAAAGCTCTGTGTGCACCCGCGCCAGGTGCCGGTCGTCAACGCCGCCTTCGCGCCCACCCCGCAGGAGCTGGACCGGGCGGCTCGGCTGGTCCGCGCCCTCGACGAGGCGCTGCGGGCCGGCTCCGCGGTCGCCACCGTCGACGGCAAGCTCGTCGACGCGCCCGTCGCCCGCCGCGCCCGCGCCACGCTCCGGGCCGCCGAGCTCTATTCCCGTACACCATCGAAAGAAGCGACTCGCCAATGCAACTGACAACCGAGCAGCAGGACATGCTCGCCCTGATCCGTGACTTCGTGGACGCCGAGGTCGCGCCCTACGCGTCGGAGTTCGACCACCGGGACGAGTTCCCTGAGGAGATGGTGCGGCGGCTCAAGGAGATCGGCCTGTTCGGCATCACGATCCCCGAGGAGTACGGCGGGCTGGGCCTGGACCTGCTGACCTACGCCCTGGTCGTGAAGGAGCTGTCGCGCGGCTGGATCAGCCTGTCCGGGGTGGTGAACACCCACTTCATGGCGGCCTGGATGATCGAGCACTTCGGCACCGAGGAGCAGCGCCGCGCGTACCTGCCCCGGATGGCCACCGGCGAGCTCCGTTCGGCGTACTCGATGACCGAGCCCCACGCCGGGTCCGACGTGCAGGCGATCCGGACCCAGGCGGTGCGGGACGGCGACTCCTACCTGATCAACGGCCAGAAGATGTGGGTCACCAACGGCCTGCGCGCCGGTATGATCATGCTGCTGGCCGTCACTGACCCGAAAGCGGATCCGCGGCACCGCGGGATGACCGCGTTCATCATCGAGAAGGAGCCGGGAGTGCACCAGCAGCCCGGTCTCACCGTGCCGCCCCAGCTGCAGAAGCTCGGATACAAGGGCGTCGAGTCCACCGAGCTCGTGTTCGAGGACTTCCGTACCCCGGCGACGTCGGTTCTCGGCGGCGAGGGCGGAGTCGGACGCGGCTTCAAGTACTTCATTTCGGCGGTGGAGCTGGGCCGGGTCAACGTCGCCGCCCGGGCGCTCGGGCTCGCGACGGCGGCGTTCGAGGCCGCGATCAAGTACGCCCAGCAGCGTGAGACCTTCGGGCAGCCGATCAGCGACCACCAGGCCATCCAGCTGAAGCTGGCCCAGATGGGGACGAAGATCCGGGCCGCCGAGCTGATGGTGCAGGACGCGGCACGGCTGAAGGCGACCGGGGCCCGCGCGGACCTCGAGGCCGGCATGGCGAAGCTGTTCGCCACCGAGGTCGCCCAGGAGACGACCCTGGAGGCGATGCGGATCCACGGTGGATACGGCTACTCGAAGGAGTACGTGGTGGAGCGCCTCTACCGCGACTCGCCGCTCCTTATCCTTGGGGAAGGGACGAACGAGATTCAGCAGTTGCTTATCGCGCGTCGCCTCCTCGAACGACACAAGGTATGACGCATGGATCACGAAACCGAAAGTCAGAGTCGGGTCATGAGTTCGGACCGCAGGAACGCCGAGGCTGGGGCGGCATCACGCATGCACATGGGATTCCTGACCACGACGCCGAACCAGCTGTCGCGTCCTATCAAGACGTCCGAGCGAATCGCCGCCGCCCTGGTGGAAGACGTGATCCGCGACGGTCTTCAGCCAGGCGACCGGCTGCCGAACGAAGCGGCGATGGTCGAGCGCTTCCAGGTCGGCAAGGGGTCGGTCCGGGAGGCCCTGCGGGTCCTGGAGGTCTACGGGCTCATCAGCCTGAAGTCGGGGCCCGGTGGCGGGCCCATCGTGCAGGCCGTGGATCCGCGCGAGGTCGGGCGGACCATCTCGCTCTACCTGAGCCTGCGCGGCGCCACCATCGCCGAGCTCATCGAGACCCGCATGTTCATCGAGCCGATGGTGGCCCGCCTGGGAGCCCAGAACCGCGACCCGCGGGCGCTGCAGCGGCTGGAGCACGCCCTTGAGGTGGAGGCGTCCCTCTCGGAGGGGGACAACAGCCGGTACGTGCAGGCGGCCAACGACTTTCACTACGTGGTGGCCAGCATGACGGGCAACACCGTGTTCGACCTGGTGGCGACCGCCCTGAAGGAGCTGTACACGACGAAGGTCGTGGAGGCCGGGATCACCGCGGCGATCGCGCAGAAGCGCATCTGCATGGAGCATCGGGAGATCGGCAACGCCATCCTCGGCGGGGATGCCGATGAGGCGGAGCGGCTCATGCGTGAGCACATGGCTTTCTATGTGGGCCGGTTGAAGAACACCGATCCCGCCTTCGCGGGGTTGCGCATCTCCTGGGGGTGATGTCCGCTGGGGCCAGCCCGTACGGCTGGCCCCGTGGCCGCTTTCAGGCCGGGAGCGCCATGGGCCCCGTCTTCGCGCTGGGGAAGTAGTCCTGGCCGTGGCCGCTCTCCCGGCTGGGCAGCATGACCGAACGGTTCCAGGAGAGCACCTCGTCCCCGTCCTGGTTCAGGCCGCGGGTGTGCATGGCGATGATGCCGAAGCCGGGGCGGGAGGCGCTGGGGCGGGTGCCGGTGCAGAGGCTCTCCGCGTACAGGGTGTCGCCCACGTAGACCGGGTGCTTGAGCGTCAGATCGGTCATGCCGAGGTTGGCGACGGCGTTCTGGCTCATGTCAATGACCGACAGCCCGAGCACCAGGGCGATGGTGAAGCCGGAGTTCACCAGGATGCGCCCGCCGGACACGGGGTTCTGCTGGGACAGGTGCGCGTTGAAGTGGTACTGGTTCGTGTTACACGTGAGCAGCGTGAACCACGTGCAGTCGGCTTCGCTGATCGTGCGCCCGAACGGATGCTGGAAGACATCCCCGACCACGAAATCCTCGAAGAACCGGCCGAGCTCCGCCTTGTGAACTGTCATCTCTCTGCCCTCCCGGGGTAATTTATACGTATCATACGCTCAATAAGGGTGAATCTTGGGTACGCCAGACGCCGATCATTGAGTAGCGTCACCTGGTGAACATCGAACAGGAGAGCCTGACGACCGAGTGGCCCGCGTGGTACGCGGCGCTTCCGGTCGCGATATCGGCGGCCGGGGTGCTGTTCTTCGACACTCCCGACCGGGTGCTGATGGTCCGGACGAACTACAAGGACGACTGGGACATCCCAGGTGGCGTGATCGAGGTCAACCGTGGTGAGAACCCGTTCGACGCGGCCCGCCGCGAGATCGCCGAAGAGCTCGGGCTGGACATCGCGATCGGCCCGCTGCTCAGCATCGACGTCGATCCCGCCCGCGAGAACCGCCGCCCCCTCATCGCGTTCCTTTTCGACGGCGGCACCCTGACCTCCACCGACCTCCACCAGATCCGCTTCGTCGACAACGAGATCGCCGAGGTCCGCTTCTGCGACATGGACCAGGTCACCCAGCTGGCCGCGCCTCCGCTCGCCCGGCGCGTCCTGACCACCGTGTCGCTGCGCGGCGCGGCCGGACCGACACCCGCGTTCCTGACCGGCGGCATGATGGCGGTGCCGACCGTCACCTAGCCCGGGCGCTGCTCACCTGGGTGGCCACTCGTCACCCCAGGTGATGTCGCGCGCCCGCTTGTACAGCTCGCCCTGCCGTTTGGTGATGATTTCCTGGGTCAGGCCGTCCTCGTCGGTGCACAACTCCAGGGAGACCAGCCCCTTGCGCTTGAGCGGGTGGCGCAGCACCCGGTTGGCCGCCTTGGGCCACCGCTGGGCGGAGGCGGCGACGTAGGAGAACTTCTCGTCCTCGAAGCTCAGCACGCCGGTTTTGACCTGCCGGTGCAGGGCGCTGCGGTTGAGCCGGGTGGAGAGATGGCACCAGTCCCGGCCGGAGGGTATCGGGCAGGCCTGATCGTGCGGGCAGGGAGCCACCACCGACAGGCCCTGTTCGAGCAGAATGTCGCGGGCGGCGACGATGCGCGCGTAACCGGCGGGAGTGCCGGGTTCGATCAGTACGACCATGCCCGCGTCGGCGGCCACGGACCGTACGACACCCTCCAGTGACGCGGTCGGCAACTCCCCCAGCACGTACGACATGGTGACCAGGTCAGCTGGAGGCTTCTCGACCCCCGCCCGGATGACAGATCGCGTCCAGCGGGCAGCCCGCACCGCCGGGCTCCCCGACCGTTTCGCCAGCCGTTCGCCCAGACTGATCGCACTCTGGGCCTGCTCAAGCACGGTCACCTTCTCCAGGACCGGCCACACCTGGGCGGCGGCCCACACGGCCGCGCCCGTCCCGCCCCCGATGTCGACATGCGTACGGGGAGTGAAGTCGGGCGCGACCGCGGCCACGTGGCGGAGCGCCGCGGAGACGGCCGCGAACGTGGCCGGCATCCGGTACCCGGCATAGGCCGCCACATCGATCTCCGAACCGAGAACGACGTCGGCCGGGGGCGTCCCCTCCCGGTACTGCTTGATGAGATGCCGGACGGACTGCGTCAGATCCGCGGTGCTGAACCTGCTGAGCAGCACGTCCAGCGCATTGTGAAGGTCGTCGGGCGGGCTGGGCATGGCTGCCATCATCGCCCAGCGATTCCACCCTGTCGAACCACCGTCACGACCGGTCACCCGAACAAGGTGTTGGCCGGCGCGCCTTGGTGAGGAGCGGGCCATGGGTGAACCCACGTCGTCGCGGAGTCCTGTGATCACACGTTCCCGATAAGGTCACTTCCGGTTAGTTTGCGGCAAGGTCGTGGCCTCTCGCGTACTAGATCCTTATTTCGACCTATTGGACGAATAAGGATCTTCTATGCCCCGTTTTCTGGCCTTGACCATCGGGATGCTGGCCGCCCTGGCCCTGCCCGCGATCCCGGCCCACGCCGCTACACCTGACGGCACGCTCTCGCTCCGGACGGCGAGCGTGAAGGCGGGTGACCCGATCGAGCTGTCCTACTCCACGCCGCGCCCCGACTCCAAGAACTGGATCGGCCTCTACACCGACCCGGGCAACGGACCCGTCAACCAGAAGTACGTCGGCCCCTCGCTGAAGTGGGTGTACATCACCTCCGGCTCGGGAACGGCCACCCTGCCCACCACCGGGCTCGAACCGGGCAACTACCTCACCTACGCCCTGGCCAAGGACGGCTACGAGTGGCTGGCGCCGCCCGTGAAGCTGAAGATCGTCAGCAACGAGCCGCTCCACTTCGTGACCCGTGAATTCACCCTGCGCAACGCCCGCGCCAAGTCCCCGTATGAGGCCAGCGTCAAGGGCACGGTCCGCGGCGAGGCGACCTTCCGGAAGGTGGACGGCCCGGCCTGGGTGCGGGTCGGTCAGGACGGCACCGTGACCGGCACGCCCCCGGCGTCGGCGTCGGCGAAGACCGCCACCTTCACGCTGGAGGCGCGCAACGACGCGGGCGAGAGCGCCACCGCCACGGTCGGCGTCCGCGTACGGCCTCCGGGCGGCCCGCTGGTGCCCGAGCTCACGACGATGTCCTGGAACCTGTGGCACGGCGGCAGCCAGGTCAAGGGCGGCCGGGAGAAGCAGCTGAAGTTCCTGCTCGACCGCGACGTCGACGTGGTCGGCCTGCAGGAGACGTCGTCCACGTCGGCCAGGGAACTGGCCGAGGCACTCGGCTGGGACTACTACCAGGCGGGCGCGGACCTGGGCATCATCAGCCGGTACCCGATCGTCTCGCGCGGGCCGCTGCCCTCGGAGTCGGGCCTGGCAGGGATCAACGCGACGATCAGGCTGGACGACCGGCACGAGGTGGCCATCTGGAACGTGCACCTCGGCTACACCCCTTACGGCCCGTACGACGCGTGCTTCGGGCAGTGGAGCGTCGAGCGGCTGCTGGCCAGGGAGGCAGAGTCGAATCGCACGCGCCAGATCCAGGAGATCATGTCGTCCATGTCCGGCGACCTCACGGCCGCGGACCGTACACCCGTCCTGCTGACCGGCGACTTCAACGCCCCCTCGCACCTCGACTGGACTCCGGAGACCAGGAAGTGCGGTTACGACTCCGTGCCCTGGCCCACCTCGCTCGCTCCTGAGCAGTCCGGGATGAAGGACTCCTACCGCGTGGCCCACCCCGATCCGGTCGCCGACCCCGGCATCACCTGGTCGCCGATCTACACCACGTTCACCGGCGGGTACGGCCACGACAGCCACAAGGGTGAGCCCGAGCCGCAGGACCGCATCGACTTCATCCACTACAAGGGCGATCTCACGGTGAAGTCGTCCGACGCGGTCGTCGAGGGCACCCCGGCCCCGATTCCGAACCACCAGAACAACGCCTGGACCTCCGACCACGCCGCCGTACTGACCACGTTCATCGTCGACTGACCGGGCTCCGCGTTCACGGCCCAAGCATCGGCACACTCGCGGGCGCGCGCCCGCCAGGGGCGATGATCAGATGATGCGCCCTGCCGGGCAGTTCTCGACCACGGAGGACGGCCCGGCATGGCCTTCATCAGTGGGTGGGCCGTGCTCCAGAATGCCGTCACGGGTTCAGGCGGATGTAGCCCGTTGCCGTCAGGCGGCCACCATGATCCCGGATCCTCGTGTCCCAGTTTGGATCGCCGGGACGTGCACCCACTACCAGCCCCTCATGCGCCAGGAGGGGGGCCACAAGTTTGTACTCGAAGCGGCGAGCAATGCTTGGAATCTGTGGATCTGTCGGGAAGGGGGTGTACCTTCCCGATGATCATGTCCAGTCTCAAGCATGACCGACGCGCCAACGTCGGTCGGGAAGGCACACCCGTTGCTCACCGTAGTC
>NZ_JAHCST010000054.1 GCF_018476525.1 Acrocarpospora catenulata
GGTCCGACCGAAGGTCAAAACGGGCGGGTGGGTGGGACGACCACCGCAATCGGGCGGGTGGGGGGAACAACCAACCCGCTGAGCGATGTCTAGGCCTCGATGCGGTCGATCACCAGGGGCAGCAGGTTCGGGTCTCCGGCGGGGGTGACCGCGTAGCCGTTTTCCAGGGCCTCCAGGGCTCGGGTGAATCTGGCTGTTTCGTCGGTGTGCAGGGTGAGGAGGGCCTGGCCTTCGCGGATCAGGTCGCCGGGCTTGGCGTGGAGGGTTACTCCGGCGCCGAAGGAGACCGGGTCCTCCTTGCGGGCCCGGCCGGCGCCCAGCCGCCAGGCCGCCACGCCCACCGCGTACGCGTCGAGGCGGGAGAGCACGCCAGAGGCGGGCGCGGTGAGCGTCATGGACTCGGCGGCCCGGGGCAGCAGGGCGTCCGGGTCGCCGCCCTGGGCGGTGATCATGCGACGCCAGGCGTCCATGGCGGAGCCGTCCTTCAACGCCTCCTCGGGGTCCTTGCCGGACACCCCGGCGGCCGCCAGCATCTCGCGGGCCAGCCGCACGGTGAGCTCGACCACGTCGGACGGCCCGCCACCGGCCAGCACCTCGACCGACTCCTCGACCTCCAGCGCGTTGCCGATCTTGCGGCCGAGCGGGCGGTCCATGGCGGTGAGCAGGGCGACCGTGCGGACGCCCGCGTCGGTGCCGAGGGCCACCATGGTCCTGGCCAGCTCGCGGGCGTCCGCCACGTTCTTCATGAACGCCCCGGAGCCCACCTTGACGTCCAGGACCAGCGAGCCGGTGCCCTCGGCGATCTTCTTGGACATGATCGAGGAGGCGATCAGCGGGATCGACTCGACCGTGCCGGTGACGTCGCGCAGCGCGTACAGCTTCTTGTCGGCGGGGGCCAGCCCGGCGCCGGCCGCGCAGACCACCGCGCCCGCGGCGCGGAGCACGCCGAGCATCTCCTCGTTGGAGAGGCTGGCCCGCCAGCCCGGGATGGACTCCAGCTTGTCCAGCGTGCCGCCGGTGTGCCCGAGCCCGCGCCCGGACAGCTGCGGCACGTACGCGCCGCAGGCGGCGACCAGCGGGGCCAGCGGCAGCGTGATCTTGTCGCCGACCCCGCCGGTGGAGTGCTTGTCGGCGGTGGGCCGGTCAAGCCCGGACCAGTCCATCCGCTCGCCGGTGCGGATCATGGCCTGGGTCCAGTCCGCGATCTCCCGCCGGTCCATTCCGTTCAGCAGGATGGCCATGGCCAGCGCCGACATCTGCTCGTCGGCCACGTCGCCCCTGGTGTAGGCGTCGATCACCCAGTCGATCTGGGCGGTGGACAGCTCGCCCCGGTCCCGCTTACGGCAGATGACGTCGACGGCGTCGAATCCCATGCTCTCCCCCACTTACCTGGACAGGTCCTCGGGCCCGAACGCGAACGGCAGGATGTCCGCCATGCGCCAGGGCCCCTCCGGCGTCTCCACCAGCAGTTCGGGCCCGCCGTGCTCGTACAGCAGCTGGCGGCAGCGCCCGCACGGCATCAGCAGCTCGCTGTGGCCGTCCACACAGGTGAAGGCGACCAGCCTGCCGCCGCCCGAGGCGTGCAGCGCCGACACCAGCCCGCACTCGGCGCACAGGCCCACCCCGTAGGAGGCGTTCTCCACGTTGCAGCCGACCACGATCCGCCCGTCGTCCACCAGGGCGGCGGCCCCGACCGGAAACATCGAGTACGGCGCGTACGCGCGCGTCATCGCCTCGGCCGCGTGCGCCCGCAGCCCATCCCAGTCGATCGTCATTTGGCCTGTCCCCTCCGGTACGGCAATCCGTCCGCAGCGGGCATCCGGAGCCGCTGCGAGGCCAGGGACAGTACCAGCAGCGTGGCCAGGTGCGGCGTGAACGAGGTGAACTGCTCGGGCACCGTGTCGGTGAGCATGAACACCACGAGCACGGCCACCGCGGCCACCCCGGTGAACAGCGCCGCCCGGTTGCGGGACAGCCGGACCAGCTGGTAGACGGCCACGGCCGCCAGCAGCAGGGCGACCACCAGCAGCAGCGCGTGCACGGACACGCCGCCCTGGCGCAGCTGCAACGCGTCGGTGTAGCCGAACAGGCCGGCCCCCGCGGCGAGCCCGCCGGGCCGCCAGTTGCCGAAGATGACCGTGGCCAGGCCGATGAAGCCCCGGCCGCCGGTCTGCCCTTCCCGGTAGGTTCCGGCGGCCACGATGGACAGGAACGCCCCGCCCAGACCGGCCAGCGCGCCGGAGACGATCACCGCCGCGTACTTGTAGTAGTACACGTTGACGCCCAGCGACTCCGCCGCGACCGGGCGCTCGCCGCAGGAGCGCAGGCGCAGCCCGAAGGCGGTCCGCCAGAGCACCCAGAAGGTGAAGGGCACCAGCAGGATGGCCAGGATCGTGAAGAGCGAGACGTTGGTGGTCAGGCCGCGCAGCAGCCCGGCCAGGTCGGAGACGAAGAACCAGTGCTGGCTCTCCAGCGTGCGGAGCGGGTCGACGCCTTCGAACAGCACGTACTTGTTCTGGCCGCCCGGCCCCCACAGGCCGACGGTGTCCATCTGCGGCACGCGCGGGGACTGGGTGTCGCCGCCGCCCTTCATGTCGGCGAAGACCAGCGTGGACAGGTACTTGGTGACGCCGGTGCCGAGCAGGATGATGGCGACGCCGGAGACCACGTGGTCGACGCCGAAGGTGACGGTGGCGACCGCGTGCAGCAGCGCGCCCAGCGCGCCGCCCGCCGTGCCCGCGAGCACCCCGACCCACGGGTTCCCGGTCACGATGGCGCCCCAGGCCCCGAACCAGGTGCCCAGGATCATCATGCCTTCCAGGCCGATGTTGACCACACCGGCCCGCTCGGACCAGAGGCCGCCCAGACCGGCCAGGCCGATCGGCACGGCCAGGCCGAGCGAGGCGGTCACGGTGCCGCTGGAGGTGATGTCGTTGGCCCCGGTGACCAGCCTGGCCACCGAGAGCAGCACCAGCAGCCCGGCCACGCCGAGCAGCAGGATCGGCCAGGTCAGCTTGAACTTGCGCTTGGGCGGGACGACCTCGGGCGCGGGTGCGGTGATGGTGGTCACACCCCTGCTCCTTCCACCTGAGCCTGGGCCGGGGCCGACAGCTCCCTGCTGACACGACGCTGCTCGGCCGAGATCCGGTACCGGTGCACCAGCTCGTACGCCACGACAAC
Source organism: Acrocarpospora catenulata (assembly GCF_018476525.1). Lineage (GTDB taxonomy): Bacteria > Actinomycetota > Actinomycetes > Streptosporangiales > Streptosporangiaceae > Acrocarpospora > Acrocarpospora catenulata. The sequence goes on from NZ_JAHCST010000054.1 coordinate 3,181, forward strand.
GCACAGCACGATGACCCCTTGCATGATCGTGATGATCTCCGGCGAGACCTTGTGGAGGTTGAGGATGTTGCTGGAGGTGTCCAGGAACCCCCACAGCAGCGCGCCGAACGCCACGCCGACCGGGTTGTTCCGGCCGAGCAGCGCGATGGCGATCCCGGTGAAGCCAAGACCGGCCGGGAAGTCGAGGCTGTAGGAGTAGGACGAGCCGAGCAACTGCGGCATGCCGACCAGACCGGCGACGCCGCCGGAGATGACCATCGCCCAGACGATCATCTTCTTCACGTTCACTCCGCTGGCCACGGCGGCGCTCTCGGACCGGCCGGTGGCCCGCAGGTCGAAGCCGAACCTGGTGCGGTTGAGGAGCAGGTGGAAGCCGATGCCGACCAGGACGGCCAGCAGCAGCAGGCCGAAGACCTTGTTGGGCGCGCCGGGAATGAGCGAGATGCCGGGCACGTGCGCCGACTCGGGGATGGGCTTGGTGCCGATGTTGTTGCTGCCCGCCACCGGGACCGCCCACTGGGTGAGCAGCCAGGCCCCGAGGCCCGTGGCGATGGTGTTCAGCATGATCGTGGAGATGACCTCGCTGACCCCGCGCCGCGCCTTGAGCAGGCCCGCGATGCCCGCCCAGGCCGCGCCCACGGCCACCGCGACCACGATGATCAGCAGGATGTGCAGCGGTCCCGGCAGCGACACCGCGCCGCCCACGGCGGCGGCGATCAGCGCGGCCAGCCGGTACTGGCCGTCCACGCCGATGTTGAACAGGTTCATCCGGAAGCCGAGCGCCACCGCCATCGCCGACAGGTAGTAGGTGGTGGCGGCATTGACGATCAGCGTGAGCGAGCGCGGCGTGCTGCCGTAGTCGATCATCAAGGTCAGGGTTTCGATCGGCGGGTTGCCGGTCACGACCAGTACCACCGCGGTGATCAGGCCGGCCATCAGGATGGCCAGGACCGGGGCGGCCAGCGACAGCAGCCCGGTCAGCTTGACCCGCCCCAGCAGGCGGTTGGTGAAGGTGTCGGGGACCGTCATGCTGCCTCTCCCGCGCCGGTCATGGCCGAGCCGAGTTGCTGCGGGGTCACGTTCGCCGGGTCGACGTCCGCGACGATCCGGCCGCGCAGCAGGACCTTCAGGGTGTCCGACAGGCCGATCAGCTCGTCCAGGTCGGCCGAGATGAGCAGCACCGCCAGGCCGGCCGCCCGGGCCTCGCGCAGGTGGTCCCAGATCGCGGCCTGCGCGCCCACGTCCACGCCCCGGGTCGGGTGGGCCGCGATGAGCAGCACCGGATCGCCGCTCATCTCCCTGCCGACGATCAGCTTCTGCTGGTTGCCGCCGGACAGCGCCGCCGCGTCCACGTCGATGCCGGGGGTGCGCACGTCGTACTGCTCGACGATGCGCCGGGTGTCGGCGCGGGCACCCTTGCGGTCGATCCAGATGCCCTTGGTGTTGGGGGCCTGGGTCTGGTGGCCGAGGATCCGGTTCTCCCAGAGGGGGGCCTCCAGCAGCAGGCCGTGCCGCTGGCGGTCCTCGGGGATGTAGCCGACGCCGGCCTCGCGGCGGCGGAGCGTGGTCCAGTCGGTGATGTCCTTGCCGCCCAGGATGACGGTGCCGGTCGAGGCACGGATGCCCATGATCGCTTCGACCAGTTCGGCCTGGCCGTTGCCCTCGACCCCGGCGACGCCGAGGACCTCGCCCCGGTGGATGGTGAGGGAGATGTCGTCCAGCAGCGGCCGCCCGCCGGTCTCGGCGGGCATGCACAGGCCCTTGACCTCCAGCGCCACCTCGTCGGTGACCGTGGACTCCCTGGTCTCCGGGCTGGGCAGTTCGGAGCCGACCATCAGCTCGGCCAGTTGCCGTGCGGTCACCGTGGCCGGGTCCACGCTGGCCACCGTGGTGCCCCGGCGGATGACCGTGATCGCGTCGGCGACCTTGAGCACCTCGTCCAGGTGGTGCGAGATGAAGATGATGGTGATGCCCTCGCGGACCAGGCCGTGCAGGTTGTCGAAGAGCTCGTCCACCTCGTGCGGCACGAGCACGGCGGTGGGCTCGTCCAGGATCAGGATGCGGGCGCCCCGGTAGAGGACCTTGAGGATCTCGACCCGCTGCCGCTGGCCGACGCCGATGTCCTCCACCAGCACGTCCGGGTCGACGCCCAGGCCGTACGCGTCGGAGATCTGCTTGATCTTCTTGCGGGCGGCGCCGAGGTCGAGCGCGACCAGCGCTTTGCGTGGCTCGCTGCCGAGGACCACGTTCTCCAGGACGGTCAGGTTGTCGGCGAGCATGAAGTGCTGGTGGACCATGCCGATGCCGGCGGCGATGGCGTCCGCGGGGGTGTGGAAGGAGACGGGGGAGCCGTCGACGCGGATCTCACCCTCGTCCGGCCGCTGCATGCCGTACAGGATCTTCATGAGGGTGGATTTGCCTGCGCCGTTCTCACCGACGATGGCGTGGATGTGACCTTTGGTCACGCTCAGATGGATGTCGCGGTTGGCGACTACGCCGGGGAATCGTTTGGTGATTCCCTCCAGCGCGACCGCGGTCTGGGTGCTGATCTCGGCCTCCCTGCTGGAATGGCCCCGATTAGGACATGGCCGTGGACCCAAATCAGGCCATGTCCTAATTACATACAGTGATGGGGACAGTAAACCAAGGGCCCGGGGCTGACGCCACCGGGCCCTTGCGCGTCATCGTCAGGCGCCGGTCGGAACCGTGATCTCACCGCTGATGATCTTGTTCTTGTACTCGTCGATCTGGGCCTTGATGTCGTCGATCTTGCCCCCGGTGAGGGAGTAGTCGACGCCGCCCGCCTTCAGGTCGTAGACGGTGGGGCCGGCCGTGGCCGAGCCGGAGGTGGCGTTCTTGATGAAGTCGAACACCGCCACGTCGACCTTCTTCAGCATCGAGGTGATGATGACGTCGGCGACGGTCGGGTCGGCGGTCTTGGCCTGGTCGGAGTCGACGCCGATGGCCATGGCGCCCGCGGCCTTGGCGGCCTCGAACACACCGGCCCCGGAGCCGCCCGCGGCCTGGTAGACCACGTCGGCGCCCGCGTCGTACATGCCCTCGGCGGCCGTCTTGCCCTTGGCCGGGTCACCGAAGCCACCGAAGTCCGGCGGCTGGGTCAGGTACTTCTTCTGGATGGTGATGTCCGGCTTGACGGCCTTGGCGCCGGCCTCGTAGCCCGCGTAGAACTTCTTGATCAGCGGCACTTCCACGCCGCCCACGAAGCCCACGTTGTTCTTGGTGGACTTGAGCGCGGCGGCCACGCCCACCAGGAACGAGCCCTGCTCCTCGGCGAAGAGCAGGTTGGAGATGTTCGCGCCCTTGGCGTCGGCGTCGTCCACGATGGCGAACTTGACCTCGGGGAACTCCGCGGCGACCTTGCTGATCGCGCCGGAGTAGGCGAAGCCGACCGCGATGACCGGGTTGAAGCCACCGGAGGCCAGCAGTCGCAGGCGCTCCTCCTTCTGCGCGTCGGTCTCGCCGTTGGCGGCCTCCACCTCGTTGACCTCGACGCCCAGCTCGGCCTTGGCCTTGTCCAGGCCGGCCGCGGCGGAGTCGTTGAAGGACTGGTCACCCCGGCCGCCGATGTCGTACGCCAGGCCGACCTTGGCCGCGGTGGCGGCCGGAGCGGAGGAGGCGGCGGAGGACGGCGCGCCGCTGGGCGCGGCGCCGGTGTCGTCACCACCACAGGCAGCGGCGGCCAGCAGCATGGCGCCCGCCGCGGACCCGGCGACGAACCTGCCAAATCTATTGCGGAGCAAGTGGAACTCCCCTTCCGTGACGTCCAACTTCCGTCGCACGCGCGAAAGGAACGCACGGCAACCCTGCACGGAAGATAGTTCTTTGACCTGCAAGAACCCAAGCCGCGAACAAGTCCGCAACAGGTCCGTTATGCAGCTCACGCCACCTTGTGACCCGATGGTCAGTGCGTGGGGACCTTGATCCGGCCGTCGATGATCTGCCGCTTCAGCTGGTTGAGCTGGGGGACGATGTCGGTCAGATGTCCGCCGGTGGTGGCGTAGTCGACGCCCCCGGCCTTCAGGTCGTAGACGACCGGGCCGGAGCGGAAGTCGCCCTTCACCACGCCGTGGATGAAGTCGAAGACCGCCACGTCCACCTTTTTCAGCATCGAGGTGAGGATCGACCCGCGGACCTCCGGGTCGGCGGTCTTGGCCTGGTCGGAGTCCACCCCGATGGCCCAGTCGCCCGTGTCCCTGGCCGCCTCGAACACGCCGCTCCCGGAGCCGCCGGTGGCCTGGAAGACCACGTCGACGCCGGAGTCGTACATGCCCTGGGCGGCGGCCCTGCCCTTGGCCGGGTCGGTGAAGCCGGACAGGTCCGGCGGGTCGCTCAGGTACCTGCTCCGCACCTCGGCCGGTTTGACATGCTGGATCCCGGCCCGGTAGCCGGCCTCGAACTTGTGCAGCTGCGGCACGTTCACGCCGCCGACGAAACCCAGCTTGTTGGTCCTGGACTTCAGCGCGCCCGCCGCGCCGACCAGGAAGGAGCCCTCGTTCTCGGCGAAGAGCAGGTTGCTGATGTTGGGGCCGCGCGCCCCGGGGTCGTCCACGATGGCGAACTTGACATCGGGGAACTCCGCGGCGACCCTGCTGACCGCGCCGGAGTAGACGAAGCCCACCGCGATCACCGGGTTGTGGCCCTCCTTGGCCAGCGCCCGGAGCCGCTCGGCCCGGTGGCCGTCGGTCTCCCCGTTCCCCGCGGGCATCTCCGTGGTCTCCACGCCGAGCTCGGCCTCGGCCCGGTCCAGGCCGAAGGCGGCCGAGTCGTTGAAGGACCTGTCGCCGCGGCCGCCGATGTCATAGGCCAGCCCGACCCTGGTGGGGGGTCCGTGGGTGGGGATCTCCACGGGGTCGTCCTCGATCGCGCACCCGGCCGCGACCAGCGCGGCCAGCAGTGTGGTCGACGCAGTCGCTCCGATCGGGCGCACCTCACCACTCCTTCGCGGGCTCTCCTGTCCAGCGTCGCCAGCCGGAGACCATGGCGAGCCCGCGTGGAGTCAAAGTTTCGGACTACCCCCGGGTCCCCGCGGTCACATCGCGGTGAGGGCGGTGAGCGCGGTGGCGGCCACGACGCGCACCCCCACCCCGATCGCGCGTTCGTCGATGTCGAAGGCCGGGTGGTGGATGTCGCGGATCGCGCCCACCCCGGGCGGGGTCACGCCCAGCCGGGCCAGCGCGCCCGGCACCGACTCGACGTACCAGGAGAAGTCCTCGCCGCCCAGGCTCTGCGGGGTGGGCACGGCGGCGCTCTCGCCGACGTACTTGCCGACCGCGTCGCTCAGCATCTGGATGCTCTTGGCCTCGTTGACCGTGGCCGGAGTGCCCCGGCGGTAGTCCAGCTCCACCTCAAGCCCGTACGGCGCGGCCACCGCGTCCACCAGGGACCTGATCAGGTCGGGGGCGGTGTGCCAGGCGTCCTCGTTCAGGGCACGCACGCTGCCCTGGGCGTACCCGACGTCGGGGATGGTGTTGAAGGCCGAGCCCGCCGAGATCTGGCCCCAGACCAGGCTGAGGCTGGAGCGCGGGTCCACCCGGCGGGAGAGGATGGCGGGCAGCTCGGTGACGATCTTGCTCAGCGCGTACACCAGGTCCACCGTGAGGTGCGGCCGGGCGGTGTGGCCGCCCGGTCCGGAGACCTTGAGCTGCACGTTGTCGCAGGAGCCGGTGATGGCGCCGGTGCGCAGGCCCACCTTGCCGACCTCGATGCGGGGGTCGCAGTGCACGGCGAAGATCCGCTCGACCCCGGAGAGCCCGCCGTCCTTGATGACCTCCAGCGCGCCCCCGGCGATCTCCTCGGCCGGCTGGAAGATCAGCCGGACCCGGCCGGGCAGCAGCCCGGCCTCGGCCTGGTTCTGCAGGAACAGCCCGGCGCCCAGCACGATCGCGGCGTGCGCGTCGTGCCCGCAGGCGTGGCAGGCGTGCGGGTACCGCGAGCGGTAGGGAACGTCCTTCTCGTCCTCCATCGGCAGCGCGTCGATGTCGGCGCGCAGCGCGATCAGCGGCCCGTCGCCCCGCCCGAGGTCGGCCCAGAGCCCGGTGCCCCGGGAGAGCCGCCGCGGCTCCAGACCGGCCTCCTTGAGCCGCTGCGCGATGGCGTCGGTGGTCCGGTGCTCGTTGAACGCGGTCTCCGGGTGGGCGTGCAGGTCGCGCCGGAACTCGATCAGTTCCTCGTCGTGCTTGACGAGGAACCGGGCCAGCTGATCAGCGAGTTCGGTCCCCTCCGCTAGTGAGGTCGTCACGGGCGTTCCCTTTCACGTTCCTATGTGGTCAGACGGTTCACGGGAGGAGTGGCGGCCGGACGTCACGAACCGGTTCTCGGCGAACTCGGTGATGGTGGCGTCCACGACGTCCTCCAGGGTGCCGCCGTCGGCGCGGACGGCTCGCTGGCGCTCGCAGGAGCTGCCCTGCTCCAGCACGTCGGTCAGCACGGCCAGCTCGTCGGCGCAGCCGAGCCGGTCGGCGACGGGCTCGAGTTCGCGGCCCAGCTCGTAGAGCATGTCGCGCATCGGCGCGGTCGACCCGCGGTCATCGGTGATCACGATGGCGTCCAGGCCGTACCGGGTGGCCCGCCACTTGTTGTCCCTGACCACCCAGGCGGCCGGCTGCGGTAGCGTGTAGCCGCGGTCCAGCTGCTGGTCGAACTGCTGCACGAGGCACTGCGACAGCGCGGTCACCATCCCGACCTCCCGCAGGGTGGGGATGCCGTCGAACATCCTGATCTCGATCGTGCCGAAGTCGGGGTGTGGCCGAACGTCCCACCACACCTCTTTGATGCTCTTGATGGTGCCGGCACGCACCAAGGTGTCCATGTACTCCTCGAACTCCGCCCAGCCCGCCAGCAGATGCGGCGGCCCCGCCGTGGGCAGTGCGCCAAAAACGATGGCCCGGCTGGAGGCGAGCCCGGTGTCTTGGCCGCCCCAGTACGGGCTGGAGGTCGTCAGCGCCAAAAAATGCGGCAGGTAGGCCGCAAGTGCGTTGACTATGGGAATGACTTTATCTCTTTCCCGGACCCCCACGTGGACATGTACGCCAAATGTTTGGATGCGCCAGGCCAGCCACTGCAACTCTTCCACCAGCTCGGCGTAGCGCTGCATGGGCGCGTAGTCGGCGTCCCGCCACTCGCTGATCGCGTGCGTGCCCGTGCAGGCAAGCGCGATTCCCCTGGGCTCCACCACGCTGCGTAACCGCCGGATGCTCTTCTCGAGGTCCTGTACGGCCTCGGCCGCGGTGTGGCAGACGTCGGTGACGATCTCGATCTGTGACTGCATGAGCTCGTGCATGGCCTTGGGCCGCGGCCCCTCGCTCAGGTCGGGGACGTCGGCGAGCACGTCACGGGCATCCTGCCGGAGGCGCCGGGTACGGGTGTCGACCAACTGAAGCTCCCATTCGACACCAAGCGTAGCGCCGCGCGACGGATTAAACTCAATCGCCACAACTACCTCCAGAGTCCATCGTCTCAGGCACTGTCACTCCACGTGGCAAAAATCGGTCATCCCGAATCCCTCACCACGCTCGATGACCTTTAGTGCATGGTCACTCAACGCCTAACAACGTCCAATAGCCGCAAACGTTGACACAACGCTCAGACACCTATGCCCGTCCCAGACGGGACTGCACCGGTATGGTCGGCGTGTCGAGATGCGTACGAGTGAGTGCTTTGGGGGATGTGTCGCGACATGCGAATAGGGACGCGCGCCCTCGGGGTCGCGGCACTGACATGTGCGCTGGTCACCGGCCAGGTGACCCCTGCCAGAGCGGAGACCGTGGGCGGTGAGCGGCTGGCCGGGCGCGGCTTAGTGCTGCCGGACGGGGTCAAGGCGCCGGAGAGCAAGGCCGCCGCGTTCGTGATCGCCGACGCCGACACCGGCCAGGTGCTGGCCGCCAAGAACCCGCACGGGCGCTTCCTCCCGGCCAGCACGCTCAAGGCGCTGACCGCCCTGACCCTCATCCCGAAGCTGGACCGCAAGAAGCTGGTCCGGCCCAGCCAGGAGGCGTGCAACATCGAGGGCAGCGCGGTCGGGCTGGTGCCCGAGCCGATCTACAAGGTGGACGACCTGTTCCGCGCCCTGCTCATGGTCTCCGGCAACGACGCCGCGCACGCCCTGGCCGAGGCCAACGGCGGCCTCACGGTCACCCTGGCCGACATGAACGCCGAGGCCCGGCGGATCCAGGCGCTGGACACCGTGGCCAAGACGCCCAGCGGCCTGGACGAGCCCGGCCAGAGCAGCTCCGCCTACGACCTGGCGCTGATCGCCCGGGCGGGCCTGAAGATCCCCGCCTTCCGCTCCTACATCTCCACCAAGACCGCGCACTTCCCCGCACCCGAGGGCTACTACGAGATCGGCAACCACAACAAGCTGCTCTGGAAGTACGACGGCATGGTCGGGGTCAAGAACGGCTGGACCTCCAAGGCGCTGGGCAGCTTCGTCGGCGCGGCCCGGCGGGACGGGCACACCGTCATCGTCGCCATCATGCGCCACGAGGGCTACTTCTGGGAGGAGGTGGCCGGGCTGCTGGACTGGGGCTTCGCGAACCGGGGCAAGGTCACCCCGGTCGGCACCCTGGTCGACCCGGTGCCGCCGCCCGCGCCGACCCCGCAGCCCAAGCCGAAGCCGGCCCGCATCCCGGCCTCCGGCGCCGCCGCGGCGGCCAAATCCACCGAGAGCGGCAGCGGCATGCCCCTGGTGGCCACGCTGGTGCTGGGCGCCGGGCTGGCCGGCGGCCTGATCTGGCTCGGGATCGGCCTGCGCCGCCGGAGCCGCCGTCAGTAGGCGCCCGTCGAGGGCATGGGGCTGGGTTCCGGCGGCGGCCCGAGGCCGGCGGTCGCCGTCCAGGACGCGGCGTAGAGGATCACCCGGGCGGACAGGTTGATCCACACCAGCAGCCCGACCACCACCGCGAACGCGCCATAGATCGGATTGTGCAGGGTGCCGGCGAGCACCAGCGCGGCCAGCTGCTTGAGCACCCCGAACAGCACGGCGCCCAGCAGCGCCCCGCGCAGCAGCACCCGCGGCGGCTGGTCCAGGTTGGCCACCCAGCCCAGCAGGATCAGGAAGAGCAACACGTCCGCGCCGAGGCTGACCAGCAGGCCCACCACGGCCACGCCGAACCCGGCCGGTGCGGAGCCGGCCAGGCCCAGCCAGCCGGTGACCGTGGCGGTGGCCCCGGTGGCGAAGCCGGAGACCAGCACCGAGGCGAGCATGGTGATCCCGCCCAGCAGCAGCGCCACCAGGTCCCGCAGCTTGGCGACGAAGAAGTTGGGCTGTGGCTCGGCGGTCATCCAGATCCGGCGGAACGCGGTGCGCAGCGCGTCCATCGCCCCCAGACCGGCGTAGAGCAGGCCGAGCAGGCCGATGGCGCCGGCGCCGGCCCGGGCCTCGGCCAGGCGGTCGAGCTGGAGCTGGTCCGCCAGGCCGGGCAGCTGCTGGTTGATCGCGGTGGAGATGGTGGCCTTGGCGCCGGGGGTCAGCCAGCCGAAGCTCACCGCGTACCCGAACAGCGCGAAGACCAGGGCGATCAGCGGGAAGAAGGACAGGAAGGCGAAGTAGGTGACCGCGCCCGCCAGGTGGTCACCGTCCTGCACCTGGTACCGCTGCACGGTGCGGATCAGGTGGTCGATCCAGTGGTACCGGATGCGGGCGCGCTCGGTGAGGTCGCGACCGCGCGCCTTGAGTGCTTCGAACCGTTCCTGGAAGCGCGCGATCACACTGCGCTCTTTACCCCGCGGTGGGCAGGAATCCCACGTTCGCCCTGACCTTCTCCATCGTCTCGGCCGCCACCGCGCGGGCCTTGGCGGCGCCGATCGCGAGCATGCGGTCCAGCTCGGCCTCGTCGCCGAGGAGCTTCTCGGTGCGCTCCCTGATCGGCTCGAAGAGCTCGACGATCGCCTCGGCCACCTCCTTCTTGAAGGTGCCGTAACCCTGGCCCGCGTACCTGGCCTCCAGCTCGGGGATCGGGGTACCGGTGATCGCGGACTGGATGCGGAGCAGGTTGGTGATGCCCGGCTTGTTCTCCTCGTCGGCCACCACCTCGCTGCCCGTGTCGGTGACCGCGCGCATCACCTTCTTACGGAGCGGGCCCGGCTGCTCCAGCACGTCCAGGATGCCCTGCGGGCTGGAGGAGGACTTGGACATCTTGGCGGTCGGGTCCTGGAGGTCGGTGATCTTCTCGACCTCCTTGAGGATGAACGCGCTGGGCACCGTGAAGGTCGGCCCGTACCGGGTGTTGAAGCGCTGCGCCAGGTCGCGGGTGAGCTCCAGGTGCTGCTTCTGGTCGGCCCCGACCGGGACCTGGTCGGCCTGGTAGAGCAGGATGTCGGCGGCCTGGAGGATCGGGTAGGTGAACAGGCCGACGCCGGCCGCGTTCTCCCCCGCCTTGGCGGACTTGTCCTTGAACTGGGTCATCCGCCCGGCCTCGCCCATGCCGGTCTGGCAGATCAGGATCCAGGCCAGCTCGGAGTGCTCCCGCACGTGGCTCTGCACGAAGACCGACGAACGCTCCGGGTCCAGGCCGCAGGCGAACAGCTGCGCGGCGGCCACCCGGCTGCGGCGGCGCAGCTCGGGCGCGCTGGGGTGCACGGTGAGCGCGTGCAGGTCGACCACCATGTAGAAGGCGTCGTGCGAGTCCTGCAGCGCGATCCACTGGCGCACCGCGCCCAGATAGTTGCCGAGGTGGAAGGAATCGGCAGTGGGCTGGATACCGGACAGTACGCGAGGACGGGCCATGACACCTGATTCTGTCAGGAGTCGCCGGGCGGTAGCGACTTGGAATCGTCAGCGAGGGGTCGAGGAGTGACCCGGACCAGGGCGACCCGGCGGCCGTCCAGCTCGGTCACGGTCAGTGTGGCCCCGGGGCCGTCCACCGACTCGCCCACCGCGGGCAGGTGGCCGAGCACCGCCATCATGTAGCCGCCGAGCGTCTCGTACGGCCCCTCGGGCAGGCGGATGCCGGTCTCCTCGGCGAAGTCCACCAGCCGGACCAGGCCCTCCACCTCGATCTCCCCGGCGATCCTGCGGACCGAGTGGTCGTCCACGTCGTACTCGTCGCGGATGTCGCCGATCAGCTCCTCGACCAGGTCCTCCAGGGTCACGATGCCGGCGGTGCCGCCGTACTCGTCGACCACGATGGCCAGGTGGTGGCCCTCGTCGCGCATCTCGGAGAGGGTGATCAGCACCCGCTTGCTGCCGGGCACCAGCTTGACCGGCCGGATCGGGACCACTTCGCTGATCGGGTCCACCCGCCCGGTGAGCACCGGATCGAGCAGGTCCCTGACGTGCACGAACCCCACCACGTCATCGTATGACCCGCGGAACACCGGGAACCGTGAGTACGGCATGCTGGCCGCCAGCACCGCCGCCTCGGCCAGCGTGGTGTCCGCGGCCATGAACTCCACCTCGGTCCTGGGCAGCATGACCTCGCGGACCTGCCGTTTCCCCGCCGCGAAGACCTCGCCGACGATGCGCCGCTCGTCGTCGGTGAGGTCGGTGTGCCCGGCCACCATGTCGCGCAGTTCCTCGGTGGAGACCTGCTCCCTGTCGGTCTCGGGGTTGCCGCCGAGCAGCCGGACCACCCCATCGGTGGATTTGGAGAGCACCCAGATGACCGGCCGGGAGAGCGTGGCCACCAGGTCCAGGAAGGGGGCGACCACCAGCGAGAGCGACTCGGCCCGCTGCCTGGCCAGGCGTTTGGGGGCGAGCTCCCCGAGCACCAGGGAGATGTAGGAGATGGCCAGGGTGACCAGCGCCAGCGAGATCACGGGGGTGGCCTGGCCGGCCAGCCCCCACTGTTCCAGCACCGGGTCCAGCTCGCCGGTAAGCCGGTCGGCACCGAAGGCGGCCGAGAGCACGGTGGCCACGGTGACCCCGATCTGCACCGCCGACAGGAACCGGTTGGGGTCGTGGGCCAGCTTGGCCACCCGGGCGCCGCGCCGGCCCAGCGTGGCGAGCCGGCGCACCTGGCTCTCCCGTAGCGAGACCATGGCCATCTCCGCCGCCGCGAAGAACCCGCCCACCAGGATGAAGAGCAGCACGATGGCGATGTTGACGAGAACTGTGTTCACGGGATGCTTCCGGCGCCGACAGATCGATTGGTTGCCAGCCTACTCAGCTAGGCTGGGTCGTACAGATTCAAACACAAACGAACAGGACCAAACATGAAGCTACTGGTGACCGGAGGGGCCGGGTACATCGGCAGCGTCGTCGCGGCCCAGCTCGTCGAGGCCGGGCACAGGGTGACCGTGCTGGACGACCTTTCGACCGGCCACGCCGACGCGGTGCCGCCCGGCGCGACCTTCGTACACGGCTCGATCACCGATCCCGGCGACCTGACCGGCTACGACGCCGTGCTGCACTTCGCGGCCAAGTCGGTGGTCGGCGAGTCGGTGGAGCGTCCCGGATACTACTGGTCCGGCAATCTCGGCGGCACGCTGGCCCTGCTGGACGCCATGCGCGGCGCCGGCGTCGGCCGCATCGTGTTCTCCTCCACCGCCGCGGTGTACGGGGAACCCGAACGCGTCCCCATCCTGGAGACCGACCCCACCCGCCCGAGCAACCCGTACGGGGCCACCAAGCTGGCCGTGGACACCGCGCTCACCACCTTCGCCGCCCTGTACGGCCTGGCCGCCGTCAGCCTGCGCTACTTCAACGTGGCCGGCGCGTACCGGGGCTACCGGGAGCGGCACGCCCCGGAGACCCATCTGATCCCCAACGTGCTCCGGGTGGCCCTCGGCGAGCGCGAGTCGATCAGCATCTTCGGCGACGACTACCCCACTCCGGACGGCACCTGCGTGCGCGACTACGTACACGTGGCCGACCTGGCCAGGGCCCATCTGCTGGCGTTGCGGGCCTGCGAGCCGGGGGTGCACCGGATCTTCAACCTGGGCAACGGCACCGGTTTCTCCAACAAGGAGGTGGTGGACGTCTGCCGGGAGGTCACCGGCCGGGAGATTCCCACCGTGGCCGCCCCCCGGCGCCCGGGGGACCCGGCGGTGCTGGTCGCCTCCGCCGAGTTGATCCGGCAGGAACTGGGCTGGAAGCCGGAGCACGCCACCTTGCACGACATCGTGGCGGACGCCTGGCAAGCGCTACTTCCGTAATTGGCCGGATTCATTGCGTGAAATATGATGAGATCTCACTATGGGTTTCCCCCTTCGCGACCTGCTCGTCAAGGTGGGGCTGGTGACGCTCATCGTGCTGGGGAGTGTGCTGGCCGCCGCCGGGGTGGTCTTCGCCACCGGCGGCGCCGCGGCGGAACAGTCCGTCAAGTGCCCCGGTTGATCGCCATACGCAGCCGGGCCTGGTTGTTGGCCGGACGCCGGTCCCCCAGGCCCCGCGAGTAGACGGTCGCCCGCGCCTGGACCGGCCGTGTCCGCAGCACGCGGGCCGGGGCCCGGAAGGCCAGCTGGAACCGGGTCTGCCCACCTGACCTGATCGGCTGCAGCGCGCAACCGACGAAACCGTTGAACGCGTGGCAGCGGGCCCCGGTCCCGGCCAGGAACTGGGCCCGGCCTGCCTGCAGGTAGACGAAGGCGTCCCGGACCACCCGGGGCCCCCGGTTGGCCACCACGGCCTCCATCGTGAAACGTTCACCCGGACGGGGCACCCCGCGCGCCGGGCGGAACCGGACCGCCAGGTCCGCGCCCTCGTCCACGTTGGTGACCGCCTCCGCCTGGTTGTCCTCGTCGTGGCCGTCGAGCACCTCGGAGGTGAGCGAGGCCTGCGCCCGGAGCGGGCCGCGCGCGCTCGGCCGGACCAGGGCGGTGATGGTGACCCCGCCGGAACCCCCGGCCAGCACGTCCCGCGGCGAGCGGCAGACCACCTCGTTGTAGCCGCGGCCGGGGCGGCACTCGCTCACGTCCACGCTCATGATCTCCACCTCGCGCGGCAGCGTGACGGTCAGCACCGGAAGCACCGCGTCGCCCGGGCCGGAGTTGTGCACCATGACCCGGTAGACCAGCGGCTGGCCCGGCTGGGCGACCTGCGGCGTGGCCTCAATCCGGACATTCAGGTCGGCGCCGCCCCACGGCGCGGTCCGCCCGTCGCCCCGTTCAGCCAATGCGGGTCTGGCCAGTACGCCGGTGAACAGGCAGACGACAACGGCAACGACCCAGCGACCCATGCAAGCTCCCCCGAACTCTCGGGAACCAATTCAACGCCGTCCCGGCAGCTAGATCGTTCCCGACACGCCGGGCTCAGCAGGCCAGCCGCTCCGGCGTGTCCCGGCCCGGGGTGAAGGCCACCTTGCCGAAGAACCGGGCCATGAGCCGCTTGGCGGTGCCGCTCTCGTACAGGTCGAGGATGGCCTTGCGGACCGGCTCGCAGGTGCGGGTGTCGCCCTTGGGCAGGCCCACCGCGTACCGCATGCCGCCGATGGCCAGACCCATCACCCGGAACTTGAGAGTCTCCTCGCGGTTGGCGAAGCCGGCCAGGATGAGGTCGTCCCCCGGGACCGCGTCCACACCGCCCCCCTTGAGGAGGTTCATGCAGTCGCCGTAGTTGCCGGCGTGGACCAGCGTCATGTTCACCCGGGCCAGCACCTGCTCGGCGCTGGTGCTGTTGTCCCGGTCGCACAGGCGCTTGCCGGTCAGCGCGCCCACCCCGTCGATCCCGGCGTCCTCCCGGACCAGCACGTCCGTCCTGGCCACGTAGTACGGCCCCGCGAAGGTGACCTCGTCGTTCTTGTAGTCGTCGTAGGAGTAGGTGGCCACCACCAGGTCCACCTGACCGGTCTTCAGGGCTTCCGCCCGGGTGAACCGGCTGACCGTCCGGAAGGTGACCCCTTCGGCGGGCACCCCGAGCTTCCTGGCGATGTACTTGGCCACCTCGACCTCGAAGCCCTGACTGCTCAGGCTCAGGTTGGGCAGGTCGTCGCGGACTCCGACCACCAGTTTCCCGGTGGCGGCGGCCTTGTCGAAGACCGAGGCGTACGCCGTCGGGGACGGCGGGGCGGTGGTGGGCACGAGGGCGCTGACCGTGACCGACGGGGAGGGACCGACGCCGGAGTTGTCCAGGGCCTGGGTGGCGTAGGCCACTCCGGCGATGACGGCCACTGCGGCCCCCACCGCAACAGCCGCCGGTATCCAGCGACGTTTCGGCCTGGCCGGGAGCAGGGTCGGAGGCACGGGCACGCCTGGGCCGATCCGGGCCTCTAACGGGGGCGGCGGACCCGAAGCGTGATTTATCCGAGGAATGGGCCCTGTTTCGGGGTTGGCGATGTGGGCGCCCTCGGTGAGCACCACCGTGGAGGCGCCCCCCACGTCGGTCCGCCCCAGCAGCCGCAGCAGCAACTGGTCGGCGGTGGGCCGGGCGGCGGACGCCTTGGCCAGGCTGGCCTGGACCACGCCGCGCAGCGGCTCGGGCAGCTCGCTCACGTCGATGTCGTGGTTGAGCACCCGGTTCAGCACGGCCGCGATGGAGTCCCCGCCGAAGGCGGCCTTCCCGGTCGCCGCGTACGCGATGGTCGCGCCCCAGGCGAACACGTCCGTGGCGGGGCCGATGGCGTCCCCGGAGATCTGCTCGGGCGCCATGTAGGCGGGGGTGCCCACCGCGCGGCTGGTGATCGTGCCGGTGGAGTCGATGATCCGGGCGATCCCGAAGTCCACCACCCGGGGGCCGTCCGCCGCCAGCAGCACGTTGTCCGGCTTGAAGTCGCGGTGCACGATGCCCGCCTGGTGGATGGCGGTCAGCGCGGTGGCCGTGCCCACCGCCAGCCGCTCCAGCATCACCCCGCGCAGCGGCCCTGAGCTCTCCACGGTGTCCCGCAGCGAGGGCCCGTCGATGAACTCGCTGGCGATGTAGGGCGTGTCGCCCTCCAGGTCGGCGGCCATCACCCGGGCGGTGCAGAAACTGGCCACCCGCTGGGCGGCCCTCAACTCGCGGGCGAACCGGGAGCGGGCGATGGCGTCACCGGTGAACCTGATGTGCAGGAGCTTGATCGCGACCTGTTCCCCGGCCTCGTTGACGCCCAGGTAGACGACGCCCTGGCCGCCCTCGCCGATGCGGCCGGACAGCGTGAAAGGACCGAGCTGGTTCGGATCCCCCGGTCCGAGCGGCACGATCATGGTTTCCCCACGTCTCTGTTTAAGTACTGACGAGGAGCACTTTACGACCAGCAGACCCAGGTGTCGGATTCCGAGACCGCGTCGTGATCAGGGTCGTGATCGAGACCATGAACGGGCCGTCGCGCGACGGCCCGTCCGGGGGATGCCATGATGTCCTGCCGCGAGGTCAGGCCATCTTCTTCTTGAGGTTCTCGTCCAGCGCCGCCAGGAAGTCCTGCGTGGTCAGCCACTCGGCGTCGCCGCCCACCAGGAGGGCCAGGTCCTTGGTCATCTGGCCGCCCTCCACGGTCTCCACGCAGACCTGCTCCAGCTTCTCCGCGAAGCCGATGACCTCCGGCTGGTTGTCCAGCTTGCCGCGGTGCTGGAGGCCACGGGTCCAGGCGAAGATGGAGGCGATCGGGTTGGTGGAGGTGGGCTTGCCCTGCTGGTGCTGGCGGTAGTGCCGGGTGACCGTGCCGTGCGCGGCCTCGGCCTCCACGGTCCGGCCGTCGGGGGTCATCAGCACCGAGGTCATCAGGCCGAGCGAGCCGAAGCCCTGGGCCACCACGTCGGACTGCACGTCACCGTCGTAGTTCTTGCAGGCCCAGACGTACCCGCCTTCCCACTTCAGCGCGGCGGCCACCATGTCGTCGATCAGCCGGTGCTCGTAGATGAGCCCCTTGGCCTCGAAGTCGGCCTTGAACTCGGTCTCGTAGATCTCCGCGAAGAGGTCCTTGAACCGGCCGTCGTACGCCTTGAGGATGGTGTTCTTCGTGGACAGGTAGACGGGGAACTCGCGGGCCAGGCCGTACCGGAACGAGGCGCGGGCGAAGTCGCGGATGGACTCGTCCAGGTTGTACATGGCCAGCGCCACGCCGCCGCCGGGGAAGTCGAAGACGTCGAGCTCGATGGGCTGGCTGCCGTCACTGGGGGTGAAGGTGAGGGTCAGCGCGCCGGCGCCGGGGACCTTGATGTCGGTGGCACGGTACTGGTCGCCGAAGGCGTGACGGCCGACCACGATGGGCTTGGTCCAGCCGGGCACCAGGCGGGGCACGTTGGACATGATGATCGGCTCGCGGAAGATCACACCGCCGAGGATGTTGCGGATCGTTCCGTTGGGGGAACGCCACATCTTCTTGAGGCCGAACTCCTCCACCCGGGCCTCGTCGGGGGTGATGGTGGCGCACTTGACGCCGACACCGTGCTCCTTGATGGCGTTCGCGGCGTCGATGGTGACCTGGTCATCGGTGGCGTCGCGGTGCTCGATGCCGAGGTCGTAGTACTTCAGGTCGACGTCGAGGTAGGGCAGGATCAGCTGGTCCTTGATGAACTGCCAGATGATCCGGGTCATCTCGTCGCCGTCAAGCTCGACGACCGGACCCGCTACCTTGATCTTGGGCATGCGTGCGGTTCCCCTTCTGGAATAACACTGGCCAGACAATCCCTTTTTGAGGTCACTGGCGGTTGAGGCTATCGAACGGGCGGGCGGGGGCGGCGACTAGGTCGGATGAAAGTCGACCAGGAACGCCAGCGATCCTGTCACCAGCAGGAATCCGAACAGGGCGAAGGTGAGGACATCAGTCCTCCTGGCGCGGATGGCCAGCGCGCCGGTGCGCCGGCCGGGCACCAGGAGCCGCAGGCCCGCGCCCAGTAACATGGACACGCCGATCACCAGACCCCCCGTCGTGGCGGGATAGTCCAGCGCGATGAGGGCAAGACCGGTAGCCGCACCCGCTGCCACGAACAGGTACGGCCACCACGAGGTCCGGTTAGCGTTCGTCGATCTGCTTCCACTTCTGGTCGCGCTCGCCGATGTACTCGCTGTCCGGGCGGATCAGCCGGTTGTCGGCGTGCTGTTCGATCACGTGGGCGGTCCAGCCGGCCATCCGGCTCACCGAGAAGACCGGGGTGAACAGGTCGGTGGGGATGCCCAGGTAGTGGTAGACGGTCGCGGCGTAGAAGTCCACGTTGGGGAACAGGCCCTTCTCGGCGAAGACGACCTCCTCCATCTCCAGCGACATGCGGAAGTAGGTGTCGTCCCCGGACGCCTCGCCCAGCTCCCTGGACATCTTCCGCAGGTGGGTGGCCCGCGGGTCCTCGGTCTTGTACACCCGGTGGCCGAAGCCCATGATCTTCACGTGCGCGGCGAGGCTGTCCCGCACCGCCTGCGCCACCCCGGCCGGGTCCAGGCTCTCCAGGGTGCGCATGACCTGCTCGTTGGCGCCGCCGTGCAGGGGGCCCTTGAGCGTGCCGATGGCGGCCACCACGGCCGAGTGCATGTCGGACAGGGTGGCCGCGCAGACCCGGGCCGCGAACGTCGAGGCGTTCATGGTGTGGTCGGCGTGCAGCACCAGGCACTCGTCGAAGATCTCGACCTCGCGCGCGGACGGCTCCCGCCCGGTGATCTGGAGCAGGAAGTTGGCCGCGACGCTCAGCCCGGGGTCCGGGTCAGTGATCTTGGTGCCGGTGCGCGCCGCGTGGTACTGGGCCACCAGGATCGGCTGCTGCGCGGTCAGCCTGGCCGCCTTGCGCAGGTTGGCGTCGGCCGCGTTGGAGTCCTTGTCCGGGTCGTCGGCGCTGGCCAGCGAGACCAGCGTGCGCAGGGCCTCCATCGGCTCCTGCTTCTCGGCGATCTCCGTGATGTTGGCCTGCACCAGATTGCCGAGGCTGCGGCCGCGGACCAGTTCGGCGCCGTATGAGGCGAGTTGGTCGCGGGTGGGAAGGTTGCCGTGCTGGAGTAGGTGGGCGGTTTCTTCGAAGGTGGTACGTCCGGCCAGGTCGTGGATGTCGTAGCCACGGTAGAACAGCCGGCCGGCCTTCCCGTCGATGTCGCTCAGCGCGGTCGACGCTGCCACCACATCGGCGAGGCCTTTGGTTGGCTTGTCCGCCATAAGTGATTCCTCCGCTTATCTACGCCCGAAGTCTACCCGTGAGCAGGTAAAGGGCTTGGCAGAGGTCCAGACCAATCGCCCGAACGATTCCGCTTATGGCAAAGGCGATTCCCCATCCCCACGTTTGGGTAAGCCGGAGGTGTAGTGAAAGTAACGGCGGGCTACCTGGGGAGGAACTGCCGTGGAGGGGCCGTTCATACGGATCGAGGACACCGGCGAGCTGGTGCCCTTACGCCCCGAGATCACCACCATCGGCCGGGGCCGAGGGGCCGACATCCGGCTGACGGATCCGAGCGTGTCACGTTTACACGCCGAATTCGTCCGCCGCGGGCCGTACCTGTACGTCGTGGACCTGGGCCTGTCCAGGAACGGCACGCGGGTGAACGGGCGGCCGATCGCCCGGAGGGTGCTCGACGACGGCGACGTCGTCTCGTTCGGCGCCGCCCGGACCAGGGTCGGCGGGGTGCCCCGCGAGGACATCGCGCCCGAGGTCGAGCTCCGGCGGGCAGCCGCCCCCGAGCTGACCCGGCGCGAGGTCGACGTGCTCACCTCGCTCTGCCGTCCGGCGCTGTCCGACGAGGCGTTCGTCGCCCCGGCCACCGCCCGGGAGATCGCCGACGACCTGGTGGTGACCGAGGCGGCGGTCAAGCAGCACCTGCTGCGGCTCTACCAGAAGTTCCGCATCCCGGAGGGCACCAACCGGCGCACCCGCCTCGCCAACGAGGTCGTCGCGCTGGGCCTGGTCCGGCCGACCCCGGTGGTCCCGCCGCAACGGGCGACCGAGGCCGGTTCCGCACCCTCCGGAGCCGCCGGAACTCCGGGCGCGCCACCGCAGTCCGCCACGGGCACATCGGCGGGCCGCCGGGCGAGCTGAGGCCGGCTTAGGAGCGCTTGCTACTCAGGAGCGCGTCGAGGCGGCCCGTTCCGCCGCCTCGACCACGTTGCTGAGCAGCATCGCCCGGGTCATCGGGCCCACCCCGCCGGGGTTGGGCGCCACGAACCCGGCCACCTCGGCGACGTCGAGCGCGACGTCACCGGCGATCTTCCCGTCCACCCGGGAGACGCCCACGTCGAGCACGGCCGCGCCGGGTTTCACCATGTCCGCGGTGATCAGGCCGGGCACCCCGGCCGCCGCGACCACGATGTCCGCGCCGCGCACGTGGGCGGCCAGGTCCCGGGTGCCGGTGTGGCAGAGGGTGACGGTCGCGTTCTCGCTCCGCCGGGTGAGCAGCAGGCCGAGCGGGCGGCCCACCGTGATGCCCCGGCCGACCACCACCACCTCCGCCCCGTTCAGCTGCACGCCGTACTCGCGGAGCAGGCGCACGATGCCGTGCGGGGTGCAGGGCAGCGGGGCCTCCACCATGTGCACCAGGCGGCCCAGGTTGACCGGGTGCAGGCCGTCGGCGTCCTTGGCCGGGGCCACCTTCTCCAGCAGCGCCATCGTGTCCAGGTGCCGGGGCAGCGGCAGCTGGACCAGGTAGCCGTCGCAGTCCGGGTCGGCGTTCAGCTCCGCCAGCACGGCCTCCACCTCGGCCTGGGTGGCCTCGGCCGGAAGCTCCCGCTGGATCGAGGTGAGCCCCACCTCGGCGCAGTCCCGGTGCTTGCTGGCGACGTAGATCCGGCTGGCCGGGTCGTCGCCGACCAGCACGGTGCCCAACCCGGGCGTCACTCCCTGCTCACGCAGCTTGGCGACCCGGGTGGCCAGCTCAAGCTTGATCTTCGCCGCGGTCGCCTTGCCGTCCAGCGTCTGTGCGGTCATCGTTCCCCCTCGGAGGTGGCTGGCATCTCTGACATCAGCGGCATCAGTGGAAGAAGTGCCGGACGCCGGTGAAGTAGAGCGTTATCCCGGCCGCCTGGGCGGCGGCGATGACCTCGTCGTCCCGGATCGACCCACCCGGCTGGACCACGGCCGTGACGCCGCCGTCGATCAGCACCTGGAGCCCGTCGGCGAACGGGAAGAACGCGTCCGAGGCGGCCACCGAACCGGCGGCGCGCTCCCCCGCCCTGGAGACCGCCAGCCGGGCCGAGTCGACCCGGTTGACCTGGCCCATGCCGACCCCTACCGAGGCGCCGTCCTTGGCCAGCAGGATCGCGTTGGACTTCACCGAGCGGCAGGCCCGCCAGGCGAAGGCCAGGTCGGCCAGAACCTGTGCGGTGGGCTCGGGGCCGGCCTTGAGCTCCCACTTGTCCGGCTGGTCGCCGGGGGCCTGGAAGCGGTCGGTGTGCTGGATCAGCAGGCCGCCGTCGATCCGGCGGAACTCGGCGGGGTTGGCGGGGCCGTTCGGGCAGGCCAGCAGGCGCAGGTTCTTCTTGGACTCCAGCACCTCCAGGGCGTCCGGGTCGAAGGAGGGCGCCACCACGACCTCGGTGAAGATGGGGGCGATCTGCTCGGCCAGCGCGCGGGTGACCGGGCGGTTCACGGCGATCACCCCGCCGTACGCGGAGACGGGGTCGCACTCGTGGGCCTTGCGGTGGGCTTCGACCACGTCCGCGCCGACCGCGATGCCGCACGGGTTGGCGTGCTTGATGATCGCGACGGCCGGGTCGGTGAAGTCCCAGGCGGCGCGCCAGGCGGCGTCGGCGTCCACGTAGTTGTTGTAGGACATCTCCTTGCCGTGCAGCTGGTCGGCGGTGGCCAGGCCGCCGGTGTCGGCGGCGTACAGGGCCGCGGCCTGGTGCGGGTTCTCGCCGTAGCGGAGCGTGGTCTGGCGGCGCCAGGTGGCGCCCATGAAGGTCGGCCAGGCGTCCTCCGCGGCGTACACGTTGGCGAACCAGGAGGCCACTGCCGTGTCGTAGGTGGCGGTGTGCGCGTACGCGCGGGCGGCCAGGCGGCGGCGGTCGGTCAGCGTGAAGCCGCCCTCGGCCAGCGCGGCCAGCACGTCCGGGTACGCGGACGGGTCGGTGATCACCGCCACCGTGCTGTGGTTCTTGGCGGCGGCGCGGATCATCGCCGGGCCGCCGATGTCGATCTGCTCCACGCACTCGGCGTCCGAGGCGCCGGACTCGACCGTCTGGCGGAACGGGTACAGATTGACCACGGCCAGCTGGAACGGCTCGATCTCCAGTTCCTCCAGCTGCTTGACGTGCGACGGGTTGGCGCCGTCGGCGAGCAGGCCCGCGTGCACCCTCGGGTGGAGCGTCTTGACCCGGCCGTCCAGGCATTCGGGGAAGCCGGTGAGGGACTCCACCTTGGTGACCGGTATGCCGTACCCCGCGATGGTGGCGGCGGTGCCGCCGGTGGAGACGATCTCCACACCCGCCGCCTCCAGACCTCTCGCCAGGTCCTCCAGACCAGACTTGTCGTATACCGCGATCAGCGCGCGGCGGATGGCGATCCGAGTCACTGGGTACTCCTCCTGTTTTGTTTCCGCCCGGGTTGTCAGGAACCGGACTTGCTCCATCGTGCCTTGCCGGCTGCCGTTCTCAGCGTCCGAAGCGCACGTGGCGGCCGTGGACCTGCCAGCCTTCGCGGGCCATCCGGCCGACCACCTCGACCAGGAGGCGGCGCTCGACGACCTTGATTCGCTCGTGCAGGGTCGTTTCGTCGTCCCCGTCCTGGATCGGCACCGCCTCCTGGGCGATCACCGGACCGGTGTCCACCCCGGCGTCGACCAGATGAACGGTGCAACCAGTGAGCCGTACCCCGTATGCCAGCGCGTCACGCACCGCGTGCGTGCCGGGGAACGAGGGCAGCAGCGCGGGATGGGTGTTGACCACCGGGAAGGCCCCCAGCACGCGCGGGCCGAGGATCTTCATGAAACCCGCCGACACCACCAGATCCGGGCCGTACCCGGCGATTCTCGCGGCCAGCGCGGCGTCCCAGGCCGCCCGGTCCGGATGATCCGCCACCGGTTCCACGAAGGTGGGCACGTTCGCCCGCTCCGCGCGGGCCAGCCCTTCGATGCCGTCCCGGTCGGCGCCGACGGCGACGACGGTCGCGCCGAAGGCATCATCTGCCACGGCGTCCAGCAGGGCTTGTAGGTTGGTTCCCGAACCCGAGACGAGAACCAGAAGCCGGAAAGACAGGACAAGCTCCTTCGGCGCCGAGCGGACGGGTGCGAGGCAAGGGTATCGGGCGCGCCGGATAACACGATTCCGGGCGTCGCGGGCGACGGGAATCTGGCAGAACGAGGCGAGGGATCGTGACCACACCACTACAGGCATCCGCCCCCGAACTGGGCGGACGCCGAGCTCTGACCCTCGCGCTGATGGCGCTGATCTTCACCTTCATGCTGCCCGCCGCCGGGCTGGCCCTGTCCGTCTTCGGCCTGGCCATCGCCGTCCGCGACGCCCGCACCCTCCGCCGGACCCGCCAGCGCACCGGGATGGCCATCAGCGCCACCGTCATCTCCGGTGTCGCGTTCCTGCTCGGCGCGGCCACCACCATCGTGCAGCTGTACTTCTCCTCCGAACTCACCGCGTACACGGAATGCCGGAAGGGCGCGGGGACGGTCACCGCCCAGCAGGAGTGCACGGACCAGCTCAGGCAGGGCCTGGAGAACAAACTCGGCATCCCCTGGCCCGCGGACATCCCATTGCCCGGCTGATCCTTCAGGTGGATCAGTCGCGGTCCCAGGCGTAGGGGTCGACGTAGATGACGTGGCCGCCCCGGTCGTCGGTTTCGTCGATGATGTCGTCCCGGTTGGGGCGGACGGGTTCGGAGCGTTTGCGGGTGAAGGGGGTGGGTTCGGGGTGTTCGTCGGGCCAGTCGTCTCGGATGACGGGGATGGGCATGGTGTCGGCTTCGGTGGCGTCCATCCAGTGGCCAGGCAGGGGCTTGACCGGCTTGACCTTCTTGGCGACCTTGCCGACCGCGGCGACGATGGGTTCCGCCGGGGAGCGGGACATCAGCCACCAGTTGGTCAGACCGGCGGAGATGCCCGCGGCCACGCCCACCTCCAGGCTGACCGAGAGCGCGACCTCCCAGGGGGAAGGACCGACGGCTGAGAGGCGCGCACCGCCCAGCGGGCCGCCGGAAAGGGCGGCGAGCAGGCCCGCGGCGCCACCGGTGGTGAGGCCGCAGACGAAGCCCCAGAGCGGGGCCGCCTCCAGCGAGGGCGTGGGCGCGATCCGCGCGACCACCACTCCGGCCACCGTGCCGGCGGCGAACGGCAGGGCGATCACCGCCATGACCCAGGGCGGCACCGCCCCCGAATCCGGCAGCGCCCCGAGCATCGGCAGCGTCGGGAGCGTGCTCAGTTTGACGCCGGTGGGCGCCACCAGGGTCCCCGTCCCCAGCGCGAATCCCGGCCCCGCGATGTACGCCATGGCCCAGATGACCGCGTTGAACAGGTACAGCCCCTGGACGAGAAGCAGCAGCAGACCGCCCACGAACCCCGGGCTGAGCACCTCCGACAGTTCCTGGATCGCGTCGAAGTTGACCACGATCGAGCCGAGCACCAGGACGAGACCGGCGGCCAGCATCATCGACATGGCGACCGCCGTGCCCACCACCACCGAGCGCGGGCGCTCCGGCAGCAGGCGCAGCATCGACCGCCAGGGGCCGATGGTCCGGGCCACCGCCACCGACCCCGCCACGAACGCCAGCAGGAAGTGGCTCAGCAGCGTCTCCCCGAGGAACGGCTGGGTGACCTCGTTCCGCGCCACCAACGCGATCATTCCCGCGAGCAGCGCGTACGGCGCCGCCAGCGAAACCCCCGCCCGGGCGATCAGCACGAACTGCGCCCGCCGCCGCCGGATGGCGAGATCCTTCGGCGTCCCCTTCGGCAACCGCGCCGGCATCCGCAACCGCAGGTCGGCGTCCCGCGCCATCCACAGCCCGGCCCGGTAGAGCAGCGTCCCCGGCAGGATCATCAACCCCAGCGGCAGCAACCCCACCCGCCCACCGGGAATGGCGAACCCCGCGTGGTGCGCCGCCAGCCACAGCTGACAGGCCGTCCGAAACACCCCCGGCAGCCCCTGCCCGAACGCGGAGCGCGGCGCCGCGATCCACCCCAGCAGGGTCAGCGTGGTCAATACGGCCAGCCCGATACCCAGCGTCAACACCGCGGCCAGCATCCCGGACACCGGCAACGGCCGCCGATCCTCGTCACCGAAGACGGCCCGGGGGACTGTCCGAATCTGGTCAAGAAGCGCCGTCACAGTAGCCGATGTTCTCAAGTCCCACCGCCAAGGTGGTCACGCCGCGCCGAAGCCCCGCCCCCTTTGCCCAAGATCGAGTACGCCTGAAAGCGTCGCGCTGTACGGCGTGCATGGCAACACCGCCCCGGGAACGGACGGCGTCCCCGGGGCGGTGTTGTGGGTGGTTTCAGCGGGACTGCATGATCTCGCGCATGAGTTGGGCGGTTTCGCTGGGGGTCTTGCCGACCCGGACGCCTACCTTTTCGAGGGCTTCCTTCTTGGCCTGAGCGGTGCCGGCGGAGCCGGAGACGATGGCGCCGGCGTGGCCCATGGTCTTGCCTTCGGGGGCGGTGAAGCCGGCGACGTAGGCGACGACCGGCTTGGTGACGTAGGCGTCGATGTAGGCCGCGGCGCGTTCCTCGGCGTCGCCGCCGATTTCGCCGATCATGACGATGGCGTCGGTGCCCGGGTCCTCCTGGAAGGCCTGGAGGGCGTCGATGTGGGTGGTGCCGATCACCGGGTCACCGCCGATGCCGACCGCCGTGGAGAAGCCGAAGTCGCGGAGTTCGTACATCAGCTGGTAGGTCAGGGTGCCCGACTTGGAGACCAGGCCGATGCGGCCGGGGGTCGTGATGTCGGCGGGGATGATCCCGGCGTTGGAGGCGCCGGGAGAGGCGATGCCGGGGCAGTTCGGGCCGATGATCCGGGTCTTGTTGCCCTTGGCCGTCGCGTACGCCCAGAACTCGGTGGTGTCGTGGATCGGCACGCCCTCGGTGATGACCACGGCGAGCGGGATCTCGGCGTCGACGGCCTCCTTCACCGCGTCCTTGGTGAAGGCCGGCGGCACGAAGATGACGCTGACGTCGGCGCCGGTGGCGGCCATCGCCTCGGCGACGGTGGCGAACACCGGCAGCCCCTCGTGCACGGTCCCGGCCTTACGCGGGTTGACCCCGCCCACGACCTTCGCCCCGGAGGCGAGCATGCGAAGGGTGTGCTTGGTCCCCTCCGACCCGGTGATGCCCTGAACGATGATCTTGCTGTCTTCGGTGAGCCAGATAGCCATTACGCACCCACTGCCGCGAGCTCGGCGGCCCGCTTGGCCGCGTCATCCATAGTGTCGACCAGTTCGACGCCGGGAAGCGCGGCGTCCCGCAGAATCTCGCGGCCGAGCGCCGCGTTGTTGCCGTCCAGCCGGACGACCAGGGGCCGCGTCACGGCCTCGCCCCGGTCACCGAGCAGCTTGAACGCCGACACGATGCCGTTGGCCACCGCGTCGCAGGCGGTGATCCCGCCGAAGACGTTGACGAACACCGACTCGACCGCCGGGTCGGACAGAATGATCTCCAGGCCGTTGGCCATCACCTCGGCCGAGGCGCCGCCGCCGATGTCCAGGAAGTTGGCCGGCTTGGGCTGGCCGGGGAACGCCTCCCCCGCGTACGCGACGACGTCCAGCGTGGACATGACCAGGCCCGCGCCGTTGCCGATGATGCCGACCGAGCCGTCCAGCTTGACGTAGTTGAGGTTCTTCGCCTTGGCCTTGGCCTCCAGCGGGTCCTCGGACGCCTTGTCGACGTAGGACTCGTGCTCCTTCTGGCGGAAGTCGGCGTTGGCGTCCAGGGTGACCTTGCCGTCCAGCGCCTTGACCTGGCCGTCGGCGGACAGGATGAGCGGGTTGACCTCGACCAGCGAGGCGTCCTCGTCGACGAAGACGGCCCACAGCTTCTCGATCAGCTCGGCCGCGCCGTCCAGCGCCCGCTCCGGCAGGCCGCCCGCCTGGGCGATCTCGCGAGCCCGCGCCCGGTCAACCCCGGTGAGCGGACTGACCGGCACCTTCGCCACCTTCTCCGGGGCGGTGTGCGCGACTTCCTCGATGTCCATGCCGCCCGCGGCGGAGCAGATCGCGAGGAAGGTACGGTTGGCCCGGTCGAGCAGGAAGGAGAAGTAGTACTCCTCCGCGATGTTGCTCGCCTCCTCGATCAGGACCTTGTGGACCGTGTGGCCCTTGATGTCCATGCCGAGGATCTGGCCCGCCTTCACTTCGGCGTCGGCGGCGTCGGCGGCCACCTTGACGCCGCCGGCCTTGCCGCGGCCCCCGGTCTTGACCTGGGCCTTGACGACCACGCGGCCGGTCAGCTGCTGCGCCGCCGCGTGTGCCTCCTCCGCGGTGTGCGCGACGATGCCGCGCGGCACCGGAATGCCGTACTCCGCGAAGAGCTCCTTCGCCTGATGTTCGAACAGGTCCACGAGGGTCCGTCCCTTTTGATGTCGCCTTTGATATCGCCTGGAGTGGGTGTCGCCTGTCGGCGCCAGGCGTGTCCTCCCGCCTGGTTTTCCGCGGATGAAGCCTAGCCCCAGCCCTGATACACCGATGTCATCGGGTCCGCTAAACCCTTGCCAACGCCAGCAGATTACGGAAAAGTTTCACAAACTGCCCAAACCGCCCGGGTCGGCCCGCTGGCACAGACTACCGTCGCCGCGGACTACGGCGAGGACGTTACCGGGGCTCCAGCCCGACCGCCGGGACCGCGCTCCGAACCCACTCCACGATCTCCTCCGTCGTGGACCCCGGTGTGAAGATTCGCGCGACACCCATGCGCTTCAGTTCTGGAATGTCGGCATCCGGGATGATGCCGCCTCCGAAGACCACGATGTCCTCGGCTTCCTGTTCGCGCAGTACCTCCATGAGCCGTGCGAACAGCGTCATGTGCGCTCCCGACAGGATCGACAAGCCGATGGCCGCCGCGTCCTCCTGGACCGCCGTCTGGACGATCTGCTCCGGCGTCTGGTGCAACCCGGTGTAGATCACCTCCATCCCGGCATCCCGCAACGCCCGAGCCACGACCTTCACCCCACGGTCGTGCCCATCAAGCCCCGGCTTCCCCAGCACCACCCGAATCCTGCTGTCCATGCCCGCACTGTAACCCTCGCCCGACCACTTCCGACCAGCTGAGAACGGGTGTGTGCCCGATGGAGGGTTACAGCTTTTCCAGCTTGGCGTAGGCCAAGATCAAGGTTTTCTGGCCTGAGGTGCCGAAGTCGATTTTGGCGCTGGTGCGTTCGGCGGTGCCCTCGACGGAGATGACAGTGCCGAGGCCGAAGGAGTCGTGGGTGACGCGGTCGCCGGGGCTCAGGTTGGGGATGGGGCGAGAGGAGGCCTTGGGGGCGCGGGATTCGCGGGTGGTCGCGGCGCGCCAGGCGTTCTTCTTGGGGTCGTTTCGCCAGTCGATCAGGTCTTGGGGGACCTCGGCGAGGAAACGGGAGGCGGGGTTGAAGGCGGGGGCTCCCCAGGAGGTGCGGACCGCGGCGCGGGAGAGGTAGAGGCGCTGTTCGGCCCGGGTGATGCCGACGTAGGCCAGGCGGCGCTCCTCCTCGAGTTCCTTGGGGTCGCTGAGCGAGCGCATGTGCGGGAAGACGCCGTCCTCCATCGCGGTCAGGAAGACGACCGGGAATTCGAGGCCCTTGGCGGTGTGCAGGGTCATCAGGGTGACCATGCCGCCGTGGTCCTCGCCTTCGGGGATCTGGTCGGCGTCGGCGACCAGGGAGACCTGCTCCAGGAAGTCGACCAGCGTGCCCTCCGGGTTGGCCTCCTCGAATTCGGCCGCGACGGAGATGAGCTCGTTGAGGTTCTCCAGGCGGCTCTCGTCCTGGGGGTCGCCGGAGGTTTCGAGTTCGGTGCGGTAGCCGGTGCCGTTGAGGACCTCTTCTGCCAGGTCGGACAGGGGAAGTTCCTTGGTCCGCAACTCGTCGAGGAGGGCGACGAAGTCCTTGATGGCGTTGAGGGAGCGGGTGGCCAGGCCGGGAGCCTCCTCGGCGCGGCGGAGGCCCTCCCAGTAGTTGATCTGCTCCCGGGAGGCGAACGCCTCGATCATCGACTCGGCCCGCTCGCCGATGCCGCGCTTGGGGACGTTCAGGATACGCCGCAGGGACACGGTGTCGGCGGGATTGGCGAGCACCCGCAGGTACGCGAGCAGGTCCTTGACCTCCTTGCGCTCGTAGAACCGCACGCCCCCGACCACCCGATACGGCAGCCCGGTCCGGATGAAGATCTCCTCGAACACCCGGGACGCCGAGTTGGTCCGGTAGAAGACGGCCACCTGACCGGGCGTGATCCCCTCCTCGTCGGAGAGCCGGTCCACCTCCTGCGCGACGAACATGGCCTCGTCGTGCTCGTTGTCCGCCACGTACGCAACGATCTTGGAGCCGGCCCCCTGGTCGGACCAGAGGTTCTTCGGCTTGCGGGAGGCGTTCCTGGCGATGACCGCGTTGGCCGCGTTGAGAATGGTCTGGGTGGAGCGGTAGTTCTGCTCCAGCAGGATGGTCCTGGCCGACGGATAGTCGCGCTCGAACTCCAGGATGTTGCGGATGGTCGCGCCCCGGAAGGCGTAGATGGACTGGTCGGCGTCGCCCACCACGACCAGCTCGGCGGGCTCGAGCGGCCCGTCCTCCCCGTCCGCGCTCTTCCCGCCTGGCGTGCCCACCAGCTCCTTGACCAGCGTGTACTGCGCGTGGTTGGTGTCCTGGTACTCATCGACCATGACATGCCGGAAGCGTCGCCGGTAGTGCTCGGCCACGTCGGGGAAGAGCTGGAACAAGGTCACCGTGAGCATGATCAGGTCGTCGAAGTCCATCGCGCCGGCCTCGGTGAGCCGCCGCTGGTAGAGCTTGTACGCCTCGGCGAGCTGCCGTTCCAGATGGGTCTGCGCCTTGTCGGCGGCCGTGTCGTAGTCGATCAGCTCGTTCTTGAGGTTGCTCACCTGCGCCGAGAACGCCCGCGGCGGATACCGCTTGGGATCCAGGTCGAGCTCCCGGCAGACCAGCGCCATCAGCCGCTGCGAGTCGGCCTGGTCGTAGATGGAGAAACTGGAGGTGAACCCGAGCCGCTTGCCCTCCCGCCGCAGGATGCGCACGCAGGCGCTGTGGAAGGTCATCACCCACATCGCCTTGGACCGCGGCCCGACCAGCCGGTCCACCCGGTCCTTCATCTCCCGGGCGGCCTTGTTGGTGAAGGTGATCGCCAGGATCTCCCCTGGGTGCACGTGCCGCTCGGCCAGCAGGTAGGCGATGCGGTGGGTGAGCACCCGTGTCTTGCCGGAACCCGCGCCCGCGACGATCAGCAGCGGCCCGCCCTGATGGACCACCGCCTCCCGCTGCTGGGGATTGAGGCCGTCTAGCAAGGGATGGGTAACGAGGCTCGACACGCCCCTAGGGTATGGCCGCCGACCGACACTTCGCGTCGCTAACCGGCCCCCGGATGCCGCTCGCCTTCGGCCCAGCGGATGAACCCCCGCCGGCTGCCCGATGTTTTGGGAAATATCGGGCGGGCGGGGCATGTTGCGGCTGGACGAGTTCAAGGAGGCGAACGTGCTGGATCCAGCGGACATCCGGACGGTGCTGGTGGTCACCGCGCACCCCGACGACATCGACTTCGGCGGGGCGGGGACGGTGGCCACGCTCACCGACCGTGGTGTGGAGGTGGTGTACTGCCTGGCCACCTTAGGGGACGCGGGAGGCCACGACCGTACGGTGAACGGGCGCGACATGGCGGAGATCCGGCGCGCCGAGCAGACCGCGGCGGCCAAGCACGTCGGCGTCACCGACATCCGCACGCTCGGCTATCCGGACGGGCTCCTGGAACCCACCCTGGGCCTGCGCCGCGACATCGCCCGGGTGATCCGCCAGGTTCGGCCGGACGTGGTGATCACCTCCACCCCGGAACGGAACTACGTCCGGATCGGGCCCAGCCATCCGGACCACCGGGCCGTGGGGTCGGCGGCCCTGGACGCCGTCTATCCCGACGCCCGCAATCCGTACGCCTTCCCCGAACTACTCGAATCCGAGGGCCTTGAGCCGTGGACGGTCCGCGAGGTGTGGTTGATCGGCTCCATGACGCCCACCGACTGGGTGGACGTCACCGCCACCGTGGACCGCAAGATCGCCGCACTGCGGGCGCACGAGTCGCAGACCGCCCACATGACCGAGCTGGACAAGATGATCAGAACCATGCTGGCGACCCATGCGGCGAACGCGGGTCTTCCCGAGGGTTCCTTCGCGGAGGCCTTCCAGGTGGTGCCGACCGGATGAACGCGCCCGGCTAACGCTTCGGACGCCTGTCGACCCTGCGGGCAATGCGCGCGGCGGCGTATCCGAACGAGTTCGTGGCGGTGTGCACCAGCGCGGGCGCGAGCAGACCGCCTCGCCGCCGCAGCTCGTGGAAGAACAATCCCGCCGCCGCCGTGGACACCACGGTCCCCGCCACCAATCGCCCGGTCTGACCCCGCGCCTCCGCCTCCCCGGCCGTGGTCAACCGGGTCAGGGACGGGTTGGCCCGAGCCATGTCCAAGGCCGGAAGCACGTGCCAGACGCCGAACAGCGCGGCCGACAGCCCTGCCCCCGCCCTCGTCCCCACCAGACGCCCCAACAGCGCCGGCAGCACCCCCCGGAACGCCACCTCCTCCAGCAGGACCGTCCCGACCGGCACCTGGATCAGCGCCTCCTCGATCAACCGCCTCCGGGACAAGGCAAGCGCCCGCTCATCCCGGAACAGCCCCCGGGTCTGCGGCATCGCCACCCCCGCCGCGTAAGCCGCCGCGACCCCACCGGCCAGCACCCCACCCACCAAGGCCCCGCGTTCCGCCTGAGCGAAGCCCATCTCCCCCCAGCCGACCCTTTGCTTCCTGGCGATCCCCACCACCAGCCCGGCGGCCACGGCCGAAGTAACCGGTGCCCATCTCTTGGCGACCAGGTTGTTCATCACATTGGCCACCCCGAGCGCCACGCAACACCCGGCAACCGCACGCCCGACTCCCACCGGAACTCCCTCCCTCGCCCTGAATACCGGAACTTCAGCAGGCGGTAACCCCCTGCTGGTAGCCGGTGATGTAAGCGTTCTGGCGGCGTTCCGGGGTGCCGTGGGCTCCTGGCTGCCACCAGGCGTCGGTGGGGTCCCCCGCGGCTTCGAGGTTGGCCAGCAGTTCGGTGTCGTCGCCCTCCTCGTCCTGGATCTGCCCGGCCCGGAGCAGAGCGCTCAGCGCGCCGCCGGCGTAGCAGTCGGCCTGGAGCTCGCGCTCCACGCTGTAGCTGAAGTCCTGCATCAACTGGGCCTGGACGGCATGCCCGAACTCATGCGGGATCACGACATACACGGCGCCGTCCCCGAGCTGCTGGTAGAGCCCCTGCAACCAGCTCGCGTCGAACGCGATGAAGTGCCCGTCCTGGCAGTAGAAGGCGTTGTTGGGCACGGCGGGCTGCCCACCGCAGGCGGGCCCGTCGTTGCCGTTGTACGCGATGAACGCCTCGACCGGCCGGTAGGTGGAGCCACCGGCCTGGAACTGGCGGGCCCAGAACTGCTCGGTCAGGCAACGCGCCAGCCGTACGTCGCTGGCGAAGGTGTCCCCCCGGTCCCGGCAACCCCAGGACTGGCCGCCGGGGCTGGCCTCGGTCGTCGGATCAACGCCGGACTCCGGCTCGGACGAGGACGATCCTGGCGGGGACAGCTCGACGATCCCGCACCCGGTGACGGCCGACAGGAGGGTGAACGCCGCGACCAGCGCGACGGCGACTCTTCGATGACCCACCCCCACATAGTGACCCGATTCCGCACCGGCAATCCCGCTAAATGACGACATCCTCATGACGGTGCGGTCACAGCGCGGGCGTCGGCCAGGTGTGCACGGGTTCGTTGGTGTGCATGTGGTCGATGTAGCGGAGGGTCATCTGGCGGAGCGCCTCGTGGCCGCCGCCCAGCGCCCGTACGGTGTCCACCTGCCAGGCGGCCCCGGTCACGCCGGTCAGGCAGCGCTGCTCGATGACGCCGAGCAGCCGGTCCCGGTGCGCGGGGGCCACCCCCCACCCGTCCAGCCCCTCGTGCGCCAGCGGCAGCAGCCGCCGCAGGATGAGCTCGGTGGCCGGGACCTCGCCGAGACCTGGCCAGTAGAGCCGCGCCTCGATGCCGTGCCGGGCGGCGGCGCGCAGGTTCTCCTCGGCCACCGCGAACGACATCTGCGTCCAGACCGGCCGCTCGGCCAACGGCAGCACCCGCATCAGCCCGTAGTAGAAGGCCGCGTTGGCGGCGATGTCGAGCACGGTGGGCCCGGCCGGCAGCACCCGGTTCTCCACCCGCAGATGCGGCAGCCCCCGGACGACCTCGTAGACGGGCCGGTTCCAGCGGTAGACGGTCCCGTTGTGCAGGGAGAGCTCCGCCATGGTGGGAACGCCGCCGCAGTCCAGCACCTCCCGCGGGTCCTCCTCCTCGCACAGCGGCAGCAGCGCGGGGAAGTACCGAACGTTCTCCTCGAACAGGTCGAAGACCGAGGTGATCCACCGTTCCCCGAACCAGACGCGAGGCCGTACGCCCTGGGCCTTCAGCTCCTCCGGACGGGTGTCGGTGGCCTGCTCAAAGAGGCTGATCCTGGTCTCCTGCCAGAGCTGCCTGCCGAACAGGTAGGGCGAGTTGGCCGCCACCGCGACCTGGGCGCCCGCGATGGCCTGGGCCGCGTTCCAGTGCGCGGCGAACGCGTTGGGGCTGACCTGCAGGTGCAGCTGCGCGCTGGTGCAGGCGGCCTCGGGGGTGATGCTGTCGGCGTAGGTGTCCAGGCGCTCCACGCCCTCGATGAGGATGTGCATGTCCTCACCGCGGGCCGCGAAAACCTGCTCGTTGAGCAGCTGGTAGCGAGGATTGGCCGACAGGGTGGCCTCGCTCACGTCGGACTCCCGCAGGGTGGGCAGGATGCCCACCAGCACCAGGTGCCCGCCCACGGTGGCGGCCCGCTCCTCGGCGCGGTTGAGCCGCCGCCGTACGGTCTCCTCCAGCTCGCCAGGACCGTCCCCGGACAGGTCCTGCGGCTCGACGTTTATCTCAACGTTGAACTGCCCCAGTTCGGCGCCCCAGTTCGGTTCCGCGATAGCCGACAGCACCTCGGCGTTCCGCATCGCGGGCTCGCCCCGCTCGTCCACCAGGTTGAGCTCGATCTCCAGTCCCGCCAGGCTCCGTTCCGGCTCGAAGCGGGACTCGCGCAACATCTCGGCGAGCACGTCCAGGGACCGCCGGATCTTGTCACGGTACCGCCGACGGTCCTCACGGCTGAAGGTCACGGCGGGTACGTCACGTCCCATGTTTCGAGCGTCGCACGCCGGGACGGTTCAGACCAGACGCCGGGCGGTGGCCCATCGGGAGAGTTCGTGCCGGTTGGACAGCTGGAGCTTGCGCAGCACCGAGGACACGTGCGTCTCCACGGTCTTCACCGAGATGAACAGCTCCTTGGCGATCTCCTTGTACGCGTAGCCGCGCGCGATCAGCCGGAGCACCTCACGCTCCCGGGTGGTCAGCGAGTCCAGCTCGGGGTCGATCGGCGGGGCCTCGGTGGAGGCGAACGCGTCGAGCACGAAGCCGGCCAGCCGGGGCGAGAACACCGCGTCCCCCTCGGACACCCGGAGCACCGCGTCGGTCAGCTCGGCGCCGTTGATGGTCTTGGTGACGTAGCCGCGCGCCCCGCCCCGGATGACGCCGATCACGTCCTCGGCCGCGTCGGAGACCGACAGGGCCAGGAAGCGGACCTGGGAGCCGGCGCCGAGCACCCGGCGGAGCACCTCCTGGCCGCCGCCCCCGGGCATGTGCACGTCCAGCAGCACCACGTCCGGCTGGAGCTCGGCGATGGTCCGTACGGCGGTCTCCACGTCCTCTGCCTCGCCGACGACCTCGATGGCGGGCCCCAGCTCGGCCCGCACCCCCGACCGGAACAGCCGGTGGTCGTCGACGATCAGCACACGTACGGTCTTCATCGCTCAGGTGGTCCTCTTCATCGTCAACATGATCTCGGTGCCCTCGCCGGGGGCGGTCTTGACCCGGGCGCCGCCGCCGTTCCGCTCCATCCGGCCGATGATCGACTGGCGGATGCCCATGCGATCCTCCGGCACGTCGTCGAGGGTGAAGCCCTTGCCCCGGTCCCGGACGAAGAGGGTGACCTCGTCCGGCTCGATCTCCAGGTAGACCGAGATGACCGGAGATTCAGAATATTTCGCCGCGTTCACCATCGCCTGCCGGGCCGCGTGGAGCAAGGCCACCAACTGCTCGTCCAGCTCGCAGTCGCCGACGCAGACGATCTCGATGGGCACGCCGTGCGCGTCCTCCTCCTCGGCCGCCACCCGGCGCACGGCCGCCGCCAGGGTGGCGTCCGCGTCCTGCCGGGGCTGGTAGAGCCAGTTGCGCAGCTCGCGTTCCTGGGACCTGGCCAGCCGGAGCACCTCGCGCGAGTCGTTCGCGTTGCGCTGGATCAGGGTGAGGGTGTGCAGCACCGAGTCGTGCACGTGCGCGGCCACCTCGGCCCGCTCCTCCTGGCGGATGCGCTCGGTCCGCTCCTTCTGCAGTTCCTTCCAGAGGCTGGCCAGCCAGGGCGCGGCGATCAGGGCGATGCCGCCGACCACCACGGCGGTGAACATCAGGCCGGTGCCGGCCTGGGCCAGCTGGTCCTGGGCGGCCAGGAAGCCGATCGCGCCGACCACCACCAGCAGCAGGCCGAGGCCGGCCCGCACCCACTTCTGCCGCACCTGGCCGACCGTGGTGGTCATCCAGCGCTGGCGGCGGCCGGGGTCGGCCTGCTGCCACATGATCAGGGAGCCGATGCCGCCGACCGCGATCGGCCAGGTGGCCACCCCGCCGGCCGCCGCCCCGGTGAGCAGGGCGACCACCGCCAGCACCAGGCCGACCAGGCCGTAGGCGGCCACCTGCCCCCAGTCCCTGCCGCGATCACGGTCGGCGGTCTCGCTGGAGGTGAACATCCACAACGCCGCGTACGCCACGATGCCGAGGCCGTTCAGCGCCGTGAGCAGCACGAAGGCGAGTCGCAGCACGACCGGGTCGAGCCGCAGCTGGGCGGCCGCCCCCTGCGCGACCCCGGCGACCACCCGGCCGTCCAGCGGCCTGGTCAGTTTGGGGAACGCCGGTGTGGCGTCAGGATTCTCAGACATCGCCTCTGCATCGTCACATGTCGCCTCAGCGTATGCATCAGGGCAAGTCCCTGAGACGGAGTTCAGGGGTTCCCCCGATGGCAGACCACCCCCGGCAACGACCACGATGGGACCATGACCGAGACACCTGCCGCGCCGGAGGCGCCCCCGGACCCGCGTGAACGCTTCCTGCAGCGCAGCGCCGAGGGCCGCATGCTCACGGGGGTGTGCGCGGGACTCGGCAGGTTCAGCGGGATGGACCCGGTGCTGTTCCGGGTGGGTTTCGCGATCCTGGTGCTCGGCTCCGGTATCGGGATTTTTCTGTACATAGCGGCGTTCTTGCTGATGCGCGAGACCGACGGCCGCCCCGGCTACCTGGAGCAGTGGACCCGGCGGATCTTCGACGCGGAGACCGTGCTGGCCCTGCTCACCGCGGTGTTCGCGTTCGGCCTGATCATCAACATGGCCTCCGGCGGCATCGGCCGGGGCACCATCGTGGTCGGCACGCTGCTGGCCGTCGCGCTGCTGGCCGCGCACGCCCGGGGCGTCGACCTGGTCTCCCTGGCCCGCTCCCTCCCGGACCGGATGACCGGCCGCCGGGGCATGAGCCGCGCCCCGGAGAGCGCTTTCACCCGTCCGAGCCCGTTCCCGCCACCACCGCCGCCGTTCCGGCCGGAACCGGCCATGCCGCCCACCCCGGGCCCGTACGGCGCCGCCCCCCAGCCGGAGGGCTACCGCAGCCTGGCGGACCTGGCCAGGGAGGCCAGAGGGGCGGCCTTCACGCAACCCTCCCAGGCGTACGGATCGGCGGAACCTTTCGCCCCTCGGGGGCCGTACGCACGTAAACCGATGCAGGAGCCGGAAAAGAAGCGGCCGCGCGAAGTCAAGCAGAAGCGGCCGAAGTCGTTCGTCGGGGGACTCACGATCTGCCTGGCGCTCATCGTTGGAGGCATCATGGTGGCGGTCCAGCAGTCCGGGACCGGCACGATCAGCCTGCCGATCATCGGCGGGGCCGTCCTGGTCACCATCGGCGCGGGGCTGCTGGTGGCCACCTGGTTCGGCCGTGGCGCGGCGCTGATCGCGGCCGGCACGATCGTCTCGCTGGTGCTGGTCGCGGGGGCGAGCGTCAGCGGACTGCCGAAGAAGGTCGGCAGTTACACCTGGCATCCGGTCGACGTCGCGCAGGCGGCCAAGACCTACACGGTCGGCATCGGCGAGGGCCGGCTCGACCTGAGCGACCTGAAACTGCCCGAGGGGAGCAGGACCAGGTTCGACGCCTCGATCTCGCTGGGACAGCTGATCGTGCTGCTACCGCCGGACGCCCGGGTGGAGGTCTTCGGCTACACCCGGCTCGGCGACATCAAGATCGACCACCAGGTGGAGGACGGCACCGACGTGACCTTCAACCGGGTGCTCGACCCGGAGGTCCCCCCCAAGGGCGACGCCGCAGTCATCGAGCTGTACGTCAAGGCGGGCATCGGCGACGTGGAGGTGCGGCGTGCGGCCTGAGCGCGACCTCGACAAGGACCTCGCCGAGGACCTGGGCGAGGACTTCGACGAGGACCCGGACAGGGCGCACAACCCGTGGGCGAGCCCGACGGTCAGGAAACCACGGGAGCCGGCGAAACGGCGACACCGGACCGACTGGATGGCTCTGCTCTGCGGGCTGCTCTTCATCGGCTTCGGCATCCGCTACCTGACGGGCCCGCTCCCCGACCCGCTCATCATGGTCCCCATCCTGCTGGCCGGACTGGGTTTCGCGGGGTTCATCGGGATCCTGGCCAAAGCCATCAGGAGGCGATGAAAGGGGCAGCCCGGAACCAGGTGATGAGTGTGACGGGTTGACCGGGGAAGCCACGGGCGTACGTTCAAATTGTCCGTTATCACTTCCACCTGCGGCGTGGAGGAACAATGCCCCGGATCACCGTCACCGTCGACGGCACCAAGTACGAGGAAGAGGTCGAACCCCGCCTGCTCCTCGTGCACTTCCTACGAGACCGGCTGGGCCGCACCGGGACCCCGGTCGGCTGTGACACCACCAACTGCGGGGCCTGCACGGTCCTGCTGGACGGCCTGAGCGTCAAGAGCTGCTCGGTGCTGGCCGTACAGGCGGACGGCGGTGACGTCGTCACCGTCCAGGGCCTGGCGGACGGCGGTGAGCTGCACCCGATGCAGCGCGCCTTCCACGAGGAGCACGCGCTGCAGTGCGGGTACTGCACGCCGGGCATGATCATCGCCTCCATCGACCTGGTCAACGGGAACCCCGACCCCACCGAGACGGAGATCCGGGAGGGGCTGGAGGGCAACCTCTGCCGCTGCACGGGCTACTGCAACATCGTGCGGGCCGTACGGCGCGGCGCCGAGCTGATGCGGGCCGAGCCATGACCGAGACCGAAATCGGCCGGGCCCGACGCCGCAAGGAAGACGCACGCCTGATCACCGGCCGCACCCAGTGGACGGACAACATCCAGGTCCCCGGCCTGCTGCACGTGGCCTACCTGCGCAGCCCGCTGGCGCACGCCCGGATCACCCGGGTGGACGTGTCGGCGGCCAGGTCCCGCCCCGGGGTGGTGGCCGCCTTCAGCGGGCAGGACTTCGCCGCCGAACAGGGCAGCCTGCCCTGCGCCTGGCCGGTCA
The DNA here is from genome assembly GCF_018476525.1 of Acrocarpospora catenulata. Classification (GTDB taxonomy): domain Bacteria; phylum Actinomycetota; class Actinomycetes; order Streptosporangiales; family Streptosporangiaceae; genus Acrocarpospora; species Acrocarpospora catenulata. The sequence continues at coordinate 41,787 of NZ_JAHCST010000054.1, forward strand.
GCGACGACGTGGTGATCCCCGACCACCCGCCGATGGCGGTGGACACGGTCAGGTACGCCGGGGAGGCGGTGGCCTGTGTGATCGCCACCGACCGGTACAAGGCGGCGGACGCGCTGGACGCCATCGAGATCGACTACGACCCCCTGCCCGCCGTGACCGACATGCCCTCGGCGCTGGCCGACGGCTCCCCGCTCGTACACGAAGCCGGTAACAAGGCGTTCACCTGGACCTTCGCCCAGGGCGACATCGAGGCCGCGTTCCGCGACGCGCCGGTCGTGGTGGAGCGCACCTACGTGCAGCAGCGGCTGATCCCGACCGCGATGGAGCCGCGCGCGGTGGTCGCCCAGACCGACGGCGACTCCTTCACGTTGCACACCTCCACCCAGATCCCGCACGTGCTCCGGGTCATGCTGGCGGCCACCACCGGCGTCCCCGAGCACAAGCTCCGGGTGATCGCCCCCGACGTGGGCGGCGGCTTCGGCTCCAAGCTCCAGGTCACCGCGGAAGAGGTGCTGGGGCTGCTGATCGCCCGGCGGCTGGGACGGCCGGTCAAGTGGACCGAGTCCCGCTCGGAGGGCAACCAGACCGTGCACCACGGCCGGGACCAGATCCAGCGCATCGCGCTCGCCGCCTCGGCCGAGGGCGTGCTGCGCGGCGTGAAGGTGGACCTGCTGGCCGACATGGGCGCCTACCTGATGCTGGTCACCCCCGGCGTGCCGCTGCTCGGCGCGTTCATGTACACCGGCATCTACAAGATGGACGCCTACGACTTCGCCTGCACCGGCGTCTTCACCACCAAGATGCCCACCGACGCCTACCGGGGAGCCGGCCGCCCCGAGGCCACGTACGCCATCGAACGGGCCATGGACGAACTGGCCAAGGAGATCGGCGTCGACCCGCTGGAGATCCGCCGCCGCAACTGGATCAGGCACGAGGAGTTCCCGTACGCCACGGCGGCCGGCCTCACCTACGACTCGGGCAACTACGAGGCCGCCACCGAGCGGGCGATGGCCCTGTTCGGCTACGACAAGCTCCGCGCAGAACAGGCCGACCGCCGGGACCGGAACGATCCCGTACAGCTGGGCATCGGCGTCTCCACCTACACCGAGATGTGCGGCCTGGCCCCGTCCCGGGTGCTGGGCAGCCTGCGGTACGGCGCCGGAGGCTGGGAGCACGCCACCGTGCGCATGCTGCCGACCGGCAAGGTGGAGGTGGTCACCGGGACCAGCCCGCACGGCCAGGGCCACGAGACCGCCTGGTCGCAGATCGTCGCGGACGCGCTCGGGGTGCCCTTCGAGGACGTGGGCGTGCTGCACGGGGACACCGCCTCGGCCCCGCGCGGCATGGACACCTACGGCTCGCGTTCCCTGGTGGTCGGCGGTATCGCCGTGCTCCAGGCCTGCGAGCGGGTGAAGGAGAAGGCCAGGACGGTGGCCGCGCACCTGCTGGAGTGCGCGCCGGACGACCTGGAGTTCACCGACGGCGCGTTCAAGGTGCGCGGCACCGGCGCGGCCAAGACCATCCAGGAGGTGGCGCTGGCCGTCTTCGCCGCCCACGACCTGCCGGAGGGCTTCGAACCGCAACTGGACGCGGGCAGCACCTTCGACCCGGAGTCGTTCTCCTTCCCGCACGGCACCCACCTGTGCGCGGTGGAGGTGGACACCGAGACCGGGATGACCACGATCCGCTCGTACGTGGCGGTGGACGACGTGGGCAACGTGGTCAACCCGATGATCGTGGAGGGCCAGGTGCACGGCGGCATCGCCCAGGGCATCGCGCAGGCGCTCTTCGAGGAGGCCGTCTACGACGCGGACGGCAACCTGCTCACCGGCACCATGGCCGACTACCTCGTGCCGTCCGCCGCCGACCTGCCCACCTTCGTGACCGATCGCACGGTCACCCCGGCCACCTCCAACCCGCTCGGGGTCAAGGGCGTCGGCGAGGCCGGGACCATCGCGTCCACCCCGGCGGTGGTCAACGCGGTCGTGGACGCGCTCCGGCCGTACGGGGTGCGGGACGTGCCCATGCCGTGCAGCCCGGAACGGGTCTGGCGGGCGATTCAGGGAGGTGTCGCATGATTCCCGCGAGCTTCGACTACGTGCGGGCGGAGTCCCTGTCCGAGGCGTTCCAGGCGCTGGGCGCGGACGAGGACGCCAAGGTCCTGGCCGGCGGGCAGTCGCTGCTGCCGCTGCTGCGGCTCCGGCTGGCCTACCCGGCCACGCTGGTGGACATCGGGCGGCTGCCCGAGCTCAGGGGCGTCAGGGACGAGGGCGACCACCTGTTCATCGGGGCCACCACCACCCACGACGAGGTGCTGAAATCACCCCTGGTCCAGACGTACTGCCCGCTGGTGGCCCAGGCGACGGCCACGGTCGCCGACCCCGCGGTACGGCACCGCGGCACCTTCGGCGGGTCGCTGGCGCACGCCGACCCCGCCGGGGACCTGCCCGCCGTCGCGCTGGCCCTGGACATGGACCTGGTGGCCGGGTCGGCGGAGGGCACCAGGACCATCCCCGCCGCCGAGTTCTTCCTCGACTACCTGGAGACGGCGCTGGCTCCGGGCGAGCTCCTGCTCGGCGCCCGGGTGCCCAAGCTGGGGCCCGGCTGGGGATTCCACTACACGAAGTTCCACCGGGTCGCCCAGGCGTGGGCGATCGTCGGGGTCGCCGCCGCGGTGCGCCACCAGGACGGCGTGATCGCGGAGGGCCGGGTGGCGCTCACCAACATGGGCGCGGTCCCGGTCCGGGCCCGGGCGGCCGAGGCGGGCCTGCCCGGGGTCGCCCTGGACGACCGTACGGCCCTGCGTGCGGCGACCGCCTCCGCAGACGACGCGACCGACCCCCCGTCCGATCTGCACGCCCGTCCGGACTACCGGCGCCATCTGGCCCGGGTCCTCACCGAACGGGCGATCAGGTCAGCCGCCGCATAGGGTAGACAATTACGGAGAGAAACGGAGTCGAGCGATGGCGATGCGGTTCGAGCACGAGTTCACCGTGCCGGTCCCCGTCGAGCAGGCCTGGGCGATCCTGCTCGACGCCGAACGGGTGGCGCCCTGCCTGCCCGGGGCCTCGCTCGACTCGGTGGACGGGGACACCGTCACCGGCAAGATGAAGGTCAAGGTAGGCCCGATCACCGTCACCTACCAGGGCACGGCCACCTTCGCCGACGTGGACAAGGACGCCCGCACGCTCACCCTGAAGGCCTCCGGCAAGGAGGCCAGGGGCGCGGGCACGGCCAACGCCACGGTCACCGCCAAGCTGGCCACCGAGGGCGACCACACCAAGGTGACCGTGGAGACGGCCTTCAACGTCACCGGCCGCCCTGCCCAGTTCGGGCGGGGCGTGATGGCCGACGTGGGCTCCCGGCTGATCGACAAGTTCGCCGGCAACCTGGCGGCCCTCCTCCAGGAACAGCCTCAGGAACCGGAGCAGCTCCCGCCCGCCGAGGAGCCGCACCGCCACCTGACGGCCGTACCGAGCCCCCCCGAGGAGTCCCTGTCCCGGGAGGCCCACCCCGCCGGAACGATGCGCACCTCCCGCACCCCCGACGAGGAGGCCCTGGACCTACTGGAGATCGCGGGCGCACCCGTGCTCCGGCGGCTCGCCCCGGTACTGGCGGCGGCCGGCGTACTGGCCGTGGTGATCTGGCTCATCCGCAGGTCCCGGCGGGGGTGACCCCCACCGGGACGGGCAGGCCCGCCAGGCGACGTTGGCCCTCGGTGAGCAGGGCCGCCACCGGGCCTGGCTCTCTGAGGCGGTTCACGCGATCTCTGTTGAGTTTCTTCCAGCGGGCGCCGCGCCGTTTGGCCGCCACCGTCTTGTAGGCGTTGACCTGTTCTTTCGGCGCTCGGGGCGCGCCGCTCAGGGCGTACCCGGCGGTGGTCAGGCGTTCGCCGAGGACCGTTTCGCAGAGTGAGATCTCCCACGGGTCCAGGCGCTGCGACCAGCTGCCGGAGCGTGCCGTGGTGACCTCGCCGTGGGTGTTGCTGTGCCAGACCTTGTGCGCCGGCACCGCCACCTCCGCCACGTGCCGGGGTTCGCACATGGCGGGGTCGTACTCCTCGCCGAGGAAACCGCACAGCCGCTGGAGCTCGCGCTCGGGTTCCGCGGTCAGGTCCTCGTACCGCAGCTCGTGGTAGCTGCCCGCGGGGAGGCGGGCGGCGGTGCGGCGGCCGAAGTCGATCGCCTCGGCCCAGTTGGCCATGGCGTGGAAGCTGCTCAGGTGGTACCAGGGCATCTCCTTCAGCGACGCCACACAGTCCCGGCCGTCCCTGATCAGGTGCACGAACTGGGCGTCCGGGAAGAGCCTGAGCAGGATGTCCACGTGCTTGAAGTAGCTGGGCCGCTTGTCCCCCCAGCGCGGCTTGCCGAACCGGGCCGCGTAGTCGCGGAACACCGTGCCGATCACCGACCCGAGGCTGCCAGGCCCCTCGGTGGCCTCGGCGACGTAACCGGCGCGGTCGAGGCCGAGCTCGCGGAACTTGGTCTCCCGCCCGGTGGCGATCCACTCGGCCAGCGCCCGCCGGTTGCCCGGCAGCCGCATGTCGCCGTACTTGCGGCGGGAGTAGTAGGCCGGGACCAGGAACCGCGTCTCCGGCGGCACCGCGATCCGCGGGTGCGAGTGCAGCATCAGCTGGAGCAGGGTGGTGCCGGAGCGCGGGCAGCCGATGACGAAGATCGGCCGGTCCTGCCCCCGGGTGACCGGGCTCACCGGCCGATCCCCGCGGGCTGGCGCGGCCCGCCCGACAGCTGGTAGGCCACCGGGCCCGGCTCGCGGAACCGGTTGAACCACTCGGTCATCGCCACCTGCCGCCACTTGCGCTTCCACATGTTGGAGGTGCGCTTGTAGGCGGTCACGTCCTTGCGGAGCGCGGGCGCGGCGCCGCTCAGCTCGTACCCGTAGGCGCGCAGGCGCTCGCCGAGGACCGTCTCGCAGAGCGAGACCTCCCACGGCTCAAGCCGGTCCGTCCAGCTCCCGCTCCGGCTGGTGGTGACCTCCTGGCGGGTGTTGACGTGCCAGTCCTTGTGCTGCGGCACCACGTCCGCCACCTTGTACGGCTCCCGCATCGCCGGGTCGTACTCCTCCCCCAGGAAGGTGCACAGCCCGGAGAGCGCCCCGACGGGGTCGGCGGTGAGGTCCTCGTACCGCAGCTCGTAGTAGCTGTCGGCGGGCAGCTTGACCTTGCGCCCGATGTCGATGGCCTCGGCCCACCGGTGCACCGCCTCGTAGGTGTCCCCCTTGAACCAGGGCATCTCCTTCAGCGAGGAGACGCAGTCCCGCCCGTCCCGGATCAGGTGGATGATCTGGGCGTCCGGGAACATGGCCAGCACCGCGTCCAGGTGCCGGATGTACGGGGGCCGCTTGTCGCCCCAGCGCACCTTGCCGTGCCGCTCGGCGAACATCTGGTAGACCAGTCCGATGATCGAGCCGAGGCTGCCGGGCCCGTCCACGGCCCGGCGGATGAACGCGTCCGGGTCGACCTCCAGGTCCCGGAACTGGGTGCGGGATCCGAGCGCGATGCGCTTGGCCAGCGCCCGCCGGTTCGCCGGCTCCCGCATGTCGCCGAACTGGCGGCGGGCCCGGTAGACCTGGACCAGAATCCGGGTCTCCGGCGGCACCGCGATGCGCGGATGCGAGTGCAGCATCAGCTGGAGCAGCGTGGTGCCCGAGCGCGGGCATCCGACTACGAAAATCGGCCGTTCAGACAAGAACCCTCTCCCTTTTCGGTACGGCTCGCGCCGCCTCCCTGGTGGCCAGCCAGATCCGGTAGACCAGGGCGGCCTCGAAGAGCAGCAGCAGCGCCCCCGCGCCCGCTGCCGCCCCGATGACCGCCCTGGGGCCAAAGAAGGGCGCGACCACGAAGACGGCGGCGTGGAACTCGATGCCGCTCATCACGTGGGTGCGCACCCGATGCCGGACCAGGGCGATCCGGAACCGGTCGAACCAGGGGAACCGCGCGCGGAAGGCGCGCTGCAGATCCACCAGCTCGATTTCTTCGCTGAGAAGCAGATCCCGGACCCGCGCCCTGGGGTCGGCGCGGAGCCGGTCGTCGACGAAGACCACCTCGCCGCCGGCCATGGCGGCCACCTGTTCCCTGGTGGCCTCCCTGACCCGGTGCAGCTGGGGGCCGTTGACGTAGCGGAACAGGTCCAGCACCACCACGCCGACCGCGGCGGCCAGCGCGGCGTCCGTGCCCTGCCCGTAGGCGAAGGCGAACGCGCAGCAGCCCACCCGGACCCGGTCGCCCACATAGTCCAGCCAGAGGCCGAAAGGGGTTCCGGTGCCCTTGAGCCGGGCGATCTTGCCGTCCATGCAGTCCACCGTGAAGCTCAGGTAGAACAGCACCGCGCCCGCGACGAGCGCCCCGGTGGAACCGGCCGCGAAGCATCCGGCGGAGCCCAACCCGAGCAGCATGGACAGCCGGGTCAGCCCGTTGGGCGTGATCGAGGTGTGGTTGGCCACCGCCAGCGTGAGCCGGCAGGCCAGCGGATCGACCACGAAAACGGTCCACCAAGAGTCGCGCGGCTTACGTGCCGCCAGGATGTCGTCGAGCGTGAAGCCCCCCATGCACGTAAGAATGACCACGTTGGGTAGTCGGGAACGTGTTCTTCGGTGACAGCCGGTGAATCTCGTTGCCACTTCTTGACCATTGCCCTGACGTGGGCAAAGCCCCTGCCAACACGGTGAGGCGTCCGTTAGAGTCCTGAAATCTTCGGGGGGAGAGCCATGCCTGTGGAAACGTTGTACCGCCAGTTGCGGGGGCGGCTGGGCGCGCGGGAGATCTCGCCGCGCCGGGCCGCGCTGATCCGGCCGGACGCCGGCCCGCTCCAGGCGTCACGGGAGACCTTCGACCTGGTCTGCCGAACGCTGACGGAGGCGGCGGTGCCGTACTTCTGCGTACGGCCGCTGGCCGGGCGGCCGCCGGTGGTCGCGGTGCCGGTCTCGCACCGGTCCCGGGCCCTGTCCGCGCTGGCCAGGCCCGGGTTCTACGCGGCCAGGCTGCCCAGCGGGCGGCAGGGCCACCGGCGCGGCGCGCCGGACGTCGAGCGCATCCGGCCGCTGCGCCGGGCCGCGCTGGCCGACGCCCGGGTGATCCGGGTGGCGCTCTACTTCGCCAGCCCGTCCAGGACCCTGATCCTGGGTCCCGAGCTCGGCTGCGATCTGGAGTTCTGGGAGCGGGAGGGCGACCTGCTGGTGGCGCCCAGGCCCAACCGGGCCTGCGAGGCGGTGCCGGTGCACGGGCCGACCGTGCAGGCGGGCGAGGAGCTGTTCCTTGGCCTGATGAGCGAGGGGGAGCGCACCTACCCGACCCGGCCGGAGTTCGCCTGCCGCCTGGTCGGCGACGTGGACTTCCCGATCGACGCCGTCTACACCTGGGTGGACGGCGCCGACCCGGCCTGGCGGGCCCGCAGGGACCAGCGGCTGCACGGCGGGATGTGCGAGGGTCTGAGCGAGCTGGCCACCACCGAGGCCCGGTTCGCCAGCCGGGACGAGCTGCGCTACTCACTGCGCTCGCTGACCACGTACGCGCCCTGGGTGCGGAAGATCTGGATCGTCACCGACGGCCAGACTCCGGCCTGGCTGCGCGAGGGCGACCGGGTCCAGATGGTCGACCACAAGGAGATCTTCCGTGACCCGAGCGCCCTGCCGGTCTTCAACTCGCACGCCATCGAGGCCCAGCTGCACCGTATCGAGGGCCTGGCCGAGCACTTCCTTTACCTGAACGACGACTTCTTCCTGGGCCGCCCGCTGCACCCGGAGACCTTCTTCGAGGGCAACGGCATCACCAGGTTCTTCCCGTCGGTCGCCCAGGTGCCGTTCGAGCTGCACGAGGACAATCCGGTGCACGCGGCGGGCATGAACAACCGGCGGCTGCTGGAGGGGCTGTCCGGCCGCACCCTCATCCAGAAGATGAAGCACGTGCCGTACGCGCTGCGCCGGTCGCTGCTGTTCGAGCTGGAGGAGCGGTTCGCCGAGGAGTTCCGGGAGACCGCCCACAGCGCCTTCCGCACCAGCCGCGACATCTCGGTGGTGTCCTCGCTGGCGCACTACTACGGCTACCTGACCGGCCGGGCGGTGCCGGGCACGGTCGGCTACACCTACGTGGACCTGGCGCTGCGCAAAACTCCGGCCAAGCTCCGCCGCATGCTGCGCAACCGGGACCACGACACGTTCTGCCTGAACGACACCGCGCCGACGACCCCGGAGCAGGACCAGCTCCTGCTCCGGTTCCTGGAGGCGTACTACCCCACGCCCGGGGCCTTTGAGGAGGGTGTCGTCTAGCGGGCGGCCGCCTGCTCGTGGAGCAGGGCGATCAGGTGGCCGCCGAGCGGGCTGAGCGCCACCCGGGGGCCGCTGCGCACGGTGGCGCCGAAGAAGGCGAGCAGGTCGAGGCCGGCGGCGACGTCGAAGGTGACGCACTCCGCCTCGGCCGCCTTGCTGATCATCCAGTCCAGCGCGGCCACGTCCAGCTGGGCCCGGGCGGGCAGATCGGCGAGCACCTGGAGGGCGACCAGCGCGCCGCCCTCGGCGCCCTCGATGAACTCCTCGTCGTCGCCGTCCACGGTCCGGACGAAGGCGTTCCGCCAGGTCTCCAGGGCGTCCCCGGTCAGGCCCTCGCCAAGGCGGGCGCGGCGGCCACGGACGCGGACCACGTCGGCGGCCTTGGCCACCTTCCAGAAGGACATGAGCTCGGGCACCCGGGTGGCGGTGCGCACCGGCGCGGCCGGGGCCGGGATGCCGAACACGGCGCAGAGCGCGGGCACGTCCGCGGGGCGCGGCGCTCCGGTGGCGGTCACGGCCACCCCCTCGCCCAGCCATTCGGCGAGTCCGCGCAGGCCGCGCAGCACGGGCGTGGCCGCCGCGGCGCGCTCAAGCGGGGACATCGGGGGCGTGTCGCGGATCAGTGCGCGCTTGGCGGGGTGTCCGGAGATCTGCTTTCGGCGGCGGCTCACCGAGCGAGAATATCGGACCTGATCACATCAAAGCGGCACACTCAGGCGAGCAGCCGGTCAACCACGCGTCCGGCCGCGAAACCGTCGTCCCACGGGCAGAATTTGGCCTGGAAATCAGGGTAATCGGGGTGGTCCTTTTCCCGCAGGGCGTCGATCACTCCGTCGGTGTCCCGGACCAGCGGACCCGGGGCCTCCCGTTCCAGGTCGAAGTAGAAGCCGCGGACGACGTCGCGGTAGCGCTCCAGGTCGTAGGTGAAGAAGATCATCGGCTTGCCCGTGCAGGCGAAGTCGAACATGGCCGAGGAGTAGTCGGTGATCAGTACGTCCGCCACCAAGTACAGGTCCGAAATTTCGGGGTAACGGGTGACGTCGCGGGTGGGCGGGGCGACCTTGGGCCGGTGGGTGATCAGGTGGTGCGCGCGGACCAGCAGCGTGTGGCCGGGGCCCAGGGCCTCGTGCAGCCGCTCGGTGTCCAGGTGCAGGGTGAACAGGCGGCGGCGTCCGGTGTGCAGGTCGTCCCGCCAGGTCGGCGCGTAGAGGATCACCCGGTCCCCCGGCGGGATGCCCAGCCGCCGCCGGACCGCCCGGGCGCGCTCGGCCCGGTCGGGGGCGAACAGCACGTCGTTGCGCGGGTAGCCGGTGGCCATCAGCTGCCCGTCGTAGCCGAAGGCGCGGCGCATGATCGGCATCGAGAAGGGATTGGGCGCGACCAGCAGGTCCCACTGAGGGGCGTCCCGGTCCATCCACTCCAGCAGTTCGGTGCGCTGGTACGGCAGCGCCGCCAGGTCGTGGCCGAGCCGCTTGAGCGGGGTGCCGTGCCAGGTCTGGAGGTAGGTCTGGTCCGGGCGTTTGGTGAACCAGGCCGGTTGGGTGCGGTTGCCGACGACGTAGCGCGCGGCCCCGAGCGCCTCCTCGTGCGCGCGGCTGCCGAACAGCACCAGCCGGGCCCCCTCGGGCGCGGGGAAGCGCCCTTCCCTGGTGACCCAGACCAGGTCGAGGCCGGTGTCGCGGCGGCGGAGCTCGTGGTGCAGGGCCAGCGGGTTGCAGGTGGCCAGGCGCCCGCCGTAGGCGTCGAAGACGACCTGGTCACGCAGGGGCGCGCGGTGGTGGCGGGTGGTGGTGCGCAGGCGGCGCACGGCGTACCTGCCGCGTTCGTCGCCCCGCAGGTCTGGACGGGCGACCAGGGTGAGCAGGCCGTCCACGGTGGTCTGGAAGCGGTACTCGTGCAGGCCCGTGTGGTGCACCGGCAGGTCCAGGCCCTCGGCGGCGCGCAGTTGGTCGCCGTCGGGGCCGTAGAGCGGCCAGCTGCCGATCCCCGGTGGGGGCTCGATCGGGCCCCGTCGTTTCGCGCCCTTGAGGATCACGGTCTCCGGGCCGGTCACCAGCAGGCGGTTCCTGCCGTCCCAGGCCAGCCCTTTGACCAGGGTTTTCTTGGATGCTTTAGGTTCGCGGCGGGGCCGGGCGAGGGTGAGGCCCTGGTCCAGGGTCAGGGTGGGTTGCAGGTCGGCGACGCTGGGGAAGCGGCGTTCGCCCGCCTCCGGGTGGCCGGTGACCCTGCCGGCGCGGATGACTCCCCGGGCGCGTACCTCGGCGTGCAGGGTCCAGGGGCCCGGGGACGGGAGCAGGGCGGGGTCGATGGTGACGGTGAAGCCGGCCTGGTCGTGGCAGACGGCGGACTGGTCGGAGTCGGCGGTGGCGTCGGTACGGAGGGTGCGGACCGGGGTAAGCGGGATATGGCCGCCCTTGCCCTGGAGCCAGAGGCGCAGGCCGTTGCGGGTGCTCGGCAGATGCCGGATGTAGGCGTACCCGGACACGTGCACCAGATCATCGGCCACCCGGACACCGTCCACGTACGCCTGGAGGGTCAGCTCCTGCTCGGCCCGGAACACCTCATCCGGCACACCGTTCCTGAGATAGGGATAAGCGGCATACCATTTCCGATTTATCAGCCCACGCCGCACAAAACGAGCGTCTTTCAGGCCCGCACGGCGGAACCTTCGCACGTGGCGGAGTTCGGCCAGCCGGCCGTGGCCCGCCAGGTACAGCTCCAGGCGGCGGATCACCGGCTGCCGGGCGATCTCCTCCGGGTGCAGGTCGCCCACGGTGGTCGCGGCCAGGTCCAGCAGCAGGTCCACGTCGGGGCCCTCGGCGGTGTCCAGCGCGTCCAGCAGGAAGCCCAGGTCGAGTTCGGCCATCAGCCGGTGGTGGCGGCGGGCCAGGCGGGGGGCGCGGTCCTTGAGGAAGTCGGCGACCTCGGTCATCGCGCGCAGCCGCTCCACCACGTTGCCGGGCTCGGCGCGCCGCTGGGTGGTGGAGCCGGGGCGTACCCGCCAGTGGTAGACCACGTCGGCGAGCACGTCGATGCCGCTGGCGACCACGTGCGCCGGGAGGGCGACCCGGACGTCCTCGTACAGGCCGGGCGGGAAGGTGAAGCGCTGCCGGTCCCAGAAGGCGCGGCGGAACACCTTGTTGCAGACCCCGCGATCCACGATCAGATCCCGGTTCTTACGGATGTGGGTGCTCCGGACCGACTTCCGGAACGCCTGCTCGTACAGGGGCAGGCTCCGGCTCCCCCGGTCGGTCAGCCGCAGCACCTTCCCGCAGGCCAGATCGGCCCCGCTCCGCGCCAGACTGCCCACCAGCCGCGCGTACGCCTCCGGAGGCACCACGTCGTCGCCGTCGGCGAAGGCCAGGTAGGTCCCGGTGGCGGCCTGCACCCCCGCGTTCCTGGCCGCCCCGGCACCCTGGTTCTCCTGGCGCAGCACCCGGAAACGGGTGTCGTCGGCCGCCGCCTGCTTGGCCAGCGCCGCGCCGCCGTCCGTGGACCCGTCGTCCACCAGCAGGAACTCCACCCCGTCCAGGGTCTGCGCGGCCAGCGAGTCCAGGCACGCCGGCAGGTATGGCGCCACGTTGTGAAAGGGCACCACCACCGAAAGCAGGGTCATCGGCCCACCTTCGCCAGCTTCCGCCCCGCCCGGGCGATCCGCCCCAGCAGCTTCCGCCCCGGACTGACCGTGACAAGCCCGACCTCGGCCAGCCGCTGCGACCGCAGGTACCGCCGCACCTTCGGCAGCTCCCGCACGCAACTCTCGGCCACCGGCCGCAGCTGCGGGAACCGGTTCGGCTGGAGGCAGTAGGCCACCGCCTCCACCAGCGCGCCCACCTCACCGACCCGGACCGGCGGCGGCAGCAGCCCCCCTGCCGCGGTCAGCCGGGGCACGGTCGCGTCCACGATGGTGGCGGGCACCCGGTTGACGTTCCGGTACGGCCGCAGCCGCCGCAACACCAGCGGGCAGCCCACCGTGGCCACCGGCACGCCGAAGAAGTGCCGCACGGTCATCAGCCCGGTGGAGAACGCGCCCACCACCAGCTCCGGCCGGTGCGCCGCGACGCACACCTCGGCCGGCACCGTCTCCGGCGCCACGCTCAGCCGGATCCCCAGCTCCCCCGCCAGCCGGCGCAGCCCGGCCGCCTGCCGCCGCCCGGACACCGGATGGGGTTTGAAGAGCACGTGGCCGTACCCGCGGGCGGCCAGCCCGCGCAGCATCGTGGCGTGCAGCCGGTCCTCCTCCTGCCAGTCCAGGACGTGGGTGTCGGCCAGGCACTGGCCGAGGATGATCGCGTCGGCCTCCGGCACGCGCGGCACCACCTCCGCCACCTCGGCGACGACCTTCTCGAACTCCGCGTCCGGCACCGGCACCGCCGGGATCCGGCGCTCGGCCAGCAGGAGCGGGCGCAGCCCGGGAACCAGGTCCAGGTGGAGCAGCCGGGTGATCCGGGCGGCCAGCCGGGCGGGCACCGGGCTCCGGGCCGGGCCGTAGCCGCCCAGGCCCTCGGCGTACACGGTCACCGGGCAGTCGGGGAAGATCGTGGTCAGCGCGCGGGCCGGGGTCCAGCCGACCGGCTCCACCACCAGCTCGTCCACGCCGCCGGGCAGCTCCAGCTTCTCGCCGAGCAGCCGGGCCAGCAGCGGCCCCTGCTCGGGCGCCACCCGCACCCGCTCCGGGTGGTACGGGGCGATCAGCTCGTTCCACCACCACACCCGGTCGAACCGGTCGGCGATCCCGGCGAAGCCCGGAGCCTGGTGCGGGGAGCGCACGAGCTCCGGGATGAGCGCGTTGCTGGAGACCAGCAGCACCCGGCGGTCCGCGTCGCCGAACTGCCCCGCGTCGATCGCGGCGGCCAGCGTCATCGCCCCGAACAGGGTCGAGGCGGAGAAGAGCTGGGTGGTCACAGGAACCTCCTGAGCAGCGCCTCGCGGGCCGGCCCCAGCCTGGGCAGCGTCTCGGCGAGGACAGCGGGGGGAAGGGCGCGCAGGGTGGCCCGGGTGCGCTGGTCCAGCAGCTCCCTGACGTGCGGCACGAGCCGCCCGCGCAGCCGGTGGTGGTACACGGTGAGCGCGCACAGGTTGTACACGGCCTTGCCGACCAGGGCCGGGTCCTCACCGGCGAGGTCGTCGATGACGCCGAGATAGGCGTCGAAGAAGTGCAGCTGCCGCTCGTCGCCGATCTGGGTGAGCGAGGAGGGCACGCCACGCCGGTGGAAGACCCCGGCCAGGGGGGCCACCGCGTACGAGCTCGCCAGCCGGTGCAGCCGCCAGATCCAGGCCCGGTCCTCCGCCGTCTGCAGGTGCTCGGGGAAGGTGAGCACGCCCCAGTCGAGCAGCCGCCGGTGGTAGATCCCGGCCCACGGCATCGGATAGTCGACCATGCCCCGGGTGATGCCGTCCCGGGGGGCGAGCACCCGCCACCGGCGGCGTTCGGGGGCGCGGTGCACCTCCCGGCGGGTGCCGTGCACCCGGATGTGGTCCACCCGGACGAAGTCGCAGGCGGTGCGCTCCATCGCGGCGACCAGTTCCGGCAGGTAGCCGGGGGCGTACCAGTCGTCGCCGTCCAGGAAGGTGAGGTAGGTGCCGGAGGCGGCGGCCATGCCCAGGTTGCGGGCCCGGGACGGGCCGCCGGGGGTGGGGCTGGACAGCACGGTCAGCCCGGGCAGCTCGGCCTGGAAGCTCTCCGCCACCGCGCGGGTGTGGTCCACCGAGCCGTCGTCGACCACGATGTACTCGAAGTCGTCGCGCGCGTTGCGGAGCAGCGAGGTGAGCGCGTCGGCGATGAAGCGCTCGCCGTCGCGGACCGGGACGATGACCGAGAGCGTGCGGGACATCCTCGTAACTCCTAGGCGGCAGCGGATCAACCGGGCCAGCATCGCCGCGGGCGGCGGAGAAGAACGGGTTCTTGACGCATCCTTGGCGGAGAGCGCGGGCGCTCTTTCCCCAAGTGAGCCATACCGAAACCACGAAGGCGTTCAGAAAACTCCCAGGAGGTCACGTTAGTATGCCGCAATGCGCTCTCGTCACACCCTTACCGCTCTGGCCGCCTGCCTGACCCTGGCGCTGCTGCCAACGGCAGAGGCGCACGCGGCCCCCGGCAAACCCGCCAAACGCACGCCCTTCTGCAAGACGCACAAGTGCATCGCACTGACCTTCGACGACGGCCCCTCGGAGAACACCACCCGGCTGCTGGCCACCCTGAAGAAGTACAAGGCGAAGGCGACCTTCTTCGTGATGGGCTCCCGGGTCAAGAAGCACCCGGTGCTCACCAAGAACATCGCCAAGGGCGGTCACGAGCTGGGGAACCACACCTGGAGCCACCCCTGGCTGACCGACCTGGAGCCGTCGGCGATCTACAAAGAGATCAACGAGACCCAGAAGCTGATCAAGAAGCTGACCGGGAAGGCCCCCGTGCTCTTCCGGGCCCCCGGTGGGCTCACCGACGACGACGTGGTCGCGGTCGCCGCCAAGCTGAAGCTGGTGCAGATCCCGGGCACGACCTCCACCAAGGACTACATCCAGGACAACCGGAACGTCGTGTTCCTCACCACGGCCGCGCTGGAGGTGGCCGGGCAGGACCAGGTCGTGCTGATGCACGAGACGGTCAAGGAGACCGTGGACTCGATGCCGAAGGTGCTGAGCACCCTGCAGAAGCAGGGGTACTACTTCGTCACCGTCTCCAAGCTGCTGGAGGGCACCACGCTGGTGCCCGGTGAGCGTTACCCGCAGACCGGGGTGAACGAGGTGGGCGAGGGCGACTACCCGGGCGATTCCAGCGGCGAGGTCTAACCCCTGCCGTACCTCTTGGCCAGGCGCCGCCCCAGGCGCTGCGCCGGGCCCTCCACCAGCGTGTACGTCACCCAACTGAGCGCCAGCAGCACGGCCAGGTAACCGGTGGCCAGGGCAATCCTGGCGGGCAGCGGGAGCCCCCGCATGTCGCCGGCGATCTCGTGCAGCAGCCGGAGCAGCGGGTGGTGGAGCAGGTAGATCGAGTAGCTGATCAGGCCGAGCCAGGCCAGCACACCCGGCATCCTGCGGTGCCGGAGCGCCCGGGCGGCGACGAAGGTGGCGGCGGCCAGGGCCAGGGTGGTGATCCAGACGTCGGGCTGCACCCACCACCAGCCGGCCTGGATGGACCAGACCGGGGAGACGGCCACCAGGGCGGCGGCGGCGAGCACCGGCCAGAGCGAGCCGGTGCCCTGCTCCCAGCGGTAGACGGCGGTGCCGGTGAACATCACGGCGAGGATGGCCGCGCCGAACCAGGGCACGTAGCCGCTGAGCAGCAGCAGGCCGATCCCCATGGCGCCCAGCGTGTACGCCGCCGTAGTCCGGAAATTTCCGGACAGCAGGCAGTACATGCCGATGACGAAGGCCGCCCCCGAGACGACGGCCGGCCACGGCCCGCCGAGCAGCGGCGCGTCCACCACCATCCCCACCGCGACCGCCACCACCCCGAAGGCGATGGCGATCTGGCCACTGGCCCGGTGCACCCCCTTGACGAAGAGGGCGGTCACCAGCAGGTAGAACACCATCTCGTAGGAGAGCGTCCACATCGGGTCGGCCAGACCGCCCACGTGCACGACGTCCAGCAGCATGCTCAGATGCGCGGCGACCCCCGACAGGTCCCTGGGCACCTGGGGCCGGACCGGGATCCAGATCGCGATCACCAACGCGATGACGATCACCAGCAAGTACAACGGATAGAGACGAAATATCCGACTTATCCAGAAAAGTCGGATGTCGCCGCGGGATTCCAGGCTGGCGGGGATGATGTAGCCGCTGACCAGGAAGAAGACCAGCACGCCGTACATGCCCAGGTTGAACCAGTACGGCCGAAGTCCCGGCAGGATCCACGGGAACATGTGCTCGGCCACCACGGCGAGCGCCCCCAGCCCCCGCAACGCGTCCAGCCACGCCATCCGCGACCGGGTGACACCCGCGGGGGTCGACGGCGGCACGGTCGGCGGCGCGGCAAGGGCACTCTGCGGGGAAATCACCCGGGCTAAACTACCCGCCCCGCGAACCGCACACCGCCCGGATTAGCCTGATTGGCCGCCTTTGCCGCCCAACCTTGGCGAGATCATTGACAGCTCACTCCCACTCGATGGTGCCGGGCGGCTTGCTGGTGACGTCCAGCGTGACCCGGTTGATCTCGCGCACCTCGTTGGTGATCCGGGTCGAGATCCGGGAGAGCACCTCGTACGGCACCCGCGCCCAGTCGGCGGTCATCGCGTCCTCCGAGGTGACCGGGCGGAGCACCACCGGGTGGCCGTAGGTGCGTCCGTCGCCCTGCACGCCCACCGAGCGCACGTCGGCCAGCAGCACCACCGGGCACTGCCAGATCTCCCGGTCGAGACCGGCCCTGGTCAGCTCCTCGCGCGCGATCGCGTCGGCCTCGCGCAGCACGTCCAGCCGGTCCTTGGTCACCTCGCCGATGATGCGGATGCCCAGGCCGGGACCGGGGAACGGCTGGCGCCAGACCATCGCCGGGGGCAGGCCCAGCTCCGCCCCGGCCTGCCGCACCTCGTCCTTGAACAGCGCGCGGAGCGGCTCGACCAGGGTGAACTTCAGATCCTCCGGCAGGCCGCCGACGTTGTGGTGGGACTTGATGTTGGCGGTGCCGGTGCCACCGCCGGACTCCACCACGTCGGGGTAGAGCGTGCCCTGCACCAGGAAGTCGACCGGGCCGTCGGCCAGGATGGCGCGCTGCTCGTCCTCGAAGACCCGGATGAACTCGCGGCCGATGATCTTGCGCTTCTCCTCGGGGTCGGTCACCCCGGACAGCGCCTTCAGGAAGCGCTCCGCCGCGTCCACCACCCGGAGCTTCACCCCGGTGACGGCCACGAAGTCCTCCTCGACCTGCGCGGCCTCGCCCTTGCGCAGCAGCCCGTGGTCGACGAAGACGCAGGTCAACCGGTCCCCGATGGCGCGCTGCACGATCGCGGCGGCGACCGCGGAGTCCACCCCGCCGGAGAGCGCGCAGATCGCCCGGCCCTCGCCGACCTGCTCCCGGACGGCCGCGATCGCGTCCTCCACGATGTTGAGCATGGTCCAGCTGGGGCGGCAGCCGGCCGCGTGCAGGAAGTGGCGGAGCACCGCCTGGCCGTGCTCGGAGTGCATCACCTCGGGGTGGAACTGCACACCGTACAGACCGCGGGCGACGTCCTCGAAGCCGGCGACCGGGGTGTCGGCGGTGGAGGCGGTGACCGTGAAGCCGCCGGGGGCGGCGACCACCGAGTCGCCGTGGGACATCCAGACCTGCTGGGCGGCCGGCAGCCCGGCGAAGAGCATGCCCTCCCTGAGCACGGTCAGCGCCGTGCCCCCGAACTCCGCCGCCCCGGTCCGGGCCACCCGGCCGCCCAACTCGCGGGCCATGACCTGGAAGCCGTAGCAGATGCCGAAGATCGGCACCCCGGTCTCGAAGAGCCCTTCCGGCGCGGCGGGGGCGCCCTCCGCGTACACCGACGAGGGGCCGCCGGACAGGATGATGGCCTTGGGATTCTTGGCCATCATCTCGGCGACCGGCATGCTCGACGGCACGATCTCGGAGTAGACGTGGCACTCTCGGACCCGTCGCGCGATCAGCTGCGCGTACTGCGCGCCAAAATCGACGACCAGGACGGTGTCGAACTCCGAACCGACGGACACGGCGGATCCCCCCATGTGAGAGCTGCGGTCCGGCCAGTCTATCGACCCCGGGCGGAATTATTTCCCCCCGCCCGCCGCTGGCTCAGTAGGGGGTTAACCAGGCAAAAGGAGCGACCATGAGCATTGCGGCCATAGCCGCTGGAGCGACCGAAACCACCCTGCCACTGGGAAAAGCCACGGCCTCCCCCCGGGCCAACCCACTTGCCACCGACGCTATCGACGCCTCCCCCGGCCCGGTGTCCAACGCCGCCGTCCCCGTCCGCCGCTAGTTCCCCGAGGCCCGCTACGCCCGCGCCTCCCCCGGCCGTACCTGGGAAACCTGCGCCGGCTGCCACGTCATCCCCGGCGGCTCCTTATCTGTTGCCGAGGAAGCACCTGCCGAGCACAGGAGCTCCCGACTCCTGACCGGCGAACACCACAGGAGCCCCGGGCTTGGTGCCACAGGACCCCCAACCGCCCGCCAGAGGACTACGCGAGCATCCTGACGACCTTATTACCGGGCCTTACTTCAAATGGATCCGGCGCATCGTCTTGAGCATCGCCGACAGGGTGTCGGCGTACCTGTCGTAAGCCATGCCGAAAACCGGTTCCAGCCCGAGCCAACCGGCCTGGCTGGCCACGGTCTGGACTTCGGTGTACTTGAGCAGACCCTCACTGCCGTGGCGACGTGAAAGGCCGGAGGATTTCATGCCGCCCATGGGGGCGTCGTAGGAGCCGTACGCCGAGGCGTAGCCCTCGTTGATGTTGACCGTGCCGGATTTGAGCTGGGCGGCGAGGGACTGGGCGCGGGAGGAGCTGCGGGACCAGACGGAGGCGTTGAGGCCGTAGGCGGAGTCGTTGGCGAGGGTGAGGGCCTCGGCTTCGGTGCGGAAGCGGTAGAGGGCGACTACCGGGCCGAAGGTTTCGGCGCGGCAGAGGTCCATGTCGTCGGTGACGTTTTCGAGGATGGTGGGTTCGTAGAAGAAGGGCCCGAGGTCGGGCCGGGGTTTGCCGCCGGTGAGGACCTTGGCGCCCTTGGCGACGGCGTCCTCGACGTGGGCGGTGACCGCGTCGAGCTGGCGTTGCGAGGTGAGGGAGCCCATCTGGATGCCCCAGTCCATGCCGGCGCCCAGCTTCATGTTCTGCGCCGCCCGGACAAACTTGTCCACGAAATCCGGATAAATGCTGTCTTGGACGTAGAGGCGTTCGACGGAGAGGCAGAGCTGCCCGGCGTTGGTGAAACACGCCCGCATCGCCCCGCGTACGGCCTGGTCGAGGTCGGCGTCGTCGAGGACGATCATCGGGTTCTTGCCGCCGAGTTCCAGCGAGCACCCGATCAGCCGCTTGGCCGCCTCCTCGGCGATCTTCCGCCCACCCCGGGTGGACCCGGTGAACGCCACGTAGTCGGCCCCGTCGAGCAGCGCGTCCCCGATGTCGGCGGGCTCGCCGAGGACCACCTGCCAGATGTCCTCCGGCATGCCCAGCTCGATCAGCAGCGAGATCGTCCAGAGGGTGGAGAGGGCGGTCTGCGTGTCCGGTTTGTGGACCACGGTGTTCCCGGCCAGCAGCGCCGGCACCACGTCGGTGACCCCGAGCGAGAGCGGATAGTTCCACGGGCTGATCAGCGCCACCGTCCCCTTGGGATGGCGGAGTTCGGTCACCCGGGTGGCCACGGGGAAGAGCCCGGCCCGCCGCTTCGGGGCCAGCAGCCCCGGCGCCCGGCGCACGTAGTAGAGCGTGCACATGGCGACGTCGGCCACCTCCTCGTACGCGTGCCGCCGCGCCTTGCCCGTCTCCAGCTGCACGATGTCGAGGATCTCGCCGCGCCGGTCGAGGATCGCGTCGTGCAGCCGCTCGAACGGCCGGGCGCGCTCCCTGGGAGAGAGTGCCGCCCACTCGCTCGCGGCGGCCCTGGCCTTGGCGTACGCGCGGCGCACGTCCTCAGGCGTCGAGACGGGGAGATCCGCGAGAGGGGCGCCGGTTAACGGCGTCGGCACGGTGACGGTCTTGCCTTCCGAGGTCACCCGCGCGGTCAGCCGGTCAAGGAGATCAGGGTCGAGTGTCCGAATTTCACCAGCCATGTCAGAAGAATATTCGGGAGGACTCCCGCCCGGTAGTACAACCATCGGGACACGAAGGTTCCGCCTCGTCGCCCTTGGGCCGACAATCCTTGTATGCCGGAAATCGTTCCATTACGCGCAGGCGATCCAGAGAGCATTGGTGGGTACGGCCTGCGGGGACGACTCGGGGAGGGCGGCCAGGGCGTCGTCTACCTCGGCACGGCCTCCTCCGGCGAGGAGGTGGCGGTCAAGCTGCTCCGCGCCGACCTGGCGGCCGACCCGATGATGCGCGAACGTTTCCTGCGCGAGGTCAGCGCCGCCAAGCGGGTCGCCCCGTTCTGCACCGCCCAACTGATCGACACCGGCCTGTACGGCGAGCAGCCGTACATCGTGAGCGAGTACATCGAGGGCGCCACCCTCCAGCAGCGCATCGCGAGCGGCCCCCTGAACGGGCCCGCGCTGCACCGCCTCGCGGTCGGCACGGCCACCGCGCTGGCCACCATCCACCAGGCCGGCATCGTGCACCGGGACTTCAAACCGGCCAACGTGATCATGGGTCCTGACGGCCCCCGGGTGATCGACTTCGGCATCGCCAAGGCGCTGGACGGCTCGTCCACGATGACCTCCCAGCCGGTCGGCACGCCCGCGTACATGGCGCCGGAGCAGATCCTGGGACACCAGGTGGGGCCGCAGGCCGACCTGTTCGCCTGGGCCTGCACGATCCTCTTCGCGGCCACCGGGACCACCCCGTTCGGCAACGACACGCTGCCCGCGGTGATCAACCGCATCCTCAACCAGACGCCGACCACCGAGACGCTGGAAGGCCGGCTCCGGGAGGTGGTGGACTCCTGCCTGAACAAGGATCCGCGCGCCCGGCCGACCGCCGAGCAGGTGCTGCTCCGCCTGCTCCAGCACTCCCAGCCAAACGCGACCATGCTCATGGAGGCCGCGGCCGCGGCCAGCCAGCCGATCACGCCGCCGCCCGGGCAACCGGCCCCGCCGCCGCCCCCGCCGGGTGGCAACGTGTGGGCGACGCCGCACCCGGCGTCGCCCCCGGCGTCCACCCGGCAGTACACCGGCCCGCAGCCCCCGCCCCCGCCGCCGACCCGGCAGTACACCGGCCCGCAGCAGCCCCCGTCCCCGCCGCCCCCGTCTCCGGGTTCGTACGGGATGCCCCCTGTGGCCTCCTCCCCCGCCGGCATGACCCCGGTGGGCAACCCTCCGCCGCCGTACCCGCCGCGGCCGGTCCACCAGTTGGGCACCCAGGTCTCCACCCGCCGCCAGGGCAACCTGACAGGCCCGGCCATCCTCGCCGCCGCCGTGGCCCTCGTGGTGGTGGCCGTGGTGGTGGTCTTCGTGTTACGCGACGGTGGCGACGAGAGCACCAACCGGGCGGGATCCAGCTCCGCCCCGCGTACCTCGGAGTCGACCCCCACCCCAACCCCCAGCCCCACCCCCACCCCGCCGCTCGTCACCACCAAAC
>NZ_JAHCST010000055.1 GCF_018476525.1 Acrocarpospora catenulata
GCGGCCTGCCGCCCGAACTGCCGCCGGTCTTCTCGGTGAAGCGACCGGGGCGCCGGGCGGCCTGCCCGGAGTGCGGGCAGGAGACCAGCCGCCGGGCCTGCCCGGAGTGCCACAGCAGGCTGGCCGCCGAGTACTGCGCCAACCCCGGCAAGATCGTGGCGCTGGTGGGCGCGAAGGGCTCCGGCAAGAGCACCTACATCGCGGTCCTGCTGCACGAGCTGATGAACCGGGTGGGCGCCGAGCTGGACGCCTCGCTGGCCCCCTGCGACGACCGCACCATCGAGCGCTACCGGCGGGAGTTCGCCCGCCCCCTGTACGGTGAGCGCCGCCTCCTGGGGGTCACCCAGTCCGCCGTGCACGACGTCAACCGCGACCCGCTGGTGTACCTGCTCACCCGGACCGTACGGGGCCGCCTGCGCACCCGGACCGAGTCGCTCACCCTGGTCCTGTTCGACACCGCCGGGGAGGACCTGCGCAGCCGCGACGTCACCGAGCTCCACCTGCGCTACCTGCGCGCCGCCGACGCGATCATCTTCCTGGTGGACCCGCTGGAGCTGCCGGGCGCCCGCGCGGCGCTGAACGGCGCGGACGGCGGCCACCTGGCCGACGACCCCGACAGCGACCCACTCAACGTGATAACCAGGGTGACCGAGCTGCTGCGCACGGGCACGGGCCCGCTGAAAGTGCCGGTCGCGGTGGCGCTGAGCAAGATCGACGCGCTCCGGCTGCCCGGCCAGTCCGCGCTGCACCGGGCGCGCACCCCGCGCGGCGCGCTCGACCTGGACGACCGGGAGGCCGTGCACGAGCAGGTGCTGGCCCTGCTGGAGGGGTGGCAGGCCGGGATGGTCAGCCGCTACCTGCGGCAGAACTTCGCCGACCACGCGCTCTTCGGCCTGTCCGCGCTGGGCGCGCCGCCCGGCGTGGACGCGGTCGGCGCGGGCGGCATCCGCCCCTACCGGGTGGAGGACCCGCTGCTCTGGTTGCTCTACCGGTTCAAGATGCTCGACGGGGTCCGGGGGTAGTCACATGGCCTGGCAGCTCCACTACACCTCGGCGGAGTCCGGGCCCACCGGGCGCGCGGGCTTCCAGTTCGTCGCCGAGACCCCCGGCCTGCCCGCCGCCCTGCGGGACCTGGCCTCCCCGCACCTGACCTACCGGCCGCCGCCGGACGCGCCGCTGGCCCCGGACGCCGAGCAGATCCGGGCCATGCCGGTCTGCCTGTCCTACGAGCCCGGCCTGCTGGCCCGCTGCGTCTACCTCGGGCAGGACTACTCCGGCCGGTACGGCAACTTCCTGGGCCACGCGCTGGTGCTGGCCGAGCAGGACCTGGTCGGCCTGCGCCCGATCGAGTTCTGGGACGCCCCCTGCTGGGCCGACCGGCCGGAGCCCCCCGGTACGGCCCTGCCCGAGCTGACCGAGCTCGTCCCGGGAAACGCGGTGGACCCGGTGGACCCTGAGTCCCTCGGCGGCTGGCTGGCGGCCGGCGGCCCGGAGGCGTACACGCGGCTGGGCTGGCTGCTGGAGAGCGTGCGGCGGGCGCTGGCCCGGGGGCACGGCAGGCTGGTGCTGGTGGCCGAGGACGTCACCGACGTGGTGCGCTGGATCGCGGTCATCTCGTTCTCGCTGCCCTGGGCGACCGCGGCCCGGCTGTCCTTCGCCACCTACAGCGCCGACCCCGCCTCGGCCCGGCAGAGCATCGTGGGCACCACGCCGGACGTCTGGCTGCCGGCCGACATCGACGCCACCGTGGTCCGGCTGAACGAACCGCCGCCGCCCGTGCGTACCGGGCGGTTCGCCGGGACGGCGGTGGGGTTCTGGCGGCGGGTGGACCTGGACGGCCTGGACGCGCTGGGCGAGCTGGACGGCGCCGACCCGGAGACGGCGGCGGCGCTGATCGCGCTCTGCCGGGGGGACACCACGGTGGGCGAGGAGGAGCAGGCCGGTCTGGTGCCGCTGGTGGCGGCGGGCCTGCCGGAGTGGGCCTGGCGGCTGCTCGGCCAGCGGGCGGGGCTGCTCGGGCACACCCTGGCCGCCGCGATCGCCGAGCACGGCCCCCCGGTGGCGGCCGACCCGTGCGCGGCCAGGTGCGCCGCGATGGCGATGCGCGATCCCGCGCTGCCGGTGCCGGAGCGCCGGATGCGGGCGCCGTACCTGGCCGCGCTGACCACGGCCGCGGGCGACGCGCTGGCGACGGCGCAGGCGCCCCTCGGGGTGGTGGCGGTGCTGCGCGTGGCCGCCGAGTACGGGCTGCGGCTGGACTCCGGCGAAGTGGAGCAGGCGGCGGCGGACGTGGTCCGGCCGGGCGCCGGAGACCTGGCCGAGGCGATCAGGCGCACACCGGTGGAGTGGCGGGAGAGCTTCCTTACGGGGGTGGTCACCGGTCTTGAGCAGGCCCCGCCGGAACTGCGCGGGCGGCTGCTCACCCCCGACGTGAGCGCGCTCCTGGCCGACCGCGACTGGCAGGCCGCGCCCAGGACCGGCGCGCTGGTGCTGCGGCTGGAGGTCGGCGCCGGGCGGCGCAACCGGACCGAGGCCACCATCGAGCTGCTCGCGGTGACCCCCGAGGAGTTCAGCCGGGAGCGCGAGGAGACGCTCCACGCGCTCTGGCGGGCCCAGCCCACGGCGGCGGAGTGCACCAGGCTGATCGAGGCACTGGGCCCGGAGATGGACACCTCGCCGCAGCTCAGCGACCTGCCGGCGAGGGCGTTCATGACCGGCGGGCTGACCGGGGCCGAGGTGGTGGACCTGGCGGAGAAGGTCAGGGACGGGCTGTCCGGCTATCCGGCCGACGACGCCGAGGCGACGCTGATCGTGGCCCGGCTGCCGGAGGCGCCGACCCCGGTGGAGGCGGCCAGGGCGGTGGACGCGCTCACCGAGCTGACCCGCGAGGGCCACCCCGACCTGATGCCGATGACCAGGGACGCCGCCGCCAAGGCGCTGGCCGGGAAGGATCCGCGGTTCCGCACCACGGTGGTCAAGTCGGTCTCGGAGGAGGCCCGCCGGTGGCTGGTCACCGCCTGGCTGGCCGCGCGGCGCAACCGGGACCAGCAGATCGCGCTGCTGGAGATCGCGATCCGGCTCCGGATGGCCGGGGTGGTGCTGCCCCGGCTGGACGAGTGGGCCCGCTCCCAGGTGAAGAACTGGTCGATGTTCGGCTCGGTGGAGGCGCACTTCAAGCGGGACGCCGAGCTGGCCGCCGGGCTCCGCGAGCTGGCCGGCCGCTCGCGGCGGCGCATCTTCGGCCGGGGCGGCGGCTGATGTGGGTCTTCGCGCTGGTGGCCTGGATCGTCGCGATGTGGGTCGGCTTCGTGCTGGTCTTCCCGGTGGCGTTCACGCTCACCCTCGCGGCCACCACGCTCGGCGCGGTGGGCCTGTACTTCCGGGAGGCCGGGCGGGTGCTGCTGCCGGACCTGGCCTCTGGCGGGTCCCCTGTCCCGCCGCCGGAGGACGGCCACGATCCGGCGTACCGGCACTACCTGGTGCGGCAGGTCTGGCGGGACTGGCGGGCGGTCGGGCGGGCCGCCCTGCCCAGGATCGTGTCCACCGCGTACGCGGCGATGTCGGCCAGCACCCGCAGGCTGGTCGGCGACGTGCAGGGCTTCTTCCTGTTCCCGCTCTGGCTGGCCGTCTGCGCGGGGGTGACGCTGGCCGCGCTCCCGCTGGCCGCGCTGCTGCTGCTGATCACCTTGGTGTACGCGCTGACCGTGCTGACCGGCATGCTCGCCTGGCTGACCTGCGTCGCCGTGCTGCGCGGGGTGGAGCAGTCGATCATGCTGGTCCGGCGGATCCTGCAGGCCTGCCCCTACCCGGGCTGCTACGCCCGGATCACCCTCCCGGTGTACGCCTGCCCGGCCTGCGACCGGCGTCACCGCGCCCTCACCCCCAACCTGTACGGCGCCATCCGCCACACCTGCCGGTGCGGAGCCAGGCTGCCCACCACGATCGTGCTCGGCCGCCACCGGCTCCAGGCGCACTGCCCCCGGTGTGACCGGCTGCTCCCGGCCCGGATCGGCAAGGTCAGGGTGGAGCCGGTGCCCTTCGTG
Organism: Acrocarpospora catenulata; assembly: GCF_018476525.1. Taxonomy (GTDB): domain Bacteria; phylum Actinomycetota; class Actinomycetes; order Streptosporangiales; family Streptosporangiaceae; genus Acrocarpospora; species Acrocarpospora catenulata. The sequence continues at coordinate 4,044 of NZ_JAHCST010000055.1, forward strand.
GGCGGTCCTGACGCCGGGAAGACCACCTTCATGGCGCTGGCGGTGGACGCGCTGCACGACTCGGTGACCGGGGCCGGGGGGCAGGCCCAGTTCGTGGACCAGGGCGACGAGCAGACCTTCCACCGGCTCAGGCGCCAGCTGGCCGAGGGGCGCATGCTCAAGACCGGCACCCAGCTGCCGAAGGCGGTCATGCTGGACGTGACCGTGCCCGGCGCGCGGCCCAGGGACGGGAGCCGCATCCTCTACCTGTTCGACCCCTCGGGGGAGCACTACACGGGGGCCGGTCAGGTGGAGGCGATGAGCTACCTGGCGCACGGGGAGGCGTTGCTGATCCTGGTCGATCCGTTCGCGTTGCCCGCCGTACAGGACAGCCTGCTGTCCGGTGAGCGGGACCTGCTGGCGGCGGGTGGGCTGGCGCTGTCCAGGGAGGATCCGGCGGACACGGTGCACCGGGTCAGGAACGAGCTCTCCGGCCGTCCCGACGGGGGGCGGCAGCGGCGGATCGCGGTGGTGGTGACCAAGGCCGACCTGCTCCGGCAGACCGCCTCGGGCCGGGACGCCGACGGGGATCCCAGTTCCTGGCTGTCGGCGATGGGCATGGGCAACCTGATCCGGGGCCTGGAGTCCTCCGGGTCACGGGTGCGCTACCTGCTCTCCGGGCTGCCGCCCAAGCCAGGGGAGATCGCGGGCCTGCTCGGCTGGCTGGTGGGCCTGCGCCTGCCCGAGGCCGCCACCGCCCCGTTGAAGGAACCACGCCCCCCGGCCACCTGGACCCCCCGATCGCGCGGGCAGGGCCGCCCGCCGATCAGTTACACGGTCGCCAGGCGGCTGATCTACGCCACCACGATCGTGCTCTCCACCGCCGCGGTGGTGGCACTCGGCTTCCTGCTCTGGCGGGCCTGGCCGGACGGCTCCGTGCTGACCTGATCCGTGGCGGCCGCCCTGGGACACACCACGACGCGGCTGCCGCGTCGGCGGGTCAGAGCGGAAGCCGCGCCGTGACCGTGGTGCCGGCGGTGTCGGAGGCGATGGCGCAGGTGCCGCCCAGCTCTGAGGCGCGTTCGCGCATGGAGCCGAGGCCGACGCCGGACTTAACGCCGGGCGGCAGGCCGACGCCGTCGTCGCAGACCTCGATCAGCAGGGCGTCCGGGGTGCGCCGGAGCAGCACCTTCGCCCAGGTGGCCTGGGCGTGCTTGCGGATGTTGTGCAGGGCCTCCTGGACGATGCGGTAGGCGGCCACCTCGACGGCGGCGGGCAGGCCGTCCAGGTCGCCGTCCACCTCCACGACCGGGCCGTCGGGTTCCAGCGCGCGCACGGCCCCGGCCAGGCCCAGGTCGTCCAGGGCGGGGGGACGCAGGCCGTACACCAGCTCGCGGATGTCGCCGGAGACCGCGTCCATGCCGGTGCGCAGCTCCTTGAGCAGGTTGTCGGCCAGGTCGGGGGAGCTCTGCAGGCTGACCCTGGCCATGTTGATGGTCATCGCCATCAGGGTCAGCGTCTGGCCCAGGCCGTCGTGCAGGTCACGGCGGAGGCGGCGGCGCTCCTCCTCGCGGGCGGTGAGGATGCGCTCCCTGGAGCTGCGCAGGGCGGTGGTCAGGCGCATGGTGTGCACCGCGTCCGCCACGTACGGGGCGAGCACCGCGATCACCCGCTCGTCGTGCGCGGCCGGGAAGCTGCGGCGGCCGGGCGGCCCGATGAGCAGGGTGCCGACCGGCCGGCCGTGCCAGACCAGCGGCACCGTCCGGGAGATCGCGGCCAGTTCCCCGGCGGCGGTGGTGGCCCCGTCGATCTCGACGGCGGTCCCGGTCACGGCCAGGCCGTCCCGGAGGGTCTCCAGCGCGGCGAGCAGGCCGTGCCCGGGGTCGGCCTGCTGGAGCCGGTGCTTGAGGCCGTCGGCGAGGGCGATCGGGTCGCCGTGCCTGCCGTACAGGGCGCGGTCGGCCAGGCGTTGCAGCCAGTTCCTGGTGGGCTGGAAGAACGCCCCCGCCACCAGCGCGGCGGCCAGGCCGAACAGCTGGTCCACCCCGGCCAGGAAGAAGCTGGAGGCGGCCCCGGCCAGCACGTACGCCCCGGCGATCACGCCGACCAGACCGGCGGCCACCAGGGTCCTGGAGACTACGGTGTCGATGCCGAAGAGCCGGTAGCGGAGCACCGCGACGGTGATCGCGGCCGGAATGAGCGGGATGGTCAGCGAGGCCGTCCACCAGATCGGGTCGCCGATCGCCCACGGCACCACCAGCGCCGAGATGGCCAGCAGCGGCCAGAGGATCTGCCGCCGCTCCGCCGGGTCGGCCTGCCGGAAGCGCACCACCAGCGAGGAGAAGGCCAGCACCAGGGAGAGCGTGATGGCCGCGGCCAGCACGCTCCTGGTGGCGTGGTGGTACGGCGCGAACCACGCCACCGCGAGCGGGTTGTGCCCGGTGGTCTCGGTGGACGGTTTGATCAGCACCCGCACCCAGTCGGCGGCCAGCGCCACCGCCGCGAAGCCGCCCGGCACGCACCAGCGCTTGGACAGGATGCGCCCGGTCGGGTAGAGCATCGGCAGCAGGATGCCCAGCGCGTAGGTGGTCAGCCCCCAGGCGGCGGAGGCCAGCAGCCAGAGCAGGAAGACCGCCGGATGGCCGCCCTCCAGGACGATCAGCCGGGCCAGGTTGGAGACCACGATGTTGGTCGCCGCCCCCAGGCCGCCCAGGCAGAGCAGCCAGCCGATCACCAGCCGCGGCAGCCGCAGCACCAGCAGCGCCCCGAACAGCGGGAACGCGGTGCCGGCCATGTCCTCCGGCGCGAACGGCAGCGGCGTGTAGGCGGGCCGGGGCAGCTGGGCGGTGATCCAGATGTTGGTCAGCTCCAGCGCCACCGACACCACGGCGATCCCCACGGCCGCGGCCCTGGCCAGGGACGCCGGCACGCCGAGCCAGCGCGACCGGCGGATCGTGCCTGCGGTCGCCGTCATAGTGCCCCATCCCCCGATGCGGTCGTCTTTCCGGCGTGAACGTATCGCCACCGGGTCGACGCCGGATCAAAGAGGAATTGTCACGCTTTTGGTCACTCCGTATGACGCGTCCACGGGGTGTCTGGTTCAGCAGATGGCCGGGGTGCTGCGGGGGCTGGGCAGGGCGCGGTGGGTGAGCGGGGTGACGGAGACCTCGTCGTACAGGCGGTGGGTGGTGCGCTGGAGGCGGCCGGGGGCGAGCGCGAGGTCGGTGGCGGTGACCTGGTTGCCGTACACGTCGGTGACCCGGACGGTGAACGGGTCCGGGGCGGGGCCTTCGCCGAGGACCCAGTAGTTGTCGGCGCCGCGCCGCAGGTCCCGCCACTGGGCGCCGTCCCTGATCCGTACGGCCCTGAGCGGGTTGCCGTGGTCGACCACCTGCACGGCCAGCCAGTCCGCCGAGGACCCCGCCTTGACCCGGAACGCCAGCGGCGCGGGCACCCAGGGGTTGCGCACCCGGCCGTAGGCGACCGGGACCACCCCCGCCCGCAGGTCGCCGATCCGGGCGAAGGCGGCCCGGCTCAGGTCCAGCTCGCCCCGGCGGCAGCCCGGGCAGCGGTCCACCACCTGGACCCGGACCGAGCCGCGCGGCCCGGTGATGTCCAGGTAACCGCCGCAGGCGGCCGAGCCGGCGTACTCGTCGGTGGAGACGGAGGCGAAGAGCGGGCCGGGGTCGGGCAGCGAGCAGTTGCCGAGCGGCGAGGCGGGCTCATAGAAGAAGGCCCGGCCGATCTCGTCGGCACAGGCCACCGTGCGACCCACCTGGACGGCCAGCGCGACCACCAGCACGGTCACCGAGGCGACGAGGAGCCTGCGGTGCCTCGGCCGTTTCGCGTGCCTCATGTCATGTACATAGCGAAACCGAGTGACTACGTTACGTAGATCTATATCGGTCCGACTCCAGCAGCCATTCCAGATGGGCCCGCGGCCCGGACAGCAGGCACTGCGCCACCAGCGCCACCTCCCCGCCGACGCCGAGTTCCACGCAGGCCCGGGGCAGCGCCAGCGCCGCGTCGCGCAGGTCCTCGGCCCGCTCGGCGATACGGTCGGCCACCCACTCGGCCGGGTCGGGCACCCCGATCCGCACCGCCGCGATCCGCACGTAGTTGTGCGGGTCGCCCTGCTCGCGCGGGAGCGAGGCGATGTCGTTGCACCAGGCGATCACATCGGAGGCGGCGTCCACCAGGGTGCGCCAGGGCGGGGTGGCGTGCAGCCGCGCGGGCACCTCCACCCGCAGGCAGGGCTCCAGCAGGTCCATCATGAAGCCGCAGAAGGCGTGCCGGCGCAGGGCGGGGTACTCCCCCGGGGTCGGGATGCGCCCCGCGGCCCGGTTGAGCGCCTGCACCCGGCAGGCGTCGGCCTGGAGTTCCAGGCGGTTGGCGAAGCGCCGGGCCCAGGCCGGGCTCATCCCCGGCCGGGTCGCCCGCCACAGGTCGGCGAAGGCGGCCACCAGCGGCTCGTCGGTGCCGTACCCGGTGCGCATGGCCTGCCTGAGCCGCCCGACCAGGGCGTCGAGCACCCGCCAGTCCCGGCTGCCGGTGCCCTCGTCGCACCAGTCGTCGAAGGCGAAGGCCCAGGTGAGCCAGCGGGCGAACAGCCGTCCTTCGGGCATCAGGCGGCAGGCCAGCCGGTGGCAGCCGGCCTCGGTGGGCAGGCCGTACGGGGCCGCCCAGGCACGGAGCGCGGAGCCATCACACGTCCACACCGAAGCCGCCAACGGTGGCAACCGGTCGGCAAGCGGGACAAGAATGGCCGCAGCCGACGGTATCCGCAGCTCAGCGCTCATGTGATAACACGTTAGGACAATGTTCACCGATTGTGCGCGAGGCACGACGGAGCGTCCTCACGGTCAGCGCGTAACGCATGTGAAACACAGAAAGGGCACACTGGTATGTGCCCAGAGATGTCCATTCCGTGAGGTAGCGCCTTGGACCGCCAGCAGGAATTCGTCCTCCGCACGCTCGAAGAGCGCGACATCCGGTTCATCCGGCTCTGGTTTACGGACGTGCTCGGCTTCCTCAAGTCGGTGGCCATCGCCCCGGCCGAACTGGAAGGCGCCTTCGCCGAGGGCATCGGCTTCGACGGCTCCGCGATCGAGGGCTTCTCCCGCGTCTACGAGTCGGACATGCTCGCCAAGCCGGACCCCTCCACCTTCCAGGTGCTGCCCTGGCGGAGCGAGACCCCGGGCGCGGCCCGCATGTTCTGCGACATCCTGATGCCGGACGGCTCGCCCTCGCACGCCGACCCGCGCTGGGTGCTCAAGCGCACCCTGGCCAAGGCCGCCGACATGGGCTTCACCTTCTACACCCACCCCGAGATCGAGTTCTTCCTGCTCCGCGAGAAGCCGGAGAAGGGCGTGCGCCCCGAGCCGATCGACGAGGGCGGCTACTTCGACCACACCCCGCACAGCGCGGGCCACGACTTCCGGCGCAACGCGATCATGATGCTGGAGTCGATGGGCATCTCGGTGGAGTTCAGCCACCACGAGGGCGCCCCCGGCCAGCAGGAGATCGACCTGCGCTACGCGGACGCGCTCAGCACCGCCGACAACATCATGACCTTCCGCCTGGTCATGAAGGAGGTGGCGCTGGAGCAGGGCGTCTGGGCCTCGTTCATGCCCAAGCCGTTCACCGAGTACCCCGGCTCCGGCATGCACACCCACATGTCGCTGTTCGAGGGCGACCGCAACGCCTTCTACGAGCCCGGCTCCGACTACCAGCTGTCCAAGATCGGGCGCTCCTTCATCGGCGGCCTGCTCAAGCACGCGGCCGAGATCACCGCCGTCTGCAACCAGTGGGTCAACTCCTACAAGCGCCTGTGGGGCGGCGCCGAGGCCATCGCGGGCGCGGGCGGCGAGGCGCCGTCCTACATCTGCTGGGGCCACAACAACCGGTCGGCGCTGGTCCGGGTGCCGATGTACAAGCCGCACAAGGGCGGCTCCACCCGCATCGAGTTCCGCTCGGTGGACTCGGCCTGCAACCCGTACCTGGCCTTCGCGCTGATCCTGGCCGCCGGCCTGCGCGGCATCGAGCAGGGGTACGAGATGCCCCCCGGCGCCGAGGACGACGTCTGGGCGCTGACCAGCGGCGAGCGCCGCGCCCTCGGCATCCAGCCGCTCCCCCAGTCGCTGGACGAGGCCATCGCGGTGATGGAGCACAGCGAGCTGGCCGCCGAGACCCTGGGCGAGCACGTCTTCGACTACTTCCTGCGCAACAAGCGCGCCGAGTGGCGCGAGTACCGCCGCCAGGTCACCGAGTACGAGCTGGGCCGCTACCTGCCGGTCCTGTAGGCCCCGGCCCACGGTGGCGGGCTCGCCGAGCCCGCCACCGCCGGTCAGCGGGTGAGTTCGCGGATGGGGTCGACGTGCGGGTCCCCGGTGTCCGCGTGGTAGTCGGCGGGTGAGGTGCGGTCGCGGCCGGGCGGGTGTCCGATGGCGCGCGACAGCAGGGTGACGCCCACGCTGACCGCGATGTTCAGGGCGCAGGCGGTCAGCGCGATGTATCCGCCCTCGCCCAGCAACGGGATCTCCGCGACGGATCCGCTGAAGTGCTTCCCCGTCACCGGGTTGACGATGTTGTACGCGACGACGGTCCCGTACACCATGCCCGTGAGCCAGCCGGCCAGCAGGGCGACCGGCTGGAACCAGCGGGTGTAGAGCCCGAACACGATCGCGGGGAAGGTCTGCAAGATCCAGATCCCGCCGAGCAGCTGGAACCCGAGCGCGAACTTCTTGTCCAGGAAGAGCACGAAGGCGAGCGCCCCGACCTTGACCAGCAGCGAGGTGGCCTTGGACACCCGCAGCTCCTGGCGGGCCGTCGCGTACGGCCGGAGGAACTCCCGGTAGATGTTCCTGCTGACCAGGTTGGCCGCGGCGATCGACATGATCGCGGCCGGTACCAGCGCGCTGATCGCGATGGCGGCCAGCGCGACACCGGAGAACCAGCTGGGGAACAGGTCGGCGAACAGCTGCGGGATCACCAGCTGCGGATTGGGCGTGCCGTCGTGGCCGACCGGTTCGATCTTGGCCGCCACCGCGAAGAACCCGAGCAGCGCGAACAGCGCGAGCACGGCCGTGAAGACCGGCAGCGTGCGCGCGTTGCGACGCACGATGTCCCGGTTCTTGGCGGCCAGCACCGCGGTGACCGTGTGCGGATAGACCACCAGCGCCATCGCCGAGCCGAGCGCGAGCGTCGCGTACGCCCAGAAGCCGGACTCGTCAGGCACGAAGACGCCGGTCGGCCGCCCCGTGCCGGGAACCGGCGCGGCCAGCTTCTCCCGCGCGGCCGAGAAGATCGCGTCGAAGCCGCCGAGCCGGTACGGCAGGTAGACGAACGCGACGGACACCACCAGCAACAGCAGCCCGCCCTTCAGCACCGAGATCAGCGCGGGCGCGCGCAGCCCGTTGACGTAGGTGAACGCGGCCAGCACGGTGAACGCGACGGCGAGCGGCAGGTCGTTGAGTATCGCGTTGCCGCTGCCGAGACCGAGGACCTCGAACACCGCCTGGATGCCGACCAGCTGCAGGGCGATGTAGGGCAGCGTGGCCAGCAGGCCGGTCAGGGCCACGGCCAGCGCGAGCGTCCTGCTCTGGTACCGGTCGCGGACGAAGTCGGCCGGGGTGAGGTGGCCCCGCCGGTGGGACACCGACCAGAGCCTGGGCATCACGACGAAGATCAGTGGATAGACCAGGATGGTGTACGGCACGGCGAAGAATCCGCTCACCGCGCCGGTCGAGAACATCGCCGCGGGGATCGCGATGAACGTGTAGGCGGTGTAGATCGTGCCGCCGAGCAGGAACCAGGACGACAGCGCGCCGAACCCGCGGTCGGCCAGCCCCCAGTCGTCCAGCGTGCGCGGCGGACCCGAGATGTGCCGTCCCCGCCTGCCCTGGATCGCGGCGAACCCGACGACGGTGACGATCAGGAAGAAGATCACGAGGATGGTCAGCGCCGTGACGTCGACGCCCTCGTCGTTCACCACAGGTCCCTGGGCGTGCGCCGCCGGGGGGTCAGCAGGCGGTAGGCGCACCCGGTCACGCAGGCGGAGATGAACACCCACAGCAGCTGGTACCAGTAGAAGAACGGGATTCCGAACAGCGACGGGCCGGTTCGCGCGTAGCCGCCGACCCACAGCAGCAGGAGGAACGGCGTCCCGAGCAGGATCGTGGCGAGCAGCCTGGCCCCCTGGCCGGGGCGGGGTCCCGACCCGGCTTCTGGCTCGCCCGGCAGGGCGTTACGCGAGAGCGGGACCGGCCGGATCGGCTGGGTCTGCGGCGGTTGAGTCTGTGGCGGCCGGGTCTGCGGCGGCTGGATCCGGGTCGGCCGGATCGGCTCGGCCCCGGAGTGCAGGGGAAGGGACGGATACGGTGGGCCTGCCACGTCGGCTCCTCGAAGAAATCATTGGGTATGGGTGACGCCCCCGGGTCGCCTCCCCCGCGTCTGGCCCCGCGTCAGGCAGCGGGGAGCGGGAGGCGTCCCGGGGGCCGCTTGTCGGTCCCCGATCCCCCGAAGGATGCGAGCGCGCTGTCAGCAGCAGCGGGCGCCGGGCGTGGAGTCCTGCCGGTCCATCCGCAGCCGCTCGTACTCCTGGCGGGAGAGCGCCGGCAGGTGCGGGTGGGTGCGCTGCCAGGCGGAGTACCGCTCGTACTCGCCCTCGCCGTTGAGTTCGCGGAGGTACCAGCGGGCCAGGCTCAGCAGGGATCGCACGGTCATGGCTTGCCCGCCTCCTCCGCCAAGCCGCCGGAGGCGCCGGACGGGCCGGTCAGGGCCAGTTCGCGCCGCTCGGCCGGGGTGGCGAACAGCCCGGAGGGAGCCACGATGGTGGACACCGCGTACGGCCCCTCCGCCAGAGGCAGCGGCTCCGCGGCCCGGATGGCCCGGTAGCAGACCACCGCGGCATTGGCGATGATGACGATCACGAGCAGCGCGAACATCGAGCAGAGCACGGCGTCGACGGTGGAGTTGACGACGACCACGTGCATCTGGTCCAGGTTCTTCGCCGGGGCGAGCACCTTCCCGTCGGCCAGCGCGTCGGCGTAGCGTTCCCGCTGGGCGAGGAAACCGATCTTGGGATTGTCGCTGAACATCTTCTGCCAGCTCGCGGTCATCGTGAGCGCGACGATCCAGGCCAGCGGCAGGCCGGTGACCCAGGCCCACCTGAGCTTCCCCGACTTGATCAGCAGGGTGGTGGCCAGCGTCAGCGCGATGGCGGCCAGCAGCTGGTTGGAGATGCCGAACAGCGGGTAGAGCTGGTTGATGCCGCCGAGCGGGTCGCTGACGCCGACGTAGAGGAAGTAACCCCAGGCGAGCACGACCGCCGCGCTGGTGCCCCAGAGGCCGGGCTTCCAGCTGACCCGGGCCATCGGCTTCCAGACGTTGCCGATGGTGTCCTGCAGCATGAACCGCCCGACCCGGGTGCCCGCGTCGACGGTGGTCAGGATGAACAGCGCCTCGAACATGATCGCGAAGTGGTACCAGAACGCCTTGAGCGCGCCGCCGCCGAAGATCCCGGCAAGGATCTCGGAGATCCCGACGGCCAGGGTGGGGGCCCCACCCGTACGCGCGATGATGGTGTTCTCCTGCACGGCCGCGGCCGCGGCCTGCAGGTCGGCGGGGCTGATGGTGAAGCCGAGGTTGGCGACGGCGGTGGCCGCGCTCTCCGCGGTGGTGCCGAGCAGCCCGGCCGGGGAGTTCATCGCGAAGTAGAGACCGGGGTCGAGCACGTTGGCGGCGACCAGCGCCATGATGGCGACGAACGACTCCATCAGCATCGCGCCGTAGCCGATCAGGCGGACCTGCGACTCCTTCTGGATCAGCTTCGGGGTGGTGCCCGACGCGATGAGCGAGTGGAAGCCGGACAGCGCGCCGCAGGTGATGGTGATGAACACGAACGGGAACAGCGACCCGGAGAAGACCGGCCCGGTGCCGTCGAGGGCGAACTTGGTGATCGCCTCGTTCTGCAGCTGCGGCGCCGCCACGACCACGCCGACCGCGAGCAGCACGATCGTGCCCACCTTCATGAACGTCGACAGGTAGTCACGCGGGGCCAGCAACATCCAGACCGGCAGCACGGAGGCGAAGAACCCGTAGACCACCAGGCAGATGACCAGGGTCTGCGGGCTGAGGGTGAACACCTCCGCCCAGGCCGACCCCTCGACGTACCCGCCGCCCGCGATGGCGAGCAGCAGCAGGGCGATCCCGATCACCGAGGTCTCCGTCACCCGGCCGGGCCGGAGCACCCGCAGGTAGACCCCCATGAAGAGGGCGATCGGGATGGTCATCGCGATGGAGAAGGTGCCCCACGGGGAGGCCGCGAGCGCGTTGACCACGACGAGCGCGAGCACCGCCAGCAGGATGATCATGATGGCGAACACGGCGATCAGCGCCGCCGCGCCGCCGACCGGACCGATCTCTTCCCGGACCATCTGGCCGAGGCTCTTGCCGTCCCGGCGCATCGAGAAGAACAGCGTGACCATGTCCTGGACCGCGCCGGCGAAGATGACGCCGACGATGATCCAGATGGTTCCCGGCAGGTAGCCCATCTGCGCGGCGAGCACCGGCCCGACCAGCGGTCCTGCCCCGGCGACGGCGGCGAAGTGGTGACCGAACAGGACGCGCCGATCGGTCGGCTGGAAGTCGACGCCGTTGTCGAGCCGTTCCGCGGGGGTGGCCCGCCGGTCGTCGACCCGCAGCACCTTCCGTGCGATGAAGCGCGAGTAGAAGCGGTAGGCGATCGCGTACGAGCCGAGCGCGGCGACCACCAGCCAGATGGCCGAGATCTCCTCACCGCGGGAGAGCGCGAGGACACCCCAGGCGACGGCGCCGACGACGGCGACCGTCGTCCAGATGGCTACGGACCTGAGAGAGATCTTCGACTCGGTTGAGCCGATTATGGACATGACGGATCCTCCTGGATTCAGGGCAGGACAGAACATCCGGGGGGTTGTTCGGAGAAAACCGGCTCGCCGTGCGTGGCAGGGCATCGAGCCGTACTGGTCGCCGGTTAGGCGCGGGGACCTATCCTTGGCGCTCGTCGCGCTGGGACCGGTCGCGTGGTCGTTCCCGGCGCAGCGCGTACGCGGCGGCCATGAACGCCACACATCCCGGTATCCAGGCGATCTGGTACCAGAAGAAGAACCGCATTCCGGCGAACTGCGGCACGTCATGCGGGTACCAGGGCACCCACAGGAGCGCGAGCACGGGCACGGCCAGGCAGATCCCGGCGCCCACGCGCCGCGCCGTCCATGTCCGCTTCGCCATGACGTCCTCCGGAATTCTTCTGCGGTCTGCTGGAGGGTTGCCGACACGGCCGATCCGGTTTACGCGTATTTCGGGGATGTTTCACGTAAACCGATCGGGACGCCTTCGCAACATGAAAGGTAGTTCCTGGGGCCTTGGACGGTGGCGATGATCGAGCCGATGAGCGTGGCGGCCTTCCTTGCCGTCCTCGGGGGGACCTCGCTGCTGTCGATCGCCGCGCGCCGGTTCTGGCCCCGGCCCGAGTTGCCCACCCTGCACAGCTGGGCGCTGGCGGACCGCCGGTTCGGCACGGTGACGACCTGGTTCCTGCTCGGTGGCACGATCTACACCGCCTACACCTTCGCCGCCGTGCCCGGCCTGGTGTACGGCACGGGCGCGATCGGTTTCTTCGCCGTGCCGTACACGGTGATCGTGTGCCCGCTCGCGTTCGTGCTGCTGCCCCGGCTGTGGGCGGAGTCACGGGAGCACGGGTACCTCACGGCCGCCGACCTGGTCCGCGGCCGGTTCGGCTCCCCGGCGCTGGCGCTGGTCGTGGCGGTGACCGGGGTGCTGGCCACGATGCCGTACATCGCGTTGCAGCTGGTCGGCATCCGGGCGGTGCTGTCGGCGGGCGGACTGTATCCGCGGGGGGTGCTGGGCGACCTCGCGCTCATCGCGGTGTTCGCGGTGCTGGCGGTGGCGACCTACCGGCACGGCCTGCGCGCCCCGGCGGTCATCTCGCTGATGAAAGGGGTCGCCATCTTCTGCGCCGCGCTCGCGGTGACGTTCGTCGTGCTCGACCGGCTCGGCGGCACCGGGCCGATGTTCGACGCCGCCGAGCGCGCCCTCGGCGCGGGCGCGGAGCGGCAGGCCTCGCTGACCCTGGATCCCCGCCTGTTCCCGGTGTACGCGACGCTCGCGGTGGGCTCCGCGCTGGCCCTGCTGCTCTACCCGCACGTGCTGACCGCGACGTTCGCCGCCTCCGGCGCGGACACGCTGCGCCGGGCGTCGATCGCGCTGCCCGCCTGGACGGCGGTGCTCGCGATCTTCACGACCCTGGGGGTCGCCGCGCTGGCGGCGGGGATCCAGGCGCCGCCCGGCAGCGCGGAGGCGGCCGTGCCGCTGCTGGTGAAGGAGCTGATGCCGGCCGCCCTGACCGGACTGGTCTTCGGCGCTCTCACGGTCGGCGCGCTGGTGCCGGCGGCAGTCATGTCCATCGCGGTGGCCACCCTGTTCGTCCGCAACATCTACGTCGAGTGCTTCCACCCGACGGCCACCCCGAAGCGGCAGACCCGGGTCGCGCAGATGGTCTCGGTGAGCGCGAAGCTCGGCGCGGTCGTCTTCGTGTTCGGGCTGCGCGACCAGGACGCGATCAACCTGCAGTTGCTCGGGGGAGTCTGGATCCTGCAGACCTTCCCGGCGGTCGCCATCGGCGCATTCATCCGCCGGCTGCACCCTCGGGCGCTGCTGGCCGGCTGGGGCGCCGGGATGACCGCCGGCACGCTCATGGTGGTCTACGGCGGCTTCTCCTCGCTGGTTCCGGTGGGAGTCGGCGGGCAGGGCGTGCAGGCGTACGCCGCGTTCGTGGCCTTCATCATCAATCTGGTCGTCGTGGTGCTGCTCACACCGATCTTCGGTCGCACCGGCGGGACGAATCCGCCGCAACAGAACGGACGCCCCCATATGCCACCAGAAGTGGGAACGGTTCGATGAGTATTCTGCGGCCGACGGGCCGGCCCCGCACACTCACCGATCCGGCTTCTCCCGCGGTCGAGACCCAGGTTCCCGAGCCACCGCCCCCGGTGCCGCCGATCACGCTTCCGGGGGCTCCGGCGGCCGACCGCGAGGCGGAGCTGACCCGGCTGTTCGGCCTGCACTTCACCGGTCTGCTGCGGCTGGCCGTGCTGCTGGGCGCCGACGACGCGGAGGACATCGTCTCCGAGGCGTTCTGCGAGCTCCACCGCCGCTGGAACAAGCTGCGCACGGCCGACGCCGCGCTGCCCTACCTGCGCTCGGTGGTCTGCAACCTCACCCGGATGCGCCTGCGCCACCTTCAGGTCGTGCGCAAACACACGAGCTTCTCCACCGACCTGGAACATTCGGCGGAGAGCGTGGCCCTGCTACGCGACGACCAGAAGGCCCTGATCGAGGCGCTGCGGCAGCTGTCGGCGCGGCAGCGCGAGGCACTGGTCCTGCGCTACTGGCTCGGGCTGCGCGAGAGCGACATCGCCGCGGCCATGGGAATCTCCTGTGGCGCGGTCAAGGCGCACACCAACCGTGGCATGGCCACGCTGACGGAGATCATGAAGGAGCGACGATGACCACGGGTCCGGCCAGCACCGAGGACCAGCTGCGCGAGGTGCTCGTGACGCTGGCCAGCGGCGTTCAGGCGGCTCCCCACGCCTACCAGCGGGTTCAGAAGGAGTGGCGACGCCGGGAACGCAGACGCAGACTGTTCCTGGCGATCCTCGTGGTCCTGGTCTTCACGGCCGCGGACGTCGCCGGGCTGTGGGCGCTCAACCAGGCGCGCAACCAGCCGCACACCGTGTTCAACGACCACGTCCCGGCCCCGCCCCCCGGCGAGTGACCCGGCCCGCGGACCGCCCGGCCCGGATTACGGCTGCACCATAAACAGACCGGCGCCGACACGATAGTCTGCCGCACAGCGGGCTGTTGGGGAGAAAATGGGCATGGATCGCGCGCGGCCGGCGGCCGGAGCGGTGGCCGCCGCCGGACTGGTCATCATCCCGGCCGCGCTGGTCATCCAGCTCCAGCTGCCCCCGGCCTGGCAGCCCACCTTTCCGCTCACCCCCGACCACTCGGCCGGTCTGACCTTTCCCTTGGTCGGCGCGTTCCTGGCGGCGCTGCGGCCGAGGCTGACGGTGGCCTGGCTGATGTGCCTGGGCGGCCTGCTGGCCGCACTGAGCGTGTTACTGGGCGCGTTGACCTTCCGGCACGCCGCCGACGGGGCGCTGGAGACCGCGGGCGTGCTCCGCCTGTTCTCGTTCTTCTGCTGGGCGTCCGGCGGCGGCGTCCTGGCCATCCTGGTCCCCCTGTACTCACCGGACGGGCGGCTGCCGTCCCCGCGCTGGCGTCTGCTGGTACCGGTCAGCGTGGTCGCGTTCACCGGGATGGGCCTGATCACCATGCTCCGGGTGGTGCCGCCCCCCGGCAGCCGGGTACGCCCCGTGCTGATCCCCAACCCGCTGGGAGTGCTCGGGCTCGACCCGATCTACGATCAGCTGTACGTCGTGATCTACACGCTGATGCAGATCTGCGTGCTGGCCGCACTGACCTCGCTGGCGGTGCGGTGGCGCCGGGGCGACCCGGAGACCCGGCGGCAGATCGCCTGGCCGCTGCTCGCCTTCGCGATCTACGTGATCTTCCTCCTGCTGGGCGACGACTACTGGCTCTTCGGCACCATCTGGGTCGGCCTGATCCCTGTGGCGATCATGGTCGGGGTGCTCAGGTACCGGCTGTTCGGCATCGACACCGTGGTCAGCCGGACCTTCGTGGCCGCCGGCCTGGTGCTCACGGTGAGCACGGTCTACTTCGGCGTGGGCGCGCTGTCCAGCCTGCTGGTCTCCGGCTACGACCAGGTGGCGGGGCTGGCCGCGGCGCTCTTCTCCGGCGCCTTCTTCCAGCCGATGCGCCGCCTCCTCCAGCGCACCTCCGACCGCATGCTCTACGGCCGGGCGGGCGACCCGCGCCTGCTGGCCCTGCGCCTGACCCAGGAGGTGCGGCAGGCCGACCCCACCGAGGCGCTCAGCGCGGTGGTGGCCGTGGTCAGGGACGGCCTGGCGGTGGACGGCGCCGCCGTGGAGGTGCGCGACGGCAGCCGGGTGGAAAGCGGCACGGTGGGCGGGCAGCCACGGGAGATCGCCCTGGTCTGGCACGGCGAGTCGGTCGGGCGGCTGCTCATCGGCAGGCCCGGCACCCGCAGGTTCGCCGCCGCCCACGACGAGCGGGTGATCGCCACGCTGCTGCCGTACGTGGCGGACGTGGCGCACGCCGCCCGGATGGCCGCCGACCTGCAACGTTCCAGGGAGCGCATCCTGGCGGCCAGGGAGGAGGAGCGCCGCAGGCTCCGCCGCGACCTGCACGACGGCCTCGGCCAGACGCTGGGCGCGATGGCGATGACCCTCAACATGGCCAGGCTCAACATCGCGCACGCCCCCGGCACGGCGGACGGCCTGCTCCGGGACCTGCGCACCGGCATGGACGCGGTGGCCCTGGACATCCGCCAGCTGGTCTACGGGCTGCGCCCGCCGGCCCTGGACGACCTGGGCCTGACCGGGGCGGTGACGGCGCTGGCCGCCGAGACGGCGCCCGGCGCCGAGGTACGCGGGGAGGACCTGGGCGAACTGCCCGCCGCGGTGGAGGTGGCCGCGTACCGGATCGTCCAGGAGGCGCTGACCAACGTACGGCGGCACGCGAACGCCGAGCGGGTGCGGGTCAGCCTGGAGCTGGCGGGCGGGCAGCTGGTGGTCCGGGTGGCCGACGACGGGGTGGGCCTGCCCGAGCAGCGGCGGGCCGGGGTGGGCACCGCCTCGATGCGGGAGCGCGCGGCCGAACTCGGCGGCACCTGCGCGATCGTGTCCTCCCCCGGCGGCGGCACGCTGGTGGAGGCCCGGCTGCCGGTCGCCACCGACCGGCCCGCTCCCGCCGGCGCCCTGACCGAGCAGGGCGAGTGAGTTTCCGGCCGCAGGCTTTACGCTTACCTCTGCGATGGTGATATTCCGTGCGCTTGGTCCTTTCCAGGCGATTTCCAATGAGCGGATGCTCGACCTCGGGGGGCAGCGGCAGCAGGCCGTGCTCGCCCGGCTGCTCGTGGCGGGCGGCCGGGCCATCCCGGTCAGCACGCTCATCGACGAGCTCTGGCCCGGCGATCCCCCGGCGCAGGCGCTGTCCACGATCCAGGGTTACGTGTCCCGGCTGCGCCGCGCCCTGGAGCCGCACCGCGCCCCCCGCGAGGAGGCCGGCATCCTGGTCTCCGCGCCCCCCGGTTACGCGCTCCGCGCCGACCTGGAGCGGGTGGACGCCTGGCACTTCGAGAGCCTGGTCAAGCAGGACGGCGACGGCGACCCCGAGCAGGTCTCCCGGCGGCTGGACACCGCGCTGGCGCTCTGGCGGGGCCCGGCGCTGGCCGAGTTCGCCGAGCTGGGCTGGGCGCAGGCCGAGTCGCTGCGGCTGGACGAGCTGCGCCTGATCGCGGTGGAGCGGCGGGCCGACGCCGCGCTCCGGCTGGGCCGCGCGGCCACCCTGATCCCCGACCTGGAGGCGCACGCCTCCGGCTACCCGCTCCGCGAGGAGGCCTGGCGGCTGCTGGCGACGGCGCTGTACCGGGCCGGGCGGCAGGCGGACGCGCTGGGCGCGCTGCGCCGGGCCCGCGACGTGCTCCGCGATGAACTCGGCCTGGACCTGGGGCCCACCCTGCAACGGCTGGAAGGGGACATCCTCGCCCAGGCCGCGCACCTGGACGGCACGCCGGCCGCGCCGGTCACGGGCCGGGCCGCGGCCCCGGGCGACGTGCTGCGGGTGGTGGTCGTCGACGACCAGGCGCTGGTGCGGACCGGGCTGAAGGTGGTGCTGGACAGCGAGCCGGGCCTGGAACTGGTGGCCGAGGCGGAGAACGGCGAGCAGGCCATCACGGCGGTGAGCGCCGCCCGGCCGGACGTGGTGCTGATGGACATCCAGATGCCCCGGCTGGACGGCCTGGCCGCGGCCCGGCGCATCCTGGCCGGGCAGGACCCGCCGAAGGTGATCATGATGACCACCTTCGGCACCGACGACAACCTGTACGCGGCGCTGCGGGCCGGGGTGAGCGGTTTCGTGCTGAAGACCTCCCCGCCGGAGCAGCTGATCGCGGCGATCCGGGCGGCGGTGGCCGGAGACGCGCTGATCGACCCGGCGGTGACCACCCACCTGATCGCCGCCTTCGCCGGGCGGCAGGACCCGGGGGCGCCCGCGGGGCTCTCCGACCCGGAGATCGACCTGGTCCGGCTGGTGGCCAGGGGCTTCACCAACCGGCAGATCGCGGTCACCCTGGCGGTGCCGGAGCAGGCGGTGGCCGACGAGGTGAACGGGCTGCTCAAGCGGCTGGAGCTGCTGGATCGGGCGCAGCTGGTGGTGCTGGCGTACGAGTCGGGTCTGGTCAGTCCGGGCGGCTAACTTATCGTCAAATTGACGACAATAATCCGGGGGCCGTACTGTGGTGGCGTGGCCCAACTGCGCATCGCCCTCGCTCAGACCAACCCCGTCGTCGGCGACCTGGACGGCAACGCCGCCAAACTGGTGGACTGGACCCGGCGCGCCGCCGAGTCCGGCGCCCACCTGGTGGTGTTCACCGAGATGTTCCTGACCGGGTATCCGGTGGAGGACCTGGTGCTCCGCGCCTCGTTCGTGGAGGCCTCCCTGGCCGCCCTGGAGGACGTCGCCGCCCGGCTGGCCGCCGAGGGGCTCGGCGAGATCCCGGTCGTCACCGGCTACGTCGACCGCGCCCAGCGGGCCTTCCGGGTCGGCCAGCCCAAGGGCGCCCCGCTGGACGCCGCCGCCCTGCTGTACCAGGGCCGGGTGGTGGTCCGCACGGCCAAGCACCACCTGCCCAACTACGGCGTCTTCGACGAGTACCGCTACTTCGTGCGCGGCGACCGGCTGCCGGTCTTCCGGCTGCACGGGGTGGACGTGGCCGTCGCCATCTGCGAGGACCTCTGGCAGGAGGGCGGTCCGGTCTCGGTGGCCGGGCAGGCAGGGGCCGGGCTGCTGGTGGTGCCGAACGCCTCGCCGTACGAGAAGGAGAAGGACGACGTGCGGCTGGCGCTGTGCGCGCGGCGGGCCAGGGAGGCGGGGTGCGCGCTGGCCTACGCCAACCAGGTGGGCGGGCAGGACGAGCTGGTCTTCGACGGCGACTCGCTGGTGGTCTCCGCCGACGGCGAGCTGATCGCCCGGGCCGGGCAGTTCACCGAGGAGCTGCTGATCACCGACCTGGATCTGCCGGTGGGCACCGGCGAGCCCGGCGAGTTCCCGATGGACGCCGGGGACGGCACCACGATCACCGTCGAGCGGCTGGTGCTCTCCACCGAGCCGCTCGCCTACCCCGCCCTGCCGCCGGTGGTGGCCGAGCGGCTGGACGACCTGGCCGAGGTCTACCAGGCGCTGGTGCTCGGGGTGCGGGACTACGTGACCAAGAACGGCTTCCGTTCGGTGATCCTGGGCCTGTCCGGCGGCATCGACTCGGCGCTCACCGCCACCATCGCGGCCGACGCGATCGGGGCCGGCCGGGTGCACGTGGTGCTGATGCCGTCCCGCTACTCCTCCGACCACTCCGTCCTGGACGCCGAGGAGCTGGTCCGCCGCCAGGGCCTCAACGCCCAGGTGGTGCCCATCGCCGACCTGGTCAGCGCGTTCGAGAAGGAGATCGAGCTGACCGGTCTGGCGGCGGAGAACCTCCAGGCGCGGGTGCGCGGGCTGACCCTGATGGCGCTGTCCAACCAGCACGGGCACCTGGTGCTCACCACCGGCAACAAGAGCGAGCTGGCCACCGGGTACTCCACCCTGTACGGCGACTCGGCCGGCGGGTTCGCCCCGATCAAGGATGTGCCGAAGAGCATGGTCTGGGCGCTGTCCCGGTGGCGGAACACCCAGTCCACGCCGCCGCCCATCCCGGAGAACTCGATCACCAAGGAGCCCAGCGCCGAGCTGCGGCCCGACCAGCGGGACACCGACTCGCTCCCGCCGTACGAGGTGCTGGACCGCATTCTCGACGACTACGTGGAGCGGGACCTGGGGCGGGCTGGGCTGATCGCGGCCGGGCACGACCCGGAACTGGTCACCCGGGTGATCCGGCTGGTGGACCTGGCCGAGTACAAGCGCCGTCAGTACCCGCCGGGCCCGAAGATCACGCCGAAGAACTTCGGGCGGGACCGGCGGCTGCCGATCACCAACCGCTGGCGGGAGGGCTGACCGGCGCGAACGGGGGTTACCTCGCCCGGAAGCCGAGCAACGCCTCGTCCACGATCCGGGCGGCCAGGTCGTCCGGGAGCGGGTCGAGGTCGGAGGCCCACTTGGTGTGCCACATCATGGTGCCGCTGAGCATGGCCATGGCGAGCTCCACGTCCAGGTCCTCGCGGAGTTCGCCGGAGGCGCGGCCGCGCTCCAGCACGGCCTGCAGGGCGCAGCGGCGCGGCTCGATGACGCTCTGCCGGAACCGCTCGTAGAGGCGGGGGTGGCGCTCCGGCTCGCTCATCGCGATGTTCATGATGCACCGGGTGCGCAGGGTCCGGGAGTCCTGGCGCATCACGTCCAGGTACACGATGAGGTCCTCCCGGACCGAGCGGCCGGCGAGGGCCGGCAGCGGTGCCTTGAGGGTGGCCAGCGCGTCGCCGACCAGGTCCTCCTTGTTGGTCCAGCGCCGATAGATGGTGGTCTTGCCGACCCCCGCCCGGGCGGCGACCGCCTCGATGGACAGCTCCGACACCGAGGTGCCCTCGCCGATCAGGTCCAGGGCGGCGCCGATGATCGCCTTCTCCGCCTTCTCGCTCCGGGGACGCCCCCGGACCGCGGCCTGCCGCGTCATCCTGACCTCACCTACCGTCATCTCGTCAAACTACCGCTGTTTCCTTCGCTTCAATGCCACCCACGGGGGCGGAAATCACCGGCGGACGGCCCGGCATCCAGCGTGCCACCACCAGCGCGCCGATCAGCGCGACGACGGCGGCCCCGGCGGCGGCCCAGTGCATGCCGGTCATGAAGGCGTCGTCGGCCGCCGCCAGCAGCGCCGCGCCACGCGGGCCGAGCTCGGCGGCCACGCCCGCCGCGCCCGCGATGGACTCGGTGACCAGGTGGCCGACCTCGGCGGGCAGACCCGCGGCCTGACCCTCCATACCGTTCCGGTAGCTGGCCGAGAGCACGGCGCCCAGGATGGCGATGCCGAGGGTGCCGCCGATCTGGCGGACCACGTTGCTCATCGAGGAGCCCACCCCGGCCTTCTCCCTGGGCAGCGCGTTCATGATCGCGGTGGTCGTGGTGGGCAGGATGCAGGCCATCGCGGCGCCCTGCACGAAGGACAGGACCAGCAGGATCCAGACCGGTGTGGTCACGCTGACCAGCGCGTACGCGGCGAGGACACCGGCGATCACGAGCATCGACAGGGTGCCGACCAGGCGGCTGCCGTACCGCTGCACGATCTTGGCGCTCTGCGGGGCGAACAGCAGCTGGGCCGCCGCGAAGGGCAGGACCAGCGCGCCGGACTGGAGCGGGGAGTAGCCGCGCACGATCTGCCAGTAGAAGGCCATGAAGAACATCATGCCCATGGCCGAGAAGAAGACCAGGCCGGTGCTGGCGATCGCGGTGGAGAAGCCCGCATTGCGGAAGTTGCGCACGTCGAAGGCCGGGTGGTCGGTGCGGGACTCGTGCCAGACGAAGACCGCCAGGATGAGCAGGCCGGCGAGGGACGGGACGATCACGGTGGCGTCGGCCATCGTGCCCAGTTCGGTGATGCGGACCAGGCCGTACACCAGGGCGACCAGGCCCACGATGGACAGCAGCACGCCGATCGGGTCCAGGCTGGTCTTGTTCGGATCCTTGGAGTCGGGCACCAGCGTGCCGATCAGGGCCACCGCGAGCAGCACGATCGGGACGTTGATCAGGAAGACCGAGCCCCACCAGAAGTGTTCGAGCAGCAGGCCGCCGGTGATCGGGCCGATGGCCACCGCGATGCCGACGCCGCCGGCCCAGATGCCGATGGCCCTGCCGCGCTCGCGCACCGGGAAGACGTTGGAGATGATCGCCAGGGTGGCCGGCATGATCGCGGCGCCGCCGAGGCCCATCGCCGCCCTGGCGAAGATGAGCTGGGCCGGGTCCTGGGCGTACGCGCTGGCGAGCGAGGAAAGGCCAAAAAGGATCATGCCGATCAGGAGCATGCGCTTGCGGCCGAACCGGTCACCAAGCACGCCGAAGGTGAAGAGCAGTCCGGCGAAGACGAGCGTGTAGGAGTTCATCGCCCACTCCAGCTCGCCCTGGGTGGCGCCAAGCCCGTGCACCGGATCGGCGATCGTCTTGATCGCCACGTTCAGGATGGTGTTGTCGAGCACCACCGCCAGCAGGCTGAACACCATCACGCCGAGGATCTGCCAGCGGCGTGGATGACCCGTTTCTAGGTCCACAAAGTCCCCCAAGATTTTCGAAACGGACGAGTTTCGCTACGGGAGCGTATCGCAAGATCTATACGATACGCAACGGTTCCGTTTCGTTAAGATTTGCCCCACTTTCGGCACGGCCCAGCTGATGGGCCAGCGCTGCCAGGCCCGTAAGAACCAATCCGACCAGGCCTGCCCCGGCGAACGCCCAGCCGGGGCCGGCGTGGTCGATGATGAAGCCGGTGACCGGGCCGGCGGCGGAGACGCCGATGGTGAGGAAGGTGCCGTGCAGGCCCAGGGCCTCACCGCGGACGGTGGTGGGGACCGACTGGTTGACCACGTCCACGGTGGCCGACAGGGCGGGGGCGCAGAGCAGGCCGCAGGGGACCAGGGCCAGGCTGAGCCACCACCAGCCGCCGCCGACCAGGCCGACCGGGACGGTCAGCGCGCAGAGCGCGACGATCAGCATGAACGGGGAGAGACCCCGCGACAGCCCGCCGTACACGAAACCGCCGATCAGCGAGGCGAAGCACCACAGCGCGATGACCAGGCCGACCCAGCCGGTGGCGCCCCGATGCTCCAGGGTGGAGACGATGGCCAGGTCGGTGGCGGTGAGAGTGAAGGTCAGCGTGCCGGCGGCCAGCAGCACGGTGACCAGCCGGGCGGTGAGCCACCGGCGGCGGGGCACCCGCTCGCCGGTGTCGGCGGCCTCCTCCTCCGCCGACCGGGTGGGCGGGTTCAGCACGTACAGCGCCGTGCCGGCCAGCACGAACCCGGCGGCGATGATCCACATGGCGGTGGCGCTGGACAGCGCGGTCACCCCGGCGGCGGCCAGCGCCGGCCCCACCATGAAGGACGCCTCGGTGGCCATCGAGTCCAGCGCGAACCCGGTGCGGTGGTCCTCCTTCGGCACCATGGCCGCCACGCACTGCCGGATCAGCCCGAACGACGGCAGCACGAGCAGCCCGCCCACCCCGGCCAGCACCACCAGCGCCGGGTACGGCAACGCCGGGGCGACCACCCAGAACGCCAGTTGGACCAGGGTGGTGAGCGCGATCACCGGCCGCGCCCCGCGCCGGTCGATCCACCGGCCGAGCAGCGGCGCGCCCACCGCCATGCCCACCGTCGCCGCGGCCCCGGCCACGCCCGCGTGCGTCCAGCTCAGCCCCAGCGTCTTCACCACGTGCAGGGTCAGCACCAGTCCGGTCGCGGTCTGCGGCAGCCGGCTGAACAGCGCCAGGATCATCAGGTTCCGCACGCCCGGCAGCCCGAGGACCCGCCGGTAAGGTTCTATTGCCATTGTTGTGACTTACCTCCCGACGCATTGTGCCGGGTGCCACCGACAAGTTCGCTACTGGATTAACCCAGGGGTGCGGGCTGTTCGTGATGGTGGTGACATGCAATGATCTGAGCAGTCCGGGGACGCCGCTGGGGCGCCACGAGACCATGGAGGTAGCCATGTCCTCTGCACATTCCGCTGCCCACGCGCTCTATGGCGGTACCGCCGGGCGCCGGGTCACCGTCCGCGACATCGCCGCCGCCAAGGGGCGGCACGAGCGCTGGCCGATGGTCACCGCGTACGACGCGATGACCGCGAAGGTCTTCGACGAGGCCGGGATCCCGGTGATGCTCGTCGGCGACTCGGCCGCGATGGTGGTCTACGGGTACGACTCGACCCTGCCGGTGACGGTCGACGACCTGATCCCGCTCACCGCGGCCGTGGTCCGCGGCTCCTCCCGGGCGCTGGTCGTGGCCGACCTGCCGTTCGGGTCCTACCAGGGCTCACCCCAGCAGGCGCTGGAGACCGCGGCCCGGTTCATGAAGGAGGCCGGGGCGCACGCGGTGAAGCTGGAGGGCGGGAGCCGGGTGCTCCCGCAGGTCGAGACGCTGGTCGCGGCCGGCGTGCCGGTGATGGGCCACCTGGGCCTGACTCCGCAGTCGGTGAACGCCTTCGGCGGCTACCGGGTGCAGGGCCGGGGGCAGTCCGGCGACGAGCTGATGGCCGACGCCAAGGCGCTGGAGCACGCCGGGGCCTTCGCGGTCGTGCTGGAGTGCGTGCCGGCCGAGCTCGCCGCCCGGGTCACGGCGGCGCTGTCCATCCCCACCATCGGCATCGGCGCCGGTCCCGGCACCGACGCCCAGGTGCTGGTCTGGCAGGACCTGATGGGCCTGACCGAGCGGCCGGCCAAGTTCGTGAAGAAGTACTTCGACCTGGCCGGCGCGATGGACCGGGCGGTCAGGGAGTTCGCCGACGAGGTGACCAGCGGGGCCTTCCCCACCGCCGAGCACAGCTACAGCTGATCCCCTGAGAGGGTGGCGGGGTCGGTGTTGGAACCGCAGACGATCACGGCCACCCTCTCCCCGGGCTCCGGCCGGTAGGCCCCGCTCCGCAGCGCCGCCAGCGCGGCGGCTCCGGCGTGCTCGGCCGCCACCCGGTACTCCGCCCACAGGGCCA
This sequence comes from Acrocarpospora catenulata, assembly GCF_018476525.1. GTDB lineage: Bacteria > Actinomycetota > Actinomycetes > Streptosporangiales > Streptosporangiaceae > Acrocarpospora > Acrocarpospora catenulata. The sequence continues at coordinate 27,864 of NZ_JAHCST010000055.1, forward strand.
GCCGGGCCTCGATGATCGCCTCGTCGGAGACCAGCACGCTGCTCACCCGCCCGGCCACCGTGTCGAAGGCGATCCGCCCGACCCGGCTGGCGCCCAGCGCGTCCGCGCCCACCCCGCTGACCGCGACCTGGGTCGGCTCGCCCGCCTGGAGCGCCCGGTGCAGGGTGGGGATGAGCTCGGGCTCCACGGCCACCACCGCGGCCCGCCCGTCCAGCGCGGCCACCACCCCGGCCACCAGGCCGCCCCCGCCCACCGCCACCAGCACGGTGTCCACCTCGGGCAGCTCCAGGGCCAGGGTCCCCTGACCGGCCACCACCTCCGGCTGGTCGTAGGCGTGGATCTCCAGCGCCCCGGTGTCGGCGGCCCGTTTCCTGGACGCCTCCAGGGCCTCCTGGTAGATCGCGCCGCCGACCACCACCTCGGCGCCGAGCGCGCGCAACCCGGCGATCTTGACCGGCGCGCACACCTCCGGCACGAAGATCTCCGCCCGCACCCCGAGCCGCCGGGCCGCATACGCCACCGCCAGGCCGTGGTTGCCGCCGCTGGCCGCGATCACCCCGGCGGCGGGCAATTCGGCCGCGAGCATGCGGTTGAACGCGCCCCTGACCTTGAAGGAGCCGGCGTGCTGGAGGCACTCCAGCTTGAGCCAGCGGTCCGGCTCGGCCTGGTAGGCAGGGGTGTGGCGGACATACCCGTCGATGCGGCGCGCCGCCTGCGCCACGTCCTGGCTGGTGACCCTCATCCGGCGAACTCTAGAGGGCGTCGAGCGCCCGCGCGATGTCGGCCCAGAGGTCCTCGGGGTGCTCGATGCCGATGGCCAGCCGTACGGTGCCGGGGCCGATCCCGGCCGCGGCCAGCCCGTCCTCGTCGAGGAACCGGTGCGAGGTGGTGGCCGGGTGCAGGACCAGCGTCTCCACCCCGCCAAGCGAGGGCGCCAGCAGGGCCACCTCGATGGTGCTCATGAACTTGGCCCCCGCTTCCCTGCCCCCGGCCAGGTCGAAGGAGAGCACGCCGCCGAAGTCGGGCATCAGCTTGGCGGCCAGTTCGTAGGAGGGGTGGTCCGGCAGGCCCGGCCAGTGCACGGCGGCCACCGCCGGGTGGCCGGTCAGGCGGGTGGCCACGGTCCTGGCGTTGGCGCAGTGGCGTTCCATGCGCAGGGCCAGGGTCTGCATGCCGCGCAGGGTCAGCCAGGCGGCGAACGGGTCGCAGCTGGCGCCCAGGGCGCAGGAGTAGGACCAGACCTTGCGGTAGAGGGCGTCGTCGGCGAAGACGGTGATGCCGCCCACCAGGTCGGCGTGGCCGGACAGGTACTTGGTGGTGGAGTGCACGACGATGTCGGCGCCGTGCTCCAGCGGGCGGCAGAGCAGCGGGGAGGCGAAAGTGTTGTCCACCACGGTCAGGATCCCGGCCTCCCTGGCCGCCGCGCACATGCCCGGCAGGTCGGCGACCTGGGTCATCGGGTTGGCGATCGTCTCCAGGTAGAGGAGCTTGGTCTCGGGGCGCACGGCGTCGCGGACGGCCTGGGGGTCGTTCTCCGGCACGTGGGTGACCTGGAGGCCGTACCGCTCGGACAGGTCGTGGAGCATGTGGGCGGTGCCGCCGTACAGGGCCCGCTGGGCGATGACGTGGTCGCCGGGCTGGAGCAGGCCGAGCAGCACGGTGTTGATGGCGCCCATGCCGGATCCGGCGGCGACCGCGGCGACCCCGCCCTCCAGGTCGCTGACGGCCTCCTCCAAGGCGCGCACGGTGGGGTTGCTGTAGCGGGCGTAGACGTAGGCGCCGTCGGGGCGGCCCATGCCGTCGGCGAAGACGGCCGGGTCGTCGAACACGAACCCCGAGGTCTGGTACAGCGGCACGGTGATGGGGGTGCTTCCGTGCACGGACGGCTTGGGCAGGTGCACAACTCGCGTTTCCGGGCGCAAATCAGTCATAGCGCCAAGGATGACCCGAAGATGTGGTCATTGTCAGATCCAATGGCGGATAATTGGCTCGCTTTCCGGACCAATGCCGCTGGAGGTGGCCATGACGGAGGTCGACCGCATCGTGGGCTGGCTGGGGCGCTGGGCGTCCGGGCGGGGGCCGCTCTACCTGCTGCTCGCCGTACGGCTGCGGGCGCTGATCGACGACGGGCTGCTGGCGCCGGGGTCCGCGCTGCCGCCGGATCGGGTGCTGGCCCAGCGGCTGGCGGTCGGGCGGGGGACCGTGGTCGCCGCCTACGACCTGCTCCAGCAGGAGGGGCGGCTGGTCCGGCGGCAGGGCAGCGGGACCAGGGTGGCCGAGGCCGAGCTGCCGACCACCCGGGCCGCCGAGGGGGTGTCCAACCCGCTGCTGCTGCACGTGCTCGACCCGCCGGACGGAGTGCTGCTGCTGACCTGCGCGGCGCCGGTGGAACCGCCGCCGGTGCTGGTGGCCGCCTACCAGGAGGCGGCGGCCCGGCTGGGGCGGGTACGGCACGACATCGGGTACTACCCGGCCGGGCATCCGGAGCTGCGGCAGGCCGTCGCCGCGTACTACACCGCGCGCGGGCTGCCCACCGAGCCGGGCGAGATCCTGATCACCAACGGCGGGCAGCAGGCCATCGCGCTGATCACCGCGCTGCTGGTCGCCCCCGGGGACACGGTGCGGCTGGAGACGCCCACCTATCCGAGCGCGATCGAGATCTTCCGGAACGCGGGGGCGCTGGTGTCGCCGTGCGAGCTCGACGAGACGCACGAGCGGGGCGTGCTGCTGCCGCGCGAGCCGGAGGTGGGCAAGCCCGCCCTGGCGTACCTGGTCCCGACCGCGCACAACCCGACCGGGCGGGTGATGCCGGCCCTGGCCCGGCGGCGGCTGGCCGCCTGGGCGGCCGAGGCGGACGTGCCGCTGATCGACGACGAGGTGCCGGCCGAGCTCTGCTTCGACGGGGTGACCCCGCCCCCGCTGGCCCGCTTCGCCCGGGGCGAGCAGATCCTGACCGTGGCCTCGCTGAGCAAGCTGGTCTGGGGCGGACTGCGGGTGGGCTGGATCCGGGCCTCGGCCGCGCTGATCTCCCGGCTGGCCCGGCTGCGGGCCATCCACGACCTGGGCGGCGACGTGCTCGCCCAGCTGGCGGCCACCGCGCTGCTTGGCCGCCTGGACGAGGTGCGCGCCGCCCGGGTCACCACGCTGCGCGCCCGCCACGACCACCTGCGCGCCGAACTGGCCGCCCACCTGCCGAGCTGGTCCTGCCCGCCCGCGCTCGGCGGCCAGACCCTGTGGGTACGGCTCCCGCGCGGCGACGCCGGGGCCTTCGCCCAGCTGACCGCCCGGCACGGGGTGGCCGTGCCGCCCGGCAGCGCCTTCGACGTCGCCGGGGACCACGCCGCCTGCCTCCGGCTGCCGTTCGTGCACCCCGAGCCCGAGCTCAGCGACGGGGTCCGCCGGTTGGCCGCCGCCTGGGCCGCCTACGACGGCACCCGGCGCCGTGCGGCGCTCCAGCCGCTGGTGGTGTGAGTTTTCCCGTTCGCGCTTAGAGGACGGGCGATGCTGGGAGATGAATCCGATGGATGCTGGAGAAATGGACGCGACCTTCGTGCTGGTGCACAGCCCCTCCGTCGGCCCGGCCACCTGGCGGGCGGTGGCGGAGGAGCTGCGGGCGCGCGGGCGGAGGGTCGTGGTGCCGTCGCTGGTCGACATCGGAGCGGGGGCGCCGCCGTACTGGCCGCGGGTGGTGGACGAGGTGGTGGCCGCCGCGCCCGCCGGGCCGATCGCGCTGGTGGCGCACAGCAACGCGGGGCTGTTCATGCCGCTGATGGTGGAGGCGCTGCGCGGGCAGATCGCGGTCTGCCTGTTCGTGGACGCGGCGCTGCCGCCCCGGACCGGGTCGGTGGCCGCCGCGGAGCCCGAGCATCTGGCCTTCCTGGGCGCGCTGGCCGACTCCGACGGGATCCTGCCCCGATGGACCGACTGGTGGCCGGATGAGGCGATCGCCCAGCTGGTGCCGGACGACGTGCTCCGGCGGGAGGTCATCGCGGAGCAGCCCCGGCTGCCGCTCGCCTACTACACACAGAACATCCCGGTGCCCGCGAAGTGGGATCACGTGCGCGGGGCCTACCTCTGGTTCAGCGAGCCCTACGCCCGTGCCGCCAAGGAGGCGGACGAGCGCGGCTGGCCGGTCGCCCGGATCCCGGGCGACCACCTGCACCAGCTGGTGGCCCCCGCCGACATCGCCGCCTGGCTGGTCAACGCCGCGCTCTAGACGTCGGTGACCCGCACTCCCGCGTGCGCCTTGTACCGCCGGTTGATCGAGATCAGGTTGGCGGTCAGCGCCTCCACCTGGTGCGCGTTCCGCAACCGTCCCCCGTAGATCCCCCGGACCCCGCCGATCCGCCCGGCCAGCGCCTGCACCAGGTCGGTGGCCTCCCGGTCGTCCCCCAGCACGAGCACGTCCAGATCCACGCTGGCCACGTCCGGGTCGAGCAGCAGCATCGCCGACACGTGATGGAACGCCGCCGCCACCCGGCTCTCCGGCAGCACGGCCGCCGCCTGCTGGGCCGCGCTCCCCTCCTCCACCGCCAGCGCGTACGCCCCCTGCTTGTCGAACCCCAGCGGGTTCACGCAGTCCACGACGATCTTCCCGGCCAGCTCCGCCCGCAGGCCCTCCAGCGTCGCCCGATGCCCCTCCCAGGGCACCGCCACGATCACCACATCGGCCTCGCGCGCGACGGCCGCGTTCTCCCCGCCCTCGACCCCGCCGCCCCCCGGCATGTCGTTCAGCTCCTCAGCGGCCCGCTGAGCCCGACCCGCGTCCCTGGACCCCACCAAGACCCGATGCCCCGCCAGCGCGAACCGGTACGCCAGCCCTTTCCCCTGGTCCCCGGTCCCACCGAGGATCGCGACGACAACACCCGAAACATCAGTCAGCTCAGCCATGACCACGATGATGCCAGGCGCCTTTCCGTACGCCTCCGGCAGCCCGGGTTCTCAGCAGTTGCCGATGGCGGGGAGGCCGAGAAGGCGGGAGGCGAGCCAGGCGATGGCCAGGGGGGCACCTTCGGCGGCGCCGAGGACGTGGGACGGGGCGGGGAGGGAGGTCCAGAGCAGGGTGGTGTTCTGGGCGCAGTAGGCGCGGCGGAGGGTGCGGCTGACGGAGATGGGGATGATCTCGTCGTCTTTGGCGTGGTAGATGAACAGGGGGACGGAGGGTTTGGTGGCGCCCAGGCGGTTCTCCTGGAGGCGGGTCCGCCAGACGGGGAGGTTGAGCAGGTCGGTGGTGGTCAGGGACTTGAGGGTGCGGTTGCGGAGTTTGGCGCGGATGTCGCCGATGCAGTGGCCGCGGGCGGCGGTGAAGATCGCGTTGCCCTCCGGGGTGAGGTAGCTCGCGAGGGCGAGCTCGGGGTAGGCGGCGTCCAGGCCGAGGCCGGCCGCGGCGGCCAGGCCGAAGTCGGGGCCGCCGTCCAGGTGGTCGGCGACCGCCTTCAGGTCGGCCGGCACGCCGCCGGCCGCGACCCCCTTGAGCTTCAGTTCCGGCGCGTACGAGGCGTGCAGCTCGCCCGCCCATCCGGCGGCGGAACCGCCCTGGGAGTAGCCCATGACCAGCACCGGGCCGCCGGAGGCGACTTTGGCGGCCGGGAGGCGGGTGGCCGCGCGGACGGAGTCCAGCACCGCCTGGCCCTGGGAGCGGCCCGCCATGTAGGTGTGGTCGCCCGGCGTGCCGAGCCCCTCGTAGTCGGTGACCGCCACCGCCCAGCCCTTGAGCAGCATCAGGCTCATGACCGTCAGCTCCAGCTCCGCCCCGCGGGCCATCGCGCGGGAGGGCGCGCACTGGTCGCCCAGGCCGTGGGTGCCCACCGCGTACCCGACGACGGGCCGTTTGCCGAGCGGGTAGCGGACCTTGGGCACCAGCAGGGTGCCGGAGACGACGGTGGGGGCGCCGGTCGCGGTGGTGGAGCGGTAGCGCAGCTGCCAGGCGTTGACCGGGACCTCCAGGCGCTTGCCGGGCGCGAGGTAGACGGTCGTGGGGGTGGCCGACACCACGTCACCGGGGGCGGCGGCCTGGGCCGGCAGCGGGTTGAGGAGGAGCAGGGAGCCGACGACAAGCATGGTGAGACCAGTACGGACGCGCACGGAGAGCCGCCTTTCGAAGCCGCCCTTGCCTTGACGGCGTCCGTACCGGGTCGACGGCGCCGAGCTCGATGGTTACCTGCCGGTAGATCCCGGTCAAGGAACCGGACCCGAAAACTATGGCCCGCCGTCCCGAAGTTCGACCGATCTTGACATCCGGTGGGGCACCATGGGCGCCATGGACGCGGCGGCGGTCAGGTTCTTACGGGAGGCGCTGGACGCCACCGGATGGGTGGCACGGACCCGCGAGTTCGGGCGGGCGCTGCGCGGCACCCGCTCGCCGGGCGGACTGCTGCTGGTCGGGACGCCGGAGGAGGAGCCCTGGCACCTCACCGCCCACCTGGCGGACGAGGCGCGGTTCACGGGGCTGGCCCAGCTGACGCCGACGCTGGTGCGCTGGGCGCCGCCGGTGGACGCCCCGCCGCACCTGCGGGTCGGGGTGGACCGGCTGGCCGGGGCAGGGCGCGGGGAGACGCTGCTGGTGGTGGCCGAGCAGCGGGCGCCGGTGCCGCTGCTGGAGCGGGTGGACGACGCGCGGCGCACCGGCGCCACCATCCTGGCCCTGGACGGCGGGGACCCGGAGCTGGAGGCGCTGGCACACGACGCGCTCGCGGTGCCGGCGCTGGGCGCGCCCCTCTCCTTCGACGGCGCGCAGCACCTGGTCAGCCTGGCCGCCGGGGAGCTCCCCCGCCGCGCGGGGCTACGGGAGCGCCTGGCCCGGCTGGCCGACCGGGTGAGCGGGCCGCGTCTGCGGGACTGAGCTCTCAGTGGCGTTTCAGGGTGTCGCTGAGGGCGGTGGCGGCTTCCCTCAGTGCCTCCAGGACAACCGCCTGCACGGGGTCGGGGGCGCCGGAGCGGGTCTTGCTGATCCGGGTGAGGGCCTCGATGCGGCGGGAGCCGACGCCGTGGATGTCGGTGAGCACCACGTGGTCGGCCGGGGCGTCCAGCAGCGCCAGGTGGGGGACGATGGCCACGCCGTACCCGGCCGAGACCAGGGCCAGCATGGGCGGGAACTCCGAGAGCACATGCATCCGGCGGGGGGTGAAACCGTGCAGCTGGGCGAGGCGGTCCAGGGCCTGGCCGCACGCCCCGGAGGGCAGCCCGGCCACCCACGGCAGGTCGGCCAGCTCGCCCACGTCGGCGGGGACCGGCCCGCCGGGCGGGACCACGATGCGGTACTCGTCGTCGTAGAGCCGGTGCCGGGACATGGACGGCAGCGCGGGGGCGGGCTGGCTCATGTCCCGCTCGGTGACCACCAGGTCCACCCCGCCCAGCCGGAGCTCCTGGATCGCGGGCGCCCCGTAGATCTCGTGGATGACTGGGGTGATGAGCGGGTGCCGCTCGGCCAGCATCCCCAGCGCGGGCACCAGCAGGTGACGGATGACGGTCGGGAAGGCCGCCACGGTGACCGGCCCGGCGATGCGCTCGGTGAAGCGGTTGAGCTCGTTCCTGGCCTCGGCGAGCTGCTCCTCGATGCGCTCGCCGTACGCTGAGAGCACCCGGCCCGCCGGGGTGACCGAGATGCGGCGCTGGGAGCGGTCCACAAGCGCGATGCCGACCTCCCGTTCCAGCTGGGCGAGCTGCTGGGAGACGGCGGACGGGGTGAGATGCAGGGCTTCCGCCGCTTTCATCACGCCACCCCTGCGGGCCACCTCGTGCAGGATGCGCAGCCGCCGCGGGTCGATTTCCATAAAGTAGAGCTTACGCTGACCTTAAGTTTTCTTCACTTGTACTTCAATCGAACATCCAACACCATTAGGTGAAATGTCTACCTTCATCACCATTATTGGCACCATCGGGGCGGTCGTGCTGCTGATCGGGTACGGCCTGGTCTCCGCCGCGAAGCTGACCGCCAACGGGCTCGCCTACCAGGCCATCAACATGACCGGCGCGCTCGCCCTGGCCGTCAACAGCGGTTACCACCAGGCCTGGCCGTCCGCGATCCTGAACGTGGTCTGGACCGGCATCGGCGTGCTGACCATCGGAAAGCTGGTCGCGAGACGCGCCGCGGAGCGGGCCCCGGACCTGACCCGGTGACCAGGGTCAGGCGCGGATGTCGTACGCGTCCCCGATCAGCCGCCAGGCGGCGAGGCGGCGGCTGTGCGCGACGGCCTGGAAGCGGCGCACCCCGTCCTGAGCGGCCGCCGCCGTCAGCCCGCTGCCCCTGGCGTCCACCACGGCCTGGTCGGCGTGGCGGGCGGCGCGGCTGAGGGCCATCGCCACGGCGGCGCTGGTGCCGCCCTGGCCGAGCACCACGAAGTCGGTGGCCACCCCGTCGACCAGCGCGTCCGGCCGGTGCCCGATGCGGCCGCAGGGGGTGGGCACCTGGTCGGCCACCGCCACCACCTGGTGGCCCTCGGCGGCCAGGAACTCGGCCACCCGCCGCTCGCTCTCGGAGAATGCCCGGGCCCGTTCATCGACACCGCTCAGCCGATCCTCCCGCATCGCCCCAGCTTGACCATTCCGGTCAATGGTCAGTCGTCGTCCTCGTCCTGGGCCTGCCAGGCCTTGTTCCTGGCCGCCGCGGTCTGCAGCGCCGCCGCCGCCTCGGCCTCCGTCGGGTAGGGACCCATCCGGTCCTTGTTGGGGCAGCCCTTGTCGGGCTCGACGCGCATGTGCTTCAGGCAGAACCACCATTGCTCGGTCACGCCCCTCATCCTGCCCCGTGCGCGCGCAACTAGACTTGCCACATGACGACGCTGCTGCGCCCCGGGCGACTCTCGCCCACCCGGAAGGTCCCCGCCCACATCGAACGCCCTGAGTACGTGGGCAAAGCGGAGCCCCGGCGCAACAGCGACTCGCACGTGCAGACCCCCGAGACCATCGAGCTGATGCGGGTGGCCGGCCGGCTCGCCGCCCAGGCCCTGGCCGAGGTGGGCCGGCACGTGGCTCCCGGCGTCACCACCGACGAGCTCGACCGCATCGGCCACGAGTTCCTGTGCGACCACGGCGCCTACCCGTCCACCCTGGGCTACCGGGGCTACCCCAAGTCGCTCTGCACCTCCATCAACGAGGTCATCTGCCACGGCATCCCCGACGACACGGTGCTGAACGAGGGCGACATCGTCAACGTGGACATCACCGCCTACCTCGGCGGGGTGCACGGCGACACCGACGCCACCTACCTGGTCGGCGAGGTGGACGAGGAGTCCCGGCTACTGGTGGAGCGCACCAGGGAGGCCACCAACCGGGCGATCAAGGCGGTCGCCCCCGGCCGCCAGCTCAACATCGTCGGCCGCGTCATCGAGGCGTACGCGAAACGCTTCGGCTACGGCGTGGTCCGCGACTTCACCGGGCACGGCATCGGGCGCACGTTCCACTCCGGGCTGATCGTGCCGCACTACGAGGACCCGTCGCTGACGGTGACCATGGTGCCCGGCATGACCTTCACCATCGAGCCGATGCTCACCCTGGGCACCATCGACTACGAGATCTGGCCGGACCGCTGGACCGCCGTCACCAAGGACGGCAAGCGCACCGCCCAGTTCGAACACACCGTGCTGGTCACCGAGACCGGGCACGAGATCCTCACGCTGCCCTAGTCGGCCTTCCCCGCGGCCCGCTTGTTCAGTTTGCTCAGGTAGGTGTTGTAGGAGTCGAGTTCGGCGTCGCCTGTCCCGCCCGTGCGGGCCGCGGCCGCGTCGGCCCGCCGGTCGGCCCGGCGCGCCTTGCGCTCGTCGTCCCGCCACCACTGCACGCTCAGCGCGATCAGCACGATCAGCACCGGGATCTCCCCGAACGCCCAGGCGATCGCGCCGCCGGTCTGCTGGTCGCCCACCGCGGTGTCCCCCCAGGTGCGGCCGAGCTGGTCGTACCAGTCCGAGGCGAGCACCGTGCCCATGCTCATCAGGGCCAGCCCGAAGAACGCGTGGAACGGCATGGTGACGAAGAGCAGCAGCAGGCGTCCCACGTACGGGAGCTTGTGCGGCGCCGGGTCGACGCCGATGATCACCCAGAAGTACAGGCAGCCGCTGAGCAGGAAGTGCACGGTCATCGCGATGTGGCCCAGGTGCTCCTCCATCGCCGAGGCGAACAGCGGCGTGAAGTACAGCGCGTAGGTGGAGACCACGAAGAGCGCGGTGGCGATGGCGGGATGGCCGACGAACCTGAGCACCCGGCTGTGCAGGATCACCGTCAGCCACTCACGCGGCCCCCGGTCACCCCGGCGCGCGGCCGGTTTGAGCGCGCGCAGCGCCAGCGTGACCGGCGCGCCCAGCACCAGGAAGATCGGCACCAGCATGGAGAGCACCATGTGCTCGGCCATGTGCACGCTGAACAGCACCGGCGCGTACCTGGCCACCCCGCTCTGGGTGGCCAGCACCAGGATGGCGACCCCGAGGAACCAGGCGATGCTCCGGCCCACCGGCCACCGGTCGCCGCGGCGGGAGAGCCGGACCAGGCCGGCCGCGTACAGACCGCCGAGCAGGGCGGCGAGCACCGCGAAGAACAGGTCGAACCACCACAGAGTGAGCAGGTTGCCCACCGAGACGGGCGGCGGCATCAGGTAGCCGAGCAGGTCGAAGGCGCGGTCGGTGGGCACGTCCACCGGCGGCGGTGCGGTCTGGGCCAGCGCCACCGCCACCCCGACGGTGGCCGCCATCAGCAGGGTCTCGCCCAGCGCCAGCCGCAGGAACGCCCCGGACCGCCCGGCCGAGAGCGCCGGCAGCGTGCGCCCCCGGTGCCACCAGCCGATCACGCCCAGCACGCCGAAGGCGACCAGCTTGGCCACCAGCAGCAGCCCGTACGCGGAGGTGAACAGCGCCGTCACGGACTCCAGCCGGGCCGCCACGCTGGCCAGGCCGGACAGGCCCACCCCCACGAAGCACCACATCGCCATCCGGGAGAACCGCTCTGCGGCGACCGGCAGCTTCTCCGCCGACCGGATGGCGTGCACGCAGAGCAGCCCCAGGCCGCCCACCCACAGCGCCAGGAAGAGCAGGTGGAAGGCCACCGAGGTGGTGGCCAGGCCGTGGTTGGGCGAGGACGAGGAGTGCCCGGTCAGCGCCGGAGGCAAGAGCGTGACCAGCGCGAGCACCAGCAGTCCGCCGGCCGCGCCGACGGTGATCGCGCCGCGCGCGAAGAGCGCGATGGAGACCGCGAAGAGCACCACCAGGGTGAGCGCGATGCCCTGCGGGGTCTGACTGGCGTAGCTGGTCAGCTCGTTGCCGCCGAGAATCGTCCCGATCGGCTGGCCCATCGACTGGGAGAGCCCGAAGACCAGGGTGGAGGCGGCCGCCACCGCCCAGGCCAGCGCCGCCCAGGAGGCGGCCTTGACGTACTCCAGGCCGGACTTGCCGAGCAGGCCCTTGTCGCTGGGGAGCATGGCCGCGGCCATCAGCAGCAGGCCGATGGTGACCACGCCGGCCGCGTCCATGGAGAGTTTGGAGAGCGGGACCATCCACCGGGTCAGCGTGCCCTCGTCGGGCAGGCCGGGGATCACCCTCGGCGTAGCCGCGCCCCCGGCCACCATTCCGATGACCAATGCCACGGCGGCCGCGCACACGCCCGCCACCGCGAGCCTCACGGTTCTGTTCACACCCGGCCTCCGGAGCGTACGGCTACCGCCCAGACGCCCATATTTTGCGATATTTCAAGATTTGGGGCGAACATCAGGGCTTCTTCCGCAGACTGAACGCCATGCCGATGCCGATGCCGGCGATCCCGAACACCACCACCCAGACCCATGGGGGGACCTGGCCGCCCTCCGACGCCGAAGCCGGTGACGGCCGCGCCTCCGGGACCGAGGGGGCCCCTGGAGCCTCGGGGGCCGCCGATGTGGCGGGCGCCTCGGGTGTCGCCTCGGGTGTCGGATCCGGTGCCGGCTCGGCGGCCACCGGCGAGACCGCGGGTGTGGCCGCCGGCGGCGGGGTCACCCGGAACGGGATCTCCCCCTCCAGCGGGTGCCCGTCCCTGGCCACCACGCGGAACGCGACCGTGTAGGCCCCGGCGGGGAGCTGGGGCCCGAGGTCCTGGAGCACCTTCGGCCCCTCCACGCGGGGCTTGCCGTTCTCGTACCGCAACCCGTCCGGGCCGGTGACGATCACGACGGGGAAGCGCACCGACTCGGTGAACTCCAGGGTGACCTTGCGCAGGCCGTCCACCTCTGCACCGCGTGCGGGATGGCTGCTCCGCAGCGAGGTGTGCGCGAGCGCGGGAGCCGTTCCTGACAGCAGGAAGGCCAGGATGACCAGCGCGACGACGACAGGGGTTCTCTTCATGGCGGTCCCCAGGCTACCGACGCGCGCGGCCGGTCCCTACCGCGCCCGCATGATCACCCGTCCCGTCACAACCCCACGCAGGCCAGGGCCCGCTGGTAGGCGTCCACACTGGCGTCGTGGTCACCCAGCTGGGCCATGGTGTCGGCGGCGTGCTGCCAGCTCTCGGCCACCTTGCGAGTCGCCGACAGGTGCTTGAGCGACTCCCCGGCCACCGACAACTCGGTGCTGCACGCCTCGTCCCTGCGCTGCATGAAGTAGATCTGGCCGAGCAGCAGATGCACCTCGGAATGCAGGTGCGGGTTGTTGTCGCCGATCAGGTCCATCGCCTGTTGCGCGTAACCGAGCGCGGTGTCCAGGTCGCCCAGGGCCAGCTCGGCCTGGGCCAGGTAGATCGAGCAGTAGATGACGTCGACCACGCTGGAAGAGGACTCCTTGAGCTCCCCCAGCGCGCGCAGCGCCAGATCACGAGCCACCGCGGCCTCGTCAGGGCGCACCTGGAGCAGCAGCTTGACATAGGCGCCACGGAGCCGGGCCAGGTTGCGCGGGCCGCCGGTCTCGGACTGGATGGCTAATGCGCGCTCGATCAGCGACATGGCCTCCTCCCCGAATCCGACGTGCTCGGCGGCGATGGCGGCGTTCCAGCAGGCGGCGACGATCGAGCGGGGGGTGCCGAGGGTCTCGGCGGCCGACAGCAGCTCGGCGGCGAACTGCCGGGCCCGCAGCAGATCGCCGCGCATGATGTAGACCGAAAGCAGGGTCGAGCCGAGCTCGATCAGATCGTCGTTCCAGTTCGACCGGGCGGTCTCGCTGAGCAGACTCTCGCCGACCCGCACGCCGTCCTGGTAGTCGCCACGCTCCCGGTAGCACCGGCAGAGCGCGATCGCGATGGCTACCCGGCGGGACGGGGTCTGGGACTCCCCGCCGGATTCCATCAGCGAGTTCAGCACCCGGATCGCCTCGTCGAGGTCACCGCACGCCTCTACCGCACGCGCGTAACCGAACTGGGCGTCCTCCCGGAGCGAGTTGAGCCCGAGGATGCTCTTGTCCTCCATCAACTCGCGGTAGCGACGCCGCGCTTCGGCGACCTCGCCGTTCTCCAGCGCCATTCGCGCGAAACGCAGCCCGAGGTCGAGTTCTTCCATCTGCTCGGCCGTGACGCCGTTGACAAGATAGGTCAACGAACAGTCTAGCTTCTGCGCAAGCAGCTCCAGAACGGCCGGAGTTGGCGTACGCTTACCACTCTCGATGAGTGAGACGTATGAGTCTGACAATTCGGGATGGGCAAGCTGGGCCTGGGAGAGACCGCGTTGGCGGCGGATTGTTTTTATCCGCTGACCGACCAAATCTTGACTGGTCACATGCACCCCTTGAGAAGATGTAGGCCCCACAACCAAACACCGACGGGAGAACCCCCCATGATTCGCCGCATCGCCGTCTCAGTCTTAGCTGTAACGATCACAGCCGTCCTGGCTGCCACATCGAATGCTACGACCGCGAGTGCCGCTCCGTCTCCCTACGCCAAGTACGCGTACATCTTCTGCTGCTGATTCGTTACACGGTCAGACCACGGAGACGGCATGACCTGACCCCTCAAGGGCCGTTCACAAGCCCCTACGAGGGTGGTTGGGAGCTACAAGGGATGTCCGCGGGCCTCCTCCAGGGGGTACGCAACCGTCCAGCATCGGACAGTAGAACCGACGACAGCGTCAGGAACAAGGGACCATACCCGGGGTTGTGGTTGACCGTTGGCCGCCTAGAGCGCGGCGGCCGGTGGCCGACCTGAACCCGGGCTCCGGCAGGGGCCGGGCCGCTACTTCTCTCGCCAAGAGGATTCACTCGGCGGCCACCCCCCTTTCGGACAAGTTTGACAAGGCAGTCGGCTCTATTGTGACGGCGCTCTCTGGAAGATTCCAGAGAGCGCCGTTTGACTGTTGTCAGGAGCCCAGCCCCTCACTGTCAGGAAACATCTTGTCACTGATCGAATACCGAAGGTGACCTTTTCTCGGAATTCGAATTCAGGACGCCCGAAGTGCGAGATAAAGATCCACCCTATCCGGCATCACGGAAAGATCTTTTCCCGTCAATTCCTCAACTCGCCGAATTCGATATCGCACGGTGTTCACATGCACGTGCAAACGCTCCGCGCACGCGTGCCAGGAGCCGGCGCAGTCAAGGAATGTATCCAGGGTCCTGACCAGCTCCGCCTGATGTTTCCTGTCATAGTCGAAGATCGGCGCCAGCAGCCGCCCGGCGAACGACCGCCGCACGTCGTCCGGAACGGTGGCCAGCAACAGCGCGTGCGTATAGATCTCCGCGCTGCTGACCACACCCCCGCCACGCGCCTCGGCCATCCGCCGCGCGTGCCCGGCCTCCTCCACCCCGCCCCGGATCGCGGTGGGCCCGGTCAGCGCGGCGCTGACCCCCACCGCCAGCCGCACGCCGGGCAGCCCGGCGGCCAGCGGGACGACCCGCTCGCCCAGCGCCGCGGCCAGCCCGTCCGCCGTACCGGACCCGAGCGGGACCAGCGCCACCGCGCCGTCCGCGCCGGGGGCGGCCACCACCCGCCGGTCCAGCAGTTCCTCCACCACCTGCCCGCCCAGCGCGGCCGGGTCGGGGCCGTCGGCCGCCCCCGGGCGGGCCACCGTCGCCGAGACCACCGCGTACGGCTCCGCCACGTCGATCCCGCAGGTGCGCAGCCGGGCCGAGAGCTCCGACAGATCGGCCGTCCCGGCACAGGCGAGCGCGATCAATTGTTCCGCCAGCCGACGCTCGACCCGGCGGCCCCCTTCCATCCTGGTCCGCTCCAGCGCCACGCAGGAGGCCAGCTCGAAGCCGATGTCGGGGTCCAGCTCGCCGCCGCAGACCAGCGCCCACCCGGCCGCCCGGTGCGCCCGGTCCACCGCGAAGATCGTGTACGGGCCCTGGGTGGTGACCGGCAGCCGTACCGCGCCGAGGAACTCCGCGGCCAGCCGGGCCGCGTCCGCGGGCGGCACGGCACCGGCGATCACCGTGCCGGCGGCGGAGATGACCGCGCCGGAGACGCCGAGCTCGGCCGACATCAGCGCGCAGAGCTCGGTCAGCCCGGCCCCCTCGGCCACGGCCGCCACGATCCGGCGGTGCCGGCCGAGGGCGCGGCGCAGGTCGCCGGCCTGGAGCCCGGCCAGGCGGCGGGTGACGGCCTCGGTGACCGCGCCGAAGGAGACCTCGATCGGGACCTCGAGCAGCGGCAGGCCGTGGGCCAGGCAGGCGGCCACCACGTCCTGCGGCACGTGCCCGTACACGGCGTCGCCGACGGCCAGCGCGGCCACCCCGGCCCTGGCCAGCACACCCACGAACCGGTCGGAGTCGGCCGGGTCCTGCCGCCACATCAGGCCGGTCAGCACCAGCTCGCCGCCGGACAGGTACCGGCCGGGGTCGGGCAGGTCGGTGACGAGCACGCCGGTGATCTCCACGTCGGTCTCCCCGGCCAGCGGGATGAGCCGCAGATCGCCCATGGCGAGCAGATCACGTATCAGCACAGCACACAGACTATTTGCCCGTTTGGATGAACCTACAAGGGCGCCGCACCGGCCGGTCCCGCCTTTCATGGCGAGCGTCACTAGGCCCGGCCTGAGCAGGGCTGATCTACTCACTCCATGGACACTGTCACCAGGCACAGCCAGGGCGTCGGCGCCAGCGTGCTCCGCCCCGACGGGACGCTGAAGGTGACCGGCGAGTTCGCCTACTCCTCGGACCTGTGGCTGGACGGCATGCTCTGGGGCGCCACCCTGCGCAGCCCGCACCCGTCCGCCTGGATCAGGTCGATCGACGTCGGCCCCGCGCTGGCCATGCCCGGAGTGTTCGCCGTGCTCACCCACGAGGACGTGCCGGGCGAGAAGTTCTACGGCCTGGAGCACAAGGACCAGCCGGTGCTCGCCATCGACCAGGTGCGCTACCAGGGCGAGCCGGTGGCCCTGGTGGCGGCCGACCACCCGGAGACCGCCCGCCGCGCCGCCGACGCCATCGTGGTGGAGTACGAGCCGCGCGAGGCCGTCACCGACCCCCGCCGCGCCGCCTTCGACCCTGACTGCCCGCCGGTCAACCCGCACGGCACGCTCGTGCGCCACCAGCCGGTCCGGGTCGGCTCGGAGTTCACCGCCGACGTCGTGGTGACCGGCGAGTACGAGGTCGGCATGCAGGACCAGGCGTTCCTCGGCCCGGAGTCCGGCCTGGCGGTCCCGGCCGAGGACGGCGGCGTGGACCTGTACATCGCCACCCAGTGGCTGCACGTCGACCAGGACCAGGTGGCGCCCTGCCTGGGCCTGCCCAAGGAGCTGGTCCGGCTCACCCTGGCCGGGGTGGGCGGCGCGTTCGGCGCCCGCGAGGACCTGTCGATGCAGATCCACGCCTCGATGCTGGCGCTGCGCACCGGCCGGCCGGTCAAGATCGTGTACGGCCGGGAGGAGTCCTTCTTCGGCCACGTGCACCGCCACCCCGCCTGGATGCGGTACGAGCACGGCGCCACCGCCGACGGCCGCCTGGTCTACGTCAGGGCGGAGATCGTGCTGGACGGCGGCGCCTACACCTCCTCCTCCCCCGCCGTGGTCGGCAACGCCGCCTCCCTCGGGGTGGGCCCGTACGAGGTGCCGAACATCTGGATCGACGCCTACGGCACCTACACCAACAACCCGCCCTGCGGGGCGATGCGCGGGTTCGGCGCGGTGCAGGCCTGTTTCGCCTACGAGTCGCAGATGGACCGGCTGGCCGAGGCGTGCGGCCTGTCGCCGGTGGAGATCCGGGTGCGGAACGCGGTCTCCCAGGGCTCCCGGCTGGCCACCGGCCAGCTGGTGGACAGCCCGGCGCCGCTGGCCGACATGCTCCGCGAGCTGGCCGCCATGCCGCTGCCCGGACCCGGCGGCGCCGACCTGCGGGAACTGCCGGGCGGGGTGGCGCAGACCACCCACGGCGAAGGGGTGCGGCGGGGCGTCGGCTACGGCGTGGGGATCAAGAACATCTGCTTCTCCGAGGGTTTCGACGACTACTCCACCGCACGGGTGCGGGTGGAACTGCTCGGCGGGGAGCCGCACGTGCTGGTGCACACGGCCGCCGCCGAGGTGGGCCAGGGCCTGATCATGGTGAAGACCCAGATCGCCAGGACCGAGCTGGGCATCGACCGGGTGACCATCGTGCCCGCCGACACCTCGGTCGGTTCGGCCGGGTCGTCGTCGGCGTCACGGCAGTCGTACGTGACCGGGGGCGCGGTGAAGGCGGCCTGCGAGGCGGTGAGGGCGCGGCTGGCGGAGCTCACCGCGGGCGGCGCGACGCTGACCGAGGTGCTGGCGGCGGGGCCGGTGGAGGAGACCAGGGAGTACCGGCACCGCCCCACCTTCCCGATGGACCCGGTGACCGGGCAGGGCGACTCGCACACCCAGCTGGCGCTCTGCGTGCACCGCGCGGTGGTGGACGTGGACGTGGAGCTCGGGCTGGTCAAGGTGGTGGAGCTGGCCGCGGTGCAGGACGTGGGGCGCATCCTCAACCCGCTGGCACTGGAGGGGCAGATCCACGGCGGCAGCGCGCAGGGGCTGGGCCTGGCGCTGATGGAGGAGATCCAGATCAGGGACGGGAAGGTGCTCAACCCGTCGTTCACCGACTACCTGATCCCCACCATCCTCGACATGCCGCCCATGAAGCTGTCCATCCTGGAGAACCCGGACCCGCACGCGCCGTACGGGCTGCGCGGGGCCGGGGAGCCGCCCACGCTCTCCTCGACCCCGGCCATCGCGGCGGCGGTCCGGGCGGCGACGGGGCTGTCGCTATCCCGGGTGCCCATCCGCCCGGACGACATCGCGCTGGCGCCGGTTTAGAGCTCGTCGCGGTCGCAGGCGACGCCGTCGTTGTCGCGGTCGACGTACCAGTTGTACTCCTGGTGGACGCCCTTGAAGTACGGCCCCTGACCGGCGGCGATGGCCTCGGCGCAGCTGGCGTACTTGATCGGGCCGCTTCCACCGGCAGGCTGCGACACGCCCTGGCTCTGCTGCTGGCCGGTCGGCGGGGTCCCGGTGCCGGGCTGCTGCTGTGGTTGCTGGCTGGCCGGATCGGGCACGATCGGCTGACCGCCCGAGGTGTCGGCGGGCGGAGTGTCGGCGGGCGGGGTCACGGCCGGGGGCGCCTGGTCCCCGGTCGTCGCTCCGGTGCCGTTCAGGCGGGCCAGCAGGGCGTCCGCCTCGGGCTTGGTGAACCCGGCGATGAGCAGGCTGTCCTGGGTGATCTCCTGGGCCACCCGGGGCGCGGCCACCACCTTGTCCCCGACCACGATGGCCAACTGCTGGTTGACCACCTCCTGGGTCAGGTCGGCGATCGGCTCCCGGCTGGCCGGAGCGAGCACCACCCGCACCCCGAACGTGCCGTCCGTCTCGGCCACCGACTCGATCTTCTGCACCACGGCCACCGTGACCCCGGCGGCCAGCTGGTAGCACTTGGCGCCGGCGTCGTCCGGCACCGCCTCCGGGCTGGCGCAGGGCGCCGTGCCCACGCCGACCACCGGCGCGAAGTGGATCGGGGTGGCCAGCCGTTTCAGCGACGTGGTGGTGAGCGGCGGCGCGTCCTGATTTCGGGTCATCAACACGGCCACGGTGCCCAGCACCCCGGTCATCACCACCACCAGCACCAGCGCGACGGTCAGCGTGACCGTCGTGCGCTTGGTCGCCTGCGGCGGCCCCGGGGCAGCCTCCGGCTGGACGCCGGGCTCGGTGGCCCCCGGCGTGTTCTGCATTCCGACCTCGATCCCTACCATCGCGCGAAGAGCCTATCGAGCTCTGTCAACGCACGGTAATCAGATGACAGTCTGTCGCCAAGCGACCCCAACCGCTGTCAGACTGCCCGTCAGGTGACGGGTAGAGCATCCTTATGAAAGTTGGAGTTCCACGCGAGATCAAGAACAACGAGTTCCGGGTCGCGCTCACCCCCGCCGGCGCCCATGAGCTGGTGCGCCACGGCCACCAGGTGCTCGTCGAGCGCGACGCGGGCGCCGGCTCCGCCATTCCGGACGCGGACTTCGCCGCCGCCGGCGCCACCGTCGTGGACCGCGCCGAGGACGTCTGGGCCGAGGGCGAGCTGATTCTCAAGGTCAAGGAGCCGGTCCCCGCCGAGTACCGGCGCATGCGGAAGAACCAGGTGCTCTTCACCTACCTGCACCTGGCGGCCTCGGAGGCGTGCACCCGGGCCATGCTGGAGGCCGGGGTGACCGGCATCGCGTACGAGACCGTGCAGACCGCCTCCGGCGCGCTGCCGCTGCTGGCCCCCATGTCGGAGGTGGCCGGGCGGCTGGCCCCGCAGGTGGGGGCCTACCACCTGATGCGGCAGGGGGACGGCAGGGGCGTGCTGATGGGCGGCGTGCCGGGCGTGTACGCGGCCAGGGTGGTGGTGATCGGCGCCGGGGTGTCCGGGATGAACGCCGCCGCCATCGCGCTCGGCATGCAGGCCCAGGTGGTGCTGCTGGACCGGAACATGGACCGGCTCCGCCAGGCCGACGCGGTCTACCGGGGGCACTGCACCACGGTGGCGTCCAACGCGTACGAGGTGGAGAAGGCGGTACTGGAGGCGGACCTGGTGATCGGGGCGGTGCTGGTGGCCGGGGCGAAGGCCCCCAAGCTGGTCAGCGGCGAGCTGGTGAGCCGGATGAAGCGGGGCTCGGTGCTGGTGGACATCTCCATCGACCAGGGCGGCTGCTTCGAGGACTCCCGGCCGACCACCCACGACGACCCCGTCTACCGGGTGCACGACTCGATCTTCTACTGCGTGGCCAACATGCCGGGCGCCGTCCCGCACACCTCCACCTACGCGCTGACCAACGTCACCGTGCCGTACGCGCTGGCCATCGCCGACCGGGGCTGGCGGGCCGCCCTGGGCGCCGACCCGGCGCTGGCGAAGGGCCTGAACACGTATCAGGGGCACCTCACCAACCGTCCCGTGGCCGAGGCGCACGGGATGGAGTGGGTGCCCCTGATGGGACTGCTCAGCTAGCGGCGGGGCTCGGGGACGCCATCGGGATCGGGGCGTCGGTGCCCGCGGTGCTCGTCGGCGCCGCCGACGGGGTGGTGGTCGGGATCACGGCCTGCGAGGCGACCTCGGAGACGCCGCCGCTGCAGGTGGCGCCGCGCTCGGGGGTGTCCGGGCCCTGCTTGAACTTGCGGATGAAGGCCGACAGGTCGGGCGAGTCCGCCGAGTCCACCGTGAGCTGGTGGTTCCAGCTGGAGGCCACGATCTTGGAGGGCAACCCGGGGTAGGGGCTGAGCAACATGTAGTCGGTGGCCGCGAGGTTGCGCAGCTTGTCCACCTCGGCGGTCGGCAGGTCCGGCTGGTAGGTGATCCAGACGGCGCCGTGCTCCATCGAGTGCACGCCGGTCTCATTGTTGATCGGCTCGTCGTAGACGCCGCAGTTCTGCCAGGCCGGGTTGTGCTCACCGCCGACCGGCGGGTTCTCGGTGTAGTTGACCTTGATGCTGGTGTGCTGGGAACCCTTGTACTCGAAGTTCTTGACCTTGGGCAGCATCGCGGCCTCCGCCGCCTCGGCCTTCTTCTCCACCTCCGAGCGGTCCATCTCCTGCTTCACGATGTAGAAGCCCACCGAGCCGACCAGCAGGGCGATGACCAGGCCGCCTATACCCCACATGACGAAGGCCATGCGCCGTTCCTTGCGCTTCTGCTCGGCTCGCATCCTCGCCAGGTGCTCGCGCCGCGCCTGCGCCTTCTCCTTGGTCATCGACCCTCCATCACGCGATCACATATGGCTATGGAGAATAGTGGGTATCTATGGGCGATTGCCGCACCGATCCTCCCGCACAAGTAACCTGAGAGTGATGAACAGCCCTCGTTCCCGCTTGCTTCCCCTCCTCGGGGGCCTCGCCGTGTTGGCCGCGGTGGGCCTGATCGTGGCGACCGTCATGCGCTCGGGCACGCCCGGCGACCTCTCCCCCGAAGCGGGTTTCTCCCGTGACATGGGCGTGCACCACGCCCAGGCGGTGGACATGTCCTTCATCGCCAGGGACGAGAGCACCGACGAGGACGTCCGCAGGCTGGCGTACGACATCATCAACACACAGAGCACCCAGCGTGGAATTTTCATGGGCTGGCTGGACCAGTGGGGTCTGGACCAGTCCTCCACCCAGCCGGTGATGACCTGGATGTCCGGCCACGGGCACAGCGGCACGCCGGGCACGATGCCCGGGATGGCGAGCCAGGAGGAGATGAGCCGGCTGCGCGCGGCCAAGGGCAACGACTCGGCCGTGCTCTTCCTCCAGCTGATGATCCGCCATCACGAGGGCGGCGTGGACATGGCCAAGGGCCTGCTCAAGCTCACCAACCGCGCCGAGGTGCGGACCATGGCCCAGCACATCGTGGACGGCCAGAGCGCCGAGATCAAGCTGATGAAGGACATGCTCGCCGAGCGGGGCGGGCAGCCGCTCCCCTCGATTCTCAAGTGACTCTCGAAAGCCGATCTCGAAGGGATCCGAGTGAACCAGGAGCGGGAGAGCCGCCTTGAGGTGAGCATCTCGGCCGAGGTGGAAGCCGGGCAGTACGCGAACTTCGCTTCCGTCTGGCATACCCAGGATGGGTTCGTCCTGGACTTCGCGGTGATCACCCGGCCGCCGGGGCTGGCCGACGACCCGTCCTCGGGCGAGCAGTACCTGAGCGTGCCCACCCGGATCGTCAGCCGGATCAGGATTCCTCCCACGCAGGTCTTCGAGCTGATGAAGGCGCTGGAACAGCAGCTCACCGCGTACGAGACGGAGACCGGTCACAAACCGTGACCAGCTGCCCCTGGCGGGCGAACTCCACCTCGGGCCACTCCTTGGTCATGGCGTCCAGCTGCTCGTCGGTGCGGGTCGGCGCGTGGTGGGTGAGCAGCAGCCGGCCCACCCCGCAGCGGCGGGCGAAGGCCAGGGCGTCGGTGATCGTGGCGTGCCCGTAGGCGTCGGCCAGGGCCTGCTCCTCGGGGCGGAACTGGCCGTCGTGGACGAGCAGGTCGGCCCCCGCGGCCAGTTCCTCGGCGGCGGCGGAGCCGAGCTGGGGGGCGTGGTCGGGCAGGTAGACCACCGCGACGCCGTCGGCCTCCAGGCGGGTGCCGACGGTGACGCCGCCCTTGTGGACGACCTCCGCCTGCCGTACGGTCAGGCCGGCCAGTTCGCGGACCGGGGCGGTGCCGCAGAAGGTCCAGTCGCCCTGCAGGCCGCCGGGGTCGATGGGGAAGTGCGGCGGGGACATCGCGCGGGTCAGGGTGGCCAGCGGGTCGGGGCCCGGGATGATCAGTTCGACCCGGGACTCCGGGTGGTCCACGGCGCGGCTGAACGGCAGGCCCTGCACGTGGTCCCAGTGCAGGTGGGACAGGAGGATCGGGCCGGTGAACGGCGCGCTGCCCAGGTCGCGGATGCCGGTGCCCGCGTCCAGCAGCAGCACCGGACGGTCCGAGTCGGCGGGCAGCACCGCGATGCAGCTGGTGTGCCCGCCGTAGCGGACGTACTCGGGGCCGGGCGCGGGGGTGGAGCCGCGTACGCCGAGCGGCAGGAGCCTCACTGGTGCTCCTCTCGGCGGTGCCCCTCGGCGAGGTGTTGCAGTGCGGCCCGGTCGATGGCGTCGGCGGTGGCCTCGGCCACCCGGACCGGGGTGAGCGCGGTGAGGGTGGCGGTGCGGTGGCCGGTCTCCAGCACCGCGCGCTCGCCGAGCACCACGCCCGGGCCGAGCTCGCCCAGGGTGCGGCCGTCCACGTCCACGGTGAGCACGCCGTCCAGGAGCAGGAACAGGGAGGAGCCGGGCTCGCCCTGGCGGACCAGGGTCTGGCCGCTGGCCAGCTCGCGCACCAGGGGCTTGCGGCCGCCGCGCATGATCAGCCGGGACAGCTCCCGCTCCAGCGCGGTCTCCGCGGCGGTGACCACCACCGGGGAGTCCTCGGCGCCCCACGGGGTGGCGGTCTGCGCCGCCCACGCCTTGAAGTCGGTGATCCCGGCCTTCAGCGCGAGCACCTCCTCGGCGTCGTAGACCCAGTGCCGGGGGAACGGGCTGGCCCCCGAGAGGGTGCGCTCGGTGCGGCCGTCGGCGTGCAGGGTGATGGCCAGCGTGGTCCACACCAGGGGGGACTGCCAGCGGGCGAAGGGCGCGGTGCCGGAGGTGCGCGGGAAGGGCAGCGCGGTACGGCCGCCGGCCGACTGGGTGAACCTGATCCAGCCGTCCCCGAGCTGGGGCTCCGGGCGCAGGTCGGGCAGGCCGACGGCGGCGAAGGTGGCGCCGAGCGGGCCGACCCGGACCGTGGTGGCGCCCATCACGCCGCCGCCCTCGGCGCCGTACGCGACCGCCTGGCCGTTCTCGAACTCGGCCCAGACGGACAGGCGGTTGGCGAACCGGAACCGGTCGGCCCGGCGGAGCGCCTCCAGGTCCTCGATCTTGTCCGGGGGCGGGTCGTCGTAGTGGGAGATTCCGGCCTCGAACATCGTTCTGGTGTAACCCTTGACCGCCTCGGACGGAATCCAGGACAGGGACGTGGCGTGTGACCGCACAAGCATGGTGGGTGCCTCCTCAGGTCGGATCCGACGCTAGGCGCGGGGGCGGCCCGCGGACAGGGCGGTATCCACCGCGCAAGGGGAGGGGTAACCCTCTGGCCCGGTTCATGGTGGTGGAGGACAGTCAGAGGGTGGATCGCATCACGGTGCTGCTGGCCGACGACAATCTGATCGTCCGGGAGGGCGTCCGCGCGCTGCTCGCCAGGGATCTGGCCCTGGAGGTGGTCGGCGTGGCCGCCGACTATGACGAGCTGGTCGCGCGGGGCCTGGAGCTACGGCCCCAGGTGCTGGTGACCGATATCCGCATGCCGCCGACGTACCAGGACGAGGGCATCGACGCGGCGCGCGAGGTGCGCGGCCGGCTGCCCGGCACCGGTGTGGTGGTGCTCAGCCAGTACGACGACCCGGACTACGCGGTCAAGCTGCTGGCCGAGGGCGCGGACGGCTACGCGTACCTGCTGAAGGACCGGGTGGCGGACGCGCGGCTGCTGGGGCGGGCGATCCGCGAGGTGGCCGCCGGGGGCTCCATGATCGACCCGCAGATCGTGCAGGACCTGTTGTCTCCCGCGCGTTCCTCCGAGCTCACCCCCAGCGAGGAGCGGCTGCTGCGGCAGGTGGCCGAGGGCCGGTCGGTGAAGGCCATCGCGGCCGCCACCGGGGCCGCGCCCGAGTCGGTGAACGCACTGGTGGAGCAGTTGTTCCTGAAGCTGGCCCGGGGCGCCTCCGCCGGGCGGCAGGGCGCGCTGAAGCGGCTGCGCCTGCTGCACACCGCGATCCTGCGCCGGGACGAGCAGGGCGAGCGCCTGTCCCGGCTGCTGCCCGGCGGGCTGGCCGACAAGCTGCTGGCCGACCGCCTGGACCGGACCGAGCGGCTCACCGTGACCGTGCTCATGTCCGACGTGCGCGGCTACTCCTCGATCGCCGAGCACACCGACCCGGCCGTGCTGGCCGGGCAGCTGAACGCGCACCGGCGGGCCATGAACGCGGCCATCCTCAGCGAGGGCGGCACGGTCATGCAGTACGTCGGGGACGCGGTGATGGCCGTGTTCGGCGCCCCCGACCCGCGGGCCGGCCACGCCGGGTCCGGCCTGCTGGCCGCCCGGGAGATGCACCGGCGGCAGCGCGCGCTCAACGAGGAGTGGTCGCAGGCCGGGCACACCCCGTTCCGGCTGGGCGTGGGCCTGTGCACCGGCGAGGTGGCGGCGGCCCTGCTCGGCAGCGAGGAGCGGGTGGAGTACACGCTGGTCGGCGACACGGTCAACCTGGCCCAGCGCATGCAGGACCTGGCGCGGCCGGCCGGCACCGTGGTCTCGGCCAGCACGCACACCGCGGCCGAGCTGCCCGCCTGGCCCTGGCAGCCGCTCGGGCAGCGCGTCGTCAAGGGCCGGTCCACCCCCGTCGTGGCCTTTCATCTCCCGGAGGAATTCTGATGGCGACCGAACTATCCGTTGACACCCCGCCGCCCGGCGACGCCGAGCAGGCCCCCGCGGTACGGATCCGGGGGGCACGGCGTACCTTCGAGGCCGAACTGGCCCCGGTGCGGGCACTGCGCGGGGTGGACTTCGACGTGGCGAGCGGGGAGTTCGTGGCGGTGATGGGGCCCTCCGGCTGCGGCAAGTCCACCCTGCTGAACGTGATCGCCGGTCTGGACGGCGTGGACGACGGCACCGTCGAGGTGGCCGGGGAGCGGGTGGACGGCCGCGACGAGGACTGGCTGGCCCGGTTCCGCCGCCACCACATCGGCTTCGTGTTCCAGTTCTTCAACCTGCTCGACGGGGTCTCGGCGCTGGACAACCTGGTGCTGCCCGGCGTGCTCGGCGGCATGAAGCGGCGGGCCGCCGAGGCCCGCGCCAGGGA
This sequence comes from Acrocarpospora catenulata, assembly GCF_018476525.1. Classification (GTDB taxonomy): domain Bacteria; phylum Actinomycetota; class Actinomycetes; order Streptosporangiales; family Streptosporangiaceae; genus Acrocarpospora; species Acrocarpospora catenulata. The sequence continues at coordinate 53,551 of NZ_JAHCST010000055.1, forward strand.
CCTGCTGGACCTGCTCGGCCTGGGCGACCGGCTGCAGCAGGTGCCGGCCGTGCTCTCCGGCGGGCAGCGGCAGCGGCTGGCCATCGCCAGGGCGCTGGTCAACCAGCCGAGCCTGCTGCTGGCCGACGAGCCCACCGGCGCGCTGGACAGCGAGGGCGGTCTCGAGGTGCTCGAACTGTTCCGGCGGCTGCACGAGGACGGGCAGACGATCATCATGGTGACCCACTCGGCCGAAGTGGCCGCCGGGGCGTCCCGGTCCATCCGGATGCGGGACGGCCGGGTTGAGGCGTGAGCCTCCCACGCAGAGCGGAGTAGAACCCGGATGACCGCACTCTGGTTCCGCCTGGAACTCCACCGCCGGTGGCGATCGCTGGTCGCTCTGGCCCTGCTGGTGGCCTTCGCCGTCGCGACCGTGCTCGCCGCCGTGGCGGGGGCGCGGCGCGGCGCGGGCGCCTATGACCGGCTGCGGGCCGGCACGCTGCCCGCCGACGTGGTGGTGCTGCCCAACCAGCCGGGGTTCGACTGGGACAGGATCCGCGCGCTGCCCGAGGTGGCGGCGGTGGCGACCTTCGTGGTGGGCGACTTCCGGCTGGAGACTCAGGTGGAGGGCGTCTATGCGAATTTCCCGCCGGGCGACGCCGAGGTGTTCCGCACGGTGGAGCGGCCGGTGGTGCTGGCGGGCCGGGTGTTCGACCCCGCCCGGCTGGACGAGGTGGTCGTCTCGCCCGGATACCTGGAGCGGACGGGGCAGCGGCTGGGCGACCGGGTGGCGTTCACCCTGTGGCGGCCCGAGCAGCGCGACCAGGTCTACAACGTGGGCGACCAGCCCCCGGCCGGGCCGAGGATCGAAGCGCGCGTGGTCGGGGTGATCCGCTCGCCGTGGTTCACCGACCCCACGGGCCAGGGCGCCTTCGTCGTCATCTCCCCCGCCGTGTTCGCGAAATATCCGGGCAATCTGCTGGGCAAGCCGGCGGTGGGCTACGTCAACGCCCTGGTCCGCCTCAACGGCGGCGCGGGCGCCATCCGCGCCTTCAAGGAGAGTCTGGTCAAGACCACCGGCCGGACCGACATCGACGTGTGGCGGCGCGAGGACAACGACCGCCAGATCACCCGGGTGCTCGGTTTCGAGGCCGCCTCCCTGCTCGCCTTCGCCCTGGCCGGGTGCGTCGCCGCGATCGTGCTGGTCGGCCAGGCCGTCTCCAGGTACGCCACCGCCACCGTCACCGAACTGGACAGCCTGCGCGCCACGGGCCTGACCCGGCGCCAGACCGTGGCCCTCGCCACGCTCGGGCCGACCTCCGCGGCCGGGGCGGGGGCCGTCCTGGGCGTGGCGGCCGCGGCGGCGGCCTCCCCCGGTTTCCCGATCGGCACCGCCGCGTACTACGAGCCCACGCCCGGGTTCGCCGTCGACCCGGTAGTCCTGCTCCTCGGCGGCTTGGCCGCCGTCGCCCTGGTCGCGGCCGGGGCCGCGGCCACGACCTGGTTCGCCCTGCACCGCAGCCCGTGGCCGCGGCCGTCGCGGTCGGCCGTCACCGCCGCCGCGGCCCGCCTCGGGCTGCCGATACCGGTCGTGGTGGGCACCCGCTTCGCGCTGGAACCCGGGCGGGGGCGGCACGCCGTCCCGATCCGTCCGGCCCTGGCCGGGGCGATCACCGGCGTGCTCGGCGTCCTCGCCGCCTTCACCTTCTCCAACGGCGTCGGCGACGCCGCCACCAACCCGGCCAGGTACGGCCAGACCTATCAGCTCACCGGGTTCTTCGGGCTCAACGGCGAGACCCACGCGCCCGTGGACAAGATCGTGCCCGCCATCGAGGCGGACCAGGACGTGGTCGCGTTCACCGAGACCAAGGTCGCGGTCGCCCAGGCCGGCCGGGACATCTCGGTCAGCCTGTACGGCTTCCGCTCCCGCGCCCGGCCGGTCGAGCAGATCATCATGGCCGGCGGCATGCCCGACGCCCCGGACCAGGTGCTGCTCGGCGTCAGCACCGCCCGGCGGCTGGGCCTCTCCGTCGGCGACACCCTGCCGCTGGACGGGGAACGCGGGCGGTTGCCGTACCGGGTCAGCGGGCTCGGCTTCGTGCCGGCCGGCTCCCACAACAGCTACGACGACGGCGGGATCCTCACCCAGGAGGGCTATGACCGTCTCTTCGGCACCTTCAAGTACCACCTCGGCCTGATCGGCCTCAGGCCCGGCACCGACCCTGAGGCGGCCCTGTCCCGGCTCTCGGCGGCGGTGGCCGCCGTCCCCGGGGGCGAGCAGGCCGCCTTCGAGGTGCCGGCGCCGCCGGAACAGCTGGGCCTGATCCAGCGGGTCCGGGTGCTGCCGCTGCTGCTCGCCGCCTTTCTCGCCCTGCTCGCGGTGGGCGCGGTCGGCCACGCCCTGGCCACCGCCGTCCGCCGCCGCGCCCACGAGGTCGCGATCCTGCGCGCCCTCGGCATGACCCGCCCCCAGGCCAGGCTCATCGTCCTCGTCCAGGCCACCGTCCTCGCCCTGGTCGGCGTGCTCGTCGGCCTCCCCCTGGGGCTCGCCCTCGGCCGCGTGCTGTGGCGGGTGGTGGCCGACACCACCCCCCTCGCCTACCAGCCTCCGCTCGCCCTCTGGGCGCTCCTGCTCACGGCCCCGGTCGCCCTGCTCACCGCCAACCTGCTGGCCACCTGGCCCGGACGCCGTTACGCCCGGCTCCAGGTCACGGCCGTCCTGAGAGCGGAGTAGGCGATGCAGGCGTTGTGGCTGCGGCTGGAGGTCCGGCGGCGGTGGCGGTCGCTGGCGGTGCTCGCCCTGCTGGTGGCGTTCGCGAGCGGGACCGTGCTGGCGGCGGTGGCGGGGGCTCGCCGCGGTGGGTCGGCGGTCGAGCGGCTGGTGGCGGTGACGTTGCCGTTCAGCGCGGTAGTGCTGCCGAACCAGCCGAAGTTCGACTGGGATCGGGTACGGCGGCTGCCCTCGGTGGCAGCGGTCACGACATTTCCACTCATACCCGGATATGTCGTGAAAGATCCGGTGGGGTTCCAGCCGGATCTGCCGATGGTCGTCGACCGGGAGGCCTGGCACACGATCGAGAAGCCGGTGATCCTGGCGGGCCGGCTGCCGTCGCCCGACCGCGCCGACGAGGCGGTGATCGTCCCGAAGTTCACCGAGCGCTACGGGAAGGGGGTCGGGGACACCGTCACCGTCCAGCTGTACACGGCCGCGCAGGTGGACGCCGCGCTGGCGGGCTCCGCGTCCCGGGAGATGGCGCCGGAGGGGCCCGAGGCCACGGCCACCATCGTCGGGGTCATCCGCTCCGCCTGGTTCTCGGACTCGGTCACCAGCTCCGGCGACTTCATCCTCTCTCCCGGCTTCTTCACGAAATATCGTGACGAAATGGTCGGGACGAAGGAGCTGGCCTCATTCAACGCGCTGGTCCGGCTGACGGCCGGGTTCACCGCGCTCCCCCAGTTCAAGCGCGAGCTCGCCGCCGCCACCGGCCGCTCCGACCTCGACGTCTGGGACGCCGGCGCGATAAAGACGCACCAGGAGGAGTTCCTGGCCTTCGAGGCGTACTCGCTGCTCGCCTTCGGCCTGGCCGCGCTGGCCGCCTCCCTGGTCCTGGTCGGGCAGACCGTCGCCCGCTACACCGCGGCCACCGTCGCCGAACTGCACCAGCTGCGCATGCTCGGCCTCACCCCCAGGCAGAGCGTGATCGCCGCCGCGCTGGGGCCCACGCTGGCCGCCTCGGCGGGAGCGGTGCTCGGCGTCGCCGCCGCGTACGGGGCCTCGGCGTACACGCCCGTCGGCGCGGCCGCCCTGATCGAACCCACGCCCGGCCTGGACGCCGACTGGCCGGTGCTGCTCCCGGGCGGCCTGGCCGTACCGGTGCTGGTGGCGCTGGGCGCGCTGCTCTCGGGCGCGCTGGCGCTGCGCGGCGCGCACGCCCGGCCGGCCCGCCGGTCCGTGGCCGCCCTGCTGGCCGGCCGGGCCAACCTGCCGGTGCCCGCCGTGGTCGGCACCCGGTTCGCCCTGGAGTCCGGCCGCGGCCGAGGCTCGGTCCCGGTACGGCCCGCGCTGCTCGGCACGGTCACGGGGGTGCTCGGCATCCTGGCCGCCTTCACCTTCTCCAGCGGCGTGGCCGACGCGGGCGAACGCCCGGAACGTTTCGGCCAGACCTTCCACCTCCAGGTCTACCTGTACGACTCCGGCGCGATCCCCCCGGACGACGCGGTCTACCGGGCGCTGGCCGGGCACCCGGACGTGGCCGGGATCAGCGACGACCTGACCGCCGTGGCCCAGTCCGGCCGGACCTCGGTGACCCTGCACACCTACGACCTCGGCGCCAAACCCCTGCCGATCGTGGTGGAGCGGGGCCGCCCACCGCACGACGACCAGGAGATCATGCTGGCCCTGCGCACCGCCCAGGAGCTGGGGGCCGGGATCGGCGACGAGGTCGCGCTCACCGGCCAGCCGGGCCGGGGGACCTTCCGGGTGACCGGCATCGGCTTCGTCCCCAAGGGCTCGCACAACACCTACTTCGAGGGGGGCCTGGTGAGCATGGCCGCCTTCGACCGGCTCTTCGACGCGTACAAGTTCCACACCCTGCTCGTCTCGCTGCGCCCCGGCGTGGACCCGGAGCAGGTGGTGGCCGCGCTGCAGGAGCTCGTGCGGAGCGTGCCAGGCGCCCAGTTCTCCGAGTTCGCCCCGGCCCCCGACCTCATCGAGCTGGCCGAGATCCGGGACATGCGGATCCTGCCGGTCGCGCTGGCCGCCTTCCTGGCGCTGCTCGCGGTCGGCGCGGTCGGGCACGTACTGGCCACCGCGGTACGGCGCCGCCGCCACGAACTGGCGGTGATGCGCGCCCTCGGCCTCACCCGCCGCCAGGCCCGCTGGATCGTGGCCACCCAGGCGTCGGTGCTGGCCGTGATCGGCGTGGTCGCCGGGGTGCCGCTCGGGATGGCGCTGGGCCGCATGCTGTGGCGGCTGGTCGCGGACCTGTGGCCACTGGCCTACCAGCCGCCGGTGGCGTTCTGGGCGCTGCTCACGATCGGCCCCGCCGCCCTGCTGGTCGCCAACCTCCTGGCCGCCTGGCCGGGCCATCGCGCGGCCCGGCTCAGAGTCGGTCACGTCCTGCGAGCGGAGTGATCCACATGACCCGTGCTATCGCCATCACCACCGGCGGCGCGGCGGCGCTGACCGCCGTCGGCGTCGGGCTCTGGGACGGCACCAATCTGGCCGCCGCCGTGGTGGCCGCCGGGTGGGCGGTCACCGCCGCAGGGTGCCTGCTGGTCGGCCGGCCAGCCGTGGCCCGGTGGGCGGGCCTGGTGGCGGTCCTGCAGGCCGCCGCCGCGATCTGGACGTCGGCGGTGCCGATCGCGGTGGCCGGGTGGCTGGCCTTCGCGCTCGCCCTCCCCGACGGCGAGCTGCGCACCCTCCCCCGCCGGATGCTCACCGGCGTGGCCGCGGCCCTCTGCGTGGGCCTGACCGCGCTGAACAGCCCGCCCAGCCTGTACGGCCTGGCCGCCATCCTGGCCGCGGCGGCGGGCGCCACCGGCATCGTGCTGCGCTGTCCCCCGGCCTCCCCCCGGCAGCGGGCGGCCCTGCAGTGGACGGGCGCGGCGCTGCTGCTCGCGGGGTCGGCCGGGGCCACCCTGCTCGGCCTCTACCTGCTGCTCGACGTCCCGGCCAGCCCGCTCACCTGGCTGGTGGGGGCGCTGGTGCTCGTCCCGGTGGGCGCCCTGCTCGGGCACATCCCGTCCACCGCGCACGTCGGCGACAAGGCGCTGCTTGAGGCGGTGGTCACCGCCGGGTTCACCGTCATGATCGCCAGCGTCTACCTGGTGGTGGTGCTCGGCCTGGGCCGCATCCCGGACACCACCGAACGCGACCTGCTGGTCTCCAGCATGGCGGCGGCGCTGGTGGTGGCGGTGCTGGCGTTCCCGCTCCGGGTGCGGCTGCTGGCCACCGCACGGGCCATCACCGGGCGGGGCGGGGTGCCGCCGGAGGAGGTGCTGGCCACCTTCGGCGCCCGGATGAGCCGCGCCGTGCCCTTCGACGAGCTGCTGCTCCAGCTGGCCGAGTCGCTCAAGGCGGCGATGGCCCCGGCCGGGGGCGCGGAGATCTGGGTCGGCTCGGACGGGGTGCTCAACCGCACGATGAGCGTGCCCGACCTGCCGGCCGCCCGGCTGGTGCTGAACGAGCGGGAGCGCATCGTGGTCGGCCGCACCCGCGTGGGCGGCGGCTCCTGGCTGGCGGTCTGGATGCCCGCCCTGCTGCCGGAGGCGGGCGGCCTGGTCCGGGTGGCCCCGGCGGCCCACCTCGGCGAGCTGCTCGGCCTGATCGTGGTCCGCCGCCAGCCGGACGCACCACCCTTCTCCGAGGCCGACGACCAGGTCCTGGTGCAACTGGGCCGCCAGGTCGGCCTGGCGCTGCACAACATGCGCCTGGACCTGGCGCTCCAGGCGTCCCTCGACGAGCTCCGCCGCCGCAACGAGGACCTGCAGAAGTCCCGCCTGCGCATCGTCACCGCCGCCGACGCCGCCCGCCGGGCCATCGAACGCGACCTGCACGACGGCGCGCAGCAGCACCTGGTGGCGCTCTCGGTGAAGCTCAGCCTGGCCGGTGAGATCATCGCCGACGACCCCGCCGCGGCCGACGGCCTGTTCGACGAGCTCCGCGCCGACGTGCAGGGCACCATCACGGCCGTCAGGGAGCTGGCCCACGGCGTCTACCCGCCGCTGCTGCGCAACCACGGCCTCGACCACGCGCTGCGCTCGGCCGCCCGCCGCTCCCCGCTGCCCTGCACGGTCACCGTGGACCTGCCGCAGCGCTACTCCGAGGCCATCGAGGCGGCCGTCTACTTCTGCTGCCTGGAGGCCATCCAGAACGCGGGCAAGCACGCGGGCGCCGACGCCGCCATCACCGTGCGGCTGGCGGCCGACGCGCGCACCCTCACCTTCGAGGTGGCCGACGACGGCGTCGGCTTCGACCAGTCCGAGCACGGCGGCGGCTTCGTGAACATGAGCGACCGGCTCGGCGCCATCGGCGGGTCCCTGACCGTCACCTCCCAGCTCGGCGCCGGGACCCGGATCAACGGTGAGATCCCCTGCGAGCGCGGGTGAATCATGGGTAACGGAAAGTAGGGGGGACATGAGCGAGTACGACGCGGTGGTGGTGGGGTCCGGGCCGAACGGCATGGTGGCGGCGCTGACCCTGGCCGAGGCCGGGCGGCGGGTGCTGCTGCTGGAGGGGGCCGAGCGCTTCGGCGGCGGCCTGCGCACCGAGGAGCTGACCCTGCCGGGCTTCCGGCACGACGTCTGCGCGACCGTGGTGGCCCTGTCCCTGGTCTCGCCCGCGCTCCGGGACCGGGTCCGCGAGCTGCCGGTGGAGTTCGCCCACCCGGAGATTCCCGCCGCGCACCCGATGGACGACGGCCCCGCCGTGCTCATCCACCGCGACCCGGCCGCCACCGCCGCCGGTCTGGGCCGGGACGGCCGCGCCTGGCAGGCCACCGTCGGCGCCACCGCCCGGGCCGGGTTCCCGCTCATCGACTCCCTGCTGGCCCCGCTGAGCCCGCCCAGGGCCCCGCTGGCCGCCGCCCGCTACGGCGCCCTCGCCGTGCTCCCCGCCACCACCCTGGCCAGGGCCGTGTTCCGTACGGCCCGCGCCCGCGCCGCGTTCGCCGGCATGGCCGCGCACTCGATGCTGGATCTGCGCTCCCCCATCACCTCCGGCTTCGGCCTGATGCTGGCCGCCTCGGCGCACCTGGCCGGCTGGCCGGTGGTCCGTGGCGGCTCCCAGGCCCTCACCGACGCCCTCCTGGACCACCTCCGCAAGCACGGCGTGGAAACCGTCTCCGGCCACCCCGTGACCTCCCTGCGCGACCTCCCCGACGCCGAGACCGTGCTGCTGACCGTCACTCCCCGCCAGTTCCTCCGGATGACCGGCGACGGGGCCGAGCTACCCCCCGCCTACGCCCGCCGCCTGGCCCGCTTCCGCCACGGCCCCGGCGTCTTCAAGGTCGACTGGGCCCTGGACGGCCCCGTGCCCTGGCGCGACCCCGAGGTCGCCCGCGCCGGCACCGTGCACCTCGGCGGCACCCTGGAGGAGATCGCCGCCGGCGAGCACGCCGCCACCCACGGCCGGCACTCCCCCCGCCCCTACGTCCTGCTCGTCCAGCCCTGCGCCGCCGACCCCACCCGCGCCCCCGCCGGCCACCACACCCTCTGGGCCTACTGCCACGTCCCCAACGGCTCCCCCGCCGACATGACCGCCACCATCGAGGCCCAGATCGAACGCTTCGCCCCCGGCTTCCGCGACCGCGTCCTCGCCCGCCACACCTTCACCCCGGCCGCCCTGCAGTCCCACAACCCCACCTACGAAGGCGGCGACATCGGCGGCGGCGCCACCACCCTCCCCCAGTTCTTCACCCGCCCCCAGGGCCAGGGCTACGAGGTCAAGGTGCCCGAGGGGTGGGCGCGCAGCGACCTGCCCACCGGCGCGAG
>NZ_JAHCST010000056.1 GCF_018476525.1 Acrocarpospora catenulata
TGGGCCACGTCCACGTCCACGTTCACGCCCGCCAGGCCGTGGTCGGCGGCCAGGCCGGTCAGTGCCTGGCCGCCGACCAGGCGCTGGAAGGAGCCGGACTGGGGTTCGGTGACGTCGGTGGGGAGTGGCTCTCCGGGCACGGGCAGCCAGCCGATCTCTCCGGCGCCGCCGGTGATGCCCCGGTGGAGCCGGCCGCCCAGCATCACCCCGAGGCCCTGGCCGACCCCGGCCCAGAGGATGGCGAAGTCGTCCTGCCCGGCCGCCGCCCCGTACGCCTGCTCGGCCAGCGCGGCCAGGTTCACGTCGTTCTCGATCCGGACCGGCTTCCCCAGGCTGGTGCGCAACTCGGCGAGCACCCCCATGTGCCAGGCGGGCAGGTCGAAGGAGTAGCGCACGTCGCCGCTGCGCGGGTCCACCACCCCCCTGGTGCCGATCACGAAGGAGCGCAACTGGGACAGGGCGACGTCGGCGGTCTCACAGGCCCGCCGTACCGCGTTGTGCACGATCCGGACGGGATCGTCCGCCTCGGTGGGGTCGACGGTCACCTCGGCCACGGTCTGCCCGGTGATGTCGGCCACCCCGGCGGTGACCCGGTCCGGCAACACTTCCAATCCGGCCACATACGCACTCGTGGGGTTGACCGTGTACAGAGCGGCGTTGGGGCCGCGCCCACCGGCCCGTTCCCCCGCGGTCCGCACCAACCCGCGATCCTCCAGTCTGGACAACAACTGGCCAGAGGTGACCTTCGAAAGCCCGGTGAGTTCGCCCAGCTCAGCCCGGGTGAGTGGCCCTTGGGTGAGGAGGAGCTCCAGGGCTGCTCGGTCATTGATCTGGCGTAGCAGCCGGGGTGTTCCCGGTCGTTGGGCCACTGGCCAGCTCCCCTCTCGTCACGATCCGCTAACGCTGGTTTCTTTTAAGAAAGTTTCTTGTTAGTTTAGCGGCAGTCACCCGGTAGGCAAGCGATCAAGCCTGCTGGATGCCAAAGCCGCCGACCGTCAGGAACCCCGAGGTGCATCGGTTCGCCGACCACCCCCCAACCTCGACGCGAAGCCGGGAAGGGAGAACCCAACGTGAAGATCGTGAAGATCGCGGGCCTTACCGCAGCCCTTGCACTGGGTGTCGCCGCTTGCGGTGGCACCGAGCCCGCCAGCCCTGAGCCGTCCGCCGCCGCCCCGGCCTCCAGCGGGCCGAAGTTCGCCGGGCAGACGCTGACGGTGTGGCGCCTCGGCGACACCAACCCGCCGTCCCAGGCGTACATGGACGACCTGATCGCCGAGTTCAAGACGGCGACGGGCGCCGAGGTCAACCTGGAGTGGATCCCGTGGCCGCAGGTGAACGACAAGTTCACGGCCGCGGCGGCCGGCGGCGCCGGTCCGGACGTGACCGAGATCGGCAACGACCAGGTCCCGCTCTGGCAGAGCCAGGAGGCCCTGGAGCCGGTCACCGCCCTGGCCTCCAGCGGCGAGCAGGCCCAGATCCCGAAGAACCTGCTCGGCCTGGAGACCATTGACGGCGAGGTCTACGCCCTGCCCTGGGGCGCCGGCACCCGCGCCGTGCTCTACCGCAAGGATTGGTTCGAGGACCTCGGCATCGCCGTACCCAAGACCTGGGACGAGGTGGTGGCCGCGGCCAAGAAGATCCAGGCCGAGAAGGGCAAGGACGTGGACGGCTTCGCCTTCAACGGCGGCTCCGACGCCAACCACCTGCTCGGCGCGCTGGCCTGGTCCGAGGGCGGCGAGTACGCGGTCAAGGAGAACGGCAAGTGGGTCGGCAAGCTCTCCGACCCGACCTTCAAGGCCGGCTTCGAGACCTACACCGGCCTGGTCACCAGCGGTCTGTCCGGCAAGTCCCGGCTCACCCAGAACACCGTGGACATCCGGACCCGCTTCGCCAACAACAAGGTCGGCATGTACCTGACCGCGTCGTGGGACATCCCCGGCATCGAGACCGACAGCAAGGGCAAGGTGAAGGCCGACCAGCTGGCCTTCTTCCCGCTGCCCGCCAAGTCCGGCGGCGAGGCCCCGGCCTTCTTCGGCGGCAACGACATCGCCGTCTGGGGCAACGCCAAGAACAAGGAACTGGCCACCGAGTTCGTGAAGCTCGCCACCAGCAAGCAGTGGGCCGACCGGTACGCCAAGGACGGCGGCCTGCTCCCGGTCTACCCGGACACCCTGGCCTCGCTGGCCAGCGACCCGGTCCAGGCGCCGTTCGCGGCGGCCTTCGCCAAGGCCAAGTCGTTCCCGGCCGACCCGAACTGGACCGAGGTCGGCGAGACCAAGGCGGTCCTGCAGAACGCGGCCCGCTCGGTCATCGAGGGCAAGGCCTCCGCGGACGAGGCGCTCGCGGCGGCCAACAAGGAACTCGAAGACATCCTCAACCAGTAGCGACATGACGAATACGTCAACGATCGCCCGGGGCGGAGGCACCTCCTCCGCCCCGGAGCGGCGTCGCAGAAGGTCCCACCGCCCCACGAAGGCGAGTGGACTCCCACCCCGGGCCGTCCCCTACGTACTGCTGATCCCGGGCATCCTCGTGATCGCCGGTCTTCTCCTCTACCCGATGATCCAAGTGGTCGTCATGTCCTTCCAGAAGGTCGGGCTCGCCCAGATCAGCGGGAAGCGGCCGACCGAATGGGTGGGATGGGAGAACTACACCAAGATCTTCGAAAACGACATCTTCTGGTCGTCGCTCCGAAACACCGTCGCATTCGCCGTGATCACCGTGACCCTCACGCTGGCCGTCGGCACCGCGGTGGGCGTCCTGCTCAACCGGCTCAGCAAGCGGATGTCCACCTTCGTCATCATCGGCATCATGGGCGCGTGGGCCGTCCCTCCGGTCGCCCAGGGCGCCATCTGGGGCTGGCTCTTCAACGCCGAGGCCGGCATCGTCAACTGGCTGCTCAACCTGCTGCCCGACTGGCTCTCCCAGGCCCTGTTCGGCCGGTCCGACTGGACCGGCGAACCGTGGCTGAACGACCCGATCACGATCTACCTCGTCCTGATCATGACGGTGCTCTGGACCTCGTTCCCGTTCGTGTCCGTCTCGGTGCTGGCGGGTCTGAAGAGCATCCCGGCCGAACTCTACGAGGCGGCCCGGGTGGACGGCTCCGGCCCCTGGCGCACGTTCTGGAAGATCACCTTCCCGCTGCTCAAGCCGGTTTTCACGGTCCTGACGATCCTGTCGATCATCTGGGACTTCAAGGTCTTCAGCCAGCTCTACACGCTGATGGGCGGCCCCACCGTCCGTGAGGCGTTCAACCTGTCCGTGTACTCCTACTCCGAGGCGTTCCGTTCTCCGCCCAAGATGGGCTCGGGCGCGGCCATCGCCGTGGTGCTGACCGTGATCCTGCTCATCGTGACCGCCATCTACGTACGCCAGATGGTCAAGTCGGAGGAGGTCCAGTGACCCCGCTCGCCCGCAAGCGGCTGGCCAAGATCGCGCTCAACACGGCGGGGACCGTGGTGTTCCTGATCGCGGTCTTCCCCGTGTACTGGATGATCGCGACCTCCTTCAAGGAGAACGACCAGATCTTCACCACCGAGTTCATCCCGTTCCCCACCCACTTCACCTTCGACCACCTGGACCGGGTGCTCACCGAGGGCGTGGCGGGCAACTCGATCTGGGTCTACCTCCGCAACAGCGCCATCGTGGCCCTCGGCACGGTGCTGGTCGGTTCGCTGTTCGCCCTGCTGGCCGCCACGGCGGTGGCCCGGTTCCGCTTCAAGGGCCGGACCAGCTTTCTGATCGGCCTGCTGGTCGCGCAGATGGTCCCGGCCGAGGCGCTGCTCATCCCGCTGTTCCTCCGGATCAAGCAGCTCGGCCTGTACGACCACCTGCTCGGCCTGATCGTGATCAACGTCGGCCTGACCCTGCCCTTCGGCATCTGGATGCTGCGCACCTTCGTGGCGGCCGTGCCCAAGTCGCTGGAGGAGGCGGCCTGGATCGACGGCGCGTCCCGGTTCACCACCTTCTGGAAGGTACTCTTTCCGCTGGTGGCCCCCGGTCTGGTGGCGACCAGCATCTTCTCCTTCATCACCGCGTGGAACGAACTCATCTTCGCGCTGACCCTGATATCCGATTCGTCGGGGTACACGATGCCGGTCGCCCTGCAGTACTTCTTCGGGCAGCGCGGCACGGACTGGGGCGCCATCATGGCCAGCTCCACCCTGATGACGATTCCGGTGGTCATCTTCTTCCTGCTGGTGCAGCGGCGCATGGTCTCCGGCCTCGTCGCGGGCGCCGTCAAGGGCTGACCCCTCTTCCCCTGGCGCTGGTACGGCCGCCGCTCACGAGGCGACGGCCGTACCAGCCCTGCCCTGAATCCATCCGACACCTACAGGAGCACGAGTCAGCCATGCCTGCACTCTCCGCACTAGCGGCCGGTACGCTGCTGGCCGCCTTCCCCGGCACCACCCCGCCCGACTGGATCCTGCGCGATCTGGAGGGCGGTCTGGGCGGCGTCACGCTGTTCGGCTTCAACGTGGAAAGCGCCGAGCAACTGGCGGCCCTCACCGCGCGGCTGAACGAGGCCGGACGCCCGGTGGTCTCGCTGGACGAGGAGGGCGGGGACGTCACCCGGCTGGCCTACCACACCGGCAGCCCCTACCCGGGCAACGCGGCGCTGGGCGCGGTGGACGACGTCGAACTGACCGAGAGCGTCTACCGCTCGATCGCGGGCGACCTGGCCCGCTGCGGCGTCAACCTGGACATGGGCCCGGTGGCCGACGTGAACACCGCCGACGACAACCCGGTGATCGGGACCAGGTCCTTCGGGGCCGCCGCCGACCTGGTGGCCCGGCACACCGTGGCGGCCGTGCGCGGGCTCCAGTCGCTCGGCGTGGCCGCCTGCGTGAAGCACTTCCCCGGCCACGGCGCCACCCGGGAGGACTCCCACCTGGAGATCCCGCTGGTGGACGCCTCCCCGCAACTGCTCTGGGAGCGCGAGCTGGTGCCGTTCCGTGCCGCCATCGAGGCGGGCGCCCGGTCCATCATGACCGCGCACGTCTCGGTTCCCTACCTGACCGGACCGTCACCCGCCACGCTCAGCCCGGCCGCCATGACCGGGCTGCTGCGCGGGGAGCTCGGTTACGACGGGGTGGTGGTCACCGACGCGCTGGACATGCACGCGATCACCAAGAGCGTGGGCCTGGGCGGCGGCGCGGTGCTCTCGCTGGCCGCCGGCTCCGACCTGCTCTGCCTCGGGCCGATCCCGACCTATGACGACATCAGGGAGGTGCTGACCGCGATCACAGAGGCGGTCCGGGACGGGCGGCTGCCGCTGTCCCGGCTGGAACAGGCCAACGAGCGGGTGGAGCGGCTGCGGGCCTGGCCGGCGCTGGGCTCGGGCGGCGCCACCGAGAACAACGTGATCGGCCTGGCCGCCGCGCGGCGCGCGGTCCGGCTCTCCGGCTCCGCGGGGCCGCTGGTCGACCCGTACGTGATCGAGGTGGACACCCCGCCCACGATCGCGGTGGGAGACGTGCCGTGGGGCATGGCCCCCTGGCTGCCGGAGGCCGAGATCGTCCGGGTGAAGCCGGCCGAGGCCGAGCCCGGGGCGCTGCTGACGGCGGCGGCCGGGCGGTCGCTGATCGTGGTGGTGAAGGACGCGCACCGGTACCCGGAGAGCCAGGCGCTGGTGAGCAGGCTGCTGGCCGGGCGTCCCGACGGCATCGTGGTCGAGCTGGGGCTGCCGATCTGGCGGCCCGAGGCGGGGGCGTACATCGCCACCTACGGAGCCGCCCGGGCCAACACCCAGGCGGCGGTGGAACTGCTGACCGCCTGAGCTTGGTACGGGTGCGGCCCCCCGCTCCTCTCCCGGGGAGCCGCACCCGGGCTCTTCTAGGGGGAGGTGCAGGTGTATCCGGACGGGACCGAGGTGTTCCCGTTCGGGCGGCTGGCCTGGAAGCCGAACTCCACGCTCGCGCCCGCCGCGACGGTGCCGTTGTGCCCGACGTTCTTGGCGGTCACGGTCTGCCCGCTGACGGTCAGCGTGGTGTTCCAGGACCCGGTGATGGTGTGCCCGGCGGGCAGCGTGAAGGTCACCGTCCAGCCGTTCATCGTGGCGGTGCCCGTGTTGGTCACGGTCAGCGGCTGGATCACGTAGCCGTTGCTCCACTGGGTCTGCACGGTGCCGGTCGCGCTACAACCGCCGCCGGTGCCGCCGCCGGTCGTGGTGAAGGTCACCAGGCCGGAGTTGCCGGACAGGTTGCCGGCGTTGTCCCTGGCCCGCACGTACACCTGGTACTGGGTGTTCGGGGTCAGCCCGGTGAGCGTGGCCGAGTTGCTGGTGGTCTGGGCCAGCAGCGGATCGGTGGCGCCCATCTCGCGGTAGACGTTGTACCCGGCCAGGCCGCTGCCGCCGCTGTCGGTGGACACCGCCCAGTTCAGGGTGGCCGCGTTGGTGGTGACGTTGAACGCGGTCGGGGTGCCGGGCACCGTCGGCGGGATGGTGTCCACCGGCGGGCTCACGCTGGGCGACGGCGACGGAGAAGGTGAGGGCGACGGGTTGACGCCCTGCGGAGGAACCCGGATGATCCGGTCGTCCGCCGCGACCGGGGTGCCCCGGCCGTCCCGGTTGCTGGTGCTCACCCAGAGCCAGCCGTCCGGGCCCACGGCCACCGCGCGCAGCCGCCCGTAGGTGTTCTGGAACTGCGAGGTCGCCGAGGCCGCGCCGCCGGAGGCGTTGAGGGTGACCGCCCAGAGCCGGGTGCCGCGCAGCGCGGCGGCGAACAGCGTGTTGTTGGCGTAGGCCAGGCCGCTCGGCGAGGCCTCGGCCGTGGTCCAGGAGATGATCGGGTTGCGGAAGCTGGGGTTGTTGCAGGCCCCCTCGCAGGTGGGCCAGCCGTAGTTGCCGCCCGCCACGATCTGGTTGATCTCGTCCAGGTTGTTCTGGCCGAACTCGGAGGCGTACATGCGGCCCTGGTTGTCCCAGGCCAGGCCCTGCACGTTGCGGTGGCCGTAGCTGTAGACCCGGGATCCCGCGAACGGGTTGCCGGAGGCGGGCACGGCGCCGTCCGGGGTCATCCGCAGGATCTTCCCGGCCGGGGAGTTGAGGTCCTGCGCGTTGGCGGTGGTGGCGGCGTCGCCGGTGGCCACGTACAGCATGCCGTCCGGGCCGAAGGCGATCCGGCCGCCGTCGTGGATGGTGTTCCGCGGCACCCCGGAGAAGATCACGTTCTGGGTGCCGGGGGCGCTGAGCCGGAACCGGGCCAGCCGGTTGTCGGTGGCCGTGGTGAAGTAGACGTAGACCCACTGGTCCTGGGCGTAGTTCGGCGAGACCGCGATGCCGAGCAGGCCGCTCTCACCCGACGCGGAGACCCCGTTGATGGTGGCCACCGCGACCGGGGTCTGGCCCGGCCGCACCTGCATCACCCGGGCCGTGCCCCGTTCGGTGACCAGGGCGCTGCCGTCCGGGAGGAAGGCGATGCCCCACGGGACCTGCAGTCCGGTGGCCGCGACCTGGGCCCGGTCGAAGTCGAACCCGCCGACCACGGCGGCCCGGGCGGGCAGCGCGCGGACAATGCCGATCGCGCCCAGTAGTGCGGTCAATCCCAACAGAATTGGCAATAGCGGCGAAATCCGTGTGCGTGTCACCATCTTCACCCCTTATCCAGAGGCTGCACGGTAACCAGCCACTTCCGGGGGGAACAATGATCGACTCCGGACCGCGGGCGCGAGCTGGGATTTCAGGCCGCTCGGCCCGAAACTTTCAGCTAAGTTCGTAAAGTTTCAGCTCGCGAAGATCTCTTCCCGGGCCTGCTCCAGCGCGGCCAGCACCGCGCCGCGCAGCACCGGGCCGCTGCCCAGTTCGCTGGTGACCACCTGCGGCCGGATCGGGCAGATCCGGGCCACCGCCTGCTCCACCCGGGTGGTCAGCGAGGCGCCACCCGCCTGGCCCACCTCCCCGGCCAGCACCACCAGGCCGGGGTCGAGCACCACGCAGACCGAGGCCACGCCCAGCGCCAGCCGGGAGGCGATCTCGTCGAGCAGGCGCTCGGCCTGGTCCCCGCCGTCGTGCACGGCGGCGGTCACGCACTCGGCCGCGGTACTGGCGGCGAAGCCGTACTCGGCGGCCAGCTCGACCACCGCCTCGGCGCTGACCAGGCTCTGCAGGCCGCCCGCCAGCGAGGGCAACCGGCCGGGAGTGGCCCGGATGTCCTCGGCCAGCGGCACACCGGGCACCGGCAGGTAGCCGATCTCGCCCGCGCTGCCGGAACGCCCCCGGTGCAGCCGCCCGCCGAGCACCACCGCCAGGCCGATGCCGCGGCCCACCCAGAGCAGCACGAAGTCGTCCACGTCACGCGCGGCGCCTTTGGCGCGTTCCGCGATGGCGACCAGGTTCACGTCGTTCTCGATGGTCACGTCCCGCCGCAGGTCCCTGGCCAGGGCCTCGTGGATGCCCTCGTGCCAGTGCGGCAGGTCGAAGGAGAACCGCACGTCGCCGGTGCGCGGGTCGACCACGCCCGGGGTGCCGATCACCACGCCGCGCAGCCGGGACAGCGCCACCTTGGCCGAGCGGCACGCCTTGACCACCGCGGTGTGCACCACCGAGACGGGGTCGTCGTGGCCGTTCGGTGCGGCGGTCACCTCGGCCACCACCTCGCCGTTGATGTCGGCGATGGCGGCGGTGACGAACTCGGGGCCGACGTCCAGACCCGCCACGTAGGCGCAGGAGGCGATCACCCCGTACAGCGCGGCGTTGGGGCCGCGGTTGCCGGCCTGCTCGCCGACCACCTCGACCAGCCCGCGCTCCTCCAGCCGGGCGAGCGTCTGGGACGCGGTCACCTTGGACAAACCCGTCAGGTCGCCGATCTGCCCCCGTGTCAGCGGCCCTGATGCCAGCAGCAATTCCAGTGCGGCCCGGTCGTTGATCTCCCGGAGCAGCCTGGGCACGCCAGGACGTCGCTCCATGCTCCTGCTTTCTATGATCGCCCCCGGGTTACCACTGCTCGCGAAAATGTCAACAAAGTTTCCTGCCAGCTTACCGACTACCCGCCGGTCCGGAAATTGGCTCTTGCTGTAGCTCCAGGTCAAGCAAGAGGATCACTCATGTCCGACTGAGGAGATCACATGGCGCCGGCAGTACTGAAATGGCCCATCGCGGCCCTCACCCTGGGTCTCCTGCTTCTCCTGGACGCATTGCGGGTGTTCCTGCCCTCCCTCATCACCCTGTACGGCCGGGCGGGCGACACCCCACCCGAACAACTCGGCCTGTTCGCCGCGTTATGGTTCGTGATCCCGTTCCTGGCCATCCCTATCTCCCGCCTGACCGGGCCGCGAGCCGTCCAGGTGGCCGGGGCCGTCCTGCTCGCGGCCACCCGGCTCGCCCTCCAGGCCACCGACGGCGGCGACCCCCAGCTCTACCTGTCGGCCGCCGGCGTCACCGCGGGACTGCTCTTCCTGTACGGCTCCGCCCGCACGATCCCCCGCCTGGCCGCCCCGATCGGCATGGCGCTGGGGCTCGGGCTGAGCGGCCTGCTGCACCTGGCGATCGACCACGTCGACCTGGTCTGGCAGGACGGCTGGACCCCGTGGCTCCCGGCCGCCCTGGTGGCGGCGGCGTTCCTCTGGGCGACCTTCCGGGCGGAGGCCGCCCCGTCGGAGGACACGGCCCCCGCCGGGGTGTGGTTCCTGCTCGGCCCCGCGCTCTTCCTGGCCGGCCAGTCGCTCGGGCCGGGCGCCGCCGCCGAGGACCAGTGGATCCACGGCGCCCAGGAACAGGCCACGGCGGCGACGGTGGCCGCGCTGGGGGTGGCCTGTCTCAGCCTGGTGCCGTTCGCTATCGCGCCCCTGCTGGCGGGGGCGCCGCTCCGGGTCTACCGGGTGCTCTTCCCTGCCGGGCTGCTGGTCGGCGTCTTCTCCCCGCTGGCCGGGGTGGCCGAGGCGACTCTGGTGGCGGCGGGGGTGGGCGGCTGCCTGGGGCTCGCCGCGCTCCGGCAGCGGACGGCCCGCGCGGGGGTCGCGCTGCTCGGGGGCGCGGTGGTGTTCCTGGTGGCGACGTTCGCCTACTACGCCTCCTACGACGCGGACCTGGGCTTCCCGAACGCGGTGGTGCCCATGGTCGTGGGCGTGCGGATGGCGCTCACCGGGCTGCTCGGCGGGTGGCACCGGGACTCGCCGCCGCTCCCCCGGCCGGGCCGGAGCCTGCGCACCCTGGTGCCGGGGGCGCTCGCGCTGCTGCTGGTGCCGCCGGTGGTGGCCGCCGGGCTGACCTGGCGCACGGTGCCCGCCGAAGGCCGGTTGCAGGGCAACGAGTTCACGCTGGTGGCGTACAACATCAGGATGGGGTTCGGCCTGCGCGGCACCCTGGACCTGGACCGGATCGCGGCCTGGGCCGCCTCGGTCCGGCCGGACGTGGTGCTGCTCAGCGAGGTGGACCGGGGCTGGCTGCTCAACGGCGGCCACGACGACCTGGACCGCATCGCCCGCGGCCTGGGCATGCGCTACCACTTCGCCCCGGCCGCCGACCCGCTCTGGGGCGACGCCCTGCTCACCAACCTGCCGGTCTCCCAGGTCGTCTCGCACCGGCTCGGACAGCACGACTACCCCACCGGCGCGCAGGCGCAGACCGCCGTGCTCACCGTCGGCGACCGGGAGGTGGGCATCGTCAACACCCACCTCCAGGCTCCGGCCGGGCAGGCCCCCGAGGTCGCGGAACTCGTCCGCCGACTGGGGGCAGGGCGGCCGGTGGTGCTGGCCGGGGACCTCAACACCAGCAAGGAGGATCCCGAGATGCGGGTGCTGGAGGGGGCGGGGCTCACCGACCCGCTGATCGCGCTCGGCGACCCGCCCACCTCCCCGGCCGACGACCCGGTCAAGCGCATCGACCACGTGCTCGTCACCCAGGGACTGACCGTGGTGAGCGCCGAGGTTCCCAGGGTGCCCTACTCCGACCACCTGCCCGTGGTGGTCCAGCTTCGGGTCGGGTAATCCGGGGTTGCCGTCAAACCATTGCCAACCAGGCGGGATAATCAACTACATGCGACTTTCTGCCCGTGTCGACTACGCCCTTCGCGCCGCCGCCGAGCTCGCCGCGTCCGGCGAGGGGCCCACCACGGTGGGTGAGCTCGCCAAGGGCCAGGAGATGCCGCCCAAGTACCTGGAGAACATCCTGCTGCAGATGCGCCGGGCCGGCCTGGTCCGCGGCCAGCGCGGACCCGAGGGTGGCTACGTGCTGGCGCGGCCGGCCAACCAGATCTCCCTGGCCGACGTGATCCGCGCGGTGGACGGCCCGCTGGCCAACGTGCGCGGCGAGCGGCCGGAGCACGTCGGTTACACCGGCGCCGCGCAGGCCCTCCAGCAGGTCTGGATCGCGCTGCGGGCCAGCGAGCGAGCCATCCTGGAGGAGGTCACGCTCGACCAGATCGCCACCGGCGACCTGCCCAAGCGGGTCACCGACCTGGCCTCCGACCCCGCCGCCTGGGACTCTCCCACCGCCGTCTGATGCCCGAGGGCGACGCGGTCTACCGGACCGCGCAACGGCTGGCGACGGCCCTGGACGGCCGCGCGCTCACCCGCTCGGACTTCCGTGTCCCCCGCTACGCCACCACCGACCTGCGCGGGCGCCGGGTGCTCGGCACCCAGCCGCGCGGCAAGCACCTGCTCACCCGGATCGAGGGCGGCCTGACCGCCCACACCCACCTGCGCATGGACGGCAGCTGGCAGATCCAGCCCACCGGGCGGCCGGTGCGCGGCGGCGACGTGGTCCGGCTGATCCTGGCCAACGCCGAATGGCAGGCCGTGGGCGTGAAACTGGGCATGGTGGACCTGGTGCCCACCGAACGGGAGGACCGGGTCGTCGGCCACCTCGGGCCCGACCTGCTCGGCCCGGACTGGGACGCCGGGCGGGCGGCGGCCAACCTGGCCGGACAGCCCGCGCTGACCATCGGGGAAGCCCTGCTCGACCAGCGCAACCTGGCGGGGATCGGCACGATCTGGCGGGCCGAGACGCTGTTCCTGGCGCGTCTGTCGCCGTGGCGCGAGGTGGGCGAAGTGGCGGATCTGGCCGAGCTCGCGGAGCTGGCGCACCGCCTCATGGAGACGTCTAAGGATGGGCCCGCGCCGGTCACCACCGGTGACCCACGGCCGGGTCGGACACTCTACGTGTACGGCAGGGCACACCGCCCCTGCCGCGTTTGCGGCAATCCCGTAATACGGGACGAACTTGGCGCGCGTTCAACAGAACGCTTGATCTATTGGTGCCCGGTCTGCCAGCGAGGCTAGGCGGCCACCATGTCCTTGACCTCAGGGAAACCCTCGAACTCCGGACCCGAGGGCACGGTCTCCGAGAGCGGCAGGCGCTCGTGTTCCGGCATGTCGGCCAGGACCGGGGCATGCTGGAGTTCGGCCAGCAGGAACTGGTCGGACACCTCGCGGAGCACCTGGGACAGCGGGACGCCGAGAGCGCCGCAGATCGAAGCCAGCAGCTCCGAGGACGCCTCCTTCTGGCCGCGTTCCACCTCGGAAAGATAACCGAGGGAGACCCGGGCCAACGTGGAAACCTCGCGAAGCGTGCGACTCTGGCGCACTCTCAGCCGCCGCAGCACGTCACCGAGCAGCTGACGCAGCAGGACCATCTGTCGCTCCCTTCCCGGCGCGGGTGTCGACGCGACGTTCCGCGCTGTCTCGTATCGCCCGTTCTTGCCTCGCCCTTCGTACATATTCCTCGCTGTCTTCACGGGATCGCTCGGCCCCTTCGCCGGGCGCGTCCTGGACTTACTCCTCGCCGATGGCTCACGGACCTCACTCACAGCTCCACCGTACCTGTATCGAGCGACACCGCGGCAGACCGTGGTGAGCATGTTCGCTGGGGACGTAACGCGGTAATCATCCGGAATGTTCCCCCAAATTGACCTCCAGCACACCTAGAAGTAGATCTAAAGCCTCTTTACAGGTGTCCTGACGAATCCGCTCCCGGGAGCCGCCCAACCGCAGGTCACGGTGGTGAACCCGGTCTCCGGGGCCGGTAAGGGCGAGGTAAACCGTGCCCACGGGCTTGCCGTCCTGGGGGTCGGGGCCGGCCACCCCGGTCACCGCGAGGCCGTAGTCGGCCCCAGTGAGCTTGCGCACACCGGTGGCCATGGCCTCGGCCACCTCAGGGTGCACCGCGCCCTCCCTGGCCAGCAGGCCGGCGGGGACGCCGAGCAGGCGCGCCTTGAGCTCGGTGGCGTACACGATGACGCCGCCCGCGAACGCGGCCGAGGCGCCCGGCGGGGCCGACAGGGTGGCGCCGAGCAGGCCGCCGGTCAGCGACTCGGCCACGGCCACCGTGGCCTTCGCCCGGACCAGCAGGGTCAGCACGTCGGCGGCGCTCATCAGGCCCGCGACCTCTTGGCCACCTGGCGCAGGCGCACCGCGCGGAACACGTAGTCCAGGCCGGTAACCACGGTGACCAGCAGCGCCAGGCCGAGCGAGGTCCAGCGCGCGAACTCGGGCACCCCTGGCCAGATGTAGAGGGCGATGGCCAGGATCTGCAGCACGGTCTTGACCTTGCCGCCGTAGCTGGCGGGGATCACGCCGTGCCGGATCACCGCGAAGCGGAGCAGGGTGACGCCCAGTTCGCGGGCGATGATCACCGCGGTCACCCACCAGGCCAGCTCGCCCAGCAGGGAGAGGCAGACCAGGGCCGAGCCGATCAGCGCCTTGTCCGCGATCGGGTCGGCGATCTTGCCGAAGTCGGTGATCAGCCCGTACCTGCGGGCCAGCCAGCCGTCCAGTTGGTCGGTGATGGAGGCGACCAGGAAGACCGCCAGCGCGGCCAGGCGCCAGCCCTGGCCCTCCACGAAGAGGAAGACGATGAAGACGGGGACGATCACCAGCCGGGCCACGGTGAGCGCGTTGGCGATGTTCCAGGTGCTCACCGGGGCGCCCGGTTCAGGTCCGGAGACGACATGGGGAGGTCCGGCCGGCACCCTGGGGGCGTCAACCTTCCTGACCTCGGTGACCTCGGCGGCCTCGGGGGCCCCCGGGATCTGCGCGGTGCGCTCGCTGCTGTCGCTCACGAACCTGCCTTGATGCGGGCGATCAGGTCAACCCCTTCCGAATCCACGGCGACGGCGCGGACGATCTGGCCGGGCACCAGGCCGATGCCCTGGACGGTGACGGAGCCGTCCACCTCCGGGCCCTGGTGGGCGGCACGGCCCTCGTAGCCGCCGTCGCCCAGGTCCTCCTCGACCAGCACCTCCAGCTCGCTGCCGATGCGCTCCTCGGCGCGCTGGGCGGTCAGCTCCTCGGCCAGCTCGGTGAGCACGGCCACCCGCTCGTCGATGACCTCCTGGTCCAGCTTGCCGTCGAAGGCGGCGGCCTCGGTGCCGTCCTCGTCGGAGTAGCCGAAGACGCCGATCACGTCCAGCCGGGCGGCGGTGAGGAAGTCCACCAGCTCGGCGAACTCCGCCTCGGTCTCGCCGGGGAAGCCGACGATGAAGTTGGAGCGCACGCCCGCCTCCGGGGCGCGCTCGCGGACCTGGGCGAGCAGGTCCAGGAACCGGGCCGGGTCGCCGAAGCGGCGCATGCGCCGCAGCACCGGGCCGCTGGCGTGCTGGAAGGACAGGTCGAAGTAGGGCGCCACGCCGGGGGTGGTCGCGATCACCTCAAGCAGCCCGGGCCGCAGTTCGGCGGGCTGGAGGTAGCTGACCCGGACCCGCTCCACGCCGTCCACCCCGGCCAGCCGGGGCAGCAGCTTCTCCAGCGCCCTCAGGTCGCCCAGGTCCTTCCCGTACGAGGTGGAGTTCTCGCTGACCAGGACGAGCTCCCTGACCCCCTGCTCGGCCAGCCAGGCCGCCTCGGCGACCAGATCGTCGGGGGAGCGGGACACGTACGCCCCGCGGAAGGCCGGGATGGCGCAGAAGGTGCAGCGCCGGTCGCAGCCGGAGGCGAGCTTGAGCGGGGCCACCGGGCCGCCGGTGAGCCGCTTGCGGAGGGCGCGCGGGCCGCTGGCGGGGGCCATGCCCTCGGGGAGGACGCCGTGGCCCGGAACGTGCGCGTGCCCGGCGGTGCGCTCCACCGGGCTGATCGGCAGCAGGGTGCGCCGGTCGCGCGGCATGTGCGGTTTGAGCGACCGGCCGGCCAGCACGTCGTCCAGCCGGCCGCCGATGTCGGTGTAGTCGTCGAAGGAGATGACCGCGGCCGCCTCCGGCAGCGCCTCGGCCAGCTCCGCCCCGTACCGCTCCGCCATGCAGCCGGCCGCGACGACCTTGGCGCCGGAGTCGGCTGCGGCCAGCAGGGTGTCGATCGAATCCTTCTTCGCCGATTCGATGAAGCCGCAGGTGTTCACCACGATGACGTCGGGGTCATCGTCACCCAGTCTCCAACCGGCGGATTCCAGGCGTGCGGCCAGTTCCTCTGAGTCGACCTCGTTACGGGCGCAACCCAGGGTGACCATCGATACGGTTCGGCGAGAAGACATGATGAAACTACGGTATCGGGTTCGACCACTATCGGGGACTCGGGACCCCCGGTCCGTAGACCTCCTGGAAGCGCTGCCCGTCCTTTCCAGGCATGCCGAGGTCCTTGCCGTTGACCATGAGCCGGACCGAACCCGCGTTGGCCAGCTGCAACTGGATCTTCTTCTTGGCCGTGAAGGTCTCCGTCTTGCCCTGGGCGATCAGGCCTTCGAACAGTTGCCTGCCCTTGGCGTCCCGCACATTCACCCAGGCCGGGCGGACGGCCGAGATCCGCACGACCACCGGATGTTCCACGGTCTGCACGGGCCGGGTGAGCGGAGGCACCGCCGCCGGCACCTTCGGGCGGGCGCCCGGGGCCGCCGCCGGTGGCGCGGCGCGGGCCGCGGTGCGCACCGGCTCCTGGTTGGGCGAACCCATCATGCGGATCACTCCGAAGACCATCACGATGGCCAGCGCCACCCCCATCGCCATGGTCCAGTTGGGCGCCTTGGCTTCGCGGATCTTGATCGGGGTGTCCGCCACGAACAGCGCGGACGCCGGCAGCGGCGCCGGAGCCCCGCCGCACTCCTCGTCGTAGAGGCGGACCATCTCGTCGGCGTCCAGCCCGAGGGCCTTGGCCAGCACGCGAAGGTGACCGCGGGTGTAGAAGTAGGCGCCACAGGTGGAGAAGTCGTCCCGCTCCATTGCGGCGATCACTGGCTCGCGGATCCGCGTCCGGTCGCTCAGCTGGGCGACGGTCAGCTCCGCCTGCTGCCGTGCTTCGGTCAGAATTGTTCCGATGGACATATCTCAACGCCCCCCGCCGTCCCGACGTTGCGTAGTGAGTCACATTCAATCAGTAACCACTGCGACGCCGTACGGCGGGGTGGCATATGTCCGGAAACGCCGATGGGGGCGGTATTGCAGCGCTGTTTGGCCGGCTATTCGCCCCCGCGGAGGTCGGCCAGCAGGCCGGGGAGGTCGTCCGGTTTCACCAGGACCTCGCGGGCCTTGGAGCCCTCGCTGGGGCCCACCACGTTCCGGCTCTCCAGCAGGTCCATCAGCCGCCCGGCCTTGGCGAAGCCGACCCTGAGCTTGCGCTGGAGCATCGAGGTGGAGCCGAACTGGGTGGTCACGATCAGCTCGGCCGCCTGCACCAGCAGCTCCAGGTCCTCGCCGATCTCCTCGTCGATCTCCTTCTTGGGGGCGGCCGAGGCGGCCACGTCCTCCCGGTACTCCGCCTGCATCTGCGTCTTGCAGTGCGCGACCACCTCGGAGATCTCCTTCTCCGAGACGAACGCGTTCTGCAGCCGCATCGGCTTGCTGGCGCCCATCGGCAGGAACAGCGCGTCACCCTGGCCGACCAGCTTCTCCGCGCCCGGCTGGTCCAGGATGACCCGGGAGTCGGCCAGCGAGGAGGTGGCGAAGGCCAGCCGGGACGGCACGTTGGCCTTGATCAGGCCGGTCACCACGTCCACGCTCGGCCGCTGGGTGGCGATCACCAGGTGGATGCCGGCGGCGCGGGCCAGCTGGGTGATCCGGACGATGGAGTCCTCCACGTCCCTGGGGGCGACCATCATCAGGTCGGCCAGCTCGTCCACGATCACCAGCAGGTACGGGTACGGCTGGTAGACGCGCTCGCTGCCCGGCGGAGGCTGGAGCTTGCCCGCCCTGGCCGCCTTGTTGAACTCGTCCACGTGCCGGAAGCCGCTGGCGGCCAGGTCGTCGTAGCGGCGGTCCATCTCCCCCACCACCCACTCCAGGGCCTCGGCGGCCTTCTTGGGGTTGGTGATGATCGGGGTGATCAGGTGGGGAATGCCCTCGTACATGTTGAGCTCGACCCGCTTGGGGTCGACCAGCACCATGCGCACCTCGTCCGGGGTGGCCCGCATCAGCACCGAGGTGATCAGCCCGTTGATGCAGGTGGACTTGCCCGCGCCGGTGGCGCCCGCGATGAGGATGTGCGGCATCTTGGCCAGGTTGGCCACGATGGTGCGGCCCTCCACGTCCTTGCCCAGACCGACGATCATCGGGTGGTGGTCGCCCTGGGCCACCTGGGAGCGGAGCACGTCCCCGAGCGAGACCAGGTCTTTGTCGGTGTTCGGAATCTCCACCCCAATGGCGGATTTTCCGGGAATGGGAGACAGGATCCGGACATCGGCGGATTTGACGGCGTAGGCGATGTTCTTGGTGAGGGCGGTGACCTTCTCCACCTTCACCGAGGGGCCGAGCTCGATCTCGTACCGGGTGACCGTCGGGCCCCGGGTGAAGCCGACCACCTGCGCGTCGATGGCGAACTGCTCCATCACGCTGGTGAGCGCGTTCACCACCACTTTGTTGGCCTTGGTCTCTGCCTTGGGCGCGCTACCGGGCCGCAGCGCCTGCATGTCCGGCAGCGTGTACGGCCCCGCCTGCGGCGACAGCACCAGCTGCTCGACCTTGCGCGGCGCCGGGGTGGGCTCCGGGGGCGACAGCGGCGGGACGGGCTCGGCCTCCGCCTCCGGCGACGGGGCGGCCTCCTCGGGGTCCACAAGCCCCGGCACGATCTCCGGCGAGTGGTCCCGCACCACCGGGGTGTCGTACGGCTTGGCACCTTCGCCGACCTCCGGCTCGGGCTTGGGCTTCTTCCGCCGCCGGGGCGGCACCGGGGACGGCGGCCCCCCCGTGCCGGGGGCGGGCCGGTCGAAGAGCAGCTGCTTGATCTCCATCAGCCGCTCGGGCACCCGGTGCACCGGCGTCGCCGTGATCACCAGCACCCCGAACCCGGACAGGATCAGCAGCAGCGGAACGGTCACGAAGGCCGGCAGGATGCTGGACGGCGGCGCCGAGACCACGAACCCGAGCATGCCGCCCGCCTGCGACACCTTGTCCATGCCGTCCTCGGGCCCGCCCGAGGGGTAGGGCGTGTTGTGCGCCACGTGCACGATGCCGAGGATGCCGGCCAGCAGCGCGGTCCAGCCGATGGTCATGCGCCCGGTCTCGGCGTTCTGGTCCGGGTGCCGGAGCAGCCGCCAGGCCAGCAGGGTCAGCAGCACCGGGACCGCCCAGGTGAGCGAGCCGACCGCGCCGTGCAGGATGGCGTCCACCACGGAGGCGAACTCGCCCTTCTGCTCCCGCCAGGTCATGGTGGCCAGCGTGATGGCCCCGGCCAGCACGGCCAGGCCCGCGCCGTCCCTGCGGTGCGCCGGGTCCAGCTCACGGGCGCCCTGGCCGAGCCCGCGGGCCGCGCGGCCCGCCACGCCGGCGAGCATGTTCCAGAGCCCGATGACCAGCTTGCCGATCATCATGAAGACCCAGCTGATCGGGTCTCCCCCGGAGGCGACCGGCTGTTTGGCGGCGGGTTTGATCACACGCTTGGGCGGCGGCGTCCGCTTGGCGGAGGCGGGACGCGACCCGGGGCGCGCCCCGGAACGCGATCCGGAACGCGCGGCGGGGCGCTTGCCGGATCCGCTTCCAGACGTACGGGTGGCCATGATGGCCAAACTAGGGCGCAGGTTCGCGGGCGTCAGCTAGCCACGCCGTCAAACGGGATGAACGGATATGGAAGAGCGCCGGTCCCGTTGCGGGACCGGCGCTCGAAAACAGGGGTCAGACGGTGATCTTTCCGGCTCCGGCGCCGTTGGTCACGATGGTCTTGACGTTGGCCGCCGTGTCCAGCGAGTACGAGTACGGGATGGAGGCGACACTGCCGCCGGCCTGCCCGGTACCCGAGTTGACGAAGTGGTTGTTCCTGGCCACCAGGCTGCCCGGCCCCGAGGAGCCCTCACCCAGGTGGAAGGGGTCGGCGGTGTTCTCGAAGTAGTTGCCCTCGACGAGCACGCCGGCGTTCATGGTGGAGGCGACGCCGTAGGAGCCGACGCGGTAGAAGTTGTTGTACACGTGCACCGGGTTGCCGAAGCGCACCCGGGGGTGGCGCTGGTTGGTGCCGTCGAACCAGTTGTGGTGGTAGGTCACCCGCAGGTGGCCGATGTCCTCGCCGCCGTTGCCGTCGCTGTGGCCGAGCAGCATCGTCTTGTCGTGGTTGAACAGCCGGTTCCACGAGACGGTCACGTAGTCGCTGGCCCGCTTGATGTCGATGGCGCCGTCGTAGCCGTTGCTGAGCGTGTTGTGGTCGATCCAGACCCGGGTGGAGTACTGGACGTTGATCGCGTCGTCGTCCCAGTCCCGGAAGGTGATGTTGCGGATGATCACGTTGGACGCGTTGGAGACGTTCAGGCCGCAACCGGCGATGGTGGCGCCGGAGTTGCCGAGGATGGTCTTGTTGGAGCCCACGGTGATCATGCCGGAGCAGGAGATGGTGCCGGAGATCCGCACCACCCGGGCGGTGGTGCCGGAGACGGCGCTGGACAGTGCGGAGGAGCTGGTCACCGTGGTGGCCGCGGCGGTGCCGCCGCCCGTGGTGCCGCCGCCCTGGGTGGCCCAGCCGACCAGGCCGGTCTGCGGCTGGCTCGGCGGGTTGCTCGGGGTGGGCGTGGGGCTGGTCGGCGGGTTGGTGGGCACCGAGCCCGCCGTGTTGAAGGTCCAGTGCTTGCTGGTCACCGAGTCGCAGGAGTTCTGCTGGATCCCGGCGGCGAGCGCGGTGGAGCTGTCCACTACGTTCATGCACTTGGCGCTGTTGACGTTGATCACCCGGTAGGTGGACCCGACCTGGGTGAGCGTCCAGGTCTGCGAGGTGGCGCCGGTGCAGGACTGCTGCACGATGGCCTTGCCCGCCGAGGTGGAGGCGTCGGCCACGCCCAGGCACCGGCCGCTGACGGCCGCGGTGAGCCGGTAGCCGCTGCCCTGGGCGCTCAGCGTGAAGCGCTGGTTGGTGTTGTTGTTGCAGGTGTACTGGATCAGCTGCACGCCGTCGGCGGTGCTGCCGCTCGGCACGTCGAGGCACTGGCCGCTGCCCGCGTTGACCAGCGTGTACGTGCCGGGCGAGGGCGCGGCGGCGGCCGGGCCCTGGATCACGAGCGCGACGGCGCCCGCGACCACCACGCCGAGCGCGATGGTGAGGCTTCTACGTAACACGATCTTTTCCCTTCGGAGTGTTGAGTGCCGAAACAACGCCCCGGACAGGTCAGGTGGCCGGGACATGAGGCGTCGAGGGAACGGTTCTCCCTTCTTGGGGGGTTGGTGGGCAGGGCCAACTTAAGCAGGCTGTTCCATGTAGTGGAACAGTGAGGCGGAAGAGATCTCTCCGAAATGCACGAACAGCAGCCGGCACCTGAAATTTTCAGAGAAATCTGTTCTGTGTATCGGCGCGATGTTCCATACAGCGGAAAGCCGATTGGGGCAACAGATGATCGGGCATAATGCTTGTTGCGCAACATAACACCAGATTCCGCTACACAGAACGGACGTGCATGGACGTCGTCGTGGTAGGCGAACCGCTGGTCGAGTTCTCGGCGGACCGGGCCCTGACCGAGGCCGACACCTTCCGGCTCTCCTTCTCCGGCGACGCGCTCAACGTGGCCGTGGCGGCGGCCGCCGCGGGCGCGCGCACCGCCCTGGTGGCCCGGCTGGGCGAGGACGAGTTCGGCCGGCGGCTGCT
The DNA here is from genome assembly GCF_018476525.1 of Acrocarpospora catenulata. Lineage (GTDB taxonomy): Bacteria > Actinomycetota > Actinomycetes > Streptosporangiales > Streptosporangiaceae > Acrocarpospora > Acrocarpospora catenulata. The sequence goes on from NZ_JAHCST010000056.1 coordinate 20,917, forward strand.
GACCTTCGCCGCCCGGCACGGGGTGGACACCCGCTGGATGACCCCCGGCCCCGGCTCCACCGGCGCGTACGCGGTGGGCGCCGACCCCACCGGCCAGCGCGCCTTCGCCTACATGCGGTACGGCAGCGCCGCCTCCCGCCTCTCCCCCGCCGACGTGGCCGCCTCCCCGGCGGCGCGGGCCCGGGTCCTGGTGCTCAGCGGCATCACCGCCGCCCTCTCCGCCGATTGCGACCGCGCGGTACGGGAGGCCGCCCGCGCCGCCACCGGCCAGGTCGTCTACGACGCCAACTACCGGTCCCGGCTGACAGGCCCGGAGGCCGCGGCGGAAACGCTCCGCGCGGTGGCGCCGTACGCGGCGGTGGTGAAGATCTCCGCACCAGGGGACAGCCGGGCGCTGGTCGGCACCGGCGACCCCGCCGAGACCCTGCGCCGGGTCCGGCGGCTGGGCGCGCCGGCGGTGGCGGTGACCCTGGGCGCGGACGGCGTGCTGCTGGACACCGGCGGCGCGGTCCACGAGATCCCGGCGGTCCCGGCCCCGGTGATCGTCGACCAGACCGGGGCGGGCGACAACTTCACCGGCGCTATGGCCGCCTGGCTGGCGAAAGGGGCGCCGCTGCTGGCGGCGGTCCGGGCGGGGGCCGCCGCCGCGTCGGTCTCGCTGGCCGGGCAGGGCGGCACCGGCCGGGTGGCGGGGGCGCCGGAGATCGAGAGCCTGCTCGGGGACCCGGTCAGCGGAGGGTGAGTGTGGTGGGCGCGCCCAGGGCCAGGGAGACCTCGCGGGCGGCCGAGACGATCTCCGGGGCCAGCTCGCGCAGCGCGTCCGGCTCCAGGTCCATGGCGAGGGTGGAGATGGAGATGCCGCCGAGCACCTGGCCGGTGTGGTCGAAGACCGCCGCGCCGACGCAGCGGATGCCCGGCACGTTCTCCTCGTCGTCCACCGCGTAGCCGAGGGCGCGCACCCGGCTCAGGTGGGCCAGCAGCTCCTCCTCGCCGGTGATCGTGTTGGGGGTGAGCCGGACCAGCTGGGTGCGGGCGCAGATGGCGCGGACCTCGTCGTCGTCCAGCTGGGCCAGCAGCGCCTTGCCGATGGCGGTGCAGTGCAGGCGCAGGCTCATGCCCACCCGGGAGGGCATCTGGTAGGGCCGGCGGCCCTCCAGCTTCTCGACGTAGACGGCCTCGTCGCCGCTGCGGATGGCGAAGTGGGTGGTGAAGCCGGTGCGCTCGTGCAGCGCGCGCAGGGCGCCGGCCGCCTGCCTGGCCGGGTCGAACCGGCTCATCACCCGCCCGGCCAGGGTGAGGATGCGCGGGCCGGGCTCGTAGCCCCCGTTCCCGTCGGTACGGGCGAAGCCCCATTCCACCAGGGACTGCAGGATGCGGTGCACCGTCGACTTGGACACCCCGGTGGTCGCCGCGATGTCGGTGATCCGGTGATGCTCGGCGATCGCCTCAAGAACCGCGAGCGCCTTGTCGATGGAGCTGCCTTCCCTCACCACGCCCCGAGCCTACTAGCGCGGCCATCCGATCATGTTCTCCCGCTACACAGAACATTCACCTGCCTTATAGAACGACGGAGGGCACAAAAAGCGGTACTCGGTGCAGGACGCGAACTCCTCCCCCGGCCGGAGCACGGTGGAGGGGAAGGCGGGCTGGTTGGGCGAGTCGGGGAAGTGCTGGGTCTCCAGGCAGAGGCCGGCGTGCGGGCCGTACGGGGTGGTCTCGGCGCTGAGCATGCCGCCGGTGTAGAACTGCACGCCCGGCTGGGTGGTGACGACCTCCATGGCGTGATCGCCGAACTCGACCCGGATGCCGCCGCCGGGGTTGAGCACGAAGTTGTGGTCGTAGGAGCCGTTCAAACGGTCGCCGATCCGGTGCGGGGTGCGGAAGTCGAACAAGGTGCCCTCGACGGGAGCCAGTTCGCCGGTGGGGATCTTGTGTTCGTCCACAGGGGTGTACCGGTCGGCGTCGATGGTGACCACGTGGTCCAGCACGTCGCCCGCGCCCGCCAGGTTGAAGTAGGAGTGGTTGGTGAGGTTCAGCACGGTCGGGGCGTCCGTGGTGGCCGTGTAGTCGATGCGCAGGCCGTCGCCGGCCAGCGTGTAGGTGACGGTGACGGAGAGCGTGCCGGGGTAGCCCTCCTCGCCGTCCGGGCTGACATAGCTGAGGCGCAGCCGGTCGTCGCCGTCCGGTTCGGCGGTCCAGACCCGCTTGTCGAAGCCTTTCCGGCCCCCGTGCAGGGCTGCGGTTCCGTTGTTCCTGGCCAGCTCGTAGGTCTTCCCGTCGAGCTCGAAGCGGCCGTTGCCCAGGCGGTTGCCGTACCGGCCGACGACCGCGCCGAAGTACCGGCTCCGGGTGCGGTAGTCGGCCAGGGTGGCGCAGCCGAGCACCACGTCCCGCCCGGCCACCTCCAGCGACTGGATGACGCAGCCGTAGCTGAGCACCTGCGCGGTGAGCAGGCCGTCCGTCAGCGTGTACCGCTCGACCTGCTCGCCCTCGGGCGTGACGCCGAAGTGTTCGACCTTCATGGGGGCACCGGTCCCGTCGACTCGCGGATGATCAGATGGGTGGCCAGGGTGGTGAGCGCGGGGGTGGCCGTCTCGCCCGCGCCGACGAGCTGGAGCAGCAGGTCCACGGCGGTCCGCCCGGCCGCCTCCGTGGGCATCGCCACCGTGGTCAGCTTGGGCCGGGCCAGCCGCCCGGGCACGATGTCGTCCACGCCGACCACGCTGAGCTCCCCGGGGACCTCGACCCCGCGCTCGGCCAGCCCCTCGACCAGGCCGATGGCCATCAGGTCGTTGTAGGCCAGCACCGCGGTCACCCCGGCGGCCAGCACGCCCGCCGCGGCGGCCAGGCCGCCGTGCTCGGTGGGCGAGTTGGGGCCCAGGACGGTCAGCTCGATGCCGGGCACGGCACGGGCCGCGTCGGCCATCTCCCTGCTGGTCCAGGAGCCGGCCGGTCCTGACAGCAGCGCGATCCGCCGGTGGCCCAGCGCGACCAGGTGGGCGAGGGCCAGCCTGGCCCCGTGCCCGACGTCCATCAGCACCGTGGACATGCCCTTCAGCCGCCGGTTCACCACCACGAAAGGCACGTCCTGGTGGAGCCGCTCGATGACCCGGTTGGACAGGCGCGGGCTGCACAGCAGCACCCCGTCCACCTGCTTGGTCAGGGTCTGGATGAGCTCCTCCTCGACCTGCGGGTCCTCGTCGGTGTCGGCGACGAAGACGTGGTAGTCGCGGAGCCTGGCGTGCGCCTGGGCGGCCTTGATGAGCGGCGGGAAGAACGGGTTGGCGATGTCGGCGACGATCAGGCCGAGGTTGTGGGTGCGGCCGGTGGTCAGCGCCCTGGCCGCCCGGTTGGGCCGGTAGCCGAGGTCCTCGGCGACGGCCAGCACCCGGTTCCGGGTCTCGGCGTTGACCAGGTGCGGCGCGGAGAACGTACGGGAGACGGTTGAAACGTGCACTCCGGACGCCTGAGCCACATCCCGGATCGTCGCAGCCACAGAACCCCTCTCCCGAACCGAGTACACATGTCGCCGCACATTAATGCAAACGGTTGTACCGGTGTCAACCGGTCCAGCTGCGAACGGTTGCGGCTGATTCACCTACCCGTCCAGCCAGAATCCCCAGCCCACACAGATCCCGAAAAATCACCTCTTGACGTTTCCTCGGAGTGAATGGAATGTTTCGTGCAACCGGTTGCAGAACTTCCCCTCCGACTGAAGAGGAGTCACCGGCCATGGCAGTCGCCGTGGAAGGAAGACGCCGCCGGACCGATCGGCGGCCGCGCACCCCGTACCTGCTGATCGCACCCGCCGTGGTCGCGATGCTCGGGTTCCTCGTGTACCCGATGGGCAGCGTGCTGTACTACAGCCTCCAGCACTACAACGTGAGCAAGCCCTGGGAGCACGGCTTCGCCGGGCTCGCCAACTTCCGCACGCTGCTGCTCGAGGACCCGCTCTTCTGGCAGAGCCTGGCCTTCAGCGCCAAATGGGTGGCCGTGGAGGTCGGGTTACAGCTGCTGTTCGGCCTGGCGCTGGCGCTGATCGTCAATGAGACGTTCATCGGCCGGGCGCTGGCCAGGTCGCTGGTGTTCTCGCCGTGGGCGGTCTCGGGGGTGCTCACCACCGGCATCTGGATCCTGCTCTACAACCCGACCACGGGGATCTTCCGCTACCTGGCCGACCTGGGCATCGGCTCGTACGACACCGCCCCGCTGGCCGACCCCGGCACGGTGTTCGCCGCGGCCGTGGTCGCCGAACTCTGGCGGGGAGTGCCGTTCTTCGCCATCCTCCTCCTGGCCGACCTCCAGACGATCTCCAAGGACCTGTACGAGGCCGCCGCCGTGGACGGCGCCACCCGGCTGCGCCGGTTCGTGCACATCACCCTGCCGCACCTGAAGGACGCCATCGTGCTGTCCACGCTGCTCCGCGCGGTCTGGGAGTTCAACAACGTCGACCTGCTCTACACGCTCACCGGCGGCGGCCCCGCCCACCAGACCACCACGCTGCCGCTGTACGTGGCCGCCAAGGCCGTGCAGTCCCACGACTTCGGGTACGGCTCGGCGCTGACCACGGTCGCCTTCCTGATCCTGACCTTCTTCTCCATCGCCTACCTGAGGCTGAGCAAGTTCGGAGCGCGCACGTGACCCTCGCCCTGCCCCGCGCGCGCCGCCTGACGCGCGCCCGCACCGGGAACAGACCCCGCTGGGAGATCTGGCTCCCGCTCGGGTTCTACCTGCTGTTCACCCTGGTCCCCTTCTACTGGATGCTGGTCTTCGCGCTCCGCCCACGCGGTTCCGACTCGCTGCTGCCCTGGCCGATCACCTTCGACAACTTCGTCACCGTCTGGACCGGCATGGGGTTCGGGATCTTCTTCCAGAACAGCCTGCTGGTGGGGGTGGCCTCGCTGCTGGCCACCACGGTGATCGCGCTGTCCGGCGGGTACGCGCTGGCCCGCTACGACTTCCGGGGCCGGCGGCTGTTCCTGGTGGCCATGCTCTGCACCCAGTTCATCCCGGGCGCGATGATGCTCATCCCGCTCTTCGAGATCTTCCGTACCCTCGGTCTGGTCAACTCGCTCTGGGCGCTGGTGATCGCCGAGACGGTCTTCCAGCTACCGCTCTCGCTCATCCTGCTCAGCGGGTTCATCCGGAACATCCCGGTGGAGCTGGAGCAGGCCGCCTGGGTGGACGGCTGCGGGCGGCTGCGCGGCTTCTTCGCGGTGGTGGTGCCCATGCTCCGGCCGGCGCTGGTCGCGGTGGGCTCGTTCGCCTTCATCCACAGCTGGAACAACTTCCTGTTCGCGCTGATGTTCGTCAGCGAGCAGGAGAAGTTCACGCTGCCGGTCGGGCTTGCCTTCACCATCGGCGAGTTCAGCGTGGACTTCGGCGCGCTGGCCGCCGGGGGCGTGGTGGCCGCGGTGCCGGTGGTGCTGGTCTTCGCGGTCATCCAGCGGTACCTGGTGCAGGGCATGTCGGCAGGGGCGGTGAAGGGATGACCCGGGTTCTGATCACCGGCAGCGCCGGACGGTTCGGCCGGAGCGTGGTCGCCGCGCTGGCCCAGGCCGGGCACGAGGTGATCGGCGTCGACACCGCGCCCGGCACCCCGCCGGAGGCGGCGGCCACGCTGCCCGCCGACCTCACCGATCTCGGGGAGGCGTACGGGGTGATGAACCGGTTCCGGCCGGGGGCGGTGGTGCATCTGGCGGCGGTGGCCACGCCGTTCAGCCGGACCGACGGGCTGACCTTCCGGGTCAACAGCCAGCTGGCCTTCAACGTGTGCGAGGCAGCCACCGCGACCGGGGTGGCGAGCACCGTGGTGGCCAGCAGCCCGACCGTGATCGGGTACGGCGCCCCTGGCGGCTGGACCCCGGCCTATCTGCCCATCGACGAGAACCACCCGGCCGCGCCGTGGAACGCCTACAGCGTCTCCAAGCTGGTGGCCGAGCAGGTCATGGCCGCCTTCGCGCGGGCCCACCCGGAGCTGCGGCTGGCGGCGGTACGGCCGTGCTTCGTGGTGGCGCCGGAGGAGTGGGAGGGCGCGCCCACCCAGTCCGGGCACACGATCAGGGAGCGGCTGGACCGGCCCGACCTGGCGGGGGTCTCGCTCTTCAACTACGTGGACGCGCGGGACGCCGCGGAGCTGGTGCGCACGCTGGTGGAGCGGCTGCCCGAGATACCCAGCGGCGAGGTGTTCTTCGCCGGGGCCGCCGACGCGCTGGCCCGGGATCCGCTGGCGGAGCTGCTGCCCAAGGTGATCCCCGCCACGGCCGGGCACGCCGCCGCCCTCACCGGCACCGCGCCCGCGTTCTCCTCGGCCAAGGCCGGGCGGCTGCTCGGCTGGCAGGCCAAACGCAGCTGGCGTACCGAACTGGGAGACCTCACGTGAACCTCGACGGCGTTCTCTTCTTCCCCGTGACCCCCTTCGATCCGGACGGGCGGCTGGCGGCCGGCGTGCTGGCCGAGCACATCGCGGCCGGGGTCGCCCATGGACCCGGCGGGGTCTTCGTGGCCTGCGGGACCGGCGAGTTCGGGGCGCTCGCCGAGGGCGAGCACCGGCAGGCCGTACAGGTGGCCATCGAGACCGTGCGCGGGCGGGTGCCGGTGGTGGCGGGCGCGGGCGGGCCGCTCGGGGCGGCCCTCGCCCAGGCCCGGGCGGCGCGGGAGGCGGGCGCGGACGGGCTGCTGCTCATGCCGCCCTACCTGGGGGTCAGAGGCGGATATTTCGCCTATGTTCGTGCGGTTGCCGCGGTCGGCCTGCCGGTGATCGTGTACGCCCGGGACGCCGTCGTGCTGGAACCCGACGAGGTCCTGGCGCTGGCCGACATCCCGGGCGTGGTCGGCCTGAAGGACGGCATCGGCGACATCGACCGCATCCAGCGAATCGTGCTGGCCATGGCCGGACGGCCGTTCACCTTCTTCAACGGCCTGCCCACCGCCGAACTCACCATGCCGGCCTACCGGGCGCTCGGCGTCACCCTCTACTCCTCGGCCGTGTACGCCTTCGCCCCCGAGATCGCCCTCGCCTACTACCACGGCAACCCCCACCTGCTGACCGGCTTCTACGAACCCCTGGTCCGCCTGCGCGGCCGCGTCCCCGGCTACGCGGTCGCCCTGGTCAAGGCGGGGGTACGCCTGCGCGGCCTGGACGTCGGCCCGGTCCGCCCGCCGCTGACCGACCTGACCCCCGAACACCTGGCCGAACTGGACGCGCTCATCAAGACGGGACTGGACCTGCTATGACGATCGCCGCCCTGCGCACGCTGGCCCTGCGCGCCGAGTTACCCCGCCCCTGGGGGCCGGACGCGCCGGCCAACCACGTGATCGCCTGCGAGCTCACCCTCACCGACGGCCGGGTGGGCACCGGGTTCTCCTGGACACCCCGGGTCGGCGCGGCGGCGGTCAAGGCGCTGCTCGACACCGAGATCGCGGCGGCGGTGCGCGGCCTGCCCGCCCACCCCGAGCTCGTCTGGGACCACCTGTGGCGGCTGCTCAGGGAGGCCGGGGACGGCGGGGTGACCACGATCGCGCTGGCCGCCGTGGACATCGCCCTGTGGGACCTGCGCGCCACCGCCGCCGGGCTCGGCCTGGCCGACCTGCTCGGCCGCCGCCGCGCCACCGTCCCCGTGTACGGCAGCGGCGTCAACCGCCACTACACCCTCCCCGAACTGGTCGCCCAGGCCCACCGGTGGGCCGGCTACCCGGCCGTCAAGATCAAGGTGGGCCGCGACGACCTGGCCGAGGACCTCGCCCGGGTGGCCGCCGTCCGCGAGGTCATCGGGCCGGACACGCTCCTCATGGTGGACGCCAACCAGCGCTGGGACCTCCCCCGGGCGCTGCGGGCGATCGCCGCGCTGGCGCCGTACAACCCGCACTGGGTGGAGGAGCCGCTCCCCGCCGACGACATCTCCGCCCACGCGAGCCTGCGCGCCCGCACCAGCGTGCCGATCGCCGTCGGCGAGAGCGTCTACACCGTCTACGGCTTCCGCGACCTGCTGGCCGCCGGGGCCTGCGACATCGTGCAACCCAACGTGGTCAGGGTGGGCGGGATCACCCCGTTCCTGCGGATCGCCGAGCTGGCCCGCGCCTACTCCGTGCCCACCTTCCCGCACCTGCTGCCCGAGCTCTCCGGCCAGCTCGCGGCGGCGCTGCCGCTGCCCGCCATGGTCGAGGACGTCGAGGACGCCTCGCTGGAGGCGCTCGGCCTGCTAGCCGGGCCCTCGCCGGTGGAGCTCGGCCCCGAACTGAAGATCCGCGACCACCTGGGCCATGGAATCCGCTTCCACGGATGGGAGTCCCGATGAACGGCACGGCTGAACGCCAGACCGGGAACCAGCCCCGCCTGACCAGCACCCCCGTGCCGGTGGTGCTGGCCGGAGCGTACGGGCACGGCTGGTGGCACCTGGACAACCTGCGGCGGCTGACCCAGGCCGGGATCGTCCGGCTGGCCGGGGTCTGCGACGTGCGGCCGGTGGAGCCGGAGCGGCTGCACGGGCTCGGCTACCCGGAGCAGTCCAGCGACCTGGGGCAGCTGATCGAGCGCACCGGCGCCCGGATCGCCATCCTGGTGACGCCCATCCCCACCCACGCCGACCTGGCCGTACGGGCTCTGGAGGCGGGGGCGCACCTGCTGCTGGAGAAGCCGCCGGCCGCCACCTTCGCCGGGTTCCAGCGCATTCTCGCCGCGGCCGAACGGACGGGGCTGGCCTGCCAGGTGGGGTTCCAGAGCCTGGGGTCCGCGGCCATTCCGGCGATCCGGCAGCTGGTCGCCGACGGAGTCGTGGGGCGGGTGAAGGGGATCGGGGTGGCCGGAGCGTGGGAGCGCGACACCGCGTACTTCACCCGCTCCGCCTGGGCCGGGCGGCGGCGGGCCGGCGAGGTCGAGGTGATGGACGGGGCGCTGACCAACCCGTTCGCGCACGCGGTGGCGACCGCGCTGGCGGTGGCCGGGCGGGGGTCCGCCGACGAGGTGGCGGGGGTGGACGTGGAGCTCTACCACGCCAACCCGATCGAGGCCGACGACACCTCCTGCCTGCGGGTGCACCTGGCCGACGGGCCGCCCATCACGGTGGCGGTTTCGCTGGCCGCCGACCGGCGGCACGAGCCGTACGTGATCGTGCACGGCACCGAGGGGCGGATCACGCTCACCTACACCCTGGACCGGGTCCGGGTGGAGCGGGTCGGCCGGGAGGTGACCACCAGCGTCCTCCCCCGCACCGACCTGCTGGAGAACCTGGTTGGGCACCTGCGGGACGGTGAGCCGCTGCTGGTGCCGCTCGGCCACACGGGGGCGTTCATGCGGGTGCTTGAGGCGATCAGGCAGGCGCCCGATCCGCTGCCCATCCCGGACCGGCACCAGGAGCTGGAGCGGGACGAGCAGGGCCGGGTGGCGCGCCGGGTGCTGCCGGGCATCGCCAACCTGACCGCGCGCAGCGCCGAGCACCTGGCCCTCTACTCCGAGCTGGACGTGCCCTGGGCCGCGCCGCGCGCGGTGCTCCGGGTGGGCGCGCGACCCGTGGCCGAGTACAACTGGCGGCCCGACCTGGCCACCACGCTGTCGCCCCGGCCGTACCTGCATCCGGTGCGGACGCTCGGCGGGGTGACCGTGACCGAGGTGAACCCGGCCGACCACGTGCACCATCTGGGCGTCTCGGTGGCGGTCGCGGACGTCGGCGGGCGGAACTTCTGGGGCGGCAGGACCTACGTGCGCGACCTCGGACCGACCTGGCTGGACGACCACGGCACGCAGCGGCACGTGGCGTTCACCCGGCGGGACGACCACGGGTTCACCGAGACGCTGCGCTGGGCCGGGCCTGACGGGGTGGAACTGCTGGAGGAGGAGCGCCGGGTGGCGGCGGTGCCGCTGGACGGCTGCTGGGCGCTGGACGTGGCGTTCACGCTCACCAACCTGACCGGTTCCCGGCTGCTGGTGCGGAGTTCGGCCACCAAAGGGCGGGCCGGGGCCGGGTACGGCGGGTTCTTCTGGCGGGCCACCGGCGCCTCGACCGGCCGGGTGGCGTTCATCCCTGGCGGGGGCGAGCCGCACGGCAGCCGCGCGCCCTGGCTGGGCCTGTCCGGCACGGCCGCCGAAGGCGACTGGACGCTGCTGTTCGTCCAGTCCCAGGACCCCTGGTTCGTCCGGGTCGAGGAGTATCCCGGCGCCGGTCCCGCGCTCGCCTGGGACCGGCCGCTGGTGGTGGAGGAGCGGCTGGTCCGCCGGGTCGTCACCGTGGTGGCGGACGGGCGGGCGAGCCGTACACGGGCGGAGGCGCTGGCGCTGGCCGCGATGGAGATCTCGGGGGGAACTGAGAAAAGAGAGGCAGAGGACCATGGCTAGAGGTCTGCTCCCGGCGGTCGTGGTGATCGCCGGGTTGGCGCTCACCGGCTGCGGCGGGGAGTCCGCACCCGCCGGGGACGGCAAGACGAAGATCACCTTCTGGGACGACAACGGCGGCCCCGCCCGCACCCCGGTCTGGGAGCACATCATCGCCGAGTTCGAGAAGGCCAACCCCACCATCGACGTGCAGTACGTCGGCATCCCGATCGCCCAGGCCCAGCAGAAGTACGACACCGCCATCGCCGGGGGCGGCCTGCCCGACGTGGGCGGGGTGTCCACCGCGATGCTGGGCAACATGGTGGCGCGCAAGGCCCTGGACCCGCTGGACGACCGGATCGCCGCCGGTCCGCTCAGCGGCAAGCTGAACGAGCAGGTGCTCGCCTCGGTCAAGGGCACCGTGCCGGACGGCAAGACGTACATGGTGCCGCTCTCCACCAACATGGGCGTCTTCTGGTACCGGACCGACTGGCTGAAGGAGGCCGGTCTGGAGCCGCCGCAGACCTGGGACGCGTTCTTCACCACCGTGGAGAAGCTCACCGACAAGGGCCAGAACCGGTACGGCTTCACCATCCGCGGCGCCGCCGGGTCCATCGCCCAGATGCTGGAGGTCGTGTACGGCCAGTCCGGCATCACCGAGATCTTCGACGCCACCGGCAAGTCCACGGTGAACGACCCGAAGAACGTGGCCGCGCTGGAACGCCTGGTCAAGCTCTACAAGGCGCACACGCCGTCGGCCGACGTGACCAACGACTACCCCAAGATGGTCGCCCAGTTCGACGGCGGCAGCATCGGGATCATGCAGCACAACCTGGGGTCGTACAACGACCACGTGAAGACGCTCGGCGCGGACAAGGTGGCGGCGCTGCCGGTGCCCCGCCCCGCCGACGGCGCGGGCCGGGTCGTGCTGTCCAACCCGGTGGCGGGCATCGGGGTCTTCACCAGTGGCAAGAACAAGGACGCCGCGTTCAGGTTCGCCGAGTTCGTCGCGTCCAAGCCGATGGACAGCTACTGGGCGGACAAGACCGGGGTGCTGCCGGCCAACACCGAGGTGAACGGCGAGCCCTGGATCGGTGAGCGGCAGCACATCGCCGCCGCCGTGGAGGTGCTCAACGACCCCGGCACCAAGGTGGTGCAGCTCCCCTACTACCTGCCCGAGTTCAACGCGATCACCAAGACCGACGCGGAGCCGGTGTTCCAGCAGGTGCTGCTGGGCGAGGCGCCGGCGAGCAAGCTGCTCGACCAGATCGCGAACGCCCTGACCGAGGCCCAGAGCAAGTGGAAGCAGCGCAACGGCGGCTGACCCGCCCCTCCCCCGACCACCGCGCGTCTCCCGCTCCCTGACCTGGCGGGAGCCGCGCGGCCCTTCTCATCACGTTCAGGAGTTCATTCCGTCATGCGTAGAAGTCTCGCGGCGACGGCGGCCTTACTGGCCTGCTCCGCGCTGTTCACGCTCCCCGCCGCCGCCAAACCGGTGGACCTCGGCCGCCAGACGTTGCCTCCCGGGGACGGGTGGGGCTCCCAGGGGTCCGGGACCACCGGTGGGTCGGGCGCGTCCTCGACGTACACCGTCACCACCCGGGCCCAGTTGGTGGCCGCGCTGGCCGCACCCAGCCCGAAGATCATCTATGTCAAGGGCGTCATCGACGGCAACACCGACGACACCAGCGCCAGGCTGACCTGCGACGCGTACGCCACCGGCGGGTACACCCTGGCCGGATACCTGACCGCGTACGACCCGGCCACCTGGGGCACCGCCGACCCGTCCGGCCCGATGGAGGAGGCCAGGGCCGCCTCCGCCGCCCGCCAGACCGCGCACATCAAACGCAAGGTCGGCTCCAACACCACCATCGTCGGCCTCGGCAAGGCCACCCTGCGCGGCTTCAACCTGCATGTGGACAAGGCCGACAACGTGATCATCCGCAACCTCACGTTCGAGGACGCCCACGACTGCTTCCCGCAGTGGGACCCGACCGACGGCGCCACCGGCAACTGGAACTCGCTCTACGACAACATCTCGGTGACCGGCTCCACCCACGTCTGGGTCGACCACAACACCTTCACCGACGGCGCCAACCCGGACTCCGGCCAGCCCGTCTACTTCGGCCGCCCGTACCAGGTCCACGACGGCCAGCTCGACATCACCAACGGCGCCGACTACGTGACGGTCTCCTGGAACACCTTCCGCGACCACGACAAGACCATGCTCATCGGCTCCACCAACAACCCCACCCAGGACCTGGGCAAACTCAAGGTCACCGTGCACCACAACATGTTCGACACGACCCTCCAGCGCCTCCCCCGGGTCCGCTTCGGCCAGGTCCACGTCTACAACAACTACTACGAGATCCCCTCCGCCGAGGACTTCGTCTACGCCCTGGGCGTCGGCATCCAGTCCCAGATCTTCGCCGAGAACAACTTCTTCCGCCTCGGCCGCGCCGTCGACCCCGCCAACCTGCTCTACAACTGGGGCGGCACCGCGCTGACCACCCGCGGCGACGTCCTGCGCGTGGGCGGCTCGGTCACCCCCATCGACCTGGTCGCCACCTACAACGCCAAGCACGACCCCGACTTCCTGCCGGACGCGGGCTGGACCCCCACCCTGCACACCACCGTCGAACCGGCCGAAGACGTCCGCCGCTCCGTCTCCCGCCACGCCGGCGCCGGAAAAGCCGTCTGACCCGGTACGCCTCCCGCCACGACGGCTCCCGGAAACCCCGGGAGCCGTCCCTGACAGCTACTCGCACCGCGCGGATTCTCCTTGCCGAAACGGACAGAACCGAGTACTAGTCGTCCGCGCGCTTCGTGCCCGGCGGGCCGGTGAGGACCGTCGGCACGTACTCGAGCAGTTGGAGTCTGTCGTCGAACGTCCGGCTCTCGACCAACTCGAGCGACACATCGGGGTAGCCGTCGTAGATTCGCTCACGGCCGGTGCTGCCGGTGATGACGGGGAAGACGACGACGCGGAAGCGGTCGACGAGGCCGGCCGCGAGCAGCGTGCGGCAAAAGGAGAGACTGCCCAGTGTGCGCAGCGGGGTCGTGCCGTCCCGCTTCAGGGCGCGGACCGCGTCGACCGGGTCCCCGTCGACAAGCTTCGTGTTGGCCCACTCCAGCGGCTCCGCCAGTGTCGATGAGAAGACCACTTTGGGTGCTCTGGTCAGCTCCTCAACGCCGGGCTCAGCTGCGCCCGCCGCGAAACCCGCCATGAGGCGATAGGTGTTCGCCCCCATGAGGATGGTGTGGTCCCGCTCCGGCGACTCGGCAAGCCACGAAAGGTACTCAGGCCCTTCAAGTCCCCAAAACCCCGGCCATCCCTCTGCTGATGCGTAACCGTCGAGCGAGATGATGAAGTCCACCAGGAGTTCTGGCATTGGTTGGTCCTTTCATGCTTCGTCCAGCGGGCCACGCCCAGACCAAAGGTAAGGACCAGCGAACCTCCAGATGAAGCGGGAACGGCTCGATTGGCCGAAATCCTGGGAATCCCGTCCGACAGCCACGCAAGCGCGACCTCCAGGGCATGCCAACCGATGCCGCAGAGACCGGAATCCCAAGATTTCAGCCATACCCGGGGGAAGGGCCTGTCGCCCGGCGCGGCCGCCGGAGCACGCTGACACTCCCATTCAGGGAGGAGCACATCGTGACCACCGTCGCGTTTCCCGAGTCCAGTCCGAGCGGGTGATCGAAGTGCCCACGGCCACGGCCGCCCAGTACCACGAGGCCCCGCTGTCCGCCGTCACCGCCTCACCCACCCCGCGCATGCACATCACCAGAACGGAGACAGGGCAGTGTGGCGCCGAGTGCTGACGGTCGCGGTCGCGGTCTTCGCCGCCATTGCCACCCCCGTGGCCGGCGCGGCGGTCGCGATCCGCGACGCGGTAGCCCAGGTGTACCCCGCCCCAGGGCCTGGGGCACTGCCTTCGGGGTACCCCACCCGCGAGCCGCACCTGGACCCGAGCCGGCCCACGGTGGCGATCGTGCTGGGGGCCGAGGGCGGCAACGTCGCCGACGCCCTCGCCCCGTACGAGGTATTCGCACGCACCGGTCGGTTCAACGTGGTCACCGTGGCTCCCATCGCCGCGCCGGTGCCGCTGACGGGCGGGCTGGACATCGTACCTGACTTCACCTTCGGCACCCTGGCCAAACGTCTCCCCCACGCGCCGGAGGTGATCGTCGTACCACAGATCAACGGTGACACGACCGCGGTGGTGGCCTGGCTCACCCGGCAGCACCAGGCCGGGGCTCCGCTCATCATGAGCGTCTGTGTCGGCGCGGGCGTCCTGGCCGACACCGGCCTGCTCGCCCACCGTAGAGCCACCTCCCACTGGCTCGGGCTGATCGGGCTGCGACGCTCCCACCCCGAAGTCGACTGGGTGACCGGCGAGCGGTTCGTCGACGACGGCGACCTGATCACTACCGCCGGGGTCCTCTCCGGCATCGACGGATCACTGCGCGTCATCGAGCGAACCATCGGACCCCGGATGGCCAACGACGTCGCTGACCAGATCCACTGGAACGGATACCGGTCCGGGATGAGCACCGCCATCCCCGCGGCAGTACCGCAGCCCGCAGACCTGGTCGGGCTCCTCAACGCCGGCTACCGCTGGGACCGCCCCACAATCGGAATCCTGCTCACCGACGGGGTTGGCGAGATCGAGCTGGCCGCTGCCTTCCGGCCCTACACCGAGCTGTCCTACCTCGCAACACTGCGGGCGGTCACCCACAACGGACGCCCCATCAAGTCGCGACACGGCTTGACCTTCGTGCCCCGCTCGGGCTGGGCCGCGGCCGGCCCAGGTGTCGACCGGCTGCTCGTGCCCGGCGCCCAAGCCGCCGCCACCAAGGCCGCCAACACCCTGCCCGGCGCCCACGACGTCACCTACCTGCACCGGGCACAAGGCGACGAGTTCCCCTTCGACGGCACGCTACGCGACATCGCCCGCTTCTACGACACCGCCACCGCCACCTGGGTGGCCAAGACTCTGCAGTACCCGACACCACGGCTGGACCAGGCCACCAGCAGGTGGCCGTGGGCACCCACCGCCCGGATCACTCTCCTGGCCGCCGGCGGCGCCGGCCTCGCCCTGATCATCCAGGCTCTCCTCCGGCGCCGCAGAGCTACCGTCGCCACCCCGCCGATCCCCACCGGCTTCGTGAAGTGATGACCACGTTACTTCGTTGAAACTTTCACAGTCCCCATCGCCCCGCCCCGCTCGCTCCGGACGGAAACACCCAGGCCCGGAAGCGTGCGGGGCGCGACTGCCCAGCGGGGAGTTCCGGCCGATCGTTGACGGTGCCGGATCCGTTGGATGTACTCCGCGACATCGCGGTCCTTCCGCACCTGACCCGGAAGAACCGACGCCTGAAAATGTTAGCGCTAACAGAAATTTGCATCAAAGGAGCACAGATAGGCCAAAACTGCGCTTGTTAGCGCTAACACACTGACCCAGGCCGGTCCCTCGGACACGTGGGGAACCACCCGCCCTGCCCCCGACCGTGGAGAGTCCCATGTCGTCATCATTCAGTCGCCGCCGACTGTTCCAGGCCGCCGGTATCACCGTGGCGGCCTCCGTCACCGGCCAGGTGGCCGGCGCCACCCAGGCCCGCGCCGAACTGGCCCCCGTCCGGGCCGACCTCGGCGTGTCCGCGTACCCGTTCGAGTTCGGGCAGGTACGCCTGACCGCCGGCCGCTGGCTGGACAACCAGAACCGTACGCAGTCGTACCTGCAGTTCGTCGACGTCAACCGGTTGCTCTACAACTTCCGCGCCAATCACCGCCTGTCCACCAACGGCGCCGCGGCCACCGGGGGCTGGGACGCCCCGACCTTCCCCTTCCGCACCCACATGCAGGGACATTTCCTGACCGCGTGGGCCCAGGTGTGGGCGGTGACCGGCGACACCAACTGCCGGGACAAGGCCAACCTCATGGTCGCCGAGCTGGCCAAGTGCCAGGCCAACAACGCCGCGGCCGGGTTCAACGCCGGTTACCTCTCGGGTTTCCCCGAATCCGACTTCACCGCCCTGGAAGCCCGCACGCTGAGCAACGGCAACGTGCCGTACTACTGCATCCACAAGACGATGGCCGGCCTGCTCGACGTGTGGCGCATCATCGGCAGCACCCAGGCCCGTGACGTGCTCCTGGCACTGGCGGGCTGGGTCGACTGGCGGACGGCCCGGCTCACCGCCACCCAGATGCAGAACATGCTGGGCACCGAGTTCGGCGGCATGAACGCCGTACTGACCGACCTGTACCAGCAGACCGGTGACGCCCGCTGGCTGACCGCCGCCCAGCGGTTCGACCACGCCGCCGTGTTCAACCCCCTGGCGTCCAACCAGGACCAGCTCAACGGGCTGCACGCCAACACCCAGGTGCCCAAGTGGATCGGCGCCGCCCGCGAGTACAAGGCCACCGGCACCACCCGTTACCGGGACATCGCCACCAACGCCTGGAACCTCACCGTCAACGCGCACACCTACGTGATCGGCGGCAACAGCCAGGCCGAGCACTTCCGCGCGCCGAACGCCATCGCCGGGTACCTGAACACCGACGCCTGCGAGGCGTGCAACACCTACAACATGCTGAAGCTGACCCGGGAGCTGTGGCTGCTGGCCCCGACCCGGGTGGACTACGTCGACTTCTACGAGCGGGCGCTGCTCAACCACCTGATCGGCCAGCAGAACCCCGCCGACGCGCACGGGCACGTCACCTACTTCACCCCGCTCAACCCCGGCGGACGCCGTGGCGTCGGCCCGGCCTGGGGCGGCGGCACCTGGAGCACCGACTACAACTCGTTCTGGTGCTGCCAGGGCACGGGTGTCGAGACCAACACCAAGCTGATGGACTCCATCTACTTCTTCAACGGCACGACCCTGTTCGTGAACCTGTTCGCGCCGTCCACGCTGAACTGGTCCCAGCGCGGCATCACGGTCACCCAGACGACCTCCTTCCCGGTGAGCGACACCACGAGCCTGCAGGTCACCGGCAACGTGAGCGGGTCGTGGTCGATGCGTATCCGCATCCCGGCCTGGACGAGCGGCGCCACGGTCAGCGTCAACGGGGTCCAGCAGAGCATCGACACCACGCCGGGCGCGTACGCCGTGCTCACCCGCTCCTGGACCTCCGGCGACACGGTCACCGTGCGCCTGCCCATGCGCGTGGTGATGAAGAGCGCCAACGACAACCCCAACGTCCAGGCGGTCACGTACGGGCCGGTCGTGCTGTCGGGCAACTACGGCAACACCGCGCTGTCGGCGCTGCCGGCGCTGAACACCGCCTCGGTGACGCGGACCAGCAGCTCGGCGCTCACCTTCACCGCCACCGCCAACTCGGCCACCGTCAACCTGATCCCTTTCTACGACGCCCACGGCCACAACTACACCGTCTACTGGAACGCCGGCGGCGGGGGCGGCACCTCGGGAGAGGCGAGCTTCCGGCTGGTCAACGCGGCGAGCGGGCTGGCGCTCGGCATCCAGAACATGTCCACCGCGGACGGCGGCCTGGCGTTGCAGTGGACCGACAACGGCACCGCCGACCACGACTGGGTGCTGATCGTGGACGGCACCGCCCTCCGGCTCCGGAACGTCAACAGCAACAAGGTGCTGGGCGTGGAGAACATGTCCACCGCCGACAACGCCCGGGTCCTGCAGTGGGCCG
This sequence comes from Acrocarpospora catenulata, assembly GCF_018476525.1. GTDB lineage: Bacteria > Actinomycetota > Actinomycetes > Streptosporangiales > Streptosporangiaceae > Acrocarpospora > Acrocarpospora catenulata. Next base: position 38,895 of record NZ_JAHCST010000056.1, read on the forward strand.
ACAACGGGACCGCCGACCACCGGTGGACCGTCGTCGACGTCGGGGACGGCTCGCACAAGCTCCGCAACGTCAACAGCGGCAAGCTGCTGGGCATCCTCAACGGCTCGACCGCGAACGGGGCGCAGGCCGTACAGGATCCGGACAACGGCTCGGCGGACAACCAGTGGCGGTTCGTGCCGAACGGCGCGCGGCGCATCCAGAACCTGGCCAGCGGCCAGGTGCTGGGCGTGCAGAACATGTCCACCGCGGACGGCGGCCTGGTGCTCCAGTGGGGCGACACCGGCACCGCCGACCACCTGTGGACCGCGGTCGTCGACACCGGCGGCTACCTGCGGCTGCGCAACTCCAACAGCGGCAAGGTGCTCGGCGTGGAGAACGCGAGCACGGCCGCCGGCGCCCGGGTGGTCCAGTGGGCCGACAACGGCACCAACGACCACCGGTGGCGGCTGCAGTACGGCGCCAACGGCTACTTCCGCATCCAGTGCGCCAACGGCGGCCGGGTCCTCGGCGTCAGCGGCGGCTCCACGGCGCAGGGCGCCCAGATCGTGCTGGCCGACGACAACGGAGCCGGCGACCGGCTCTGGCGGTTCATCTGACGGCCCGACGAACGTCCCGATGACCGGCCGGGCGCGTGCCCGGCCGGTTCCAACCCCCTAAGGGAGAAATGTGATGCCCATGTTCGGCAAGGTCCCCCGACGACGTGGCCTGCGTCCGCTGATCGCCGCGGCCGTGGCGGCGATCCTCACCGCCACCACGCTCACCGTCGCCACATCCGCGGCCAATGCCGCGACCGTGGACACCAACGCCTGGTACGTCCTGGTCAACCGCAACAGCGGCAAGGCCCTGGACGTCTACAACCTCTCCACCGCCGACGGCGGCCGGATCACCCAGTGGACCAGGAACAACCAGAACAACCAGCAGTGGCAGTTCGTCGACTCCGGCGGCGGCTACTACCGGATCAAGTCCCGCCACTCCGGCAAGGTCCTGGACGTCTACAACTTCTCCACCGCCGACGGCGGCACCATCGTGCAGTGGGCCGACAACAACACCAACAACCAGCAGTGGCGGCTGGCCGACTCCGCGGGCGGCTACGTCCGCTTCATCAGCCGCCACAGCGGCAAGGCGCTGGAGGTCCAGGGCGCTTCCACCGCCGACGGCGGCAACATCGTCCAGTACAGCGACTGGGGCGGCAACAACCAGCAGTGGCAGCTCGTCCAGGTCGGCGGCACCAACCCCACGCCGACCCCGACTCCGACGCCGACCGGCACGTGCAACCTTCCATCGACGTACCGCTGGACCTCGACGGGCTCGCTGGCGAACCCAAAGTCGGGGTGGGTCTCGCTGAAGGACTTCACCGTCGCCCCCTACAACGGCAGGCATCTCGTCTACGCGACGACGCACGACAACGGATCGAGCTGGGGCTCGATGAACTTCGGCCTCTTCACGAACTGGTCCGAGATGGCCTCGGCCAGCCAGAACACGATGTCTTCCTCCACCGTCGCGCCCACGCTCTTCTACTTCGCCCCGAAGAACATCTGGGTGCTCGCCTACCAGTGGGGTGGGACCGCCTTCTCCTACCGGACGTCGAGCGACCCCACCAACGCCAATGGCTGGTCATCGCAGCAGGTGCTCTTCTCCGGAAGCATCTCCGGTTCCGGGACGGGACCCATCGACCAGACGCTTATCGGTGACAGCACGAACATGTATCTGTTCTTCGCCGGGGACAACGGCAAGATCTACCGGGCCAGTATGCCCATCGGGAACTTCCCGGGCAGCTTCGGCAGCACATCGACAGTGATCATGAGCGACACGACGAACAACCTGTTCGAAGCGGTTCAGGTCTACAAGCTCCAGGGCCAGAACCTCTACCTCATGATCGTCGAGGCGATCGGCTCGCAGGGCCGCTACTTCCGCTCGTTCACGTCCACCAGCCTGAGCGGTTCGTGGACACCGCAGGCCGCGACCGAGAGCAACCCCTTCGCCGGCAAGGCCAACAGCGGCGCCACCTGGACCAACGACATCAGCCACGGCGAGCTGATCCGCACCAGCGCCGATCAGACCTTCACCGTCAATCCCTGCAATCTGCAGTTGCTCTACCAGGGACGTAGCCCCAGCTCCGGCGGTGACTACGGCCTCCTGCCCTACCGGCCAGGGCTGCTGACACTGCAGCGCTGACGACCCTCCCCGAAAGACCGACAGCCTGGCCGTGTACGCGGCCAGGCTGTCGGCTTCTCCCCGCCGCTCAGTCGTCAGCGCCGGCGGCAGGAACCGGCACGCGGCGGGAGCGTAGTCGCGGCCAGCCGGTACGACGGGTACCGATCAGGCGCTGGAGCACGATGAAGACGAACAGCAGCACGCCGATGAAGATCCTCGTCCACCAGGAGCTGAGGGTGCCCTCGAAGCTGATGATGGTCTGGATCAGGCCCAGCACCAGCACGCCCAGCACGGTGCCGAACAGGTAGCCGGTGCCGCCGGTCAGCAGGGTGCCGCCGATGACCACGGCGGCGATGGCGTCCAGTTCCATGCCGACGGCGTGCAGGCCGTACCCGGAGAGCATGTAGAAGGACAGCAGCACGCCGCCCAGGGCGGAGCAGAACCCGCTGATCGTGTACACGGCGATCTTGGTGCGGGCCACGGGCAGGCCCATGAGCAGCGCCGACTGCTCGCTGCCGCCGGTCGCGTACACGGTGCGGCCCAGGCGCGTGTAGTGCAGCACGTACGCCGCGACCAGCACCACGACGGCGCCGATCAGCACGCTGGGCGTGATCCACAGATCGGGACCCAGCGGGACGGCCGACTGCGCGAACGTGGTGAAGGTGGGGTTGGTGATCGGGATCGAGTCGGTGCCGATGGTGTAGCAGAGCCCGCGGGCCAGGAACATGCCGGCCAGTGTGACGATGAAGGGCTGGATCTCGAAGTAGTGGATGATCGCCCCCATCCCCAGCCCGAGCACACCGCCGATGACGAGCACCAGCAGGATCACCGCGTACGCGTTCCAGCCGTCGTTCAGCAGGCTGGCGGTGATCATCGTGGACAGCGCGACCACCGAGCCCACCGACAGGTCGATGCCGCCAGCCAGGATGACGAAGGTCATGCCGACCGCGACCACCAGCAGGAAGGCGTTGTCGATGAAGACGTTGAGGACGATCTGGCCGGTGGCGAAGCCCTGGTAGCGGATCCCGCCCGCCACGAACATGGCCACGAACAGGCCGGCGGTCACCAGGACGGGCACATACTTGCGCGGGATCCCTGGCCACCCGGTCGGCACGGTACGGCTGGTCACAGCGAGACCTTCACCTTCTTCTCGGCCACCGGGGGCGCCGTGACCGGACGTCGTCGCCGGTGGAACACCTTCTCGCGGAAGGCCGGGGACTGGAGCAGGCAGACGATGGTCACCACCAGCGCCTTGAACAGCAGCGTCGTCTCCGGCGGCACGCCGATGGAGTAGATGGTGGTGGTCAGCGTCTGGATGATGAGCGCGCCGAGCACGGTGCCGCCCAGCGAGAAGCGCCCGCCGGACAGCGAGGTGCCGCCGATGACGACGGCGAGGATGGCGTCCAGCTCGATCCACAGGCCGGCGTTGTTGCCGTCCGCGCTGGACACGTTGGAGCTGATCATCAGGCCCGCGATGCCGGCGCAGAGGCCGCAGAAGGCGTAGACCATGATGAGCACGCCCTTGGCCCCGATCCCGGCCAGGCGGCTGGCCTCGGCGTTGCCGCCGACCGACTCGATGAGCAGGCCGAGGGCCAGGCGCCGGGTGAGGAACGCGGAGATCGCCAGCACCAGGGCCACCACGATGATGCCGAAGGGCAGCGTCAGCCAGTACCCGCCGCCGACCACCTTGTACGGCGCGCTGTTGATCGTGATGATCTGGCCGTCGGTGATCAGCTGGGCCAGGCCCCGCCCGGCCACCATGAGGATCAGGGTGGCGATGATCGGCTGGATGCCCGCCCCGGCCACCAGCAGGCCGTTCCAGGCACCGAGCACCAGCGACAGGCCCAGCGCCAGGGCCATCGCGGCGAGCACGCCGCCGGTGGAGCTCTGGTCGTCCAGGAGGCTGATCCGCAGGCAGGCCAGCGCGCCCGCGATGGCCACCACCGAGCCCACCGACAGGTCGATGCCGCCGGTGGCGATGACCAGGGTCATGCCAATCGAGACCAGGATGAGCGGCGCCCCGAACCGCGCGATGTCGATGAGGCTGCCGTAGAGGTGGCCCTCCTTGATCTCGATGGTGAAGAAGTGGTCGGTGAAGACCAGGTTGAGCAGCAGCAGTCCGGCCAGGATGACGAAGGGCCAGAACAGGCGGTGTCTCAGGAGTCGGCTCATGACCGGGCTCCGCTCGCGATCGTCTCGGTCAGGGTGTCGGTGGTGAGTTCCTCGTCGTTGTCCAGCTGGGAGACCACCCGGCGGTCGCGTAACACGGCGACCTTGTGGCTCAGCCGCAGCACCTCGTCCAGCTCGGCGGAGATGAACAGCACGGCCGTCCCGCCGTCGGACAGCTCGACGACCAGGCGCTGGATCTCCGCCTTGGCGCCCACGTCGATGCCCCGGGTCGGCTCGTCCAGGATGAGCAGCCGGGGCTCCAGGATCAGCCACCGGGCCAGCAGCACCTTCTGCTGGTTGCCGCCGCTGAGATTCCTGACCAGCTGGTCCGGGTCGCCCGGGCGGATGTTGAGCGCGGCCACGTACCGCTGGACCAGCTCGTCCTGGCGGCGCCGGGGGATCGGCCTGGTCCAGCCGCGGGCGGCCTGCAACGCCAGGATGATGTTGTCCCGGACGGTGAGGTCGGGGATGAGGCCCTCGGCGCGCCGGTTCTCCGAGCAGAAGGCCAGCTTCTGCCGTATCGCGGCCCGGGGGGTGCGGAGGGAGGCCTGGGCCCCGTCCACCTTCAGTGAACCGGTGCTCGCGTGGTCGGCGCCGAACAGCAGCCGGGCGATCTCGGTACGGCCCGAGCCAAGCAACCCGGCCAGGCCGACCACCTCGCCCTGGTGGATGGTGAGCTGGAAGGGCTCGATCGCCCCGGCGCGGCCCAGATTCTCCGCCTCGATCAGGGGGGTGGTGTGCCGGACGGTGGGACGGCTCTCCAGGCGCTCCAGGTCGGCCAGTTCCCGGCCGATCATCTTGCCGACCAGCTCGACCTGAGGCAGCTCGGCGGTCCGGTACTCCCCCACCAGCCCGCCGTTGCGCAGCACGGTCACCCGGTCGGAGATCTCGTAGATCTGGTCGAGGAAGTGCGAGACGAACAGGATGGCGATGCCCTGTTCCTTCAGGCGGCGCATCACGGCGAACAGCCGCCCGACCTCGCCGGCGTCGAGGCTGGAGGTCGGCTCGTCCAGGATCAGCACCTTGGCGTCGATGTCGACGGCCCGGGCGATCGCCACCATCTGCTGGACGGCCAGCGAGTACGTGGCCAGCTGCGCCGTCACGTCGATGTGGATGTCGAGTTGCGACAGCATCTCGACGGCGCGGTCGCGCATCACGCGCCACTGGAGCCGGCCGAACCTGCGCGGCTCCCGGCCGATGAAGATGTTCTCCGCCACCGAGAGGTTGGGGCAGAGGTTGACCTCCTGGTAGACGGTGCTGATGCCGGCGTGCTGGGCGGCCAGGGGGCTGGCGAAGTCGACCCGGCGGCCGTCGAGTTCGATGGTGCCGCCGTCGATGTCGTAGACCCCGGTCAGCACCTTGATCAGCGTGGACTTCCCGGCGCCGTTCTCGCCCATCAGCGCGTGCACCTCGCCCGGCATCAGCCGGAAGTCCACGCCGTCCAGCGCTTTGACGCCGGGAAACTGCTTCTCGATCCCGCTCATGCGCAGGATCGGCGTGGGTGTTTCCATACGGGCCCGTTCTCCTCCTGCTGGTATGTCGCGCTCGTCCTACCCGGAGAGCGCGGCTGCCGGGCCGCCTCGGGTCGGGGGGCAGGCGGCCCGGCATCTGCGCTGCTCAGGATCAGTACTTGCGCTCGGCGAGGACCGCCTTGGCCTGCTCCTGGGTGAAGGTGGTCTCCTCGGTCACCACCCGGGCGGGCACCTGCTCACCCTTCACGACCTTCTGGGCCAGGTCCATGAGTTGGGGGCCAAGCAGCGGGCTGCACTCCACGATGTAGTTGATCTTGCCGTCGGCCAGCGCCTGCATGCCGTCCTTGACCGCGTCGATCGTGATGATCACGATGTCCTTGCCCGGCACCTTGCCCGCGCCCTCGATGGCCTCGATGGCGCCCAGGCCCATGTCGTCGTTGTGCGCGAACAGCACGTCGATGTTCGGCGTGGACTTCAGGAACGCCTCCATGACCTCCTTGCCCTTGGCCCGGGTGAAGTCACCGGTCTGCGAGGCGGCGATCTTGAACTTGGGGTCGGACCCGATGACCTCCTGGAAGCCGGCCTTGCGGTCGTTGGCGGGCGCCGAGCCGGTGGTGCCCTGCAGTTCGACGATGGTGACCGGGTCGGTCTTGTCCTTGTACTGCTCGACCAGCCACTGACCCGCCTTGCGGCCCTCCTCCACGAAGTCCGAGCCGAGGAAGGTCTTGTAGAGGCTGGTGTCCGCGGAGTCCACCGCCCGGTCGGTCAGAATGACCGGGATGTTGGCCCGCTTCGCCTCGTTGAGCACCGGGTCCCAGCCGGACTCCACGACCGGCGAGAACGCGATGACGTCGACCTTCTGCTGGATGTAGGAGCGGATGGCCTTGATCTGGTTTTCCTGCTTCTGCTGGGCGTCGGAGAACTTCAGCTCGATGCCGGCCGCCGCCGCCGACTCCTGGACCGACTTGGTGTTGGCGGTGCGCCAGCCGCTCTCCGCCCCCACCTGGGAGAAGCCCATGACGAGCTTGTCGCCCCCGCCGGGGGCCGACGAGGCGCCGGTGTCGCCGTCGCTGCCGCATCCAGTCATGGCCATCCCGATCGCGCCGATCGCGATCAGGGCCGAGATCCTTCGGAACACGTGGTATTCCCTTCTAATTGTTAACGCTAACGCGATACGACTTGGGCTCCCCCGATGTCTCCTCATTTATCGACTCGGGATGACTGTGAGCGTTAACACCACCTACCGTCAAGCCGCCGAGGGGTTACGGTCCGATCACATCGAAACCTGCTGTTAACGCGCACATGGGCATGCCGAAGCCACGCCGCGGCGGCGCGCTCGCATGCTGGGCGAACGCGCCGCATCGCGGCGGGACGGCGGGATGGCGAGGTGGCGGGGCGGCCCGCGCAGCGGCCGCCCCGCGATGATCGGTTCAGGCTGGCGGGTGATCCCCGGTTACAGCCCTCCGGCCAGGCGGTGGTAGGCCTGGTTCCAGCGCAGCTCCCTGGCGAACTGCCGCGAGGTGGTGGCGGCGTCGATGACCACGAGCTCCACGCCGAGCATCTCGGCCAGGTCGGTGAGCTCCTCGGTCCCCACGGCGGAGGTCAGCACCGTGTGGTGCGAGCCGCCCGCCATCAGCCAGGACTCCGTGGAGGTGCGCAGGTCGGGGCGGGGCCGCCAGACGGCCCTGGCCACGGGCAGGTTGGGCAGCGGCTCGGGCGGCGGCACCACGTCGATCTCGTTGGCCACCAGCCGGAGCCGGTCACCGAGATCCATCAGGCCCACCACCACGGCGGGGCCGGGCGCGGCGTCGAAGACCAGGCGCACCGGGTCCTCCTTGCCGCCGATGCTCAGCGGGTGGATCTCGCAGGACGGGGTGCCGGCCGCGATGGACGGGCAGACCTCCAGCATGTGCGCGCCGAGGATCACCTCGTTGCCCGGGGTCAGGTCGTAGGTGTAGTCCTCCATGAACGAGGAGCCGCCTGGCCGCCCCCTGCCCATCACCTTCATCGCGCGCAGCAGCACCGAGGTCTTCCAGTCGCCCTCGCCGCCGAAGCCGTACCCGTCGCCCATCAGGCGCTGGACGGCCAGGCCTGGCAGCTGCCGCAGGGCGCCGAGGTCCTCGAAGTTGGAGGTGAACGCCTGGAAGCCGCCCGCCGTCAGGAAGGTGCGCAGGCCCAGCTCGATGCGGGCCGCGTAGGTGAGCGACTCGCGGCGCTCCCCGCCGGCCACCAGCTCGGGCGCCACCCGGTAGGCGTTCTCGTACTCCTTGACCAGCTCGGCGATCTTGGTGTCCGGGACCTCGCCCATCACCTCGACCAGCTCGTTGACGCTGTAGGTGTTCACCGAGACGCCCAGGCGCAGCTGGGCCTCGACCTTGTCGCCCTCGGTCACCGCGACGTCGCGCATGTTGTCGCCGAACCGGGCCACCTTCAGCGTGGCCAGTTCCGCCCGCCCGGCCGCGGCCCGCGCCCAGGCGCCCACCCGCTCGACGACCGAGGGGTCGCTGACGTGCCCCGCCACGGTCTTGCGGGGCACGCCCAGCCGGGACTGGACGTAACCGAACTCCCGGTCGCCGTGCGCGGCCTGGTTGAGGTTCATGAAGTCCATGTCGATGGTGGACCACGGCAGCGCCTGGTTGGCCTGGGTGTGCAGGTGCAGCAAGGGCTTGCGCAGCGCGTCCAGGCCGGCGATCCACATCTTCGCCGGGGAGAAGGTGTGCATCCAGGCGATCAGGCCGAGGCACTCGTCGTCGGCGTTGGCCGCCAGGCAGACCCGGCGGATGGACGCCGCGTCGGTGAGCACCGGCTGCCACTCCACCTCGATCGGCAGCGCGTGGTCCAGCGCCGCCGCGATCGACTGTGACTGCTCGGCGACCTGGTTCAGGGTCTCGTCGCCGTACAGGCCCTGACTTCCGGTCAAAAACCAGATCTTCACCGTTCAGCCCTTCTGCCCGTAAACGTTCTGATAGCGGTGGTACAGGTGATCGATGTCATCGCTCTCGATCGGGAGCGGCTCGCCCAGCTGCCGGGCCAGATGCACGGTACGGGCGACGTCCTCGCACATCACCGCGGCCTTCACCGCGGCGGTGGGGGTGGCGCCGATGGTGAAGACGCCGTGGTTGCGCATCAGCACGGCGGGCGAGCGGTGGCCGGTCAGCACGTCCACCACGCCCCGGCCGATGTCGTCCCCGCCGATCAGCGCGAAGGGGCCGATCGGGATCTCCCCGCCGAACTCGTCGGCCATCGCGGTCAGCACGCACGGGATCGACTCGCCCCTGGCCGCCCAGGCCGAGGCGTACGCCGAGTGGGTGTGCACGACCCCGTGCACCTCCGGCATGTGGCGGTAGACGTAGGCGTGCGCCGCGGTGTCGCTGGACGGGGAGTAGTCGCCCTCCACCACCTTGCCGTCGAGATCGCAGACCACCATGGACTCGGGCGTCAACCGGTCGTAGGACACCCCGCTCGGCTTGATGACGAACAGGTCCGCGCCAGGAACCCGGCCGGAGACGTTCCCGGCCGTCCAGGCGACCAGGCCGTAGCGCACCAGCTCGGCGTGCAGGTCGCAGACGGCCTCTCGTAACTCCTTGATCGTTTTCTCCCCGATCATTCGCTCGCCTCGTTTCTGATCGCGCGCAGCCGGTGCATCAGGCCGGACTCCGCGAAGTGGTCGTGCAGCAGCCGGTACTCGGCGTACAGGCGGTCGTAGGCGGCGGCCCGCTCCGGGTCGGGGACGTAGGCGCGCTGCATGCGGCCGCCCATGGCGGCCGCGGCGGCGGTGAGGTCCGGGTAGGCGCCGGCGGCCACGGCGGCGTGGATGGCCGATCCGAGCGCGGGGCCCTGGTCGGAGCCGATGACCGACAGCGGCCGGTTCAGCACGTCGCTGTAGACCTGCATGAGGAACCGGTTCTTCAGCAGCCCGCCCGCCGCGACGAACTCCGTCACCGGCACGCCGGACTGCTCGAACGTCTCGACGATCACCCGGGTGCCGAAGGCGGTGGCCTCGATCAGCGCGCGATAGACGTCCTCGGGGCGAGTGGCGAGCGTCTGCCCCACGATCAGGCCCGACAGGTCGTGGTCGACCAGGACGGAGCGGTTCCCGCTGTGCCAGTCGAGCGCGACGAGCCCGTGCGCGCCGACCCGCTGCCGCTCGGCCAGCATGCTGAGGTACTCGTGGATGTCCATGCCCCGGTCGGCGGCCTGCTGGGTGTAGGAGGCGGGCACGCCGTTGCGGACGAACCAGCCGAAGATGTCCCCCACCCCGGACTGCCCCGCCTCGTACCCCCACAGCCCGGGCACGATGCCGTCGCGGACCACGCCGCACATGCCCGGCACCTCGGCGAGCTGGTCGGAGACCATGACATGGCACGTCGAGGTGCCCATGATGGCCACCAGCTGCCCGGGGCGCACGGCGTCGGCCGCGGCGGCGGTCACGTGCGCGTCCACGTTGCCGACGGCCACCGCGATGCCCTCGGGCAGGCGGGTCCACTCGGCGGCGCGGGCGGTCAGCCGCCCGGCGAGAGCCCCGAGCTCGGCGGTCTCCCTGGCCAGCTTGCCGGCGAACCCGGCGAAGGCGGGGTTCAGCTCCGCCAGGTAGTCGGCGGAAGGATACCGGCCGTCCTGGTAGATCCCCTTGTAGCCGGCCACGCCGACGCCGCGGGACTCGACGCCGGTGAGTTCCCAGACGATCCAGTCGGCCGCCTCGATCCACCGGTCCGCCAGGCCGTAGATCTCCGGATCCTCTTCCAGGAGTTGCAGGCCCTTGGCGAACTCCCACTCCGAGGAGATCTTGCCGCCGTACCTGGCCAGCCAGGGCTCGCCACGCTCGGCGGCCAGGGCGTTGATGCGGTCGGCGTGCGGCTGGGCGGCGTGGTGCTTCCAGAGTTTGGGCCAGGCGTGCGGCCGGTCGGGATACGCCTCGCACAGCGGCACGCCGTCGGCCGTGGTGGGCAGGATGGTGCACGCGGTGAAGTCGGTCGAGACGCCGATCACCGACGAGGCGGGCACGCCCGCGGCGACCAGCGCCTTGGGCACCGCGACCCGCAACACGTCCCGCCAGTCCTCGGGAGACTGCAACGCCCAGTCCGGCCCGAGCCGTACGCCACCGGGTAACGCCTCCTCGAGCACGCCATGGGCGTACTCATGCACCGCGCTGCCGACTTCGGCGCCATCCGCCACCCGTACCACGACGGCCCGGCCGGAGAGCGTGCCGAAATCGACGCCGACCACATAGCGGTCCAGTCCCGCCTGCACGACGACCGCCTCCCTTCGGTTGGTTTGCTGTTAGCGCTAACACTTCTGCACACAACTCTGCCGGCGCGCGACCCGCCGGATTTCTTACCCAGGTGGAGCGCTGCTGCTGGCCCGCAGGACGAGCGTCGGGAGGATCACCATGCGCTCCGGACCCGCCGCCGACGGCGACTCGATCCGTCGCAACAGCACCTCGATGCTGTGCCGCCCCACCGCGCCGAAGTCCTGCCGGACCGTGGTGAGCGGGGGCGTGAAGTACTCCGACTCGGGGATGTCGTCGAAGCCGACGATGCTGACCTGCTCGGGCACCCGCACCCCCGCCTCGGCGAAGGCCCGCAGCACGCCCAGGGCCATCTGGTCGTTGGCCACGAACACCGCGGTCACCCGGCCGGGCCGCTCGGCGAGGGTGGCCAGCCGCCGCCCCGCGGCGTGCCCGGAGCGCGGGCTCCAGTCACCGCCGAGCAGTTCGGGAACCTCCCGGCCAGCGGCGGTGAGCGTACGGCGCCAGCCTTCGACGCGGCCCTCCGCCTCCAGCCAGTCCGAGGGGCCGCTGATGTGCCAGACCGTCTCGTGGCCCAGGTCCAGCAGGTGGCTGGTGGCCAGCCGGGCGCCCTCCATCTGGTCCACGCAGATCACGGGCGTCTCGCCCTCCTGCTCCCCCTCCACGGCCACGATGGGGATGTTCGTCGGCAGGTCGGCCAGCGCGTCGGCGGCGGACCGCTGCGGCGCCACCACCACGATGCCGTCCACGCCCTGGTCGCCCAGGTAGTCCACGGCGTCGCAGACACCGGCCCGGTCGATGGTGCGCAGGCTCACGATGCTCACGAAGTAGCCCGCCGCCCGCGCCGCCCGCTCGATGCCGTACACGGTGCTGGCCGGGCCGTACAGCGTGGTGTCGAAGCTGACCACGCCCAGCGTGCGCGAGTGCCGGGTGACCAGGGCGCGCGCCACCATGTTCCGCCGGTAGCCCAGCCGGTCGATGGCCGCGAGCACGCGGATGCGCGTCTCCTCGCGCACGTTCGGATGCTCGTTGAGCACACGGGAGACCGTCTGATGGGACACACCCGCCGCTCTGGCCACATCCGCCATCACAGGTGCCCGCCGCTCAGACCTGGTACCCACCCAAGCGCTCCTCTCGCTGCCTACTCGACAGAACTGTGAACGTTAACAACAGTCGTCGTCAAGCCGTACCTCTATTACAGTCCCGTTACCAAGAGAACCGAACAACCAGGCACGCGACTTATCTTAACCACCATCCGCAAGCACCGAGTGTTACCGATAACAGCAAATCGGCCGCTTTGTTCACCCGCCGGGGGCATCAGCCGCCGCCCGCAGTGCCCGTGCGCTCATGGCGACGAGAGTGATCCCGCTTACCACCAGCACAGCGAGTTGCAGACCACCGACGAGGTTGGCCGCCCGGGTGATGGAGTCGGTCCCCGCGTCCGGCAGCACGGCCACGCGGGCGAACACGGCGGGCACGGTCAGGATCGCCGCCCCCAGCGCCACCGGCGCCGACGCCCGGCGCCGGGCCGCGCACCACACCGTCACGGTCGCCAACGACAGGCAGGCGAGGCCGAGCGTGTCGAGCCATGTGAACGCCTGCACCAGGAACCCGACCGGGACTGCCCCGCCTCTCGCCAGCGAGCCGAGCGCACCGACGACCAGCGAGATCAGGACACCCGCGGCGGCCGGAAGCGCGACCATACGCAGGGCCCGCCCCCTGCGCAGGCGCGGCGGCGGCGCGTCGCGGTGGAATCCGATCAGCAGGGCCAGCACGGTCACCGCGGCCGGGAGCACGGTGCAGGCCCAACGCGCCCATACGAAGACATCCCACAGCCCGGGGGGGGACCAGCACGTACGGCAGGACCAGGGCGCCGACAGCCGCCGCCTTCGCCGACCGGCGGTGACCGAGGACGAGCGCCCCCAGGCTCACCGCCCACAGCAGAGGTGCCAGATCCGCCAGCACGTGCCGCAGGCGCTCGGGCGAGCCGGGATCGCCGGGTGCCGAGATCACCCCGTCGGGAAGCGACTCGGCGGGCATGCCGTACATCAGCACCGCCGTGACGGACAGGATGCCGGCCATCGTCCAGAAGACCAGGCCGAGCACGGCGGCGCGGCGGACCGCCTCTCCCCACAGGAACGACCTCGGCGGCGCGCCCGGGCCGCCGAGCCGCAGCCGCAGCGCGAGCGCCGCCACGCTGGCGATCTCCATCCAGCGCGGTCGCTGGTCGTCGAGGCCGACCTTCCCGCGCCGGGCACCCTCGAGAAAGGCCGAGACCATCTCCTCCTCGCGCACGGCTCGGTAAGCGGCGGGCAGCAGGCGCAGCACCCGCCGATAGCGCTCCTCAAGCCCGCTCACGCCAGACCTCCCGCCTGCCGGAGCCGGAGCAGTTCGACCGCGCGGCGCGCGTTGTCGGCCAGCCGTACGGCCTCCTCCTCCAGGGCCCGCGCTCCCTCATCGGTGAGCCGGTAGTAGCGGCGCAGCCGCCCCTGCCACACCTCCTCCCGGTCGCGCTCCACCAGCGCATCGGCCGCGAGCCGGTCGAGCACGCCGTACAAGGTGCCAATCCTGAGCCGGACCCGGCCCTCGGACAGCCGTTCGACCTCCTGCACGATGCCGTAACCGTGGCGCGGCTCATCGACCAGCGCAGTGAGAACGAGAAAGGCGGGTTCCGTCATAGCACGTGCCGTCATGCCTCCAGGATATATCGGAAGGCATGATATTCAGATCGGATGAACGCAACCGTTTGAACTCATGGCGACGAGCGTGCCCCTCCAGGGCGAGCATCTGCGTCCGCGCCAAGAGCTCGCAGGCCAGCGCAACGATCTCGCACCAGATCTGCTACCCCACCTAAGCCATAGGTTCCGCCAACTCCGTTTCCCCTCCTCGAACGGGGGATCGGGTTCGTAGGTCGGATCGCACTGTTGACGGATCAGTTGAGCGGCTCGCCGTTGCGCGTGCGCGTGACTGGTCACTTTGCCGTCGAACTGCTTGTACCTGCGCGGGAACGCCCGCACATCGCCCGAGCGCTGTTCGCTGCGGCTGAGCGGCTCGGCCTGCACGCCGAGGTTGTGCGATCGACATCGAACGGCTACCTCGTGCCGTAGCCGATGCGGCTGACGAACAGCTCGCCGAGGACCCGCCTGGCGGGTTCCGCATCTCCGCCGCAGCGTCACCCGGTGGCGGCGAGGCCGACAGCCCCGAGTCGGGCTCCGACGAGACCGGCCAGGCCTAGGGGGAAGAACCGGAGGTTGCTAGCGAGCCGCCCATGCCCGCGCGCAGCCGCAAGCGCGCGCGTTGATGAGCAGGCCGTTCCAGCCGCGCGATTACGCTCGCCATCGAGGTCGGCGCCGGGTTCGGGTGCGCGCCGATCGCCCCTACAGCCCCGACGACGATCGACGTGCTCGCCTCGGCCGGTACCCCTGCGTCCGGCGTGACCGTACACGCGATCCGGATCAGGCCTGACCGTCTCCCTGAGGCCACAGCGCCGTCAGCGAGGCCCGTCAGCGGTCGGCCGCTTCGGCGCGCACGACCCCGCTTGCCGTGTAGTGCGTGCACAGCCATCCCAGGATCTCGTCGAGCCCGCTCTCGCCGGCGACGAATGGAATCGGGCCGCCGACCATCACCAGCACGCACCCCTCCGCTAACGCCGCGCTGAACCACTGGTCGGGCGTGCCGCTCATGCGCCCGACCACGGTGACTAAGTCGCCGACGCGGGCCCAGACCTCGACCCGCCGCTCGGGGGAGACACGCACTCGCCAACGGGGGCCTGCTGACAACACGTCATAGCCGACATCGGCGCCGTGGCCGTAGGCGCTGGTCATGCGCAGGCCACGGACCGCGCACCAGTCGACGAATTCCTCGGTCCTCGGGTCGCCGATTGGGGTTGAGATGCCGCAGTCGGGAAGTGCGGTTCACCGGGGGTGTAGAAGGCGCGCACATCGACGTCCCCGAGCATGTGCGCAAGCGTCAGTTCCACTCGTTGAGGTTCCACTCGCCGATGATGCCCCGGCGGCGAGTCAAGCCGTCATCTCCAAGCCGGATTCAAGTTGGAGTCAGCAGCGGCCCTCTTGCGGGGCTGCCTGGATTGCGGTTGACCAACGCTGTGTCTTATCCCGCCAGAACAGCCGGAACGGCCGGGGCGCCATCGACCAGATAGCCCTTGATCACCCCGGTCAGGCCTAGGGGATACACGGTCTGGCGGGTGCTTTCGAGGTCGGCCAGATCCCACCACTGCCAGGCGAGAATGTCGTCGGTCTGGGTGGCCTTGGCCACATCGACGAGGCTGGCCGGGACACGGGCGGTGAAATACTGCTCGACCTGTTCGACCGGCTCGTCGCCGATCATGTGGGTCTTGGCGCGTGAGGCGAGCGAAGGCCCGAGTTCGACCTCGTCGACGCCGAGTTCTTCCCGCAGCTCGCGCAGTGCGGCCTCGGCGTGGGTCTCGCCGATCTCCAGGGCGCCGCCCGGGGTAGCCCAGAACACCCCTGCCCCTTCGTCGTAGCGAAGGAGCAGGACGCGGTCGTCTTGATCCAGGACGATGACGCGGGCGGCGTGGCGGCGGCGAACGGCGGTCATGCCTCCATTGTCGCAGTCTCGTCGTCAGGGTTGTTTCTGGACGAGGTAGTCGCCCAGGCACAAAGCGTCCAGGTCGGTGGCCTGGAAGGTGGCCAGGGCGTCGGCAGGGGTCTCGACGATGGGTTCTTGATCGTTGAAGCTCGTGTTGAGCACGACCGGCACGCCGGTGATCTTCCCGAAGTGGCCGATGAGGGCGGCGAACCGGGGATTGACGGCCGGATCGACAGTCTGGGCGCGGGCGGTTCCGTCGACGTGGACGACTCCGGGGATCTGTGCGACACGTTCGGGGCGTACGGCTGGCGCCAGCAGCATGAACGGTGATCCATCGGCGTCGAGGTCGAACCAGCGCGAGCCGTCGGCGGCGGCCACGGCGGGAGCGAAGGGCCGGAAGGGCTCGCGGTGCTTGATGCGATGGTTGAGGGCCTCACGGCTGGCGATCGTGCGCGGGTCGGCCAGGATGGAGCGGTGGCCGAGCGCGCGCGGCCCGAGCTCGCTGCCGCCTTGGAACCAGCCGATCAGTTTGCCGTCGGCAAGAAGTTGGGCCGCGGTGGCGGCGATGTCGGACTCACAGCTCCAGGTGAACGGAACGAACGCGCGTTCGACCAGGCCAGAGCGGGGGTCACGGGTCAGGGCAAGTTCGATCTCGTCGTCGGTGTAGGGGCGGCCGAAACAGTCGTCGGCCAGGGGGCGGCGCGGTAGTTCGCCGGTGAGCCGGTGCAGGCCGTACAGGGCGCAGCCGAGCGCCTGTCCGCGGTCGGATGCGGGCGGTGGGACGAACAGGCCGCCGACGGACGGCAGGCGCCGCAGGGCGTCGTTGGCAACGCAGTTGAGCGCGACCCCGCCAGCCAGGCACAGCCGAGGGGTACCGGTTTCGGCGATGACGTTCTCGACGAGCCCGGTCAGGACCTGCTGGACCTGAGTCTGCAGGTAGGCGGCCGCGTCGATGCCGCGCTGGTCGCCGCCTTTGCTGCCGGGCGGCCCGAAGTCCCAGCCGGTACGGGCGGCCAGCTCGGCCACGCCGGCGGCGTGGGTCGCGGTGAGCCGGCCGTACACGCGGGTGTCGCACAGGTCGAACAGCGGGGCGGCGAACACGCCCGAGTCGCCGTAGGAGGCCAGCGCCATGGTCTTGCCGGCCTCTTGGGCCGACCAGCCGAGGTATTCGGTGAACGCCTCATAGGTGGCGCCGATCCCGCCGGCGCGCGGGCGGGCAGGGTCGTTGCCGCCCAGGCGGGTGATGCCGTCACGGGTGGCGGCGTAGAAGGTCTCGGTGTCGGTGTTGTTGCCGGCGCCGTCGGCGACCACGATGGTGGCCTCTTCGTACGGGCCCAGGCAGTAGGCGGTGTAGGCGTGGGCAAGGTGGTGGTCGGCGATGATGATTCGCGCCGGGTCCAGGCCCAGGTGCTGCAGGCCGGTGTCGGCGGGTTGGGCAGGGGTGCGGCCGTAGGAGCTGGCGACCACCAGGTCGACGTCATCGAGCGTCAGCTCGGCGGCGCGTAGGCAGTACAGCAGGGCGTTGAGCCAGCCGGGGCTGTAGCGGCGGCGATTGAGCCGTTCCTCGCCGATCGCGATCATCCGGTCGGGGGTCACGAGGGCGGCGCCGCCGTCGTGGCCGAAGTTGATGCCGATCACGCATGGGGCGGTACGGGACATGGGATGGCTCCGCAGGGGTCGTGGGTGGGCAGCAGGTCGAAGGGATTCCACAGGCGGGTGATGCCGTCTCGGGTGTGGATGAGGCTGGCGAGCTGGAACATCTGCATCACGCCGCCGCCGCGGTGGGGGAAGGCGTCGGTGACGGTGCCGCCCAGTACGGCCGCCCCGCCGAACTGCCGGTAGAAGTCGGCGAAGCGGGCATCCACGGTGGGTGCGTGTGGGGCGGCGGGCAGGGAGGCCGGGAGGCTGGCGCCGGCCGCGCGCAGCTCGTCGGCGACGGCGGACAGCACCGCGGCCGGGGTGAGCGGGTCGGTGTCGATGATCAGCGGCGGGTTGGGGCAGAGATCGGGTGCGTGCTCGGTGTAGAACTGGCGCATCCGCTCAAGCAGCCGCGGGTCGTACCACTGCCGCCAGCGTGGATGGGCGGGTTTGCCGCCGCGGCGGGTGAGGCTGGCCGCCACGCTCACCAGCAGGATCACCGTGCGCAGCCGCGTGTCGTACAGCGGGGCGATATTCCGCCGGTAGTAGGCCACGGCTTTGCCGTAGGGGAAAGCCGCCTGGCGGCGGGCGGCGAAGGTGTAGGCCAGCACGCCCAGGTGATTGCGGTCACACACCACCACGTCGGCGGGAACGGCGCGCAGGGCTGCCGCGCGGGCCTGTTCCTGGCGCAGGTACCACAGGGTGTGCGCGGCCGGGGACGAATGGACCGGGGCCCCGGTGCCGCGGCTGAGTTTGATGTTCGGTTCGCTGAAGAACAGGGCGGTGTCGCCGAGGCCGGGGACCAGGGCGCCGAGCAGGGTGGTTTTGCCCGCCCCGGGCGGGCCTTCGAGGGCGAGCGTGACGGGGCCGGTCATCGGCTACTACCGTGAGCGGCTGCTTGGGCTCGGGGGCCGGTTTCCGGGACGGTGATCCATTCCCCGTCGCGGGCCGCCGAGGCCGCGGCGGCTGATGCGACGGCGAGGCTGCGCAGGTGGTCGGTGATGTCGTGCTCGGGCACGGTGCCGGCCGCCAGAGCCTGGGTGAAGGCGGTGTAGGCGCCGAGGATGCCGTCGGGCACCCACTCTCCGGGCGGGGTGTGGGTCTGCGGCCCGGCGGCGGTGTGGAGTGTCGCGGTGCTGTAGGTGGCCTGGGCGTCGGCCTGGTCGCCGTTGACGTACCAGGCCGACGCCCAGGCGTGCGGGGTTCGGGTGCGGTCGTACATGCTCAGGGTCGCCACCAGGGGGCTGTCAAACGCGAGCATGATCGTGTACGTGAGGGGGCAGCGGGCCGCCTGGCCGGGCAGAACACCGGCGCGGGCGGTCACGGCGACCGGGTCGGCCCCGGCCAGACGGCGAGCCAAGTCCAGGTAATGCAGGCCGTGGTCGAGGAACAGATAGCCGGGATGGTCGGTGTACCAGGTGACTTCGTCCTCGTTGAAGTGGTGCACGTGCGCCAGGTGGGCCAGCCGCCCCAGGCCGCCGCCGCGCGCCCAGTCCAGCAGGAGCCGCTGCGCGGGCGCCCAACGCAGATTGTGGTTGACCGCGACCGGCACGCCCGCCCGGGCCGCCTCATCGGCGATGGCGCGCGCCTCGTCCAAGGAGTAGGCGACGGGCTTTTGCAACAGCAGCGGCTTGCCGTACGGCAGCAACGCGCGGACCAGGTCCAGGCGGCCGTGCGGCCGGGTCGCGACGTCGATGATCTCGACGTCCGGGTCGGCGGCGAGCTCGACGGCGCTGTCGTGGATGCGCACCCCGGGCAGGGCGCGGGCCGCCTGCTCGGCGCTGGCACGGGTGCGCGCGCAGATCGCGGCGACGGGCACGCCGCCGCTGATGTAGGCGGGCAGGTGCCCGGTGCGGACGATCCGGCCCGCACCGATGACGCCGATCCGGGCGGGGATGGGAGTCATGCAACCTCCGAGGTGCTGATCGTGGTGGGCGAGGGCGGCGCCGCGGTGACGGTGAGGTAGGCCAGCCCGTGTGCCAGCCGTTCGACGGTCTCGGCGAGACGGCCCGTTGCGCCCTCGGCCTGGCGGCCGCGCGTGTGAGCGGCCAGGCGGCCGGCGATGGCCGACCACATCCGCACTGCGGCGCCGTCGGCGCGGCCGGGAACGAGGTTGTCGTGCGTGCCGCAGGCGGTGACAGAGCCGGGGCCGGCGGGACCGTACGGGGGCGGGAAGTCCGCGGTGAGCGTCACCTGCGGGCCGGTCAGGCTCGCTTGATCGAGCCACACGCCGGCGGGCGCGGAACCGACCGTGCATGCGATCACCGCGCCGCCCGGGGTGCGGACGCTGGCGAAAACCGTTTCCCCGTCGGCCGTGAGGGTGCAGGCCGTCGGCTGGGCGCCCGGCGCGGCCAGGGCCAGGACGGTCAGCAGGTGGTAGCCCTGCCACAGCCAGATTTCCAGAGCTCGCCGCCCGGCCGGGTTGAGCCCGGCCGGGGCCTGTTGAGGCGGGTCGTCGGCGAAGGTGTAAGGC
>NZ_JAHCST010000057.1 GCF_018476525.1 Acrocarpospora catenulata
GCCATGGCAGCTCCTTTCTGTGAAATTGGCCGATCCTCCGGATCGGCGGGCTCGGCCGCCGGGGAGCCTGTGTCTTCCCTCCTACGCTCTGGTCGCTGCGCTCCCGGCGCTCCGTCAGTCCAGACACAGGCGCGGCCGAGCCGAAATGGGTGGCCGGGTAGGGGCCCGACCACCCGGGATCGGCTACTTGACCTTTTCCGCGTCCGCGAGGGCCTGGGTCCAGGCCTCGGCCGGGGGCTGGTTGTTCTGCTCGACGCGGGTCAGCGCGTTGTTGATGGCCAGGAGCACGTCGCCGTTCTTGGGGCCGGCGTGCTGCGGCTTCAGCGCCCTGGCGGCGTCGGTGAAGATCTTCCCGATCGGGGCGTCGCCGAAGTAGGGGTTGACGAAGGTGCTGACCGCCGGGTCGTCGTACAGGGCGGGCAGCGAGGGCAGCGCGCTGGCGTCCTTCCAGAGGGCGAGCTGGCTGTCCTTGCCGGTCAGGAAGTTGATCAGCTCGGCGGCCTCCTTGGGGTGCTTGCCCTGCTTGGGGGCGGCCAGGTGGGTGCCGCCCTGGTTGCCGCCGCCGCCGGGCACGGCCGCGATGTCCCAGGTGCCCTCACCGGGCTTCTGGTCCTTGATCACGCCGGTCTTCCAGGCCGGGCAGACCATGGTGGCGAAGGTGCCCTTGGCGATGCCGGTGGTCCACTCGGGGGTGAACGCGGGAAGGTTGCCGGAGAGCTTGTTCTGGATGATCGAGACGCCCATGTCGAACGCCTTCTTGACGTCCGGGTTGGTGGCCACCACCAGGTTGTTCTGGTCGTCGTAGAGGCCGACGGGGGCCTGCTCGACCATGGCGCGGAAGTGCTCACCGGGGCCGTCGGTGAAGGCGGCGCCCTTCACGCCCGCGGCGACGAACTTCTTGCCGGTCTCCACGTACGCGTCCCAGGTCGGCCAGAGGGCGGAGACCTCGTCGCGCTGGCTGGGCAGCCCGGCCTTCTTGAGCAGGTCGGGGCGGTAGCACATGGCCAGGCCGCCGACGTCGGTGCCCAGGCCGATCAGGGTCTTGCCGTCGGAGGCCAGACCGCGCTGCCACTTCCAGTCCAGGTACTCGGGCTGGCGGGAGGACAGCCCGTAGTCGGCGAGGTTGTGGAACTTGTCCGGGACCTCGCGGAAGGTGTTGATGAAGCCTTCCTCGATGGCGACGATGTCGGCGGCGCCGGCGCCGGTGGCCAGCTGGGTGACCAGGTTGTTGTGGTGGTCGTTGAACTGGGACCGGCGTTCGGTGATCGTGACGTTCGGGTGGGTCTTCTTGAACTCCTCGTACAGCGGCGCGAAGTGGAAGTCGGCGAATAGCGCCACGGTGAGAGTGACTTTCTCAGCGGGCGCGGATGCGGCGGCCGAGCCGCCGGGAGCTGCTGGTTCGGCCTCGCTGCCGCAGGCGGTCAGCGCCGATAAGGCGACGGATGCGGCGATCAGGGGCACGACGTGCCGCCGGACGCGGCGGCGAGGAAGCTGGAGCATGCCGTTGGAACCTTCCTATTTATGATCATGAAGAGAACGTTCCCTGTGGGGAGATTCGACCTGAGCGACAACCCTTGTCAATGGGGTCGCCAGGTAACGATCCCGCCACCTTGAGGGAACGTTCCCCCGATTTTCCCGACATTTACGCACGTCAAAGCGGCGAATTTGCGATCTTACGGGCACGGGAAAGCGTTCTCTCGCAACTCTGAGGCGTTACTCAAAAGTTAATTCAACACTTGACAGATGTACCGAAGCGCGAGCAATCTCAGTGTCCGAGAGCGCTTCCCCGAATGCGTTCCCACGGCCCGGCGCGGCCTTGCCCGGTTTGGCGGCTCCCGTCGAGGAGGTTCCATGCACGCACGCGTCCGATTAGGACTGCTTGCCGCCTTCGCCCTGGTCGTTTCGTATTTCGTCAGCGTCCCCGCCGCGCACGCGGACACCCTGCTCTCGCAGGGCAAAACCGCCACCGCCTCGTCCTACGAGGCCGCCTTCACCCCCGCCGCGGCCGTGGACGGCAGCACCGTCACCCGCTGGTCCAGCCTGTTCTCCGATCCACAGTGGATCCAGGTGGACCTGGGCGTGACCGCCGGCGTCTCCCAGGTCGTCCTGGACTGGGAGGCCGCCTACGCCAAGTCGTTCCGGCTGGAGATCTCCGGCAACGGGACCACCTGGACGACCATGTACTCCACCACCACCGGCACCGGCGGGGTGCAGACCATCCCGGTCACCGGCACCGGCCGGTACGTCCGCATGTACGGCACCGAGCGGGCCACCCAGTGGGGCTACTCGCTCCACGAGTTCCAGGTGTACGGCACCACCGGTCCCACCACCGGCTGCGGCACCGCCAACGCGGCGCAGGGCAAGCCGGCGACCGCCTCCTCCACCGAGAACGCGACCTTCCCTGCCTCCGCGGCGGTGGACGGCAACCTCGGCACCCGCTGGTCCAGCGCTTTCTCCGACCCGCAGTGGCTCCAGGTGGACCTGGGCTCCTCGGTTTCGATCTGCGGGGTCACCCTGAGCTGGGAACCCGCCTACGCGCGGGCGTACCAGATCCAGGTCTCCACCAACGGGACGACCTGGACGAGCATTTACTCCACCACCACGGGCGCGGGCGGGACCGAGACCCTGACCGTCTCCGGTACCGGCCGCTACCTGCGGGTCTACGGCACCCAGCGGGCCACCGCGTACGGCTACTCACTGTGGGAACTGGCCGTGCGCACCGGCACGTCACCTTCCCCCTCGCCGTCCCCCTCGCCGTCCCCCTCGCCCTCCCCATCACCGTCTCCGTCGCCCTCCCCGTCGCCGGGTACCGAGGTCCTGCTCTCCTACAACAAGCCCGGCGTGGCGTCCTCCTCGCAGAACGACGTCAACTGCGGGGACTGCGTCCCGGCCCGTGCCTTCGACCGCGACCCGGCCACCCGGTGGGCGACCAGCTCCACCACCGGCTGGGTGGACCCGGGCTGGATCTACGTGGACCTGGGCGCGGTGGCCCAGATCCGCAGGGTCGTCCTCCAGTGGGACCCGGCGTACGCCAGGGCCTTCCAGATCCAGACCTCCAACGACGCCACCAACTGGACGACCATCTACAGCACCACCACGGGCACGGGCTTCAAGCAGACCCTGGACGTGACCGGTTCCGGTAGGTACGTCCGGATGTACGGCACCCAGCGGGCCACGGCGTACGGCTACTCGCTCTGGGAGTTCCAGGTCTGGGGCACCGGTGGCGCGCCCATCACCCCGCCCCCGCTGCCGCCCGACCCGCGCAACCCCCCGCAGCTGGTCTGGAGCGACGAGTTCAACGACCCCGCCGGAACCAAGCCGAGCGCCGCCAGGTGGCAGGCCGAGATCGGGCCGGGCGTCAACAACGAGCTCCAGTACTACACCAACAACGACAACGCCTTCACGGACGGCAACGGCAACCTGGTGATGGAGGCCCGCCGGCAGACCGTGGCCGGTTCCTCCTGCCCGGGCGGTCCGTGCCAGTACACCTCGTCCCGGCTGAACACCTACGGGAAGTTCTCCTTCACCTACGGACGTGTGGAAGCGCGGATCAAGGTGTCCGGGACCAAGGGCCTGTGGCCCGCGTTCTGGATGCTGGGCGCCGACTTCTTCAGCCAGGGCCGGCCTTGGCCGTACACCGGCGAGATCGACATCATGGAGCACCTCGGCCGTGAGCCGCAGACCGTGTACTCGACCATCCACGCCCCCGCGTACTTCGGCGGCGGCGGGTTCGGATCGCCGTACACGATCGCGGGCGACTTCGCCAACGACTTCCACGTGTTCGCCGTGGACTGGAACAGCACCGGCATGCGGTTCACCGTGGACGGCAACGTCATCCACACCGTGGACCGGGCCAACCTCGAGGCGACCAGAGGCCCCTGGGTCTTCGACCACCCGTTCTTCATCATCCTGAACAACGCGGTGGGCGGCGACTGGCCGGGCCCGCCTGACGCGACCACCGTGTTCCCGCAGCGCATGCTCGTGGACTACGTGCGCGTCTACCAGTAGACGGCCGGAGGTGCCGGTACGGTCGCGCCGGGCCGTGCCGGCACCGAAGGCTCTATCTGTTCTTCAGCAGCCGCTGCCGCCGGGCTTCGAGCTCCTCGGCGAGCGCGTCCAGCTGATCCGCGTTCGAGATCAGCATGGACAGTTCCGCCGGGTCGGTGGGCCCGTCGGTTCGGTCGCCGATCTGTTCCCGGAGCTGGCCGGCCTCCTTGCGGACGCGGGCCAGATTCTCTTCCAGCTGCTGCAATTCATCCATGGTCCAGCCCTACCCACCGGGCTGGACCTCATCGGTTCCAGGGGTGTAAGACTTGGCCAGGCGCCGCCCCGCGCCCAACCCCTGACCGATGGTCCACGCCCATCGGCCGTGCGGGGCAAAGGGGATCATGTCCTCGGGGCAGCACCGGTCAGCCGCACAGACACCGGGCCGCGCCGCTCGCCGGAGCCCGCCTGAACGAGGCGGCCGAGCTCTACCGCCGGGCGGGCGCGTGCTGGACGACCTGGCCGGGCACGCCGCCGCCGCACTCGCCCTGGAGGAACAGGCGGTGATGTTTTTACGCGGATGACGGCATGACGGGTGGATTTTCGGGCAGCGGAAGCACCCCCACGTCATCGGCGTCCCCGGCTAGGAGTGAGAAACATGGTTTTGCTGGGCCTTCTTCTTGTCGTGGTCGCGGCCGCTGTCCTCGTTCAGGCGTCGCTGACCGAGCAGGCGACCACCACGGCCGTCAAGGTGCTGGACTGGACGTTCAACCTGACCGCCTTCGAGCTCTTCCTGGCCGGGGCCGCCACCTCGGCGGCCTTCCTGCTCGGGCTGGCCCTGGTGAGCGCCGGGCTGCGCCGGGGCACCCTCCGGCGGCGGCGCGTGCGCGATGAGCGGCTGGCCGAACGGGACCGGGTCTCCCGGTTGGAGAGCGAGAAGCGCGACCTGGAACGCCGCCTGGACTCGGCCGAACCGACCCGCCCGGAACCCCGGGTGGACCCGGCCGAACCCACCCAGCCCGCCGAACCGGTCCGGCCGGAACCCTCCGACCAGTTGGTCGCCGGTCGCCACGCCAACCGTCCGGCCGACTGACCGGATCATCGACCGCATCGATGCACGGGTACGGCCACGACGGGGCCGTACCCGTGTTGCGATTTGGGCAACAAATCACCGTTATGCCAGGAAACTTGGGATCATCACTGCCTATGGAGCTCACTACGGTGGCGCAGAGTTTCGCGGCCTATTTCCGGCCCTGGGCGCTGACCCTGCCGCGGGTGGCGGTGGACACGCGCGCGGACGGAACGCTCCACGGGCGCGGCTGGTCCATCCGCTGGCGCTGGCAGCCCGACGGCGCCCTTGAGGTGTACGCCACCAACCGGATGACCAACGACCGCTGGCAGACCCTCCACCCCGACGGCCGCACCGAACCCGGCCCCGCCCCACCGGAGATGTACGCCGACGACGAGCCCGGAGCGCGGCAGGCGTACCGGGCGGCCTGGAAGGCCTACCGGGCCACCCTCGACGAGCGGGCCCTGCACCCGCGCCCCTCCGGCGACGCGCCGAAGAAGTGGGACCCGGAGAACCAGCTGATCTGGAGCCTCGACGAGGCCACCGCCTGGGAGGTCGAACGACTCCCACCCCGTCCCGACATCTAACGCCCTTCCGCGCAGAGCGTCTGTCATGCTCTTGCACATCAAGTACGGAGAAAAAGCCAGACATGACTGATGTGTTCACCCTGGGCGAGGTGCTGGGCGTCGTCTCGGCCGAGCGGATCCGCCACGACAGCACCGTCCGCCTGGACGTCGAGGGCGCCGAGATGACCGTGGCCATCGGCCTGGCCCGGCTCGGGCACTCGGTGACCTTCTTAGGCCGCGTGAGTGATGACGAGATCGGGGTGCGCACACTCACCGTGCTCCGCGGCGAGGGCATCGACGTGGGCAACATCCGGATGGACGAGACCGCCTCCAGCGGCATCGTGCTCCGCCAGCGCCGTATCGGCCGCGTCGCCCACGCCGTCCACTACCGGCAGGGCTCGGCGGGCTCCCGCCTGTCCACCGGCGACGTGCCCGCCGAGGGCATCCAGTCCGCCCGCATCCTCCACGTCACCGGCATCACCCCCGCGTTGAGCGGCTTCACCTGGAGCGCCGTTCACCACGCCGTCAAACTCGCCAAGGACGCCGGCGTCACCATCTCCGTCGACGTCAACCACCGCGCCTACCTCTGGGAATCCGCCGAGGAAGCCCGGGAGGGCCTCACCGAACTGGCCGCCTCCGCCGACATCCTCTTCGCCAACCAGGACGAGCTCAGCCTGGTCGAATCCGCTCTTGGAGCGCTCCGGGAACTCGTCGTCACCCGCGGCTCCAAGGGCGCCAGCGCCACCGTCGACGGCTTCCGCTACGACACCCAGGCGGCCCCCGTCACCGTCGTCGACCCCACCGAAGTCGGCGGTGCCTTCGTGGCCGGCTACCTCTCCGCCCACCTCGACAACCTCCATCCCTCCGACCGCCTCAAACGCGGCATAGCCCTCGCCGCCTTCTCCGTAGCCAGCCCCAGCACCTGGCAGGGCCTCCCCACCCGCGGCGAACTCCCCCCGTGACCTCAGGTCCAGGGCTTGGCTCGGATGCGTTCGTTCGCGGGGTCGTAGACGGGGCCTGAGGTGACGGTTGCGGAGATCCAGTTGCCGTTGATGCCGATCTCGGCCTGGGAGGTGCCTTCGGGGAGGTAGGCGTAGGCGATCGAGCGGTCGGTTCGGTGGCCATAGCCGCCGCTGGTGATTCGGGAGACCGGGGTGCCGTTCACTCGGACAGGCTCACCGCCGAGGCAGATGTCTTGCCGGCTGTCGAGGAGCAGGCAGGTG
Organism: Acrocarpospora catenulata; assembly: GCF_018476525.1. GTDB lineage: Bacteria > Actinomycetota > Actinomycetes > Streptosporangiales > Streptosporangiaceae > Acrocarpospora > Acrocarpospora catenulata. Next base: position 6,843 of record NZ_JAHCST010000057.1, read on the forward strand.
AGAGTGGTCTCCGGCGGTGGGATGGTCGCGCGGCGGGCTGGGCGGACGGCGAAGGTGAGGCCGGCCGCCAGCGGGGTGGTTTCCGGGGTGATGTCCAGGCCCCAGACGCGGTAGCCCTTTTCCAGGCGCATGGAGTCGATGGCGCGGTAGCCGGCGGGGCGCATGCCCTCGGGGGTTCCGGCTGTCATCAGGGTGTCCCAGAGGGTGAGGCCGTAGTCGGTGGGGCAGTAGAGTTCCCAGCCGAATTCGCCGACGAAGGTGACCCGCTGGGCCAGGACGGGGATGTTGGCGACGCTGATCTCGCGGGCCTGCATGTAGGGGAAGGTCAGGTCGTCGTCGGTGAGGGTGGACAGGATGTCGTACGCCTTGGGGCCCCACAGGCAGTAGCAGGCGTAGGCCGAGGTGACGTCGTGGATGTCCAGGTTGTGGCGGCGGAGTAGGGCGGCGTCGTGGCCGCCGAAGGCGGTGCCGGTGATCAGGCGGAAGCGGTTGGCGGAGAGGCGGGTGAGGGTGACATCGGCTTCGATGCCGCCCTGTTCGTTGAGGAGTTGGGTGTAGACGACCGAGCCGATCGGGCGGTCGAGATCGGCCCCGGCCAGTGCCTGCAACGCCTCGAATCCCGAAATTTCCAGCTTCGCGAATGAGGTTTGGTCGAACAGCCCCGCGGCGTCCCGGGTGGCGAGACATTCCTCGCGGATGGCCGGGGACCAGAACCGCCCTGCCCAGCCCCGTGGCCGCCAGTGTTCCGGATCCCCGGCATCGCCGTTCGACGGGTACCAGTTGACGCGCTCCCAGCCGGCCTTCTCGCCGAATTCGGCGTTCAGGGCGGCATGCCGTACCCAGGCGGGAGAGCGGCGCAGTGGGCGGGCGGCGGTGCGTTCCTCGCCGGGGTAGGCGATGTCGTAGTACTTGCTGTAGGAGTCGAGGGCTTTGGCACGGGCCCAGGCGGTGGAGCGGGCGTGCGCGCCGAAGCGGGTGATGTCCATGCCGAACATGTCGTACTCGGGGTGGCCGTCCACGATCCATTCGGCCATGACCTTGCCGACGCCGCCTGCGGCGGCCAGGCCGTGCACGCAGAAACCGGCGGCCACCCAGAAGCCGCGCACGGAGGTCTCGCCGAGCAGGAACTCGCCGTCGGGGGTGAAGGCCTCGGGACCGTGTACGACCTTGACGATGCGACCGTCGGAGCGAAGAGACGGGAGGCGGTGCCGGGCCGAGGTCCAGGACTCCTCGAACTTGGGCATGTCGGGCGGGAAGAGGGTACGGGGGGCAGCCAGCGGGGAGGGGTCATCCCAGATCTCAGGTGTCCGGATATATCCGCCTACGAGGATGCCGCCGTCCTCCTCCCGGAAGTAGACGATGTTGTCGGGGTCGCGGACGGTCGGGGTGTCGGCCGGCACCCCGGAAGGAGCGGTCACCACGTACTGGTGTTTGATCGGGACGATCGGCACGTGCACCCCGGCGAGCCGCCCGACCACCCCGGCGGCGGCCCCGGCCGCGTTGACCACGTTCTCGGTCCGGATCGAGGCCTCCTCCCCGGAGGCCACCTCACGGAGCCGCACGCCATGGACCCGGCCGTCCGAGACGTCGAAGCCGATCACCTCGACCCCGGTGCAGACCCGTACGCCCAGCTTGCGAGCCCCGGCAGCGAGCGCCTTGCCGAGCATGGCCGGGTCCAGCCAGCCGTCACCCGGCAGCCACAGCGAGGCGAGCACGTCGTCCACGTCGAGCAGCGGAAGCCGGTCCAGGGTGGCGGACGGGGACAGCAGGTCCATGTCCAGGCCGTAGGTCTCGGCGGCGCCGGCCTGGCGCAACAGTTCGGCGTGCCGTTCCGGGGTGGTGGCCAGGCGCAGCCCGCCGACCCCGTGCCACCCGGGGTCCAGGCCGGTTAGCTCGCGCAGTTCCGGGTACAGACCGGCCGAGTACATGATCATGCGGGTCTGCGTCACGGTCGACCGCAACTGCCCGACGAACCCGGCGGAATGCCAGGTCGTGCCCTCGGTCAGATCGTGCCGCTCCACCAGGACCACGTCCTGCCACCCCAGCCGGGCGAGGTGGAAGGCGACGCTACAACCGGCTACCCCACCCCCGACCACGACCACTCGGGCGTCTGCGGGAAGTTGCACCATTGGTACCGTCCTGTAACACCAGGGCTCCAAAATCTGATCAATGGTCTGAAGGTAGACCAAAAGGAGCCGGGCATGCCAGATGCCGTCAAGGACGCACTGGAGATGGTCGCGGCCTGGGCCGGGCGCCCGGTCAGCCATACCACGATCAAGGGCGGGCTCAGCCACCACATCGCGCGGGTGGAGACCGAGGACGGTGACCGCTGGCTGCTCCGCGTGCTCGATCCCCGGATCGCGGAGACCGGCCTTGGCATCCCCCTGGACCAGGAGATCGCCAACACGGTGACGGCCGCCGCGACGGGGGTCGGCGCGCAGGTGCTGCACGAGCTGCCGGGCGCACTGATCCTGGAGTACCTGGAGGGCGTCACCCTGGACGCCCCGGCGGTACGCGACCGGATCGACGATGTCGCCGCGGCCTGCCGCAGGCTGCACGCGGGTGCCAGGTTCGGCAACGACTTCTCGATCTTCCGCAAGCACGACGAGTTCGTCACCCTGTGCCGATCGGCCGGGCTGAAGCTGCCCCCCGGGTACGAGGACTGGTCGCCCACCGTCCAGGAGATCGAGGACGCCCTGGCGGCCCGTCCGCTCCCCACCGTGCCCTGCCACAACGACCTGCTTCCGGAGAACTTCATCGCGTCCGGCCGTACCGTCCGGATCGTCGACTACCAGCTCTCCGGCAACAACGACCCCTCCTTCGAGCTCGGCGACGTGGCCGCCGAGGCCGATTTCACCCCGGACCAGGTGGACCAGCTCACCTATGCCTATTTCGGGGATGGCACGCACGCCCCCCGGGTCCGGCTGAATCTCATCATGTCCAACCTGACCTGGACGCTCTGGTTTGTCGTGCACCACGGGCTGACTCCGCAACACCGCGACTTCGACTACAACGCCGAGGCCGCGGACAAGTTCGCGCAAGCCGTACGCGATCTCACCGACCCCGGCTTCGGACGTCTGATCGACGCCGTGCGCCGGTAACCCCCCCAAAGGCAAGCAGAGGAGGCCTTCAGTGGCGCAAACCCTCGACGACGACGCCCGACGACTCGCCGAACTCGGTTACAAACAGGAACTGTCCCGGACCTGGAGCGGATTCTCCAACTTCGCCATCTCGTTCTCCATCATCTCCATCCTGGCCGGTTGCTTCACCACCTTCGGCCAGGCCTGGAACAACGGCGGCCCGATCGCCATCTCCTGGGGCTGGCCGCTGATCTCCATTTTCATTCTGATCATCGGTCTGTGCATGTCGGAGCTGGTGTCGGCGTATCCGACGGCGGGCGGCATCTACTGGTGGGCCGCCAAGATGGGCAAGCCGATCCACGGCTGGTTCACCGGCTGGTTCAACCTGATCGGCCTGATCGCGGTGACCGCGTCGGTGGACTACGGCTGCGCCACCTTCATGAACATCACCCTGGACCGGTTCTTCGGCTTTGAGGTGTCGCTCGGCAACACCTTCATCCTGTTCGCCGTGATCCTGGCGCTGCACGCGCTGATCAACATCTACAGCCACCGGCTCATCTCCATCCTGCAGAACGTGTCGGTGTGGTGGCATGTGTTCGGCGCGGCGGTGGTCGTGCTGATTCTGATCTTCGGACCGGACAAGCACCAGTCGATGTCGTTCGTGTTCACCGAGACGATCAACAACTCGGGCTTCAGCGACAGCAGCTTCTGGTTCTACGTGCTGCCGCTCGGCTTCCTGCTCACCCAGTACACGATCACCGGCTTCGACGCGTGCGCGCACGTGTCGGAGGAGACCCAGGGCGCGTCCACGGCCGCCGCCCGCGGGCTCTGGCAGTCCATCTTCTACTCGGCCATCGGCGGCTGGATCGTCCTGCTGGCCTTCCTGTTCGCGGCCACCAACGTGGACGAGATCAACAACCAGGCCGGGTTCGTCGGCGCCATCTTCGACACCGCCGTGCCGGGCAACATGGCCAACGTGATCTTCGCGGTCTCCACCATCGGGCAGTTCTTCTGCGGCATGAGCTGTGTCACCTCGATGTCCCGGATGACGTACGCGTTCTCCCGGGACGGGGCGATTCCCGGCTGGCGGCTCTGGTCCAAGGTGGACGCCAACCGCACCCCGGTGAACGCGATCATCTTCGGCTGCGTGGTCGCGCTCATCCTCACCCTGCCCGCCCTGTACAAGGCGCCGAACGGCGCTCCGCTCGCCTTCTACGCCGTGGTCTCGGTGGCGGTGATCGGCCTGTACATCGCCTTCGCCATCCCGATCTACCTGCGGCTGCGGATGGGCGACAGGTTCGAACCCGGCCCGTGGACGCTCGGGCCGAAGTACAAGGTGCTCGGCTGGATCGCGCTGATCGAGATCATCGTCGTGTCGATCTACTTCATCATGCCGCTGATCCCGGCGGCCGTGCCGTTCAGCGAGGGCTTCGACTGGACCGCGGTCAACTACGCCCCGATCGTGGTCGGCGTCATGGTGATCGGGGTCGGCCTGTGGTGGGCCCTGTCGGCCCGCAAGTGGTTCACCGGCCCGCGCCGCACCGTCGACGAGCCCGACGAGACCACCGAGACCGCGGTCTCCTGAGTCGCGTTCCCCCGGTACGGCTCTCGCCCGCGGGAGCCGTACCGCCCTCAGGAGGCCTGGAACTCCTGGGCCACGATCGCGCGGACCCGGTCGAAGTCGGCGGCGCCGAGTTCCTGGGCGACCGAGGTCATGTGCACGTCCGGCATGCCGCAGGCGACCGCGAGGTCCCAGGGGGCCAGGTCGCCGTTGACGTTGATGGCGAAGCCGTGGCTGGTGACCGAGCGGCTGGCCCGCATGCCGATGGAGACGATCTTGCGACCACCGCTCCAGACGCCGGTGAGCAGCTCCGAGCCGGGCGGGGTGTCCCGGCGCTCGGCCGTCAGGCCCAGCTCACCGAGGGCCGCGACCAGCCGGAGCTCCACCTCACGGATGTAGTCGACCACGCCCTCGCCGGGCTCCAGCTTGACGATCAGGTAGCCGACCAGCTGACCGGGACCGTGGAAGGTCAGCTGCCCGCCCCGGCCGGTGGACACCACGGGGATGCCGTGCGACGGGTCGGGCAGGTGCTCGGTCAGCGTGCGGCGGCCGGCCGTGAAGACCATGGGGTGACTGAGCAGCCACAGCGTGTCCGGCCGCTGGTCCTCCTGGCGCTGGGCGACCAACTCGGCCATGCGCTCCATGGCCTTCTCGTAGTCGACCAGGTCGTCCTGGATGAGGGTCAGCGGTCGGTGCTTCATGGCATCGAGCATACGTTCACCGGTAGTGGTCCGGCGCCTTGGGGATGAAGACCCACATGATCAGGTAGATCACGAACTGCGGGCCGGGCAGAATGCAGGAGAGCAGGAACAGGAGCCGGACCGTGGTGGGGGCCATGCCGAAGCGTTCGGCGATCCCACCGCAGACGCCCGCGATCATTCTGTGGTGCCGGGACCGGTACATCGTTCTCCTCCTATTGGTGATCTCTCGCTGGGTCCAACGAACGGGCAGGAACTCCCCGTTCCACTACGAACCCTGAGAAAACCCCTAGGGATGGTGAGCCGGTGGCAGCGCGAACGGGTTCATGCCGGCGCCCGCCCGCACCAGCGCCCGCCCGGTCGCCCGCATCACCGCCCGCGTCTGGTCCTTGAGGAACAGCCAGGCCAGCCACCCGGCGACCAGCACCGCCCAGTACGAGATGAGCCGGTAGAGCGCCACCACGGCCGCCGCCGCGCCCCCGCTCGCCCCGGCCGCGATGAAGGTGGCCGCCATCCCGATCTCCATCACCCCGAGACCGCCCGGCACCACCGCCAGCGCCGCCGCGGCCTTGGCGGCGACGTAGCCGAGCAGCAGGGTGTGCGCCCCGATCGGCGCGCCGACGGCCAGGCAGACCGCGGCCAGGCAGGCCACGTCCAGCAGCCAGTTGGCCAGCGCGAGAGCGGCCAGCACGGCCTGGTCCCGCCGGGAGGCCCGGATCGCGTCCCGGGCGGCGCGTACCTCGGCCACCAGGCGGGGGGCGCGTTCGCGCGGGAGCCGTACCCGCCGCCGGACCCGGACCAGCACGGCCGCCGCCACCACGACACCCGCCGCGGCCAGCAGCGTGGGCACCCGGGTCTCCGGCGCGCCGAGCAGGGCCACCGCGGCCAGCACCCCGAAGGCGGCCCCCGAGGAGAACGCGGCCAGCACCAGGGTCGCCGCGATCAGCGACCGCCCCGCCCCCAGCCGCCCGAACTCCCGCGTCGAGTACGCGATGGACACCACCGGTCCCGCGGGCAGCGAGTTGGCCACGGCGTTCCTGGCGTACGTGATGGCCATCGCCCTGCCCAGGGAGACCCTGATCCCGCCCAACGCGAGCAGCCGCCGGAACAGCCGGGCGAAGGTGGCCATGGACATGCACTGCGCGCCCGCCGCCACCCCGAGCCAGACCAGATCGGCCTCGGCGACCACGGCCCAGATCTCGGCCGGCGACGGCAACTGGTCCCGCAGGACCAGATACGCGAGCCCGGTCGCGGTGGGAACCGCGACCCACTTCCACCCGCGAGTCATGCGCACACCTCGAATCTTTCACGGCATGCCTGAGATGACGCTGAGGATGCCTGTGAAAATGGCCACTTGGTCAGGTGGCGGGCACCGGTTGGGGGGCCAGGGCGGGACGCCGTACCGGGACCAGCAGGAGCACCAGCCCGGCCAGGGCCCAGGCGCCGAGCACGGTCAGCGGCAGGGCCAGCGCGTGGCCGTCGAAGAAAACGGTGTTGCGGATGGCCACCGTGCCCTGGCCGATCGGGAGCACGTTGCCGATTGCCGCGTACCACTCCGGGATGAACCTGGCCCCGAGCGGGCCGCCGCTGGCGGGCACGCCGACCACCACGAAGAGCAGCGCGGCCAGGCCCACGCCGGGGGTGCCGAGCAGCCGGACCAGCCCGGACACCACCAGGCCGAGGGTGAAGGTGACCGCCGCGGAGACCGCGACCAGGCCGAGGTAGGCCCCCGGCAGGGCGCCGAAGACGACGTCGGCCAGCCAGGCGTTGGCCAGCGCCACGGTGACGGCGGCCAGCGCGACGGCCCCGATGCGCTCGGCGGTGCTCGCGGGGCCGCGCCCGATCAGTACGGCGATGGCGATGCCCGGGATGACCAGGGCGATCACGTAGAACATGCCGGCGACGCCGCCGGTGTCGCCGGGCGGCAGCGGGTGGGCGTCCTCGACGGTCAGGGTCTGGCCCTGGGCCTGGGCGAGCGTGCTGAACACCTGGGTGACGATCGTGGACGCGGTGCGCCCGCCGGCGCTGGCGACGACCAGTTTGCCCTGCTGGGGCAGGAGCACGGCCTCGACCTCCCGTTCCCCGAGCGCGGCCCGCGCCCCGGCTTCATCCGGATAGGTCCGGATGTCGAAGGCGCCGGGTCTCCTTTCGCTGAGCCCGGCGTCAAGCTGGGCGGCGATCTGCGCGGGGGCGACCACGGCCACCGGGACGCCGTGCGGTTCCGGCTGGTGCAGCGCACCCACGAACGAGGCGGCGAACGCCAGCCCGATGAGGGTGACCAGCACCACGGGGGCGAGGAGCTTCCGCATCGAATTCTCCTTCTAATGAGTTCAACAGCGTTGAGTTCAACATAGTTGAATTCATCATGGTTGAATAGCCCGCATGGAGAACATCAAGAGCGGGCGCCGCCCCGGCTCCCCGCAGACCAGGGAGGCCATCCTCGACGCGGCCATCGAGGCGTTCACCCAGCACGGCTACGCGGGGACCACCATCCGCGGCGTGGCCCGGGCGGCCGAGGTCGATCCCGCGCTGGTCATGCACTTCTTCAGCAGCAAGGACGGGCTCTTCGACGCCGCCCTCCGGCACGGCGGCATGCCGGTACAGCAGCTCGCCGAGGCGCTGGACGGCCCCTTGGAAAGCATGGGCGAGCGGCTGGCCGACCGCTATCTGGCGCTCTGGGAGGACCCGACCATCGGCCCGCGCATCCGGGCGGTGGTGACGTCCGTCGCCGCCTCTCCCGCCGCGGCCGCCATACTGAAGGGCTTCATGCTCCACGAGCTGGCGCTCCCGCTCGTCAAGCGGCTGGGCGGCGACCACCCCGAGGAGCGGGCACTGCTGGCCGCCTCCCAGCTCATGGGGCTGGCCTTCGCCCGCCACGTGATCCAGATCGAGGTGCTGACCGCGCTCTCCCGGCAGTCGCTCGTCGCCTGCGTCGCGCCGTCCATTCAGCGCTTTCTCACCGGGGATCTTCCACTGCGCTAAGTGGGTAATAGGGTGTCATTGACGCTCTTTACGGAGGCCATAGTGGACACGGCGACCCTCCAGACGCAGACGCGGCTGATCCTTCGCCAGCAGATCACCATGATGGTGAACCGGTATTCGGTCCACACGGTGGCGCCCGACGGCTCCGAGGGCACGATGGTCGCCTTCGCCGAACAGAAAAGGCTGGCCCTCAAGGAACAGGTCACCTTCTACACCGACGAGACCCGTGGTGAAGCCCTGGCGGCGTTCAAGGCCCGCAAGGTGATCGACCTGGCCAGCGGGTACGACGTGGTGGACGCCTCGGGCACCCCGCTCGGCCTGTTCCGCAAGGAGTTCGGCAAGTCGCTGTTCCGCTCCACCTGGCACCTCCAGCAGCCTGGCCTGCCCACCTACACCGGGCAGGAGCGCAACCTCGGGGTGGCCCTGCTGCGCCGGGTCACCGACGTGCTCTCCTGGCTGCCGTACCACTTCGACTTCAGCGTCGGGGCCTCGATCGCCTTCTCGGTGGAGCGGCGGTGGGGGCTGCGGGACCGGTACGCCATCGAGATCAACGACCCGCGGCTGGACCGGCGGCTGGTGATCGCCATGGCGGTGGCGCTGGACGCGCTTCAGGGACGCTGACTCCGCTTCCGGGACGTGTTATCGTCGAGGTAGCTCGTCTGCTTCTGGCCCCGATCCTGGGGCGCAGCCCGAGCAAGCCTTTCGAGATCGTCGCGCGTCCTCCACTGTTCGCGTGTCCTTCTCCGCCCGCGTGTCTTTCACTGCGCGCGATCGCCTGACACTTCCCATATCCGCAAGGACAACCATGACTCTTACCCAAGCTCCGCTGGGTGAGCCTCGGACCCGTACCCGAACACGCCCGGCGACCGCCGTGCGCGAGGTCAGCGGGATCCTCGACGGCGCCACCCTGAGAACCTCCGGCTACCTGCCCGGTCCCTTCGACGTGACCGTCCCGAAGCACCTGCTGGCGGGCCTGCGCACCGGTGACCTGATCACCGGCACCGCCGAGGGCGGCCGGCTGACCGCCGTCACCGAGGGGCCGCCCGCTGATCGGCCCGAATTCTCAAAACTCACCCCCGAACATCCCACCCAACGACTCCGCCTCGAAACCACTCGAGGGGTGCTCGCCACCCGGGTGCTCGATCTGATCGCCCCCATCGGCAGAGGCCAGCGCGGGCTCATCGTGGCCCCGCCCAAGGCCGGCAAGACGCTGCTCCTCCAGGCCGTCGCCAACGCCGTCACCGCCAACCACCCCGAGGCGCACCTGATGGTCGTGCTCGTCGACGAGCGGCCGGAGGAGGTGACCGACATGCGGAAGTCCGTCCAGGGTGAGGTGATCGCCTCCACCTTCGACCGGCCCGCCGCCGACCACATCGCGGTCACCGAACTCGCCGTCGAGCGGGCCAAACGGCTGGTGGAGGTCGGGCATGATGTGGTCATGCTGGTGGACTCGATCACGCGGCTGGGGCGGGCGTACAACATGGCCCAGACCGGCGGCGGGCGGGTGCTCACCGGCGGGATCGACGCGCGGGCCATCCATCCGCCGAAGCGGCTGCTGGGGGCGGCCAGGAACCTGCGCGAGGCCGGGTCGCTGACGATCCTGGCCACCGCGCTGGTGGAGACCGGCTCCCGGATGGACGACAACCTCTTCGAGGAGTTCAAGAGCACCGGGAACATGGAGCTCAAGCTCACCCGGGCGCTGGCCGAGCGGCGCGTCTTCCCCGCCGTGGACGTCACCGCCTCCGGCACCCGGCGGGAGGAGCTGCTGCTCGATCCCGCCGAGCTCACCCTGGTGCACAAGCTCCGGCGGGCGTTGCACGCGCCCGAGACGTACGAACCCTTCCTCACCCGGCTGAAGGAGACCTCCTCCAACGCCGAACTCCTGCTCTCCCTCAACGCCGCCGCCTGACATGCTCCCGGTCCATGAGGTGCTGCCGCGGCTGCTGACGGCGCTGGAGTCGGGCGCGGCCGTGCTCACCGCGCCGCCGGGCACCGGCAAGACGACCGTGGTGCCGCTCGCGCTCGCCGAAGGTGGGCGGCGGGTCCTGGTGGCCGAGCCACGGCGCATCGCGGCCCGCGCCGCCGCACGGCGGATGGCCTGGTCACTGGGGGAGAAGGTGGGCGCGCGGGTCGGGTACACGGTGCGCGGCGACCGCCAGGCCGGCCCGGAGACCGTGGTCGAGGTGGTCACCACCGGCGTCCTGCTCCAGCGGCTGCACCGCGATCCCGAACTGGCCGGGGTCGACGTCGTGCTGATGGACGAATGCCACGAACGTCATCTGGACGCGGACACCGCCCTCGCCTTCCTGCTCGACGTGCGCGCCACCATCCGGCCCGAACTGCGCCTGCTGGCCGCCTCCGCGACCGCCGACGCGGCCCGCTGGTCCCGCCTGCTCGGCGACGCGCCCGTCGTCGAGGCGACCGGCATCCGGCACCCGGTCGAGATCATCTGGACTCCGGCCGGTACGGAGATCCTCCGGCATATCTCTTCCGTGGTACGGCTCGCGCTCGCGCGCCATTCGGGGGATGTGTTGTGCTTCCTCCCCGGTGTGCGGGAGCTGGCCACGGTTGCCGGTCTGCTGTCCGGGTTGCCAGGGGACGTGCGGGTGCTTCAGGTGCACGGGCAGGCGTCCGCCGACCAGCAGGACGCCGTACTGACGCCCGGGCCCGAGCGCCGGGTCATCCTGGCGACCGCTGTCGCCGAGTCGAGTCTGACCATTCCCGGCGTACGGGTGGTGGTGGATTCCGGGCTTTCCAGGGAACCCCGGATGGACCACGCCCGGGGCCTGGGGTCCCTGGTGACCGTACGGGTGTCGAAGGCGTCGGCCACCCAGCGGGCCGGGCGGGCCGCGCGCGAAGCCCCCGGAATCGCCTACCGGTGCTGGTCCGCCGCCGAACACGACCGCCTCGCCGCCTACCCCCAGCCCGAGATCGCCACCGCCGACCTCACCGACTTCGCCCTCCAGATCGCGCACTGGGGAAGCCCGGACGCCACCGGCCTGGCCCTGCTCGACCCCCCGCCGCCGGGAGCCCTGGCCGCCGCCCAGGAAACCCTGCACAGCCTGGGCGCCCTCGACGGGACCCGGCTCACCGCGCGCGGCCGCACCATGACCACGCTCGGCGTGCATCCCCGCCTCGCCCGCGCCCTGCTCGACAGCACCCCACGGCTCGGCCCCGCCCGCGCCGCCGAGATCGTCACCCTGCTCGCCGACCCCGCGCTCCCCGGCGAGGACCTGGTCACCACCCTGCGCGCCCTCCGCGACGGCCGCCATCCCGGCGCCGCGCGATGGCGTCAGGAGACCCGCCGCCTGACCACACGAGCGCCGTCCGGCTCCGCCGCCGCAGCTGACGGCGACGATTTCGCGGTCGGGATGGTCGTGGCGCTGGCCTTTCCCGAACGGGTGGCACGGCGGCGCGGGCAGGAGTTCGTGATGGCCTCGGGGACGGCGGCCGAGGGCGGGCCACGGCTGGCCGGGGCCGAGTGGCTGGCGATCGCCAATGCGGACCGCCCGCCAGGCCGTGCGTCGGCACGAATCCGCCAAGCCGTGGCCATCGACGAGGAGCTGGCGCGCCTGGCCGCCGGTTCCCTCCTCACCACCGAAGACGAGATCGGCTGGCGGCGCGGTGAGATCGTGGCGCGCCGGATCACCCGACTCGGGGCCATCGAACTCACCTCAACTCCCCTACCCGGCGCCGACCTCCGCCCCGCCGTCCACCAGGCACTCACCGACGAGGGTCTGACCCTGCTGCGCTGGACCCCGGAAGCGACCGCGCTCCGCCACCGCATGGCCTTCTGCCATCGCACCCTCGGCGCACCCTGGCCCGCCACCGACGACACGTCCCTCATCACCAACGCGGAAACCTGGCTGGAACCCGAACTCTCCCAGATACGCCGCCGCGACGACTTCACCCGCATCGACGTACACGCCGCCCTGAAGCGCCTGCTCCCCTGGTCCGCACGCCTTGACTACATCGCCCCCGAACGGATCAGAATCCCCAGCGGATCCCAGATCAGAATCGACTACTCCACCGACCCACCCGTACTCGCAGCCAAACTCCAGGAACTCTTCGGCTGGACGGCAACCCCCACAGTGGCCGGCGTCCCCCTGACCATCCACCTACTCTCCCCCGCCGGACGCGCAACGGCCATCACCACCGACCTGCCGTCGTTCTGGCGAACGGCCTACCCCCAGGTACGCGCCGAGCTGCGTGGCCGCTACCCCCGGCACCCCTGGCCCGAAGACCCACTGACGGCCACCCCAACCAGCCGCACCAACCCACGCCGCTAACGCCACCTCAGTCAAAGGATCCTGCGGGGGAGGCTGTCACCGGCTAACCATCCTCGATGCCGGAGAGACGGGAGGTGCGGCAGGGGTCGTCGGAGGTGCTGGGTGGGCGGTTGTGGGGGTTGGTCAAGGGTTGGGCTAGGGAGTGAGGGATTGGTAAAGGGATGGGTGGGGGAAGATTTGGGGTTGGGCAGATTGGGATTTTTCGGGTGAAAGTGGTGCATAACGGTTCTGCAGGGCAACATCGCTGGACCAGGGGGACACATGGGACAGGCTCGTCTTCAGCTCGCCGTTCTCAGTACGGTCACCGTGCTGGCGGCAGGCATTGGCGTAGGCACCGCATGGGCGACCCCATTGGCGCCCAATCCGCCGGACTCCGACCAACACGCACCCAGCCACACCGATCAGGATCCGCCGGAAACACCGGCGGAGGAGAACCTGCCGGCGGTGACGCCGCCGGGCAGTCCAACCGCTACCGGGTCACCCTCGCCCACGATGGTGGATCCGACGACCGCCCTTCACAAGGCACTGACCAAGACGGCACAGACTTCCAGCTCGGCCGGACACTTCGACTTCGTCTGCGGCGGGTCCACGGGCAGTGGCCGCTATTCGGCCCAGAGCAAGCCCAGCGTGAAGATGGACGCCAGGATCAGCGACCTGAACGTGAACGGTGAGGCCAAACCAAACAAGCCCCACCTGATCCTCGACAACAACGTCATCTACGCGAACACCGACGGACTGGTGAAGACCGACCCGAAGACGCCGTGGTTCAAGATCGGGGTCGACCAGCTGCCCGGCCCGAACGGCCGGATGATCGCCAGCCTCGTCCACGGCAAGATCAACGACCCCGCCACGATCAAGGGGGTGGTCGACGCGTACCAGGACGTCAAGAAGGTCGGCGAGGAGAGCGTGAACGGCATCAAGACCACGCACTACACGGGGACCTACGATGCCGCCAAGGCCCGGGCGGCGCTGGGGGGCACGACCGGCGGGATGACCAGCCCGTCGCCGATGACCTCCCCGCACCACAGGTCGCCGGGCGGGGAGACCACGAGCCCCGGGGCCGGTCGCACGCCGAGCAACCTGCTGTTCGACATCTGGGTCGACAACAAGGACAGCCTGGTCCGCAAGTCCCAGTACCGGAGCGAGCCGGACGCCAAGACCAAGCTGGACATCACCTCCACGGTGACCAACTACAACCAGCCGGTCACGGTGTCGGCACCGCCGCCGAACCAGACCAAGCAACTCGATCCACACCTACTCGAAAAGTGGTCGGGCAGCTGACCGACCACCGGTCAGGTGACCGTGATCGCGACCGGTCCTGGTGACCGGCGAACAGGCCATCCAGGAAACCCCACCAAAAGAAGGCGCGCCCTCCACACCCGGGGGCGCGCCTTCACCTCGTTTGGCCTCCTCACCTTCACCCGCCGCCCGCCGGACCGGCATGATCGGCCGCATGAATGACTGGCGCGTCCTTATCGAAGAGAACATCGGCCGACTTGATCGGAAAGAGTGGCAGATATCGGACATCTACCAGGTCAAGGGTGGCCGGGAGGAGGCCAGGTCCATCGCGTACGAGCTGGCGATGCGCCACGCCCCCAAGCACCCCGTGACCGAGAAGGAGCGGGTGGTCTACCGCATCAACGAGGACATGTGGCTCACCATGATCACCGGCGCGACCAGCCGCTACCACTACCGCGTCACGGTGGCCGAACTTTTCACCCGCACCAACGCCCCAAAGGAGTGATACCGTGGTGATATCACTTCAATAGCAATGGAGGGGCCATGGAACGACAGGCGTTCCGGACCAACGGTTTCGTGATGGTGCTGGCGCTCATCCTGATCCAGGCGGCCGCGATCCTGATCCCGCTCGCGGCCGGCAGCGTGGTGCAGACCATCGTGATCGGCACCATCGCGGTGATCCTGGTGGGCGTGCTGGCCAGCGGCTTCACCGTGGTCAACCCGAACGAGGCCAAGGTCGCCCAGTTCTTCGGCCGCTACATCGGCTCGATCAAGGACCCGGGCTTCCAGTGGCTGGTCCCGCTGACCCTCCGCCGCCGGGTCACGCTCCGGGTGCGCAACTTCGAGACCGCGAAGCTGAAGGTGAACGACGCCGACGGAAACCCGGTCGAGATCGCCGCCGTGGTCGTGTACCGCGTGGTCGAGACCGCCAAGGCCATTTTCTCGGTGGATGACTACGAGCAGTATGTGGCGATCCAGTCCGAGGCCGCCGTCCGCCACCTGGCCACCACCCATCCGTACGACTCGCACATCGAGGGTCGCACCAGCCTGCGCGACGGCGCCACCATCGCCGAGGAGCTCACCCTGGAGCTGCGGGAGCGCACCGGGCTTGCCGGGATCGAGGTCATGGAAGCCCGCATCACCCACCTGGCGTACGCGCCGGAGATCGCCCAGGCCATGCTGGTCCGGCAGCAGGCCGCCCAGGTGGTCGCCGCCCGGCGGCAGATCGTGGAAGGCGCGGTCGGCATGGTCCAGCTGGCCCTGGCCCGGCTCAGCGAGGAGCACGTGGTCGACCTGGACGAGGAGCGCCGTGCCGCCATGGTCTCCAACCTCCTGGTCGTGCTCTGCGGCGACCGGGCGACCCAGCCGGTGGTGAACACCGGCAGCCTGTACGCCTGACATGTCGGAAACCCGGCGAGAACCGAAGAAAGTGCTGGTCCGCCTCGATCCCGCCGTCCACGAGGCCATCGCCAAGTGGGCGGCGGACGAGCTGCGCAGCATCAACTCCCAGATCGAGTTCGCCCTCCGCCTGGCCCTCAAGCAGGTCGGCCGGACGACCAAGCCGAGTGCTGAGGAGTGAGTCACCCCCGGTCGGGGTCTGATCGGACCATCAGACCCCGATGGGGTGCCAGACGGTCTTGGTCTCCAGGAAGGCTGTCATCCGTCCCGTGCCCGGGTCGGCCAGCCAGTCGATCTCGCCGTCCGGGGGCCGGATCACCCGCTTGAGGTTCTCGGCGGCCAGTTGCTCGCAGGCCACCGCCAGTTCCGGCGCGGCCCCGGTGAGGTCGATGCCGTTGACGTCCATGTGCCCGGCCAGCCAGGGCGCCAGCTCCGCCGCGTCCCCGGTGAGGATGTTGACCACCCCGCCGGGCAGGTCCGAGGTGGCCAGCACCTCGGCCAGCGTGACGGACGGCAGCGGCGCCCGCCCGGAGGCCACCACCACGCAGGTGTTGCCGGTGACGATCACCGGCACGACCACGCTGACCAGCCCGAGCAGCGGCCCCATCGGCGGCGCGACGACCGCCACCACCCCGGTCGGCTCGGTCGAGGACAGGTTGAAGTAGGGCCCGGCCACCGGGTTGGCCGACCCGCGAATGGCGCTGATCTTGTCCGACCAGCCCGCGTACCAGACCAGCCGGTCCACGGCCGCGTCCACCAGTTCCCCGGCCTTCTTGGCCGACACCCCGTCGGCGGCGACCAGCTCGGCCGCGAACTGGGCCCGGCGGCCCTCCAGCATCTCGGCGATCCGGTAGATCACCTGCCCCCGGTTGTACGCGGTGGCCCCCGACCATCCGCCGAACGCCTTGCGCGCGGCGACGACCGCGTCCCTGGCGTCCTTCCGCGACGCCTTGGAGGCGTTGGCCAGGAACTCGCCCTTGGAGGAGGTCACAGCGTAGGACCTTCCGCTCTCCGACCGGGGAAACGCCCCGCCGATGAACAGTTTGTACGTCTTGCGAACGGCCAGCCGCTCGACCGACTCACGCGCGTCACGTGGCAAGGTAGGCCTCCAGACCATGGCGGCCACCCTCGCGGCCGTACCCCGACTCCTTGTACCCGCCGAACGGCGAGGCAGGGTCGAACCGGTTGAACGTGTTGGACCAGACCACCCCGGCCCGGAGCCGGTCGGCCGTCCACAACATCAGCGACGCCTTCTCCGTCCACACCCCGGCCGACAGACCGTACGGCGTGTTGTTGGCCTTCTGCACGGCCTCCTCGGGGGTGCGGAAGGTCAGCACCGACAGCACCGGGCCGAAGATCTCCTCCCGGGCGATCCGGTGCGACTGCGCCACCCCGGTGAAGACGGTGGGCGGGAACCAGTACCCCCGCTCGGGGATCGCGCAGGGCGGCGACCAGCGCTCGGCGCCCTCCTGGTCCCCGATCTCGGAGAGTTCGCGGATCTTGGCCAGCTGGGCGGCCGAGTTGATCGCGCCGATGTCGGTGTTCTTGTCCAGCGGGTCGCCCAGCCGGAGGGTGCCGAGCCGCCGCTTCAGCGACTCCAGCAGCTCGCCGGCGACCGACTCCTGGACCAGCAGCCGGGAGCCCGCGCAGCAGACGTGCCCCTGGTTGAAGAAGATCCCGTTGACGATGCCCTCCACCGCCTGGTCGATGGCGGCGTCCGCGTACACGATGTTGGCGGCCTTGCCGCCCAGCTCCAGGGTGAGCTTCTTCGCGGTTCCCGCCACGTTCCTGGCGATCAGGCGGCCGACCTCGGTGGAACCGGTGAAGGCGACCTTGTTCACGTCGGGGTGGGCGACCACGGCCGCGCCGACGTCCCCGGCCCCGGTGACGATGTTGACCACGCCGGGCGGCAGGTCGGCCTGCCGGCAGATCTCGGCGAACAGCAGCGCGGTCAGCGGGGTGGTCTCGGCGGGTTTGAGCACCACGGTGTTGCCGCAGGCCAGCGCGGGAGCGACCTTCCAGGCCAGCATGAGCAGCGGGAAGTTCCACGGGATGACCTGGCCGGCCACGCCGATCGGGCGGGTGCCGTACCCGGCGTACTCCAGCTTGTCGGCCCAGCCGGCGTAGTAGAAGAAGTGCGCGGCGACCAGCGGCAGGTCCACGTCCCTGGACTCGCGGATCGGCTTGCCGTTGTCCAGCGACTCCAGCACGGCCAGCTCGCGGGCTCGTTCCTGGATGATCCTGGCGATCCTGAACAGGTACTTGGCCCGCTCCGCGCCGGGCATCGCCGACCAGACGGCGAAGGCCTTACGCGCGGCCTGTACGGCCCGGTCCACGTCCTCGGCGGAGGCGCCGGCGATCTCCGCCAGCGGCTCCTCGGTGGCCGGGTTGATCGTCTTGAACGACGGGCCCGTACCGTCCACGAAGTCGCCGTCCACGAACATTCCGTAGGACGACCTGATGTCGACGATGTCCCGGGACTCGGGCGCCGGTGCGTACTCGAACATCATCAGTATCAGTCCAGGGTGAAGTAGTCGGGGCCGGAGTACCGGCCGGTGTCCTGCTTCTGCCGCTGCATGAGCAGGTCGTTCAGCACCGAGGAGGCGCCGAGCCGGAACCAGTCGGGGTGCAGCCAGCCGTCCCCGACGGTCTCGTTGACCAGCACCAGCATCTTGATCGCGTCCTTGGTGGTGCGGATGCCCCCGGCCGGTTTGACGCCCACCTTCCGCCCGGTGGCGGCCAGGAAGTCGCGGACCGCCTCCAGCATGACCAGCGTCACCGGGAGCGTGGCCGCGGGCTGCACCTTGCCGGTGGAGGTCTTGATGAAGTCGCCCCCGGCCAGCATGGCCAGCCAGGAGGCCCGCCGCACGTTGTCGTAGGTGGACAGCTCACCGGTCTCCAGGATCACCTTCAGGTGGGCCGGGCCGCAGGCCGCCTTGATGGCGACGATCTCCTCGTACACCTTCAGGTAGTCCCCCGCCAGGAAGGCCCCCCGGTCGATCACCATGTCGACCTCGTCGGCCCCGGCGGCCACGGCCAGCGCGGTGTCGGTCACCTTGACCTCCAGCGACGACCGCCCGCTGGGGAACGCGGTGGCCACGCTGGCCACCTTCACCCCCGACCCGCGCACCGCCGGTACGGCTTCCGCCACCAGATCGGGGTAGACGCAGACCGCGGCCACCTTCGGCACGTCCGGGTTGGCCGGATCGGGGTGGACGGCCTTGGCGCACATCGCGCGCACCTTGCCCGGCGTGTCGGCGCCCTCCAGGGTGGTCAGGTCCACCATGGAGATGGCCAGGTCGATGGCCTGTCGCTTGGCGGTGGTCTTGATGGAACGGGTGCCCAGCATGGCCGCCCGCCCGTCGGCGCCCACCCGGTCCACGCCCGGCAGCCCGTGGAGGAAGGCTCGCAGGGTCGCGTTGGACGACGCTACGTCGATGCTTGTCGTGGTTGACACCTGACCAGCATCCCCGACCAGGGGTAATGAGTCCAAACCGGGTTCCGCCGATCCTGATCTCGAATCTTTGGCACATCTCACGGGGGTCGGTTCCAGGCCGTTCCGTCCCGGTCTAAGACACCGCCTTAGGTTCCAGACCGGTCTAAGGCGGTCGTAGGCCGAAGGTTCTCCAGGAGATAAGGCATCCGCCTCATGTGGCGGTAGGGGCCTTAGACCGAACCTTGAGTGTGTAAGGAAACGAACAAACGAGGAGAACCCGACATGGGACCCGAACTGCACTACCAGCTGATCATCAACCGAGTGGCGGAGCTCCAGCGCGAGGCCACCAGCCACCGGCGCGCGCGCGAGGCCCAGGCGGCCAAGAAGGCCAAGCAGCGCAGCGGCGAGCGCAGCGCCCGCGCCAGCTTCGGCAAGCTCCGCGCCTCATGACGCCGCCCTGCATGCCCGGCCGGAACCTCCCTCCCGGCCGGGCATGCGAACACCCCCCGTAGCCTGACCAGCTCACAAAAAACGGGGCGATTAGTTCATAGGGGGCATGACATGCTGGACGACATGGTGGGTCGTGCGGTCAGCCCTGTCTTCGTGGGAAGGGCGACGGAACTGACGCTGCTCTCCGAGATCTACGACCAGGCGCGGAAACAGGCCGCCACCGCCGTGCTGCTCGGCGGCGAGGCCGGCGTCGGCAAGACCCGGCTGGTCACCCGCTTCGCCGAGCAGGCCGCGCAGAACGGCGCCCACGTGATCGTGGGCGGCTGCGTGGAGCTCTCCACGGAGGGCCTGGCGTACGCGCCGTTCACCGCCGTACTGCGGCAGCTGGTCCGGGAGATGAGCGCGGTCGAGATCGCCGCGCTGCTGCCGGAGGGCGCCGCCCGCGACCTGGCCCGGCTGCTGCCCGAGTTCGGCGAGCCGAGCGGCGACACCGAGACCGAGACGGCCAGGGCCCGGCTCTTCGAACAGGTCCTCACCCTGCTGGAACGGCTGGCCGAGCGGCAGCCGGTGATCCTGGTCATCGAGGACATCCACTGGGCCGACCGGTCCAGCCGCGACCTGATCGCCTTCCTCAGCCGGAACCTGCGCGCCATCCCGCTGCTGATGGTCCTCACCTACCGCTCCGACGAGCTGAACCGCACCCACCCGCTCCGGCCGGTGCTGGCCGAGTTGTCCAGGGTGGACGGCGTGGTCCGGGTGGAGGTGCCCCGGTTCACCCAGGACGAGGTGGCCGAGCAGATGACCGCCATCCTCGGCGCCACCCCCGAGTTCGCCCGGGTGGGCACGGTCTTCGAGCGTACCGAGGGCATCCCGCTGTTCGTGGAGGCCATGCTCGCCACCGACGGCGACTGCTCGGTCCCGGAGTCGTTGCAGGACCTGATCCTGGGCTCGGTGGAACGGCTGCCCGAGGAGACCCAGCGGGTGCTCCGCATCGCCGCGGCCGGCGGCATCCGGGTCGGTCACGCGCTGCTCGCGGCGGTCAGCGGCCTGTCCGACGTCGACCTGGAGAACGCCCTGCGCCCCGCCGTGGCCGGCAACGTCATGCAGGTCGCCGAAGGCGGCGCGTACGCCTTCCGCCACGCCCTGATCCGGGAGGCCGTGCACGACGAGCTGCTCCCCGGCGAGCACGCCCGGCTGCACGCCCGGTACGCCGAGGAGATCGACCGCGACCGCGCCCTGGTCCCGCCCGGCCGGGCCCCCATCGAGATCGCCCACCACTGGTTCTCCGCCAGGAACGACCTGTGGGCGCTGGTCTCGGCCTGGGAGGCGTCCGGCAAGGCGGCCAACGCCTTCGCCTACACCGAGCAGATCCAACTGCTGGAACGGGTGCTCACCCTCTGGGACAAGGTGCCCGACGCGGCCGCCCGGATCGACGCCGACCACACCACCGTGCTGGAGCGCGCCTCCGAGGCCGCCTACGCCAGCGCGGAGGTGGACCGCTGCATGAAGTTCGTCAAGGGCGCGCTGGCGGAGCTGGACGAGGCGGTCGAGCCGGAGCGGGTGGCCGAGCTGCTGGTCCGGCTGGCCAACTGCAAGATCCAGAAGGGCAAGCAGGGGGCCATCGACCACCTGCGCGAGGCCGAGCGGCTGGTCCCGCTGCCCTCCGAGACCCGGGCCTGGGTGCTGTCCCGGCTGGGCACCCTGCTGATGCTCGGCGACCACGTGGTGGAGGGCACCGCCGTCACCCAGGAGGCGCTGCGCATCGCCCGCGCCCTGGGCGACGAGTGCCAGGAGGCCGACCTGCTGATCAACCTGGCGCTCGGCCACTCCATCTCCGGCGACCTGGAGGCCACCCTCCGCACCAACACCCGCGCCCACGACATCGCCATCCGCCGCAATTCCGGCCGGGTGGCGCTGCGCGCCCTGGCCAACAACGTGGACGCGCTGGAGAACCTGGGCCGCTCCGCGGAGGCCGCCGCGCTGGCCGTCGACGGCGAGAAGCTGGCCAAGGAGTTCGGCCGCTACCGGGAGCACGGCGTGTTCATCGCCAACAACCACGCCGAGGCGCTGGAGTCGCTGGGCCGGTGGGACGAGGCGCTCGCCGTCATCAGGCACGCGATGGCCATGGGCCCCTCCGTCCGCAACCGCTGGCACCTGACCCGCACCCGGGCCATGATCCAGATGGCCAGGGGCGAGACCGAGGCGGCCAAGGCCGACCTGGTGGAGGTCGGCGCCTTCTCCGAGCGGCGCGAGGAGTGGACCCAGGAGTGGACCCACAACACCTGGCTGATCCTCACCTGGCACCTGCTGGCCGGCGACCCGCTCACCGCCCTGGACAAGGCGGAGCAGGCGCTGGTCAACCCGCCCTGGTCGCGTAAGGCCATGCTCGGCTGGCGGCTGCTCGCCCAGATCCAACGGGTCTGCGACGCCGCCGAGCCGGTCGCCAGGGACCGCGCCCACCAGCTCCGCGCCCGCGCCTACGAGCTGGCCGCCACCATGAACACGCACGGCCCGGTGAGCGAGGCGTTCCGGCTGGAGTGCCGGGGCGAGTTCGCCGCCGCCGCCGAGGACTGGCGCCGCCTCACCCGCCCGTACGCCCGGAGCAAGGCCCTGCTGCACGCGGCGATCAACGGCGGCGAGCGGGAACAGGTGGCCGAGTGGCTGCGGGAGGCCAGGAAGCTGGCCGAGGAGCTGGGGGCCGTGCCGCTGCTCACCAGGGTGGAGGCGACCGCCAGGCGCGGCGGCCTGTCGCTGGCCCCGGCGGCGACCGAGACCCCGGACGGGGTGACCCTGCTCACCCCGCGCGAGCTGGAGGTGCTCCGGCTGGTGGCGGAGGGGCGCTCGAACCGGGAGATCGCCGCCGAGCTGGTCATCTCGGTGAAGACGGCCAGCGTGCACGTCTCCAACATCCTGGCCAAGCTGGGCGTCTCCACCCGGGGCGAGGCCACCGCCGCCGCGCACCGGCTGGCGCTGCTCGCCTAGATCAGCGCGTCGGCGATCAGGATGACGCCGAAGACGGCGAACGCGGCGGCGGCGCCGTACCGCACCACCTTTTCCGGGAGGTTGGCGCCGAGCAGGCGGCCCACCATGATGGCCAGCGCGTCGGCCGCGACCATGCCCACCGTGGAGCCGATCCAGGTGCCCAGCCAGCCGTGCTGGGTGGCCAGCGTGATGGTGGCCAGCATGGTCTTGTCGCCCAGCTCGCTGAGGAAGAACGCCACGGTGACCGCCATCAGCACGGATTTGGTGGCGCGGTTGGCCTTGGCGGCCTCCTCCTCGGTGAGCGCGTCGCCGCGGAGGGTCCAGAGGGCGAAGCCGAGGAAGGCCAGACCGGCGATGATCGAGATGGCCGTGGTGGGCAGTGCGTCGCCGATCAGGTCGCCGATGCCCACGCTGATCAGGTGCACCAGGGTGGTGGCGATGGTGATCCCGGCCAGCACCGGGAGCGCTCGGTAGCGGGTGGCGAAGGTCAGGGCCATGAGCTGGCTCTTGTCGCCGAGTTCGGCCACGAAGATGACGGCCAGGGAGATCCAGAACGCTTCCAAAGGGGGTCGCCTTTCCAGTCACCGGCGACCGGGCCGCACTCCGCCCGAGAGGCCCCGGGGCAGGACGTTCGGCCCGGCAGCAGGCATCGCTGTCGGACCGAAGGTCTCGTCCGCCGCAAGGGCTCCGGGACCGGACGCGCCTGAACGCGTCAGTGTGTCGATCTCCGGATTCGGGACTACTCCCCTTCGGGTTCAATGAGAAATGCGTGACCTGGGCAGCCGCAGCGGCGAGTGCCTTGGTAGGCGGCCATGCGGCTGTCTATGGGACGCATTTCTCATTGATGTGTCCTGACCAGGGTAGCGCATGCTCAGAGGCGCACTCCGACCATGACCGGCTCGTTGACCAGGGTGACGCCGAAAGCCTCGGCCACGCCGTCGCGGACCTCGCGGGCCAGGGCGAGCAGGTCGGCGGCGGAGGCGGTGCCGGTCGGGTTGGTGAGGGCCAGGGTGTGCTTGGTGGAGATGCGCACCGGGCCGCGCGCGTAGCCCTTCGGGAAGCCGGCGTGCTCGATCAGCCAAGCCGCCGGAACCTTCACCCTTTGATCGGACATTTCCCATTTTGGGTGGCCGGGGGCGCGGTCGGCCAGCTCGGCGGCCTGGCGGGGGGTCAGGATGGGGTTGGTGAAGAACGAACCGGCGCTGATGGTGTCGGGGTCTTCCGGGTCCAGGACCATGCCCTTGCCCCGGCGCAGCTGGAGCACCGCCGCGCGGGCCTCCGCCAGCGGCACCCGGGAACCGAGCGGGACGTCCAGCAGGTTGGCCAGCTCCTGGTACGCCACCTGTCCCGACATTTCCGAATTTTTCAGCTCATAGGTGACGGCGAGGACTACATGCCGACCGGGGTCCTTCTTGAAGGCGCTGTCCCGGTACGCGAAGCCGCACTCCTCCGCGGGCAGTTCGGCCACCTCCCGGGTCACCCGGTCGAAGACCCGCACCGAGGCGACCGTCTGGGCCACCTCCTGCCCGTACGCGCCCACGTTCTGGATCGGCGTGGACCCCACCAGGCCCGGAATGCCGGACAGGCACTCCAGCCCCGACCACCCTTCGGCCACCGACCGGGCCACCAGCGCGTCCCAGTCCTCCCCGGCCTGCACGGTCACCCGCCCGCCCGGCGCGACCTCGACCCCCAGGGTGGCCACCTTGACCACCAGCCCGGGAAAGCCGTCGTCACCGACCACGAGGTTGCTGCCGCCCCCGAGCACCAGCACCGGCTCCCCGGCCTGGTCCGCCCCGGTCACGAGCTCGACCAGCTCTTCGGTGGAGGTGGCCTCGGCGAAGGCCAGGGCTGGGCCACCGAGCCGCAACGTGGTGTGGGGGGCGAGCGGTACCCCGGCGAGACGGTCAGACATACCGGCGATACTACGGAGTGGCGCGCAGGCGTTTGAGCACCCGCTCGTAGGTGCGGCGGGATTCCTTGTCCCGGTAGGCCGCGTCGACGTCGTAGTAGCCCCGGTGGCGCTCCTGCCGTACGGGCAGGTCCTTCTCGGGGACGATCAGGCGGCCGGGCAGGCTGAGCGAGAACTCCAGGTCGGCGTTGCGGTAGAAGCGCGCCCGTTCGGGGAAGCCGCCCGCGCCCAGCGCCGTCGCGCGGCGGACCGCGAACAGGTAGCCCAGCAGCGCGGTCACCTCGCCGGGCCCGGCGTCCTCCCACTGGTGGCCGTCCCCGGCCGGGTTGGCGCCCCGCCAGCCGGCCGCGGCCACCCCGTCGGCCTGGAGCGCGGTCACCAGCGGCGTGATCGCGTCGCCTTCCACGATCGTCGAGGTCTCCATGACCACGTGCATTTCGGCGTCGTCCAGGTGGAGGAGCTTGCTCCTGGCCGCGCCCCATCCGGCGGAACCGCCCCGCCAGTGGGGTTTCTCGGCCACGTGCCACTCACTGATCCGGTCCGGGTACCGCTCCGCCAGTTCGTGCAGCACCCGGCCGGCGCCGTCCACGTCGCCCAGGTCCAGCGCGATCACCCGGGCTGTGGTGTGCACCATCAGCGCCTCCACGCAGGCGCGCAGATCGTCCGGCCAGCCGTCCACCACCAGGCCGGCCGAGACCGAGAACTCCGGGACCTCGACCTGCGGCTCCTGGTGTTCCGCGATCAACTCATCGATGCGGGAGGTGGCGCTGCTGCCGTCCCAGAGCAGCTGGGAGGCGATCATGGACGGGGTGCCCGCTGGAGTCAGTGCGGTCTCGATCATTCCGCCCGGGGCAGTCGGGTCGTCCATAATGGCCGCCGCCGCGCCGGTCGGCGCCTCCCCCGGCGGGGAGTGCGGATGGGAGATGTCCACCAACACGGCCGACACCGGGATGGACGCCACGGTCGGCCACACCTCGAACGGCGGTTTGGCGGTCAGCTCGAAACCGCCCCCGGGCGTGTCGCGGACGATCCACCCGGCCGCCGTGATCTCCTCGCGGAGCGCGTCGGCACCGGCGAAATCCCGGTCGGTACGCGCCCGCGCCCGCCGTTCGGCCAGCTCGACAACGTCAGGTGGAGGTAGCGTCACATAGCTGACGCTACCCAGCCAGATCGGAAACTATCGCCGGCTCAGGAGAGCTGCACGGTCGCCCGGGCCTTGGAGAGCACCCGGGAGTCGCCGGACCTCGCGGTGAGCGCCACCACGACCCGCTTGTCCTCCAGCTTCTCCTCCACCAGGCCGCTGACCACCAGCGTCGCGCCCTGCTCGTCGTCCGGAACGACCACCATGGAGGAGAAACGCACCCCGTAGTCGACCACCGCGGCCGGGTCTCCCGCCCAGTCGGTGACGAACCGGCCGCCCTCGGCCATGGTGAACATGCCGTGCGCGATCACATCGGGCAGGCCGACCGAGCGCGCGAACCGCTCGTTCCAGTGAATCTGGTTGAAGTCGCCGGAAGCCCCGGCATACATGACCAGGTCGACCCGGCGCACCTGGTACTCCACGGCCGGGATCTCCTGGCCGACCTCGACCTCGTCGTACTTGACCGTCGCCGCCATCGCCTACGCCGCCCCTCCGCGCTCGACCAGAACCTGGTACGTGGTGCAGACCGGCTCCCCGGCCGCGGTGGCCACGTCACTCCGGATGGTCAGGAACTCGTTGCGGCCGACGCTGCGGATCTCCGCGATGGTCGCGGTGGCCACCAACTGGTCGCCCGCGTAGATCGGGCGCTGGTAGGAGAAACGCTGCTCACCGTGGACGACCATGGCGAAGTTGAGCCCGAACTCGGGGTCGGACAGGGCCTCGCTCGCCCCGGCGAGCGTGAAGACGATCGGGAAGGTCGGCGGAGCCACCACATCGGGGTGCCCGGCGGCGACCGCGGCTTCCCGGTCACGGTAGACCGGGTTGTCGTCGCCGATCGCGGCCGCGAACTCCTTGATCTTCACGCGACTGACCTCGTAGGGAGCAGGCGACGGATACGCCCGCCCCACGAAATCACGATTCAAAGCCATCGGTCCCGCGCTCCTTCGGGTGCAGAGGGTGACCAGGCCGACATTAACAGAACAACCTTCGGTTGTCGCATGCGGGTACGATCACGCTCCGAGCGGGCCCATGATGAAACCCGGATGGGCCCGCGATGGACCGTATGGCGGGCTAGCGAGTCAGGCTAGCGGGTCTCGCGGTGCGCCCGGTGCGTCTTGCAGTTCGGGCAGTACTTCTTCAGCTCAAGCCGATCCGGGTCGTTACGCCGGTTCTTCCGCGTGATGTAGTTGCGGTGCTTGCACTCCTGGCAGGCCAACGTGATCTTCGGCCTAACGTCTGTGGCAGCCACGTGGGAGTGCCTTTCTACGACTGGGACTACTGGACGAACCCGCGCCGGGCTCCTTTTGAAGGGGGACCCGGCAGGGTAGTAGCGGAGGCCGGACTTGAACCGGCGACACAACGATTATGAGCCGTTTGCTCTGCCTGACTGAGCTACTCCGCCTGGCGACCGACAAAACTCACCGGCCACGCAAGGATACCCGACTGGCACGACAGTCACGCACACGCGTGCATCGCGATGATCGAGATCGGGAACCCACGACTTTCACCGAAGCCCCCAAATCACTTTCGGCGGGAAACTACCGCCCGCCAAGCCAAAAGCCCCACCCGAATTACTCGGACAGGACTTGATGGCTGAGAGCCCCCAAACGGAATCGAACCGTTGACCTTCTCCTTACCATGGAGACGCTCTGCCGACTGAGCTATAGGGGCGGCTCCCGCCGCGCTCGCGCGCTGCGGACAGGTGTAACCATACACGCACGCCGCTGCGGATGCGAAATCAAATCCCGCCCCGCCGGCGGCGGCGGTCACGGGGTCTGCAAGGTGCCGTTGAGGTCGGCACTCCCCTGCTCAGCGGCCGCCACGTCGGCGTCGATCTCGTACTTGGAGAAGTACGCCTGCCCCTGCGCGGTCTTGACCGAGCTGAGTGTCACGGTCGCGTCATAGGGCCGGTCCAGGCAGGCGGGCAGGCACCAACTGCCGCTCAGCTTGCCGGCGCCGACGGCGGTGTCCGGCCCCCAGGTGCGCCAGGTGATCCCCTTGAGCGAGGTGAACTCGGAGACCACCAGGTCGGCCGGGTGCTGGTCGGGCTTGCCGTGCTCGGCGGCGTAGAAGTTGAACACGTAGACCGGGGCGACGGAGGCCGGAGCCGTACCCGGGGAACCCGTACCGGCTGGCGGGGACGAGCTACAGGCGGCGGCCAGGGATGCGACGGCGAGCACGATGAACAGGCGCATAACCTGACGTTAGATGGCCTGGCCTGCGGATTCCCGGCATCCACGTAACAGTGGCGCTTATGGGACGGTCAGGAAAAGGCCGCCACCTGGCTCGCGGCGCGCCGGGGCAGCGCGATGACCTCGCAGAGGTCGGCGAGGTCCACGTGCCGCGCCACCGCCTCCACCGAGAAACAGTCGGCGATCAGCCGCCCGTGCCGCCGAACCCGCAGCACCTGGCGCCCGCCGAGTGTCGCGGGCACGATCTCCAGACCGTCCGGCCCCACCCATCGCCTGTCCATAGCTCGACAAAATAGCGTCCAGCACCGTCAATTTCGGGTAGCGACACCCGCCACTCGCGTTTCATACCGGAACGGCCCCAAGTCAACCCTAGGTCGACCTTAAGCGGGCAGTCGCACGCTGGGGCCATGACGAAACCCGATCTCACCGGTATCCGGATCATTCACCGCGCCATGCGGGGCGACCTGCACCGCCTGGTCGCCCTCACCGAGGCCGCCAGCACCGGCCAGACCACGTTCACCCCGGCCAGGGCCGCCGCGCTCGCCGCGTACATCGGCCAGGTCAGACACGCCATCCACGTGCACCACACCCGCGAGGACGAGATCGTCTGGCCGCTCCTGGAGCGCTCGGCCGGCGCCGCCGTGGACCTCGCCGACCTCTCCGAGGACCACTCGGTGCTCGACCCGCTGCTCGCCGAGATGGTCGCCGCCGCCGACGCGTTCGCGAACGGCACCGGTCAGCCGGGCGCGCTGGCCAGTGCCGTACGGAAACTCTCCGACCTGCTCGACGAGCACATCGAGGAAGAGGAGCGGCGGATCTTCCCTGTCATCCAGAAGTACGTGACCGGGGAGGAATGGGAGCAGACGGAGAAGAAGTTCCGCAAGGGCGGCGACGTCCGGTTCGAGCTGGCCTGGGTCTCCGAGTACACGACCCCCGAGGAGCGTGCCTTCCTGCGGGCCAAGGCCGGGCCGATGCTCACCCTGATGCTGGCCCTGATCCGCCCCGGCCACCGCCGCCGTCAGCGCCTGCTCTTCGGCTCCGCCGCCTGACGCACCCGTGCCACCCAGTACGCCGAGCCCAGGCGTTCGGCCACCGCGACGGCGTCGGCGAAGTGCCGGTCCGCGCCGGGCTCGCCCAGGGACCTGGCGAGCTCCCCCAGCGTCAGGTCCACCGGGCCGAGCGTCATCGACCCGCTGTGCAGGCCCGCGAACTCCCCTGCCGCGAGGCTCAGCTCCCGGTAGCACTCGGCGGCCACCGTCCGGTCGCCGAGTGCCATCGCGGTCTCGGCCCGCAGCACCGTGACGAACAGCCAGTAGACGCCGTGCTCGGGCCACACGTCCGGCCGCCAGACGGCCCGCGCCTCGGCCCGCCGCCCCGCCGCGACCAGGGCCCGCGAGTAGAACTCCATGAAATCGCCCCCGAGGACGCGCCAGGTCTGCTCCAGCTCGTCCAGCACTTCCTCCGCGCGCCCGGTGAGCAGCCCGATGACGAACCGGGCGACCAAACTGAACAGGTCGGCGTTGGGGCTGCCCGCCTCGGACATCCGGTCGGAGATCACCAGGAAGGCCGCCTCCGCGGCGGGGAAGTCGCCCGCGAGGTAGTGGTCGAGCGCGTCCAGGATGGCAACGATCACCAGCATCTCGCCGAGCTGGCCGGTCGTGGAGAGCCGGGTGGCCTGGTCGGCGTGCCAGCGGGCACGCGCCCGGTCGCCCCGGCCCAGCGCAACCATGATCATGAGGTAGTGGCCGAAGGCCTGGTAGCCGGGCAGACCGGCCCGTTCCGCCACCGTGAGCATGTCCTGTCCCGCGGCGACCAGCTCGTCCCGGCGGCGCGGATAGGTGAGCACCCAGTACAGCCCGTTCAGCGCCATGCAGTGCAGTTGGGGGTCGTCCAGCTCGCGGGCGATCGCCAGCGCCTCCCTGGCGGCCTGCTCGATCTCCTCCCGGCTGTGGCCCTCCAGTTCGTGGCAGAGCGCGACCAGCAGCCGCCCGCGCAGGGCGGGATCCGCCGCCGGGATGGCCTCCCTGATCGCCCCCAGCATCTCCTGATCCTGGGGTGCGCTCCGGCGGATCGTCCAGAGCAGCGGGGCGTCCAGGCAGGCCGCCGCGCGGCCCAGCGCCGCCGGATCGGCCAGCCGCCGCGCCACGGCCACCGCCTCGGCACGCAACGGCAGCGCGGCGACCACGTCTCCGGCGTGCGCCAGCGCCGAGACCAGGCGGCAGAGCACGTCCAGCCGGAGCTCGTGGTGCGGCTCGGCCGCCAGGTCCAGGGCGGCCAGGGCCCCCTTCAGCAGGGTGACCGCCTCGCGGTGCGCGTACAGGCTGGAGGCTCGGGTGGCGGCGCGCACGGCGTACTCGACGGCCCGGGTGGCGGTGGTGGCGGTGGCCGCGGCCAGGGCGTGGTGGGCGAGGGCGGTCACGTCGCCTGGCCGTACCGACTCCAGGGCGGTGAGGACCTTCTCGTGCAGGCGGGTGCGGCGCAGCCGGGGGATGTCCTCGTAGAGAGTCTCCCGGACCAGGACGTGCGCGAACCTGACCATGCCGGGGACGGGCTCGGTGAGCAGGCCGGCGAGCACGCCCGCCTCCAGGCCGTCCAGCACGGTGTCCTCGTCCGCGTCCGGCAGGGCGACCAGTACGTCGGTGTCGGCGTCCCGGCCGAGCAGGGCGGCGTTGCGCAGCGTGGTCTGGGCGGTCGCCGGCAGCCGGGCCAGCCGCCGCCTGATCACATCCCGCACGCCCGGGGGCAGCCGGTAGGCCGCCGCGACGCCCTCGGCGCCCAGCAGCCGCGCCGTCTCACTGACGAAAAACGGGTTGCCGCCGGTGCGTTCGGCGATGGCCGCGATGGTGGCCTCGTTCACCGCGACCCCGGAACGTTCCCGGACCAGGGTGGCCACGTCCGCCACTTTCAGCCCGTCCAGGGTCAGGTTCTCCGCCGTCTGTACGGCCAGGGCCGCGCCGGTGGCCATCAGGTCGGCGCCGGTCTCGGCCGGGCGGTGGGTGAGCAGCACCAGCGCCGGGGTGCCGGTCAGCCGGGCGGCCAGGTGGCGGAGCAGGTGCAGGGTCTCGTCGTCGGCGCGGTGCACGTCCTCCAGCACCACCAGCAGTGGCCCCGGCACCTGCTCAAGGAAGTCGCCCACCGCCCTGGCCAGCCAGAACTGCCCGTCCGGCGCGGCATCCTGGGAGAGCAGCGGGGCCAGCCTGGCCGCCACCTCGGGGCTCGGCTCGCGTACCGGGAAGAGCTGGCGGAGCACCTCGGTCCACGCCCACGCCGGGGGCACCCCGCCGAGGGTCTCCGGGCAGCGGCCCACGGCCGTCGTCCAGCCCTGCTCGGCCAGGGTCCTGGCCAGCGCCTCGGCCAGCGTGGTCTTGCCCGCCCCGGCGTCCCCGCCCAGCCAGGCCACCCGGAAGCCGCCCCGCGCCGCGGCGGCCGCGGCGGCCAGCCGGGCCAGCTCTGTGGTCCGCCCGACCAGGCCGGTGGCCGGGGGCGGCGGTGTGGGCAGGGCCGGCTGGAGCGGGGGCGGAACCGGCTGCAGCGTCTCGGTCTGGGCGAGGATGTCGGTTTCGAGGGTGCGCAGCGCCGGTCCCGGGTCGACGCCCAGCTCCTCGGCGAGGATCTCGCGGGTCCGGCGGATGGCGGCCAGCGCGTCGCCCTGCCGTCCGGCCCGGTAGTAGGACAGGGCCAGCAGCCGTACGGCGTTCTCCCGGTGCGGGTGCGCGGTCACGTGCCGTTCCAGGTCCGGTACGGCGGCAGCGTGGCGGCCCAGGGCCAGGTTCGCCTCGGCGCGGTACTCGACGGCGGCCAGCTTCAGCTCCTCCAGCTGGACGGCCTCGGCGCGGGCCCACTCCTCGTCGGCGAACTCGGCGTACGCGATGCCGGTCCACAGGGCCAGGGCCTGGTCCACGCGGTCGATCGCGGTGGCCGGTTCGCCGGCGTTCAGGGCGCGGGCGGCCTCCTCGACGAGGCGGGGCAGGTGCCAGGCGTCGACGTCCTCCGGGTGGAGCTGGAGGCGGTAGCCCGGCGGGGCGCTGACCAGAATGGTGGCCGGGGTGCGCGGGGCGCGGGCCGGTTCCAGGATGCGGCGGAGGTTGGAGACGTAGACCTGGAGGGCGGCGAGGGCCTTGGGCGGGGGCTGGGCATGCCAGAGGTCGTCGATGAACCGGTCGGTGGAGACGATGTGGCCGCCCGCGGCCACCAGGCGCGCCACCACGGCACGCTGGAGCGAGGTCCCCAGGTCAACCTGGCGATCCCCCACTTCGGCCGTCAACTGCCCCAAAACACGTATACGCACCATCGTGGGAGAAGCATAGGTCTGCGGGGCGTGTGGGGACAGTGGGCCCTACCTTTTCCGGCATCTCGCTTGCCCCGTCCCGATTTATCAGGAGATGATACGCGTCGAATTGATATTTCGGTTTATATGGGGGAAAAGTGCCTAACAAAACGCGACATGAATATGAGGTCGTGCTCACCGAATACTCCACCGAATGGGAGGACCTCTACCGCGAAATCCACGACCGGCTCCGTACGGAACTCGCCGGACTCGACGTCGACATAGAGCCGGTCGGCAGCCGTCTGGTGCCAGGAATCTACGCCAAACCCGTGCTCGACATCATGATCCGGGTCCCGTACGACACCCGCGACAAGGTCGACCAGGTCATCATCGACATGGGCCTCAAGAAACTCGCCATCGCCGAACTCGACGACCGCGTCTTCTACCGCCGCTGGACCTCGTCGGGAAACCCCGACCTCCACATCCACATCGTCAACGACGAACAATGGCGCACCAGCCATGAACGCCACTTCCGCGCCCAACTCCTGGCCAACCACGACCTGGCCCTCTCCTACTCCCACATGAAACGCCTCCTCCAAACCCTCTCCAACGGCGATCCCACCACCTACAACGAAGCCAAAACCGACTTCCTCACCTGCCTGGACACCATCCTCAGCCGTTTCCCCGCGATCAATTGATCCCGCGACCGGTCGCCGTACGCTTATACCGATTCGAGTACGGCGGCCGATGCGCGGATTGCCCAGGGGACGTACTCACTACCCCACCCTGAAAATGCGGCACCCTTGAAGCCATGACCAAGGGAGGCCACGCAATGGGGGACGACGACCAGTTAGCCCTTGCCCGGGACCCGGCGACCATCGCGAAAGCCGTACGCGACGAGATCGCCGTCCCTACCGGCGCCTACTCCGGTGACCACACCACGGTGAACAACTTCCTCAAGTACGTCCAGGCCGAGCTCAACCGCCTCCCCCTCCTGACGGTCGACCACTCCGTCTTCGACAGCTACGGCTCCGGTTACGCGTCCTTCGTCGAACTCTGCCTGACCAAACGCGACGGCTCCGCCCGCGAAGTGTCCGCCGACAGCACCACCACCACCTACCTCCCCCTCACCATCTCCCGCCTGGCCCCCTTCGCGGCCCTGCACGACCTGGACAACCGCACCACCCGCCCCGACGGCACCGGCGGTCGCGGCCTCCCTCACCTGGAAGCGGTGGCCACCCCACCCATCCCCGGCTGGCAAGAAGAGCTCCGCCAACTCCACCAAGCCCTGACCCACCTCAACATCACCCTCCTCGACCTCCCCACCCTCAGCACCCCCATCGCCCCAGCCCACACCCTGCAAACCAACCTCGGCGACCACCCGTACCGCGTCTACGACGCCTGGTTCCACTGGATGGACTGAAAACAGGGCAGCCGGGCACATGAGTCGTTCATGTGCCCGGCTGGGGTGCCTGTGAGAGCGGGAACCGCGAGTTCAGCGGTAGTTCTTGAACTGGAGGGCGATGTCGAGGTCCTTGCCCTTGAGGAGGGCGATGACCTCCTGGAGTTCGTCCTTCTTTTTGGAGCTGACGCGGAGTTCCTCGCCCTGGATCTGGGCCTTGACGCCCTTGGGACCTTCCTCGCGGATGAGCTTGGAGATCTTTTTGGCGTTCTCCTGGTCGATGCCCTCCTTGAGGGCGATGGCCATCCGGTACTCCTTGCCGGACAGCTTCGGTTCGCCCGCGTCGAGGACCTTGAGAGAGAGGCCGCGCTTGACGAGCTTCTCCTTGAAGACGTCGAGGACGGCGTTCGCGCGCTCCTCGGAGTTCGCCTTGATCTCGATGCTCTTGCCCGACCACTCGATGCCGGCGCCCGTGCCCTTGAAGTCGAAGCGGTGTCCGATCTCCTTCACCGTCTGGTTCAGGGCGTTGTCGACCTCCTGCCGGTCGATCTCCGAAACCACGTCAAAACTGCTGTCGGCCATCGCTGTCCGTATCCTCTCGTTGTTGCTTTCGACCCTAATAGCCCGGAGCACGCAGGACCCTGCGCATCACTACACGCGGCGCGAGCTCCAACCCCAGCTCCCGCTCCCGCGCCACCAGCGCCCTCATCTCCGGCCCCCAGCCCTGCGGCTCCTGTACGGCGAAGCCTCGCCGCGCGTACCAGGGCGCGTTCCACGGCACATCCCGGAAGGTCGTCAGCGTCACCGCGTCGGCCACCGCCGAGGCATGGTCGCACAGCGCCGCCAGCAACGCACTCCCGATTCCACGCCGCCCGTGCTCGGGATGAACCGCCAGCTGCTCAAGGTGTACGGCCCCGTCAACCCACCCGTACATCGCGAACCCCACCGCCGGCCGACCGGCCACGATCACCAGCTCCGGGGAGGTGCATTCCTCGACCATGGTCGTCCCCGCCGGAAAGCAGATCCCCACCCGCGCGAACACTCCGTCCGCCGCGATCTCCACCGCCGCCAGCCCCGGCAGATCATCCGCCTCGGCCCACCTGATCACGCGCCCCATCCTCCCGCATCCCGGACCCACCCACACGCCCGGAAACCGGTGTCACGTGCACCCGCGAAGTCCGCTATTCTTCTACCTGTCGCCGCGCAAGCGGAAGACACGGCAGGTTGCCCGAGCGGCCAAAGGGAGCGGACTGTAAATCCGTCGGCTCAGCCTACCCAGGTTCGAATCCTGGACCTGCCACCAGCAGCAGAAACGGCCCTTGACCAGCGCGTACGCCGGTCAAGGGCCGTTCTCGTCTGTCCGGCTGTCATCGACCATCCACGGGTGGCCTCTCCCAATGCGTTCCCGTGATCAGGGGCGGGTAGCGTCCCAGATCCGGCACATTGGCCCCGCCGACTTGACCATCGAGGCGCTTCGCGCGGGCGCATAGCAGCACGTTCACGCTCTGACCCGCCCGCTGGACGGGCACAGCGGGCCGACCAGACACAAACGGTTCCGTCGCCGTTCGGGCTCGATGACGGCGCTCAGGTGTCCGGCTTCAGGGTCTGGAGCCGGAGAGCATGACCGAGACAATTCATGCACTTATGTGCGATACCGGACGAATCCGAAATTTTCGGATTGCCTGCTGGAGAAACGGTCACGGTTCTTAACGGCGAACATTCGCCCGAGTGGCCGGTTGTCGGTAGTACTCATCTCAAGGTCCTATCAGTCAGGACTTCGCCGCTATCCTTGCCTTCGGCTGGGCGCGATCGAAAATGGCCATGGTGAATATGAGGGATACTCGGCCAATCGGGAGTTGACGGTGACAGGCGGCATGTTCAGTATGGCAACAGGTGTTCCCGCCAGGCGGAGTGTCATCATGTGGCTTGAGATCAGCCAACGCCTGAGAGCGAGATGGCACTACGTCAGCTTCTTTTTTCTTGCCGAATGGCCGCTGGCGGTGGCGGCGTTCGGAGTTGTTCTGACCTTCCTCACCTCGGGTCCGACGATCCTGAGCTTCGCACTGCTGCTGACGGTGTTGAGCGTCACGACAACACTGATCAGTTTCAGCCGGGAGATTCATGGGGCGGTGATCAGGCGTTCGCGGTTCGAATTTGTCAAGATGAGTTTGCCGGTGGCCGACCTCAAGGCCCGCTATCGCAACAGCATGGTCAGGTGGGTGGAGGTACCGCACCGGGGAACATTTCTGGTGGACGACGCCTCCAGTGCAATCCTTCGTGAACGACCCGTCACGCTGAGGTTGGGCGAGAGGCCCTACCGCCTTCCGCGCGAGCTGAAGGCTTTCGCGCCTCAGGCGTTCAGGATCTCCAGCAAGGGAAGCATCGTCTTCAACGGTGAACTGATGGCCATGGCCTCGGACATCTCTCTTGACGGCGCGGCAGGGGGCCATCCCGTCGCCACCGTCCGGGTGACCCGCTACTTCGACAGCCTCTGCTCCAACGAGCTGTGCACCTACAAGATCATTCACACTGACACGGGCGACGAGACCAACCTGTACGAAAGAGAGGTCTGCGACCCCAGGACGCGCACGCTCCGAGGTTTCTCGGAGAGCCGGCTCTCGAATCACATCGGTGTGTCGACCTTGGCGATTACCACCGATGAATGTGTGGTCGTCTGCGTTCAGAGCCGGAACAACCTTCCGAGCAAGGTGCTGTACGCGCCGTCAGGTAGTGGCACCATCCCGCCGAGTGACTGTAAGAGCGGTGATTCGTTGCAGGACCTTCTGGTTCGGGCGATGGAGCGGGAGCTGGCCGAGGAGACAGGGATCAGCGGACCGGACATCCAGCGGACGCGGGTGCTCGGATGCGGCCGGTGGATCGAAAGAGGCGCGAAGCCCGAGTACTTCGGCGTGACCTATCTCGCCATCTCCTCCAGAGATATCGAAGACCGCCGGGTGAAAGTCTCGGAGCGTCTGTACACGGGCAGCATCCGCGCCTTCCCGGTGAACCTCAAGACCCTGAAGCGGAACCTGCTGGCCGGAGCTTCGGTGGTGAACCCATCCTGTCCGGCCGATTTTCGGTACTCCGGTTCTGTTCCGCTACTCGTGGGGCTTCGTTTCGCGGCGCTTGATTTCGATCAGGACGGCTGAATCACCGGCCCGCGGCGTCAGCGGTGACGGGACAGGCGGCGGCGAAGGAAGGCCGCGCCTGCCAGGAGGAGGGCCGAAGCGCCTGCCAGCCAGTACCAAGGGCTGGGACTGGCGGGCGGGACGTGGCTTTGGAGGTGGGTGGTGGGAGTTGGGAGGCGGGCGGTGTGGGTGGCGCAGACGATGGGGTGGTTGGTGTTCTTCTTGGTGGCGCAGGCCACGATGGCGAGGCGTTGGAGGTTGGCGGGGAGGTCGCCGACCTCGGCGGTGGTCTTGAATTCGGCCTTTTCGCCTGCGGGGAGGGTGCGGGTCCAGGTGATGCGGTCCTGGGTGTTCTTGGCGGGGGGTGTGGTGGAGAGAAGTTTGAGGCCGGGGACGAGGGTTTGGGAGATGGTGAGGTCGGGAGAGTCCTGCGGGCCGGTGTTGGTGACCTGGATGGTGTAGGTGAGTCGGTCGCCCTGGCTTGCGGTGGTGTGTCCGTTGTCGATGGCGATGGTCAGGGCGTAGCCGGGTGCGGGCTTGGCTTTCCGGGCTTCGGTTTTCCCTGGTGCTTCATCCGCTCCGGTCCCCTTGGCTGACTGGGTCGCTTCGTGGGGAGTGGGAGGCTCGGCGGCAGCCGTGGAAGGGGACGCCAGGGTGAATGCCGTGGGCAATGCCAGGGCGAGTGCCAGGACTGCGCGGGAGGCGTGGTGTCGAGAGATGCCGTGGGCGAGGTGGAAGGGCATGGGTTAAATACCTTATGGGTGGAAATCAGGTCTTTGAATTTCAGGGAAAGCCGAGGCCGGACCAATGATAGGGCCGGTGGATGGGAATCCACCGGCCCGAAAGAGGGTGTGTCTTCACCCCGGAGACAATTCCGGGGGAAATGTTTTCGTCAGAGCGTGGAAGCGATGTAGTTGAGAGTCGTGGTGTAGGTGTCGGGGCGGACGAAAGGAATGGCCATCCGGTAGGTGTTGTTGATCACGTCGCCGGCCTCCGCCGAGGGGGACTCCTTGGTGGCCACCACCAGCGGGGTGCCAAAGGTCAGGGCGGCGAAGGTGGCGGCCTGCGCCGGGCCCTGGACCTCCAGATCGCTGGACGGAATCACGTCGGTGTTGCCCACGATGGCGCCGGCCAGGTTGGCCGTGGCGGGGGCGACGGTGACGTTGTAGCCCGCGAAGTTGTTGGTGGTGACGCGCATGGACACCGGCTGGGTGGGGGTCTGGCCGGGCGAGCCGGTCAGGGTGAAGGCCGCGGTGAGGTCGCTCAACGTGATCGATGAGGTGACCTCCACGTTGGCCGTCGTGTCCCCCGTGTCGGTGTCGGCCGCCGCCGGGTGAACACCGGCGTGCAGGACGCCCATGACCGCCGCCCCGGCGAGAGCCACAGAAAGACCGGCAATCCGAAATTTAGACATATCAATCTCCTCCTAGCATCTTTCCGACTGCTCTCAGATGATCACCAATTAGTCCGCCAAATAAACCCGGCAGATCATATTTTCAGGTACGACTTCACTGGCTGGTGGCAATATAGTCAAGGGTCGCCGAATAAGTCCCAGAGGGAACGAATGGGATATCGACCTCGTAATCCGTACTCAATTGGTCGCCATGGGGCGCGGACGGTGTGTCCTGCTCATGAACGGAGACCACGCCGACCGAGGAAAGCGGCTGAAAGTCCGCCGTCCCGCTCTCCCGTACCTTCATGGCCGAGATCGGAATGGTGGCGCTGGTGTCCGGCGAGGTGAACTCCGGCGAGGCCGCCCGCACCGTGACGACGTACCCGCCGGGACTGTTGGTGGTCACCGTGTAGGTGACCGCCCCGTCCCCGCGTACGGTCGACCGTGGTGTTCCGGTCAGCGTAAACCCGCTGGTGATATCGGCTAGGGCGAGGCTCTCCGCGGTGATGGACATGCTGCTCGCGCAGCGCGCGTCGGCGCCGCCGGTCGGACAGGTGCTCCCGGCGTCGTCGGAGACGACCGAGTCGACCAGAACGGCGTCCCCGCCGCTGGGAGCGCGGGTGGTCACGGTGTAGGTGACGGTGGCCGTCGCGCCGACGGCCAGGTCGCCGGTCCAGGTCAGGTTGGACGCGGTGTAACCGGCCGTGCCAGAGGAGGCGACGGCGTCGTTGTTGTAGACCGCGTCGTCCAGCACCCCGGCCAGGGCGTTGGTGAAGCTCGCCCCCGTGTACGGCGTCTGCCCCGTGTTGGCCACCGTGACGGTGTACCGGACTGTGCCCCCCGCCACGATGGACGCCGGATCGGTGCTCACGGACAGGGTGAGGGCCGGGATCAGCACGGTCACCAGCGCCGAACAGTTCCCGGAGGAACAGGTGCTCCCCAGCGTGGTGGAGCTCACCGTGTTCGTCATCAGGGTGTCCCCCAGGTACGGATCACGAACGGTCACCGTGTAGCCGATGACGGCGGTCTCCCCCACACCGAGGTCGCCGGTCCAGGTCAGGTTGGGCGCGGTGTATCCGGTCGTGCCGGTGGAGGCGACGGCGTCGTTGTTGTAGACGGCGTCGGTCACGTCGAGCGAGTCGCTGATCTGGGCCCCCGTGTACGGCGCCTCCCCCGTGTTGGCCACCGTCACCGTGTAGGCGACCGTCTGACCCGGCACCGCGGTCACGGCGTCGGCCGACTTGGTGATGGTGAGCTCCGGAATCAGGACCTCGACCGAGGTCCTGCAGGCCGGGTCGGTGCTCCCGACCGGGCAGTCGTTGCCCGGTGTGGTGGAACTGGCCAGGCTGGTCATCGTGCTCCCGCCGGTGGGCGGGTTGTTCACGGTGATCGAGGCCGTGGCGGTCGCGGTCTCCCCGAGGCCGAGCGGCCCCGTCCAGACGACCGATCCGTCCGGGTTGAAGGTCAGGTTCCCTGAGTTCACCACTGCGTCGTTGTTGTAGGTGGCGTTGTCCAGGGCGTCCGCCAGGGCGAAGGTGAAGTTCGCGGTGGGCTGGGCGACCTGGCCGGAGTTGGTGAACGTCACCGTGTACCGCACCACCTGGGTGGGGATGGCCGTGGTCGTGTCCGCCGTACTGGTGAACGTGAGCACGGAGACGGGCACCCGGGCCGCGCAACGCGGGTCGGTGCCGCCGTCCGGGCAGTTCGCGCCCGAGGCCGGTGAGGTCACCGTGTTGGACAGGATGTTGTCCCCGCCGCCTTGCACTGTCACCGAGTAGGTGATGGTCGCGGACGCGCCCGTGGCGAGCGCGCCGGTCCAGGTGAGGTCGGAGCCGGTCCTGGTCACCGAACCGCTGGTGGCGTCCGCGTCGTTGTTGTACGCCGCGTCGTCCAGCACCCCCGACAGCGCGTCGGTCAGCGACGCGGCCGGGTAGGCGGTCTGGCCGGTGTTCTGCACCGTGATGGTGTAGCCCACGGTGGCGCCCGGCGCGGTGGTGGCGGTGTCCGCGGTCTTCACGATGGTCAGCGCGGGGGTGAGCACGACCACCGTGGCGATGCAGCCCGTCGCGGGTGCGCCCGCCGGGCAGGTGCTGCCGGGTGCGGTCGAGGTGAGCGTGTTGGCCATCAGTTTGTCGCCGGGATCGGGGTCGCGCACGGTCACCGAGTAGGTGATCGTCGCCGTCGCCGTCTCCGCGAGGTCACCGGTCCAGGTGAGGACCTGGTCGGCGTACGACACGTCCCCGGTGGTCGCGGAGGCGTCGCCGTTGTAGACGGCGTCGTCGAGCAGGCCGGCGAGCGGATCGGTGACGCTGATCCCGGTGTACGGCGTCTCGCCCGTGTTCTCCAGGGTGATGGTGTAGGTGACGCTTCCCCCGGGCACGGCGGTGGGCGCGCTCGCGCTCTTGGTGATGGTCAGCGCCGGGATCAGCACCTGCACGGACGCCGAGCAGGCCGGGTTGGCGTTGCCGGTCGGGCAGTTGCTGCCCGGGGTGTCGGAGATCGCCGACATCCGCGCGACGCGGTTGCCCGGGTCCGGGTTCCGGACGGTGAAGGTCGAGCTCATCGTCACCACGCCGCCGACCGGGATGTTCCCTGTCCAGACCAGTCCGTGGTCGCTCGAGAGGGTCCCCGAGGTCACCGTCTCGACCCCGGGGAGAACGTCGTCGATCAGGTCGCCCCCCGGGAAGGCGATGCTGATGCCCTCGTACGGCGTCTGCCCGGTGTTGGTGAAGGTGCTGGTGAACTGGATGGCCCCACCCGGCGTGGTGGTGCCGGCGTTGGCGCTGACGCCGATGGTCAGGACGGACACGGTGACCGTCTCCGCGCAGCGCGGGTCGCTGCCGCCCACCGGGCAGTTGCCGCCCGGGGAGGTGGAGGTCAGCGTGTCGGTAAGGATCTTGTCGCCGTTCCCGTTCGCGGTCACGCTGTAGGTGACGGTGACCGATCCGCTGGCCGGGACGTTGCCCGTCCAGGTGAGGTTGGGCGCGGTGTAGCCGACGGTCCCCGCGGTGGCGACGGCGTCGTTGTTGTAGACGGCGTCGTCCAGTTCCCCGCTCAGCGAGTCGGTGAAGGTCGCCCCCAGGTAGGGCTCCGCCGCCGAGTTGGTGACGGTGATCGTGTAGGTGACGGTGCCGCCGGGCGCGACCGAGGTCCTGTCGGTGTCCTTGCTGAACGTCAGGTCGCTCACGTCGGCGACCGGCGTGGTCAGCGAGCACCGCGAGTCGGTCGATCCCACCGCGCAGTTGCTGCCCGCTGTCGTGGAGGTGGTGGTGTTGACCAGGCTCTTGTCCCCCAGGTCCGGGTTGTCCACCGTCACCGAGTAGGTGATGGTCGCGGACGCGCCGACGGCCAGGTTGCCGGTCCAGGTCACGTTGGGCGCGGTGTAGCCGGCCGTGCCGGTGGAGGCCGAGACGTCGTTGTTGTAGACGGCGTCGTCCAGCACCCCGCTCAGCGAATCGGCGAGGTTCGCCCCCGTGTACGAGGTCTGCCCGCTGTTGGTGACCTTGAGGGTGTAGGTGACGGTCTCGCCGGGCGCCGCGGCGTCGGAGTCGGCGGACTTGACGATGGTCAGCGCCGGGGTCAGCACGGTCACGTTGGTGAAACAGCCCGAACCAGCCGAGCCCGGCGGGCAGCTGCTGCCGACGGCGCTGGAGCTGACCACGTTGTGCAGCCGCTTGTTGCCCGGACTCGGGTTGAGCACGGTGACACTGAAGGTGACGACTGCCTCGCCACCCACCGGCAGGTTCCCGGTCCAGGTCAGGACGGGGCTGTCGTAGGTGACCGTACCGGCCGAGGCGACCGCGTCGCCGTTGTAGCCGGCGTCGTCCAGCACCGCCGACAGGTCGTCGGCGACCTGCGCCCCCGGGTACGGCGTCTGCCCGGTGTTGCTCACCGTGACCGTGTAGTTGACGGTCCCGCCGGGCACCGTGGTGGCGGTGTCCGCGACCTTGGTGATGGACAACGCGGGCACCAGCACATCCACCTGGGCGGTGCACTGCGGGTCACTGCCACCGGAGGGACAGTTGTTCCCGGCGGCGCTGGAGACCAGCGTCCCCGTGATGATCTTGTTGCCCGGGTCGGGGTTCTTCACGGTGAGCGTGCCGGTCACCGTGACCACACCGCCCACCGGGATGCTCCCGGTCCAGGTGATGCCGGTCGGGCCGAGCGAGAGCGTGCCAGAACTGGCCGTCTGGTCACCGGTGGGCACCGCGTCGTCCACGGTGTCCGCGCTGCCGGCGAAGACGCTGATCCCGTTGTACGGCGTCTGCCCGGTGTTGCTGAAGGTCGCGTTCAGCTGGATCACCGACCCCGGCGTGGTGGTGGCCGTGGTGTACGCCTGCTGGAGCACCAGCCGGGACAGCCGCACGGTGACCGCACAACGGGTGTCGGTGCTCCCGGACGGGCAGTTGTTCCCGTACGCGGCCGAGGTGACCGCGTTGCTGAGCAGCCCGTCACCCGGGTCGGGGTTGCGCACGGTCATGCTGTAGGTGATCGTGGCCGTGGCCCCGACGGCCAGGTTGCCCGTCCAGGTGAGGTTGGGCGCGCTGTAGCCGACCGTGCCGCTGGAGGCCGCTGCGTCGTTGTTGAACACCGCGTCGTCCAGCACCCCGGTCAGCGCGTCGGTGACGCTCGCCCCCGTGTACGGCGTCTGCCCCGTGTTGGCCACCGTCACCGTGTAACCGACCGTGCCCCCCTGCACCACCGTGGCGGTGTTGGCGGTCTTGGTGATGGTGAGGGCCGGGACCAGGATGGTGACCGCAGCGCGGCACCGGCTGTCGGTGTTCCCGGCCGGGCAGTTGTTCCCCTGCGTGCTGGAGGTCACCCGGTTGACCATGCCGGTGTCCCCGACGTACGGGTCGCGCACGGTCACCGTGAAGGTCACGGTGGCGCTCGCCCCGACGGCCAGGTTGCCGGTCCAGGTGAGGTTGGGCGAGCTGTAGCCGACCGTGCCGCTGGAGGCGACCGCGTCGTTGTTGTACACCGCGTCGGTCAGCACCGCGGCGAGCGAGTCGGTGAACGACGCCCCCACGTACGGCGCCTGCCCCGTGTTGGCCACCGTCACCGTGTAGGTGACCTGCTGACCCGGCTCGGCCGTGCCGGTACCGGCGGCGGCGGTGATGGTGAGCTGGGGCAGCAGGATCTGCACGCTGGTGGAGCAGGCCGGAGCCGAGCCACCGACCGGGCAGTTGTTGCCCGGCGTCGTGGAGGTGACCGTGCTGGTCAGCGTGCCGGCCGTGGTGGTGGAGCTGTTCACCGTCACCGACGCCGTCGCGGTCACCGTCTCCCCGACGCCCAGCGCGCCCGACCAGGTCACCGTCCCGTCCTGGTTGAACGTCAGGTTCCCCGAGCTGGCCGCCGCGTCGTTGTTGTAGGTCGCGTTGCTGGCCGCGCCCGGCAGCGCGAACGTGAAGTTGGCACTGGTGAAGGAGGTCTGGCCGGAGTTGGTGCCGGTGATCGTGTACCGCACCACCCCGCCGGGAACGGCCGTGGTGACGTCGGTGGCGCTGTTGATCGTCAGCCCGGGAATCAGCACGGTGACGGTCCTGGCGCACCGCGGGTCGGTGCCGCCGGACGGGCAGTTGCTGCCCGCGCTGGTGGAGGTCACCGTGTTGGTCAGGTTCTTGTCCCCGTTGTCCGGGCTGTTCACCGTCACCGAGTAGGTGATGGTCGCGGACGCGCCCGCCGACAGGTTGCCGCTCCAGCCGAGCACGGGAGCGCTGTAGGAGGCCGTGCCCGTGCTGGCCGAGACGTCGCCGTTGTAGACGGCGTCGTCCAGCACGCCGGAGAGCGGGTCGGAGATGTTCGCGGGGGCGTAGGCGGCCCGGCCGGTGTTGCTGACCGTGATCGTGTAGTGCACGGTGTCGCCCGGCGACGGCGTCGCCTTGTCCGCGGTCTTGGTGATGGTCAGTTCGAGCAGGCTCACCGACGCGCGGCACCGGCTGTCGCCGCTTCCGGAGGCGCAGTTGGTGCCCAGCGTCCCCGAGGTGACGGTGTTGGCGAGCGTGCCGTCGCCCGGATGCCCGGTGCGTACGGTGACGGAGTAGGTGATGGTGGCCGTCGCCCCCGCCGCGAGGGTGCCCGTCCAGGTCACGTTCGGATCGGTGTACGCCGCCGACCCCACGCTGGCGGCCACGT
This sequence comes from Acrocarpospora catenulata, assembly GCF_018476525.1. Classification (GTDB taxonomy): domain Bacteria; phylum Actinomycetota; class Actinomycetes; order Streptosporangiales; family Streptosporangiaceae; genus Acrocarpospora; species Acrocarpospora catenulata. The sequence goes on from NZ_JAHCST010000057.1 coordinate 50,525, forward strand.
CGTTGTTGTAGGCGGCGTCGTCCAGCACGCCGGTCAGCGGATCGGTGAAGGCGACCCCGGTGAACGGGCCGGCGCTGGTGTTGCCGACCGTGATCGTGTAGTTGACCACGGTCCCCGCCGCGGCCGCCGTGGTGTTGGCGGTCTTGGTGATGACCAGCGGGCCCGCCCCGATGGTGAGCGTCACCGCCTTGTTGTCGCGCTGGCTGTTGGCGTCCACGACCGTGACCGTGAAGGCGTAGCTGCCCACCGTCGTCGGGGTGCCCGAGAGCAACCCCGTGGAACTGTTCAGGGTGAGCCCCGGCGGCAGGCTGCCCGTGCTGACCGACCAGGTGTACGGCGCGGTGCCGCCGGAGACGGTCAGCTGGTCGCTGTAGGCCAGACCGACCTGGCCGCTCGGCGGCGCCGCGAAGGTCAGTGTCGGGCTGGCCACCACGACCAGGGTCACCGCCTTGGTGGCGGTCTGGTTGTTCGCGTCGGTGACCTGCACGGTGAAGGGGTAGCTGCCGGCCGTCGTCGGGGTGCCGGAGAGCAGTCCGGTGGAGCTGTTCAGGGTGAGCCCCGGCGGCAGCGTGCCCGAACTGAGCGACCAGGTGAAGGGCGCCGTGCCGCCGGTGACCGTCAGCTGGTCGCTGTAGGCCACGCCCACCTGCCCGTTCGGGGGCGCCGGGAAGGTCAGCGACGGGTTGGCGTTGGGTGTCACCGTGCTGGACGGGGCCGAGGCCGGTCCGGACCCCGCCGCGTTCACCGCGGTGACCGTGAAGGTGTAGGCGGTGCCCGGGGTCAGCCCGGTGACCGTCTGCGTGGTGGCCGTGCTGGAGAAGGTCTGCGGTGTCTGGGCCACCCCGCCGATGCGCGGCGTGACCACGTACGAGGTGATCGCGCTTCCCCCGTTGGACGAGGGGGCGGTCCAGGTCAGCGTGGCCGAGCCGTCCCCGGCGGTGGCCGAGGTGATGGTCGGCTGCCCGGGCACCGTGTACGGCACGACCGCGTTGGACTGCGCGCTCGCCGTACCGGTGCCGATGGCGTTCACCGCCGCCACCGTGAAGGTGTAGGAGGCTCCGGCCGTCAGCCCGGTCAGCGTCCGGGTGGTGGTGGAGGCGTCGTAGGACACCGGGGTCTGGGCGACCCCGTTGAGGTACGGCGTCACGACGTACCCGGTGATCGTGCTGCCGTGGCTCTCGGGAGCCGTCCAGGTCACGGTGGCGCTGGTGACGCCGGCGGTCGCGGTGGGCGCGGCCGGGGTGCCGGGTTTGTCGGTGTAGACATAGCTCGCCTGACCGGCGACGCCCTGCGTCACCACGGTCACGTTGACCGTGGCCGCCGAACTTCGGGCGGGCATGGAGGAGATGCTCAGGGTGCCGTTGGCGTTGACGGTGAAACATCCGGCCGCGGGTCCCGACTGGCACGGCAGCAGGACGACGGGCGTGCCCGCCTGCAGCTCGGCGGTGGTGCCGATCTCGATGGCCGTCGCGCCGGAGATGTTGGAGCCCCCGACGGTGACCGCAATGCCGCCCGCGATCGTGCTGGTGGCGGGGGTGACGGTGATCCCGGAGGGCGCGGTGGGCACCGTCCCGGCCGTGGTCGACTGGGCGATATCGGGATTGGCCTCGTTCGATGAGGCGGTCACCGTGGAGGACGACTGAATGAGGGCGGGCGTGACACTGCTGCCCGTGACGATGCCCACCACGGTCACTGGCTGCAGCGTCGTCCCCGCTGTGTACGGCGCGTTGTTGTTGGTACAGGTGATCTGCTGTCCGGACGGCGCCTGGCAGGTCCAGCCTGTCCCGTACGCACCCAGGGGCACCACGCCGGACGGCACCGTCTCGGTGATGGAGATCGCGGAGCTCTCGTTCGCCCCGGAGGAGTCCACCCCGGCGGTCACGGTGTACGTCACCGGGGCGCCCGGCTGCGGCGAGGACCCGACGTAACTCGTCTGGGCGACGTCGAGCACGGGGACGGGGTTGAAGCTCACCACCTTGACGCTGTCGATCTCGTGGAAGTCGGTGAGCGAGCCGGTCGAGCCCACCCAGCCGAAGGCCAGCTGCCGGGGGACCCCCGCCGAGTTGAGCCAGGACGAGGAGGGATAGAGCGTGGAGGAAACGGTCGGGAGCGTGCCGTCCAGCGACTTGGCCGTGCCACCCACCGGGGTGAGCACCAGCTTGTAGTGACCGGCCGCCACGGTCAGGCCCGAGGCTGTGGTCACGCCGGCGGCGGTGGGGTTGATCACGATCTCGACCGGAACCACGGAGGCGGCCCGGGTACTGCCCCGCAGCGCGACCGCGGGCGAACTGGTCGAGGTGGCGGTGCTGTTGATCGCGCAGTAGCCGACCGTGCCCGCCCCCGGCCCGCGCACCACGACCTGGCCGGGCACCCTGCCGCCGGTGGTGCTGATGTACGCCGGGTTGGTGCAGCCGCTGCCCTGGTAGACGCTGTTGCTGAAGTTGCCGTAGACGTCGAAGCCGAAGCCCAGGTAGGCGTTGGCCAGGCCGGGGCCGGCGCTGCCGGCCGAGTAGCCCAGCGATCCGCCGCTGCGGCCGATGTTGGCCGGGGGCAGCGGATTGGTCGGGTCCACGGCGGCGGCCACGAAGGTCAGGCCGTCCGCGCCGGTGCCACCGTACTGGTAGGCGTTGAACGTCACGTCCAGGCCCTGGGAGGTGGGCACACTGATCGCGCCGAACAGGCCGCCTTCCTGGCTGGTGCTGGTGTTGGTGAGGCGGAGCGTGCCCAGCCCGGCCGCGTCGGTGTTGGTGGAGCAGCTGTGCAGGCCGGAGCCGTTGGGGTTGCCGACGGCGGTCAGGCAGGCGGTGTTGGTGCCGCTCTGCCCGGTGGGCAGTGCGGGCAGCGTCACCGGATAGGTGGAATCGGCTGTGTTGTTTTTGAACGGCTGGTTGAACAGCAGGGTGCCGGCCGCGGACGCGGAAGGCGCGGACAGGCCGATCAGGGACGCGCTGGCGGTGGAGCCGAGCAGGCCCAGGACGACAGCCTGCGAGATCAGGCGGCGAGCGGCGCCGCGGGCGAGGCGATGGCTAAGCATGGATGGTGTCTGTCATCCCGTTCAGCGCGGCGGCGGTGGCCTTCGCGCGGCGGCGGCGCCGTACCAGCCACCCGGCCAGCAGCAGGGTCAGCAGGACGACGACCAGGATCATGGCCAGGTGCAGCGGGAAGACGATGATCGGCACCGTGGCCGAGCGCACGCCCGGGCCCGGGGTGTCCACCGCGACCGTGACGTCGCAGAAGCAGACCAGCGGCGGATCCCAGAGGGTGGTCACCTCGCGGGTGGCGCCACGGACCACAGTGAAGTCGGGGAACGCCACCGACTCTCCGCCGACCTGGGCCTGGAGCCGCCCGGCGCCGCGGAAGTCCCGGTGCACGGTGCCGAGGCTGCGGATGCGCGCGGTGATCGGCACCGGTCCGCCCAGCACGTACTCCGGGGCGGTCAGACCGGCGATCTCGGCCGAGGTGTCCACGGCGCCGGGCACGGCGACGAAGACCGGGGCGGCCACGCCGCGGTTGATCCGGATGTTCGAGCCGTTGTCGCCCGCCGGCACCTTGAAGATCACCGCGAACTGGTGGTCTCCCGGTTCCGGCGCGGGCGGCACGTCTACCCGGAGGGTGACCTTCCGGGTGGTGCCCGGCTCCACCCGCAGGCTGGACGGTTCGACGCGCGCCCAGGCCGCGGCGGCGAACGGGGCCTGCGGCTGGAACCTCAGCGAACCGTCCTCCCCTGTGGTGAAGTCGGCTTTCTCCACGGTGACGTCGAAGGCCGCGCGGCCCTTGTTGATCAGTTGGAACTCCTGGGCGGTGGACGCCTTTCCCGCCGGAATGGTCAGGCGGGTCGGGCTCACCTCCAGCGAGAAGTCCGGTACGGGCTCGGACGCGGCGGGGGCGGGGCAACCTGCCCAGAGCAGGCCCAGCGAGATGCCCATCGCCAGCATTCGGCGCAATGGGACATGTCGAGAATTTTGACGGTTCTGGTGCAAGGTAAGACGCTCCATACGGTGATCAATTCCAGAAGCTATCCACTTGATCACCAAGACTCCCGCTCGCGTCCTACCGTGGACTCCCTTCGCTTTCTCTCAAAAAGGTCTTGACACGGGAACAGATTGTCCGAAGAACAGAAAATACCCGACCAAAGACAGCTCTTAGTGACATCCCCTGCCAACTGGGTAAATCTAGCGGGGCAGCATTTCCCAGTTCATATCCACACGCAGACATAGTCGCCATTTTTGGGGGATTAATGGCAAAAAACACCATATTGGTGGTCACGGGGGCGCAGCTCGCAGTGCTGACCGCCCTCTGCCTGCCCTTGAGCCCGGCCGCAGCCCACACCATCCGCCCGGATAGCCCGAACGCGCAGGAGGAGCATCCGCTGGGAGGCATCAAGGTCTCGGTACGAGTCCTGCCTCCCGGCACCGACCCACCGCCACCGGGGACGGATCCACACCAGCCCGGCACGCACCCGCAGCAACCGGGCACGAATCCGCAGTATCCCGGCTCCGGCGGGCCCTACGTCATCCGACCGGTACACCGCCCGGACGAGGCCCCTCACCAGGGTTGGTTCGACCCCGGGATGACCCACCCTCACGACGGAACCTCAACCCACCAAGGCAACTCAACCCACCAAGGCAACTCAACCCACCAAGGCAACTCAACCCACCAAGGCAACTCAACCCACCACGGGGATGCGATCCACCACGGCAATGCAGTCCACGAAGGTCACACCACCCACACCGGGCAGGTCACCCACGATGGCTCAATTCATCATTCAGGCGACGTGAATTCGACCGGCAACACCCAGATACACCAATCGCCCGCCCTGCCATACAGCGGCATCGACACCCGGCGTCTCATCCTGGCGATATCAAGCGCCCTGACCGCCATCCTCGCCGGCGTCCTGCTCATTCTGGTCTCCCGGAAAAGCGAGAACGACTGATCCCACCCGGCCCCTGACCGCTTATTCGCGGTCGGGGGCCTTTCGGAAAAACTAGGTTCCGAGCACCCGAATAGACACCCACAGCGCGACTACGGAAACCACTATCCCCGCCGGAACGGTGAGCAAGCCAAGCCGTGTGAATTCCGAGAGGCGTACCTGTTCATGGGCGATACGCCGCCAGAGCAGCGTGGCCAGGGACCCGGCGTAGGTGAGGTTGGGCCCGATGTTGACCCCGATCAGCACGGCGAGCACGGCGGCGGGTCCGCTGGTGAGGGGAAGGAGGACAAGCACGGCGGGCAGATTGTTGATCAGGTTGGCGAGCACGGCGGCGAGCGCGGCCACTCCGAGCAGAGCCGGCAGGCTGTCCCCCGCTGGAAAGAACCACCCGAGGTCGGGACCGTGATCGACCACAGCACGCACGACGACCCCCAGCGCCAGCACGAACACCAGAAACGGCAGCGCGGCGGCGTCCAGGATCGCCCGCGGAGTGGTGTTCCCCCGGGCGAGGGAGCGCACGCCGAGCACCAGGGCCCCGGCGGCGGCGGCCCAGACGGGTCCCAGTCCGAACGCCGAGGTCACCACGAAACCGGCAAGCGTGCAGGCCACCGTGACCAGCGCGAACATCGGCATCTCGACAGACCCGCCAGCGGGCCTCCCGGCGTCCAGCTCTCCCGCGAAGAACCGGCGGAAAACGACGTACTCCACGAGGATCGCCCCCAGCCACGGCAGTGTCATCAACGCCGCGAACCGGGTGAAGCTCAGCCCGCTGGCCGCGAAGGCCAGCAGGTTGGTCAGGTTGGAGACCGGCAACAGCAGCGAGGCCGTGTTGGCCAGGTGGCCGCAGGCGTACACGTGGGGCTTGGGCCGTACGCCGAGCCGCGCCGCCGTGGCGAAGACAACGGGGGTGAGCAGCACCACGGTGGCGTCCAGGCTGAGCACCACGGTGACCGCCGAGGCCAGCCCGAACACCGAGGTCAGCAGCCGCCGTCCGGAGGCACGGGCCATCCAGGCCCCGCACGCCTCGAACAGTCCCTCGTCGGCGCAGAGCCGGGCCAGGACGAGCACCGCGCCCAGGAACGCCACCACGGGCGTGAGCCGCTCGATCTCCTGCCGCGCCTGCCCCCAGGAGATCGCCCCCGCCGCCACCACGATCGCGGCGGCCGGTGCCGACACGACGGCCTCCGGTAGCCCGAACGGCCGGATCACCGCGCTCGCCAGTACCGCGACCAGCAGCACGACACACAAGATCTCCAGAGCAGCGCCCTCCCAGCCGCGCGACCAGCACATCGTTCCACGCCGCCCCTGGAACGTGGTCACCCGCTCCTTCGTGGAAGATCCCGGTTTCACCGCCCTGTCGGGTCACGTTCGCGGGTCCGTCGCCAACTGAGACGGATTCGTGAGGAACCTTTCGTGTGCCGCCCGCATCTATCCAGGTGACGAAAGGAATTGACATGAAGCTCGGGAAATCGTTAGCGATGCTCGCGGTCGCCGCGGCGGCCGTCGCCGCGCTGCCGGGGGTCGCGGAGGCGCGAACGGGAGCCGCCTCCGGGGTCGCCAGGTACGTCTGGGTGAACAGCTGCCCGAAGAAGGACTACACGGTGCCGTGCGGGCCGTGGACCGTGACAACGCGGACCGGGAAGAAGGTGGCGCTGCCGGACGCTCAGGTCTTCCCGGTGGACGCGGCGGGCAGGACTGACAAGGAGTCCTCCACCACGATCGCGCTGAGCGGGGACGGCGCGCATGTGGCCTACTTCCGCAAGTCCGACAATCGGCTGGTCGTCCGGGACCTGCGGAACAACAAGGTGCGTACCCTGCCGTCCAAGGCGGCGAAGCTGCCCAAGGGTATCGGCATGTCCGATGTGGACACCTTTCTGTCCGAGGACGGGAACCTGCTGGTGATCGACTACTTCGACGAGGGCGCTCGCCGGCCTTCGCTGATCGTCGATGTGGCCGCGGGTACCACCCGCACCCTGCCCGGGAACGCCAACATGCAGGGCTTCAGCCCCAACGGGGAACACCTGCTGGTCACCCGCTACACCGACGAGAACACCACCGAGTTCGCCGTGTTCGACGCCCAGGGCGTCAAGGAGAACAGCCAGGTGGTTCCCCAGATCGTGGCCAACAACGCGCCGCTGGCCCTGTCCGACGACGGCAGCACGGTGGCCCTCATCGTGACCAGCCCGAAGAGCACCCAGACCCTGCGCGTGTACGACCTGACCGCGGACACCGTCGGCGACCCGGTCCGCGTCAAGGTGGCCAAGAACGAGTACGCCCACCGACTCTTCTGGACCGGCGACGACCAACTCACCCTCTGGGAACTACGAAGCAACACCGCCGGCACCACCACCGGCGCATCGGCCCACCGCCTGGACCCAACCACCGGCACCACCTCAGTAATCGACTCATTCAAAATCCACTCCAAGGTATGGACCTGGTGGTTGCCCGGTGAATAATCACCGGTCGATTACCGTGGAACTCCCACCCACCTTTGTCCGGCCTCCGGCCGGAGGCCCGGCTCCGCCGGGGTGGGCGGGGGGCG
>NZ_JAHCST010000058.1 GCF_018476525.1 Acrocarpospora catenulata
ACTGCGGGGGTGGCTGCGGCGCGGGGGGCACGGGGGACACCGGGGGCGGCGGGGCGGCCTGCGGCTCCGGGGGATAGTTGTAGGCGGGCTGCTGAGCCGGGCGGGCATGCGACGCCGGGCTCGGCAGCGCGGGAGTCCCGGCCGGTGGGCTGCTGACCGACCCAGGGAACGCGTTGCCGCCCTGGTTGACCCGCTCGGGGGCCGAGCCGTTCCCGTTGCTGCGCCCGTTGGACTGGCCGCCCGCGACCCCGCCGGCCATGGTGTCCACCCCGGTGACCAGGTTCACGAACGGCCGCAGGTGGCCCGCGCCGATCTCGATCAGGTCGTCGCACTCCTGCCGGAGCGTACGGGAGACCGCCCAGCTGCCCTCGGCGGTGATATGAATCACCGTCACCCGGATGCCCAGGTCCTGGGCGTCGCTGACCACCTGGGCCAGGTCCTCGTCGCCGCTCACCACCACCGCGTCGACCACGGCGTTGTTCCTGGCCAGGGTCATCAGGTCGCGGTGCACCTGGGCGTCCACGCCCTCCCTGCGGCCCGGGCGGATCCGGCCCAGCCGGAGCTTCAGGCCGGGGATGTCGGCGAGCACGTCGTGCTCGGGGGTGCGCCGGCCCTCGACGGTGGCCTCGTACCAGTAGCAGCGGAGCAGCGGCAGCCCGGTGCGCTCCCTGGCCAGACCGGTCAGCAGTTGGAGCAGCCCCGGATAGTCCCAGCCGACGGCCTCACGATGGCGGGTCCCATGCACGGCCATCGCGCCGTCCGCCAGCAGGTAGCCAGCGTCAACGAAAAGCGCGCAGCGATCCACGCGACACCGCCCTTCCTAACGTGGCCATCTCAGGGTAATCAAGCGGGTGAGAACGCGAGGAGGAAACCCGGCGATTCCCGAGGCCCCACGCCGACGGTACCAGTTTGTCCCTGTCTTTCCCCCACTCAGACCAAGCCGGTACGGTGACCGCCCGACATCCCGCAGCCGGCCCGGATCTAGGCTTGGGTTCCATGAGCCACCGCGACGAACTGCTGTCCGAGATCCGGAACAAGGGTGTGGTGCACGGCCGCGTCACCCTCTCCTCCGGCCAGGAGGCCGACTACTACGTCGACCTGCGCCGGATCACTTTGGACGGGGTGGCCGCCCCGCTGGTGGGGCAGGTCATGCTGGACCTGACCGAGGATCTCGACTACGAGGCGGTGGGCGGGCTCACCCTGGGGGCCGACCCGGTGGCCACCGCCATGCTGCACGCGGCGGCGGCGCGCGGGATCATCCTGGACGCTTTCGTGGTGCGCAAGGCGGGCAAGGCGCACGGCCTGCAACGGCGGATCGAGGGGCCGGACGTGGCCGGGCGGCGGGTGCTCGCGGTCGAGGACACCTCCACCACCGGGGGTTCGGTGCTGACCGCCGTGGAGGCGCTGCAGGAGGCGGGGGCGATCGTGGCGGGCATCGCCACCATCGTGGACCGGGGGGCGGCGGAGAAGCTGATCGCCACCGGCGTGCCGTACCGCTCGGCCTACACGCTGGCGGATCTTGGGCTCTAGTCGCGTTTGACCTGGAACTCCGCGCGCTTGCCGGGTTCCCCGGCCGGGCGTTCCTTCCCGTTCTCCAGCACGTGGACGGCTCCCGCGTCGTTCAGCACTACGTCGAGTCTGGGCTCGAAGTAGCTGACCTCCTGGCCGGCGGTCAGGTCCTGGTCGATCAGGATGTCGCCGCCGGGGACCCGCACGAAGACCGGGCAGCGCTGTGCGGCGCAGAGCAGCCGCAGCGTCGCCACCCTGGTCTCGCTGGGCCGGGGCACGGGTGTCGAGGACACGGTGGCCGCGGCCTCGGCGGGCCGGGGCGGCTCCCCCTGGTCCCGGTTGGCCAGGGTGATCAGAGCCACCGCGAGCAGCGCCAGCAACCCGGCCGACAGCACCATGATCACCAGCCGGGCCGCCCCCAGTGATCTGGATCTATGGCGTCCCATCTAGTGGAGAGTAGCCACATATCAACCGAACTGTGGTGAAAGATCTACCAACCGCTATTGGTCGATCAGTCCGCGGTGGTGCTTGCCCTTCGGATCGGGCGCCGCCGCCTTCCGGTTCTTCAGGATCTCCTTGATGATCGGGATCACCGAGAGCAGGATGATCACCGCCGCGCCGGGCAGGATGTAGCGGTCGACGTTGGGGATCTTGCTGCCGATGAAGTACCCGAAGAGCAGCAGGCCGTCGGTCCACACGATGCCGCCGATGACGTTCCAGATCAGGAAACGCCGGGGGTTCATGCCGAGCATGCCCGCCACCGGGTTGAGGAAGGTCCGGACGATCGGGATGAACCGGGCCAGCACCACGGCCTTCTCCGGCCCGAACTTCTCGAAGTAGAACTGGGCCTTGTCCACGTACTCCTGCTTGAAGAGCCGGGAGTCCGGCCGGGCGAACAGCCGCGGCCCCGCCTTGGCGCCGATGTAGTGACCCAGCTGCGCGCCCGCGATGGCGCAGATCGGGGCGCCGACCAGCAATAACCCGAGAGGGAACGGCGTTTCGAGCCCGACCGCGCTGGCGACCTGTGCGGACGCCCCCATCCCGGCCACCACGAGCAGCGAGTCACCGGGCAGGAAGAAGCCGATCAGGAGCCCGGTCTCGGCGAAAATGATCGTCAGAATGCCGATGAGGCCGAAGGTGACGATCCACCATTCGGCGCTGAGGAGATTTGAGACGTCCATCGCGGACGAGCCTACCCCGGGTGACGGAAAATGGTGGAGAAGCCTCGTTGGTGGGTAGGCCCTGCGCTTCCCTCACCGGGCTGCCCTTCGGGATACTTTGGCAACAGCCAGATTCATTGAACAGGGAGCTGACTTCCGATGCCTATCGCAACCCCAGAGGTCTACGCCGAGATGCTCGACCGGGCCAAGGCGGGTGGCTTCGCCTATCCGGCGATCAACGTGACCTCGTCCCAGACGTTGAACGCCGCGCTGCGCGGCTTCGCCGAGGCGGAGAGCGACGGCATCATCCAGGTCTCCACCGGTGGCGCCGAGTTCCTCTCCGGAACCACGATCAAGGACATGGTGACCGGCTCGGTCGCGCTGGCCGAGTACGCGCACGTGGTGGCCGCCAAGTACCCGGTGACGGTGGCGCTGCACACCGACCACTGCCCGAAGGACAAGCTGGACGGCTTCATGCGTCCGCTGGTCGAGATCTCCCGGGAGCGGGTGGCCCGCGGCCAGGAGCCGCTCTTCCAGTCCCACATGTGGGACGGCTCCGCCGTGCCGCTGGAGGAGAACCTCCAGATCGCGGCCGAGCTGATCGAGAAGTGCGCGGCGGCCAGGGTCATCATGGAGATGGAGATCGGCGTCGTCGGCGGCGAGGAGGACGGCGTCTCCCACGAGATCAACGAGAAGCTCTACACCACGCCCGAGGACGCCATCGCCACCGCCGAGGCGGTCGGCCTGGGCGAGCGCGGGCGCTACCTGCTGGCCGCCACCTTCGGCAACGTGCACGGCGTCTACAAGCCGGGCGCGGTCAAGCTCCGCCCCTCGGTGCTGAAGGAGCTCCAGGACTCCGTGGGCGCCAAGTACGGCAAGGAGAAGCCGTTCGACCTGGTCTTCCACGGCGGCTCCGGCTCGCTCCTCGAGGAGATCCACGAGGCCATCTCGTACGGCGTGGTGAAGATGAACATCGACACCGACACGCAGTACGCGTTCACCCGCCCCGTCGCCGACCACATGTTCCGCAACTACGACGGCGTGCTGAAGGTGGACGGCGAGGTCGGCAACAAGAAGTCCTACGACCCCCGCGCGTACGGCAAGTCCGCCGAGGCCGGCATGGCCGCCCGGGTGGCCCAGGCCTGCCAGGACCTCAAGTCGGCGGGCACCAAGCTCGGCTGAACCCGCACCGCCCCGCAACAAGGGCCCGGATCACGAAGATCTGGGCCCTTCGCGTAAATTTGAGGAAATGATTACGGCTGGCACGGATCAGGTATGACTAACTTCGTGAATCCTCCAGGAACGGGAGCCGTATAGCCGATGGAAATCAGCGACAACCTGCTGGCTGGTCCGCCGCCCACCCTGTTGCCCGACACCCCCGAGGCCAGGGACATGACCGAAAAGGGGTTCAAGGCGGCCGACGTCGCCGCCCGCTTCCCCGCGTACTCGGCGGCCTGGGCGACCCTCGCCGACGACTACTTCGCGGCCGGTCACGCGGTCACCTCCTACGCGTTCGCCCGCACCGGCTACCACCGCGGCCTGGACCAGCTCCGCCGCGCCGGCTGGAAGGGCCACGGCCCCATCCCCTGGGAACACGAGCCCAACCGCGGTTTCCTGCGCTGCCTCAACGCCCTGGCCCGCGCCGCGCAGGCCATCGGGGAGAAGGACGAGGCCGAGCGGTGTCTCCAGTTCCTGCGGGAGAGCTCGCCGACAGCTGCGGCGGAACTAACTAGTAGCTAGTTGTTCGCGTACATTAAGGGTGCAAGAGCCCCTGTCGCGATTGCGGCAGGGGTTTGTTTTGGTGTACGGGAGTTTGAGCATGCCGGCTGTCGTTCTGGTTGGCGCCCAATGGGGCGATGAGGGCAAGGGAAAGGCCACCGACCTGCTGGGCGGTGAGGTCGACTTCGTGGTCCGGTACCAGGGGGGCAACAACGCGGGGCACACGGTCGTCATCGGCGACCAGAAGTACGCGCTGCACCTGTTGCCGACGGGCGTCCTGTCGCCCTCGGTGACGCCGGTGATCGGCAACGGCGTGGTGATCGACCCGGGCGTGCTGCTCAGCGAGATCGACGGCCTGGCGGCCCGCGGCATCTCCTGCGACCGCCTGCTCATCTCCGGCAGCGCGCACCTGATCATGCCCCACCACAAGGCGCTGGACAAGGTCACCGAGCGGTACCTGGGCAAGGCCAAGATCGGGACCACCGGGCGGGGCATCGGGCCCGCGTACAGCGACAAGATCAATCGCATGGGCATCCGGGTGCAGGACCTGCTCGACCCCGGCATCCTGGCGAAGAAGATCGAGGGCGCGCTGCACGACAAGAACCAGATCCTCACCAAGATCTACAACCGGCGAGGGCTCGACCCGGCCAAGGTGCTGGCGGAGTACCTGGCCTACGCCGAGCGGCTCCGGCCGTTCATCGCCGACACCTCGCTGGTGCTCAGCCAGGCTCTGGACGAGGGCAGGTTCGTGCTGCTTGAGGGCGGTCAGGGCACGCTGCTCGACATCGACCACGGCACCTACCCGTTCGTCACCTCCAGCTCGCCGACCAGCGGCGGCGCCTGCGCCGGGTCCGGCATCCCGCCCACCCGGCTGACCCGGGTGATCGGCATCCTGAAGGCGTACACCACCCGGGTCGGGTCCGGGCCCTTCCCCACCGAGCTCCTCGACGAGCAGGGCGAGTGGCTCCGGCAGACCGGCCACGAGTACGGCACCACCACCGGCCGCAACCGCCGCTGCGGCTGGTTCGACGCGGTGATCGCCCGGTACGCCACCCGGATCAACGGCGTCACCGACTTCTTCCTCACCAAGCTGGACGTGCTCTCCGGGCTGGCCCGGATCCCCGTCTGCGTCGCGTACGAGGTGGACGGCAAGCGCCACGACGAGATCCCGATGACCCAGACCGAGTTCCACCACGCCACGCCGGTCTACGAGGAGTTCCCCGGCTGGCAGGAGGACATCACCAGCGCCAAGACCTTCGACGACCTGCCGCCGAACGCGCAGGCGTACGTGCGGGCCCTGGAGGAGATGAGCGGCGCCCCGATCTCCGCCATCGGAGTCGGCCCGGGCCGCGACCAGACCGTCCAGATCCGCTCGCTCGTCTGAAGGTTTCATCGGAAGTCGGAGACGTTCGCAGAGTTCGTCCGGACTCGATGAGATTCGGAACTTCGGAGATGTTCGCAGAGTTCATCGGAGCTCGGTGAGATTCGGGGACTTTCGCAGGCTTCGTCCGAATTAGAGGAATTTCGTGGGGCTCGTCGGAATATTCTCACTCGTCAGGGATGGTGGGAGTTGATGAGATGTGTCGCCGTTGGGCGCGCCGACAGCCCCTCTTGCCGCGCCGTACCGCCCCGGGTTCTTAGCCCGGGGTGGGGGACCAGGTAGGGTTTCGCGGCGTGCACGGACATGTTGAGCTGCATGGCCATCGGGGCGCGCGGGGGCTGCGTCCGGAGAACACGCTGCCGGGGCTGGCGTACGCCCTGGAGACGGGCGTGGACGCGCTGGAATTCGACGTCACGCTGACCGCGGACGACCGGCTGATCCTCAGCCACGACCTCACCGTCTCCCCGGTCACCACCGCCGACACCCGCCCGGCCACCCCGGGCGACCCGATGTACCCCTACGTCGGCAAACCCATCAGGCGCCTCACCCTCGCCCAACTCCACACCCTGGAAGCCGGCGTCCGCCACCCCACCCGCGACAACGACCCCTTCGCGGCCACCCAGCTCCCCATCCCCGACACCCGCATGCCCACCCTCGGCGCCGTCCTCGCCCTGGTGGCCGCCTACAGCGCCGACAAGGTCCGCCTGCACATCGAACTCAAATCCGACCCCACCCAGCCCGACCTCTCCCCCGACCCGCACCGCTTCACCGACCTCGTCCTCACCGAACTCGACCGCCACCAGCGCCTGTCCACCTCCGCCATCCTCAGCTTCGACTGGCGCCTCCTCACCCTCACCCGCGAAGCCGTCCCCCACCGCGTCGCCCTCATCGAGTCCGACACCATCGACCCCCGCTGGCTGGCCGGCCTGAACCCCCACGACTTCGCCTCCGACCTCCCCACCATGGCAACAGCCATCAACGCCACCGCCTTCTCCCCCGACCACATCCTCATCGACGAACCCCTGATGACCAGCGCAGCCACCCACAACCTCCCGGTCGTGGCCTGGACGGTCAACAGCCCAGACCACGCCGCCCAACTACTCGACCTGGGCGTCCGCGGCATCGTCACCGACTACCCAAACCGCATGCGCGAACTCTGGACCGCCCGCGGCCTGCCCCTACCCCCTCAGCTCCGCGCACTGCGCTCCGCGGCCCTGACCTAGGCAGCCCGGTATCCGAGGGGACAGCGCATCGAGATGTATCGAACTCTGCCCCTCGCCCAGATTGATGGGTAGAGTTTGATACATGAGGGCGGGGGAAGCTCGGGCGTTCGAGGCACGGTTGGTGGCCCTGCCGCCCACCTTTACCTCTGCTCAAGCACGTCGTGCTGGCATCCCGTCCCGCGACCTTGCTCTTCTGGTATCGGAAGGGAAGCTTGACGAGCTGTCGCGAGGGGTCTATCGCCAAGCGAGCGCTCCGGAGACCGCGCATCTTGATCTGCTTGCTGTGTGTACGCGTGTGCCGCGCGCGATCGTCTGCGGAGAATCCGCTCTTGCTCTTCACGAACTCATCGACGACATACCTTCGGCTGTGCACATCGCTGTGGCACGCGGCAGTCATCGCCCATTGTTTCCCTATCCACCTGTTGTGGTGTCCCAGTACGCCGCCGACACGTTCGACCTCGGCCGCGAGGACTTCCCACTCGCCCCCGGAGAGAACGTTCCCGTCTACAACGCGCCCCGGAGCGTGGTCGACGCGATGCGACATCGCCATGTGATCGGAAAGGACTTGGCGCTCTCGGCGCTCGGCCGGTACCTGCGCACTCGCGGTCGTACCGCGGTCAATGAACTTCAGGACATAGCCGAGGAACTGAAGGCAATGCCGGCGATCCGCCCAGCGGTCGAGGCGGTGTTGGCGCTCGGCGCATGACGAGAGACATCGACATTCTTGGCCGTGCCTTCCCGGCGACGATGCCGAGATCATGCGACGGATAGCCCGGGATAGCGGGAACAGTTGTCGAGGATGGTGTGATCTTTGGCTCCCCGCCTGGGGCCATGATTCAGGCGCGGGCGGCATGTGCCTTCGGGTCCTGATCCGGGCGTTGCCTTCGATTGGCTTACTCCGCCGGAAGTCCTGATTTACTGGTACATATGAGTTACGGCCATGTTTAGTGGGGCTCACCAGCAGGCGGTATCCCACTAGGCTGGCGTTTGTGCTCTTTCTGGGTGTTTTGAGGTGAATGAAACCGACCTCGGGGGTCGGTTTCCCGGCCTACCAAAATGCACTCAGAAAGGTACATCAGGTGGATACACCTTCCAAAGGCGACATGCTGTCGCAGCAATGGGATGGTGGTACGGAACTGCCCGGAGAGCATCCGGAATCGGACGTATCGCTGTCCGGAAGACGTAGTCACCGTCGCCGGTGGATGCGCCGGATGGTGCGGGTCAGTGCTGGAACCTCGGTACAAATCCGACTTTATTACACCATTGGCGACAAATGGCCCGAGTAGCTACTCGGGCCATTAGCCGGCGGTATCGCTGACCGGCGGGGGGTTCCGGAAATCAGGTCGCAAACTGGAGCCGGGACCCTTCGCCCACAGCATCGCAAGGTACATCCGGAGTGTGTACATCCCCCGAACGTACAGAGTCATCTAATTACATACCTGGGGACGCGCGCTACGGCCAGATCTACATAGCTAGATGGTGTTGATCCATGAGCAGAGCTGTGCGTCTTACCGGCGTGACTCTCGCGGTCCTTGACGTCCTCTCCGAAGGGGAGGCGGTGTACGGCTTCCAGATCGCAGGTACGATCAAGCGGCCCACCGGCACGGTCTACCCCTTGCTCTCCCGGCTGGAAAGGCTGGGCTGGCTGGACGCCCGCTGGGAGTCCGAGCAACCGGCGGAGGCACGTGGCCGTGGCCCACGCCGCCGCTACTACCGCCTGAACGCCCTCGGCTGGGAACAGTCCATCAAGGCTCTGCGCGAGCGCGACCAGGTACGCGAGGCGGCATCGGGCGGGGGCCGCCCCACTCCGGGAACGGCGATCACCCGCGACCAGGTCCTCATCGATTTCGCCGCGATGCTGAGAAGCCTGCGAGACTCGGCCGCGCAACCGTCCCTCTGGGACATCGCCGCCCAGGCCGCGTGCAGTGTCTCCGCCGTCGCCGCCGCCTTCTCCGGGCACGCCCTGCCATCCGCGGCGCTGGTCACCACGATCGCCATGGCCTGTGGCGCCGACCCCGGCGAGTGGCGGCGCCGCCGGTCGTTCGCCGAGCAGAGCATTCGCCACGGGATCTGGATTTCCGACTCCTATGAGGAGTTCCATCCTCTGGGCGCCGACTGGGTCCGGGAGAGCCTGCGCCGGAGAGAGCTGGACCCGGAGGACGAGGCCGACCTGGTCCAGGATGTGCTGGCCGACGCCTTCGAGCAGTGGCATGACCTGTCCGTCGTCTCCGATCTGCGGGGGTGGCTGCTGGCCCACACCGCGCGCCTGGCCAGGCGGAGACCTCAGGACCCCCCTTTCCTCATGGGCCTGACTCCGCCGGCCGGCTCGGTGCCGGCCGCTCCTGATGTGGCGGACACGATCGTGGAGGAGGCCCAGGCGCACGAGCTGTTACGCAGGCTCGATCGAGGCTCGGCCAAGGTCGTGTACCTGCGCAGCCTCGGGCACTCCGGTAAGGAGGTGGCGGAACTGCTCCGCGTCTCGCGGTGGACCGTGGAGGCCGCGATCACCCGGGCCCGCAGAAACGTCGGCGTGACGCCGGTCCATCACGGCCGCCGGTACTTCATCCGCTACCTCGCCGCAATACGCAGGAGCGCGGGCAACCCCTCGGTACGCGCGATCGCAGAAAAGATCAGCTTCAGCCACGCGCACGTCGCGTCTGTGCTGTCCGGTGCGGAACTGCCGTCCTGGACTTTCACCGTGCGCCTGGTGCAGGCGCTGGAGGGCTCACCCGACCTGGCGTGGCAGCTGTGGCGCGAGGCGAAGCTGCCGCTCCTGCCTGTGCCCGAGGCCTGGATCGCCGAGAACTGGGTGAAGGAGGCCGCCCGGACGGCTGACGCGCTCGCCCTGTCCCGGCTTTTCCACCAGCTCAAGAAGGAGGGCTTCCACCAGCAGGCCAGTGAGGTCTGGCGCACCGCCGCCGAGTTGGGGAATCCGGTGGGGATGATCGGTTTCGCCGAGTCCTGTGAAAGGAACGGGGACATAGCGGAGGCGAAGTGGTGGCTGCGTCGAGCCCTCCAGCTGGGCGCGCCGACGGCCAGGCGGAAGCTGGTGGGCGTGCTCGAAAGGACCGGACAGCTGGACGATGCGATCAGGCTCGCCCGGCAGGACACTGGCCCTGGTGCGGAGCACGAGTTGTCCCGGCTACTGGAGCGGGCCGGGCGTGTGGATGAAGCCCTCGAGCTGTGGCGGCGGGACACCAGCCCGGCCGGGCAATACCGGCTGGCCCAACTGCTGGAGCGGGCCGGGCGCCTGGATGAGGCCATCGAGGTGCGGCAGCGAGAGAGCCGAGTGGGCGGCCAGAAGGAGCTGGCGCAGCTGCTGGAGCGTGCCGGGCGCGTGGCCGAGGCCATCGACCTCTTACGGCAGGCGGCGCGCGACAACGTCACCGCCATGCGCGCCCTGTCGGAGCTGCTCGAACGTCATGGGCGCCTGGACGAGGCAAGGCAGATCTGGCGGGACGCCGCCGCCGACGGCAACAGCTGGGCGACTCGGCAGATGGCCACTCAGCTGATGCGTACCCGGATGGCCAGGATGCGGTGGGATCTCGTGAAGGCCGTGAAGGCCGGCGACATCAAGCGCGTCCGCGACACGACCGCGCTGTTCCGGACCTGGGACAGTTTGGTGGACGCCTTCCAGATCCTGTGCGACCTCGCGCGTACCGGCTCCGTGGTGGCCGTCGAGGAGCTCGCTCACCTGCTCGGCCAGCAGGACCGAAAAACGATCAAGGACTGGGTGCTGACGGTGGGACGGGACTCGTTCCCCTTACTGGACGAATATCTGGATGAATATCTGGACGATTCCGTACTGGAGGTCCACACCGAGACCCTGCTCAGCAGAGCCGCCGACAACGGCCATTGGGGCGCGCAGATCGCACTGGCCGAGTTGCATAAGAACGACCGGAGACTGGTTGAGTCATCCCGCACGGTACAGAAGCGGCCCGATCTCCCGGGTGTGGCGGCGGTCGAGGCGCTGGCCCGCCAGGATAAGGAGAGCGAGCTACGCGCCTGGGCGGAAGCCGGGTACTACCCGGCCCAGTGGCGGCTCGCCGAACGACTGATCGATCGGGGAGAGCATGACGGGGCGATCGCCCTACTCCGCGAACCCGTCCGCAACGGGAATTCGGACGCCGCCTGGCGTCTGGCCCAACTGCTGGCCACCCTGGGCCGAGTCGACGAGCTGCGCACTCTCGCCGATGACGGCAGCGACTACGCCGGATGGCTGCTGAGCGGCCAGCTGGCCAGGTCCGGCGACTGGGCGGGCCTGCGGGCGCTGGCCGAGTCGAGCAAGCCGTACGCCGCCCACGCTGCAGAACGCCTCGCCGCGCATCGGCGCGACCATTGACGGCCCGCCGCTGTGGCTGATGAGCGCTGGGTAAACGATCTCAGGAACGTGGCGGATAGAGGCGTTCCAGTCGGTCGGTGTGGACGGCGTAGATAAAGGGGCCGGAGGTATCTGTTGCGGTGAAGATGGCCTTTTGGTTGGTTATGAAGCGTTCGGCGGAGGCGGCGGAGGTCAGGTCACCGGGGTGATGACGAAGCAGCGGGCCTGGTGTTCGATGACGGCGTCGATCTCCGCCTGTCGGTAGCGGATGCGTTTGTCCTTCATCAGGACGGCCCAGCCGAGTTTGGCGCTGTCTTCGATCCAGCGGGTGTCCTCGACGGTCTCGTCGTGGGGGACGCCGTAGTGTTCGGCCAGCGTGATCAGATCCCACCCGGCGTCGCGAAGCATTTTGGGGATGGCGACTCGGCCGAGGCTGCGGTCGATGAAGAACTTACGCGGCGGCTCGGGTGGCGACACGTAGAACGTCCTCGATCTCGTTTCGGGTGAGTCCGTACTCCTCTGCCACGATGTCGACCGGTTCACCCGCTTGGAAGAGGTCGATCACGTCTTCGAGCTTGGCGCCGCCGCGGGCGAACCGGGGACGGCCGAAGGCATGGTTGGCATCTACCGTGATCTTGGCGACACGGTATTGAGGGAGGGCGATCACTTGGGCGTATCCGTCGGGGGCGAAGTCCACGCGCCGGAGGTAGTTCTCCACGACCTCGGCGAAGACTCGCTGGTTGTTGCGGACGACCACCAACTCGCGGGCCGAGTCGTCGCCGACATGTTCGGCGTAGTCGTAGAGGACCTCGGCGCCGTCGGTGAAGAGCCGGCGGCTGGCCAGGGCGTGTTCCAGGCCGAGTTCCCGTTGAAGCGCGTCGATCGCCGGGCGGATGCGCTGGAGCGGCACGCCCGCCTGCCGGAACGCGGCTAGGGCGTATCCCTCGGCCAAGCCGATGAACGGCACGGAGGCCTCGTGTGGGCGCTCTGCCCGGGCGGCGGTGATGACTGGTTTGGCGTGAAAGGTACGACCGTCGCGCTGGCGGCGCTCATAGCCGAAGGCCCATGTGGTGAAGGTGGAGGCGGGTATCGCGAGATAGCCGGCCGCTTCGGCGATGCCGTACAGCGGCGTGGTGAACCGATCGATGGCCATGTCCCCCTCCTAGATCACGTCGTCCGGCCTTCAATGATGCAACATGTCTCCTCCCGCTGGCAGAGCGACTGAACCGCTGAATGCAGCTTCAGGTAGGTACGTCTGATTTGTCGGTTGGACTGCGCCAGGAGATCGAGCCAGAGGGTACTCGGCGACGCACCCTCGCATGAGTCATACGAGGGTGCGCAGCGCGGATGTCGCAAAGGTGGCTGGTCAGAGCCAGCCGTTGCGGCGGAAGGCGCGGTGGAGGAGGGTGCAGACGGTGATCATGACGCCGATTACGGCGGGGTAGCCCCAGGCTTGGTCGAGTTCGGGCATGTGTTTGAAGTTCATGCCGTAGATGCCGGCGATCATCGTCGGGACGGCGAGGATGGCCACCCAGGAGGAGATCTTGCGCATGTCCTCGTTGGCCAGGGCGTTGGTGCGGGCCAGGGCGGCCTGCAGGATGGAGTCGGAGAGCTCGTTGGAGGACTGGACCTGCTCGCAGACGCGGGAGAGGTGGTCGCCGACGTCGCGGAAGTACTCCCGCATCTCGGACGGGATCATCCGGCGCTGCGGGAGCGCGTTGAGGGGGGACTGGAGGGGGGCCACGGCCCGCTTCAGTTCCAGCATCTCGCGCTTGAGCTGGTAGATGCGGTTGATGTCGCGGGAGCTGACCTCGGCGAAGACGGCCGCCTCGACCTCCTCCAGCTCGGCCTGCATCTGGTCGGCGACGTGCAGGTACTTGTCCACCACGTAGTCGGCGATGGCGTGCAGCACGCCGGTCGGCCCCCGGTTGAGCAGCTTCGGCTTGTCCTCGAGCTTCTCGCGGACGTCGGAAAGCGGGCAGTGCGCGCCGTGCCGCACCGTCACCACGAAGTCGGGGCCGACGAAGACCATGATCTCGCCGGTGGCGATGATCTCGCTGGTCGCGCTCTTGGGGACGCTGTCGGTGAAGGCGACGGTCTTGAGCACCACGAAGAGCGAGTCGCCGTACCGTTCGACCTTGGGCCGCTGGTGGGCCTTGACGGCGTCCTCAACGGCGAGCGGGTGCAGGCCGAAGGTTTCGGCCAGCCACTCCAGTTCGGGCGCGTCCGGCTCGTACAGGCCGACCCAGACGAAGGCGCCGGGCGTCGGGCTGTCCTCGTTGTGCTCGCGGACCAGGCGGACGGCGTCGGCGATGCCGTCCACGGTGAACTTCTTGCCCCCGATGTACGCGCCGAATTCGATCAACGACGTGGCCGAGGGCACGCACGGAAACTTTCTCGCCGGGTCCACTGCGGCGCTCCTGCGGGCCGAGGACTCGGCGCGGACGGCGGCGGCACGGGCGATGCGTGGAAAGCTGGGAAAAATCGTGGCGGAGCGCATGGCGGTCCCTTCCCGCCCGACTCAAACGTCTCCACGCGAAAGACGAGTCACCCCTTGCTGGGCGTGGAGGCGCTCTCGGGCACCTGATTGGAATGGTCGGGGTCGCGCACGTCAGTCGTGCGCGGGCACGTACTGACGGGATCACCAGGATTCACCCGGACCACCTCCAATCACCAAGAGACACTCATAGCAGGGGCAAAACTACCACATCGCATCAGCGAACTCTCAGGATACCCGCAGGTTGCCCCGGCGTCCCGGGGCGGCAATTGCCAAAGAACGGGCGCGCTTCCTGGCTATCCCCACCTATCCCGTACCCTTCGACACGTGCGCGTACTCGTCATTGGATCCGGGGGCCGCGAGCACGCCCTGTGCCGTGGTCTGAAGCTCGACCCTTCCGTCGCGGAGTTGCACTGCGCGCCCGGCAATCCGGGCATCGCGGAGATCGCCACCACGCACCAGGTGAACGTCCTGGACGGTACGGCCGTGGCCGACCTGGCCGAGGACATCGGCGCCGACCTGGTGGTCGTCGGGCCGGAGGCGCCGCTGGTGGCGGGCGTGGCCGACGCGGTGCGGGAGCGCGGCGTGCCCTGCTTCGGGCCGTCCGCCGAGGCGGCCAGGATCGAGGGCTCCAAGAGCTTCGCCAAGGAGGTCATGAACGCCGCCGGGGTGCCCACCGCCCGGTCCTTCACCTGCGTCACCCCGGAGGAGGCCGCCGACGCGCTGGACGCCTTCGGCCCGCCGTACGTGGTGAAGGACGACGGTCTGGCGGCCGGCAAGGGGGTCGTGGTCACCGAGGACCGGGAGGCCGCGCTGGCGCACGCCGCCGCCTGCGAGCGGGTGGTGGTGGAGGAGTTCCTGGACGGTCCCGAGCTGTCGCTGTTCGCGCTCTGCGACGGCCAGACCGCGGTGGCGCTCCAGCCCGCCCAGGACTTCAAGCGGGCCCTGGACGGGGACGAGGGGCCCAACACCGGCGGCATGGGGGCCTACACGCCGCTGCCGTGGGCGCCGGAGGGGCTCACCGAGCAGATCATGGAAGAGGTGGTCCGGCCGACGGTGGCGGAGCTCGCTCAGCGCGGCCTGCCGTACACAGGGGTGTTGTACGCGGGGCTGGCGTTGACGGGTAAAGGACCCCGGGTCATCGAGTTCAACGCACGTTTCGGCGACCCGGAAACCCAGGTTGTGCTGGATCGGCTGGAAACGCCGCTGGGAGGCCTGTTGCTGGCGTGCGCGACGGGTCGGTTGGGCGGTCATGAGGCCCTCCGGTACCGGGGTGGCGCAGCGGTGACGGTGGTGCTGGCGGCCGAGAACTACCCGGGCGAACCGGTTAAGGGCGACCCGGTGGAAGGGCTGAATCCGCAGGTGGAGGGCGCGTACGTGCTGCACGCCGGCACCGCCGTACAAAACGGAAAGATCGTGGCCAACGGGGGCAGGGTCCTCAACGTGGTAGGTACCGGAGCGGATGTGGCGGCGGCCCGGGCGGCCGCGTACGAGGCGATGGCGCGGCTGCGGCTGCGCGGCGGCCATTACCGGTCCGACATCGCCGCTCTGGGGTAGGAGCCCCAGCTACTGGCGTTGCGGCCTGGGGACATCACATTTGGGGCCCGAGCGCAAGTGGTATGCGGAGCGGTTCGAGCGGTTGACCGGAACCACCCCCACCGGGTAGTTCCCCCGCGAATCGACCCGGTTAGCGGCTACTGTGGCCCGATACCCGGCTACCGCACCAGCCACCTCATCCTCCACACCCCCAACTGAGGAGTCTTTTTCATGGTCCGTTACCGCGTACGCGGTGGCAACGCAGTGCGTGGAACCGCCTTCGTCCAAGGCGCGAAAAACGCGGTGCTGCCCATGATCGGGGCTGCGCTGCTCGCGTCCGAGGGCCGCACGGTGCTGCGCAACGTTCCCGCCATCGAAGACGTGCGACGCGCGGTCGAGCTGGCCGAGGCCATCGGCGCCAAGGTCCAGTTCCACGAGTCCGAACGCACGCTGGTCATCGACGCCTCGCGGCTGACCAGCCCTGTCCTACCGGCCGAGATCGCGCGCAGGTTCCGCGGCTCGGTGCTGTTCGTGCCCGCGCTGTTGCACCGGCTGGGCGAGGCGGTGATCGAGGGAGTCGGGGGATGCAACCTCGGTAGCCGCAACCTCGACTTCCACTACAACGGCTACAAGCGGCTCGGCGCTCTCGTGAACGAGGAAGAGAGCGTCATCCACATCAAGTCGGCGGGCCTCACCGGCGCGCCGCTCTACCTGGACACTCCCTCGCACACCGGCACCGAGAACCTGGTGATGGCGGCGGCGCTGGCCACCGGCACCACGGTGATCGAGAACGCGGCGCTGGAACCCGAGGTACTGGACGTCATCCGCATGCTGGTCCGGATGGGGGCCAGGATCCACGGTGCCGGCACCGGCGTGCTGACCGTGGACGGCGTGCACGACCTGACCGCGGTCGAGTACACGGTGATGCCGGACCGGCTGGACGCCGGGGTGTTCATGCTCGCGGCCGCGCTCACCGGCGGCGAGGTGAACCTGGTCGGCGGCTCGCTGGAGCATCTGGGCGTGGCCCGCTGGAAGCTGGAGCAGATGGGCGTGGAGTTCGAGGACCAGGGCGCGGTGCTGGGGGTGCACCGGGCGGGACCGATCCGGCCGATCAACGTGATCACTGACACCTTTCCTGGTTTCGCCACCGACCTCCAGCCGCCATTGATGACGCTGGCCTGCATGGCGGACGGCACCAGCTACATTCACGAGCGCATCTTCGACGGCCGGTTCGCGCTGGCCGGTGAGCTGAACAAGATGGGCGCCGACATCGAGGTGACCGGGAGCAGGGCTGTGGTGCGCGGCCCGGCGAAATTGCGAGGAACGCGCGTCACGGCTCACGATTTGCGTTCCGGAATCGCTCTTGTGCTGGCCGGTCTGGTCGCCGACGGAGAGACCACAATCGACACCGGCTATCTCATCGATCGTGGTCACGCCGATCTCGCGACCCGCATGCAGGCCATCGGGGCCGATGTGGAACGTGAGATTTCCACTTCCGGGCATTCCGCGTCCATAAACGCACTGACCAGCTAAAACACCGCTGTAATTGGTGCTTCGCGCCATCGCAGAACGGTATTCCGGCAAATTAGGGCGTGACATTTCGGCCGCCGCGAGCGATCGTTCCAAAGAGAAGCTTCTCAGGAGCGGATTCCGGAGCTTTCCGGGGAAGCGAAACCAACGAAGGCGCGCGGGATGGGACGAACATTGGTCGAGCGCACGGATGAGTCTCCACGCGGATCGCGTTTGGGGGCCGGCATCGGCGCTGGGACGCCGGACCTCACCATCGGTGTGGTGGGGCCCCATGACCTCGTCGAGCGGGTGATGCTCATGGGCCACGCGGCGGCGCCGGTGCCGTGCCGCCTGGTGGCCGCTGCCTATCGCGACGAACAGGAGGCCTCGGACAAAGTAACGAGACTAGGCGGAGTGGACGCATGCCTCTTCGCCAGCCCGATTCCCTACGAACTGGCCCGGCGATCCGGCGTGCTCACCATGCCGGCCACCCACGTGCAGCTCGGCGGCGCCGCGCTGACGGCGGCACTGGCCCGGGCCGCGCTCGACGATCGGATCGATCCACGGCGGGTCAGCGTGGACGTGCTGAGCCGGGCCGAGGTCGACGAGGCCTACGCCGACCTCGGGTTATCCACCGCCGAGGTGCACAGCAGGGACGAACCGGGAGCCACCGGTACCATCGCCGCGTTCCATGAGCGGCTGGTCCGGCAGGGCGCGACCACCGGGGCGCTCACCTGCATCCCGGGGGTGGCCGACCGGCTCACGGCGGCCGGTGTCCCGGCGATCAGGATCCGGCCGACCTCGGCCGCGGTCCGGACCGCCCTGCACACCGCCGCGCTGCTCGGCGCGCACCACCGGCTGGAGGAGTCGCAGCTCACCGTCATCCTGGTGGAGGTGCCGACGCTTCGTGAGCCGGTACGGCGAGCGGCGCCCCGCTACTGGCGGGACGAGTTGCGCCTGTCGCTGCACCGGCTGCTGGTGCAGGAGGCCAACCGGATCAACGCCAGCGTCTGGCCGATCGACGACCACAGCTACCTGGTGGTGGCCACCCGGGGGTCGATCGCCGGAGCCACCGACGGCTTCCGGGTGCTCCCGTTCGCCGCGCGCATCCGGGACGAGCTGGGCCTGGCCGTGGAGGTCGGGGTCGGCATGGGCCGGACCACGCACGACGCGGAGACCCATGCCCGGGCGGCGCTGGCCAGAACCCAGGCGGGCAAGGCGGCCCAGGGCTTCGCGGTGGACCGGGAGGGCCGGGCACTGGTCCCTCCCCCCCGGATGCCTCCGCAGTCGGCGGGCCCGGTCAAGCCCAAAGGTGTGGAGGTGCTCGCCCGGCTGGCCGCCAAGCTGGAGGGCGGGGACACGGTGGTGGACGCGGAGGGGGCCGGGAAGATGCTCGGCGTCACCCCGCGTACGGCACGGCGGTTGTTGCGCACGCTGGTCGACGAGGGACTCGCGTGGCCGCTTCCGCCGAACCGCACTCCGCAGCCCGGCCGTCCCCGGCAGCTGTATCGGCTGATAGTTGAGAAGTTAAACCGTTAGGTCCACTTTGGCCGGTTGAACGCCTCGTGGGGAGGTGTTCAACCGGCCGAGGGGGATTTGTCCACCCCTGACGTTAAGAATGTCAGTGTGGGTCGCTACCGTCAGGACTCATGCGGGATAACGGTCATGACATCCGGGTCTGGGTCGCGCTGGCGATCGTCTACGTCGTCTGGGGGTCGACCTATCTCGGCATCGCCGTGATGATCGAGACCATGCCGCCGATGATCGGCAGCGGCCTGCGGTTCGTCACCGCCGCGCTGATCCTGGGCATCTTCCTGCTGGTGCGCCGGGGGGCGGCGCCGTACCGGATGACCCGGCGCGAGGTGGGCGGCGCCGCGCTGGTCGGGGTGCTGCTGCTGACCGGCGGGAACGGCATGGTGGCGGTGGCCGAGCAGCACATCTCGACCGGTCTGGCCGCGCTGCTGGTGGCCTCCACGCCGCTCTGGCTGGTGGTGCTCCGCACGATCGGCAGGGACCGGCCGCACCTGCTCACCCTCACCGGCGTGCTGATCGGGTTCGTGGGAGTGGCCATCCTGTCGGTCGGCGGCGGCACCTCGGGCGGCGACAGCATCGTCGGGGTCATGGTGATCCTGTTCGGCTCGGTCTCCTGGGCGACCGGGTCCTACCTGGCCGGGCGCATCCCGATGCCGAAGGACCCGTTCGCGGCCAGCACGGTGGAGATGACGGTGGGCGGGGCCGGGCTGCTGCTGGTGGGGCCGGTCTTCGGGGAGCATCTGGCCGTCGCCGAGGTCTCCACCCGCTCCTGGCTGGGCCTCGGCTACCTGGTGCTGGTCGGCTCCCTGGTGGGGTTCACCTCCTACGCCTGGCTGCTCGGCAACGCGCCGATCTCGCTGGTGTCCACCTACGCGTACGTGAACCCGGTGGTGGCCGTGATCCTCGGCGTGCTGGTGCTGAACGAGGCGGTGACCGTGCCGATGATGGCGGCAGGCCTGGTGATCGTGGCCGGGGTCGCCCTGGTGGTGTCCACCGAGCGGCGACCCTCGCTCGCCAAGCCGCTCACCGCGCCGCTCACGAAGACCTGAACTCCCGCGCCGCCGTCAGGAAGGCGTCGTTGGCCTCCCGGTCGCCGATGGAGATCCGGGCGCCCTCGGCGCCGTACGGCCGCACCGCGACCCCGGCGGCGGCGCACGCGGCGGCGAAGGCCGGGGTCCGCTCACCCAGCCGGAGCCAGACGAAGTTGGCCTCCGAGGACGGCACCGTCCAGCCCTGCGCCAGCAGTTCGGCGCGCACCCTGGTCCGCTCGGCCACCACGGCCGAGACCCGGGCCAGCAGCTCGTCCTCGGCGCGCAGCGAGGCCACCGCGGCGGCCTGGGCCAGGTGGTTGACGGCGAACGGCACCATGGCCTTGCGCACCGTCGCCGCCACCGGCTCATGCCCGATCAGGTAGCCCACCCGCAGGCCGGCCAGCCCGTACGCCTTGGAGAAGGTGCGCAGCACCGCCACGTTCGGCCGGTCCCGGTAGAACTCCAGCCCGTCCGGCACGTCGGCGTCCCGCACGTACTCCCGGTACGCCTCGTCCAGGATCACCAGCACCCGCTCGGGCACCCGGTCCAGGAACCGCTTGAGCTCGCCGGAGCGGTTGGCGGTGCCGGTCGGGTTGTTCGGGTTGCAGACCAGGATCATGCGGGTGGCCGGGGTGATCGCGTTGGCCATCGCCTCCAGGTCGTGGGTCTCCTCGACCAGCGGGACCTGGACCGAGACGACCCCGGCCAGGTCGGCCAGCAGCGGGTACGCCTCGAAGGAGCGCCAGGCGTAGACGACCTCGGCGCCGGGCTCGCCCACGGTCGCGAACAGCTGCTGAGCCACGGTGACCGAGCCGGCGCCCAGCGCCACGTGCTCGGCGGGCACGACGTACCGCTCGGCGAGGGCCGCCACCAGCTCGGTGGCGCCCGGGTCGGGGTAGCGGTTGATCTGGGTGGCCGCCTCCGCGATCGCCCGCACCACGCTGGGCAGCGGGGCGTCGGGGGCCTCGTTGGAGGAGAGCTTGTACGAGCGACCGTCAGGCGCGATCACCGCCCGGCCGGGCTGGTAGCCCGCCATGGTGTCGAAGACGGCCCGGAACTGCGGCATGGCGTCCCCCTGGGAATGCGGCTTTGTGCCCATTCACCATAGTGGCTGCGTCCCGGCCCCCGCGCGAGGGCCGGGACGCACCGCTCACCGCCACGATCGCCGAGGCGACCAGGGGCGCGCCGAGAAGCGCGGCGCTCTTGCGGGTGGCCATTCTCATTGGAACCTCCACAGGTCGTTTCCGCTGACGTGGAGCAAGCGTCCGCGGCCAGGCTCCAGATCCGCTCCAGCGCGGCTGGGAACGCGCTTACAGCGGCTCTGGAGCGGATCTGGAGGAGGCGGGGGGAGAGTCGTGACCATCCCCGAGCGGCACCCCCTGAAGGGAACGACTCCGATGAACCTCAGAAAACTGATGAGCGGCGCGCTGGCCGCCTTCGCCCTGGCGGCCGGCCTGATCACGATCTCCTCCACGCCCGCGTCCGCGGCGACCCGGGCGAGCATCGTCTCGATCGCCCAGGCCGAGCTGAACAACGCCTCGCGCAACCACGGCGCGGGCCCGATCGGGCAGTGGGGCGTGTGCAACTTCTACACCGGCTACTTCCGTACCTGGAAGCCCGCCACCGCGTCCTGCCCCACCACGGACGGGGTGCGCTGGCGGGAGAGCGACTGGTGCGCCGACTTCGCCAAGTACGTCTGGCTGCAGGCCGGCGTGACCCACGCCAACATCCCCGAGGGCAGCGGCGGTCCGCTGACCGGCAACGCCTCCTCGTTCAAGGGCTACGGCACCACGTACGGCACCTGGCACGCCAGAACCAGCGGCTACACCCCGCAACCCGGTGACGCGGTGGTCTTCGACTGGGGCGGTGACGGCGTCATCGACCACGTCGGCATCGTCACCTCGGCCAACAGCTCGACCGTCTACACGATCGAGGGCAACGCCGGCAGCTCGAGCCGGACCCTGGCCAACAGCTACAGCCGCTCCTACACCTCCATCGTCGGCTACTCCGAGCCCCTCGGGGTGACCGGTGGCAGCACCACCCCGCCGCCGCCCCCGCCGAACACCAAGTACTGGGTGGACACCTTCGCCGCCGCCCCCGGCTACTCCAGCCCCGGCGGCATCCGAACCGGCACCCTGAACGCCGGCACCAACTACGTCTTCTGCAAGGTCTGGGGCCCGAACGTGCAGGTCGGCAGCGACTACAACCACTGGTGGCTCAAGACCGACCTGGACAGCGGCAGCCCCTGGCAGAACCAGTACGTCTCGGCCTACTACCTGAGCCGCTGGGGGAACGACGTCGCCAAGGACAACAGCGGGGTGGTCATCCCGGACTGCTGAACCCCAAGCACCCACCGCCGGTGGGCGTCGGTCGCCGACGCCCACCGGCTTTGTCGGCGTTCACGCGCCAGAAAGAGAGACACATGAGTGAGATCATCCTGATGTCCGACCCGCGGGTCGCGGCCGTGCCGGTCGAGGACTGCGGGGAACCCCTGGTCGACCTGCGGGACGTCCCGGGCCTGCGGATCGACCATCGGCTGGCCGACCCGGCCGACGCGTACGTCCGGCTCAGGGAGGGCGTCGCCGCCCGCCTGGACCGGGCCGGCGGCCGGCTCCCCGCTGGCCTGCGGTTACTGGTGGTGGAGGGCTACCGGCCGCTGTCCCTGCAGACCCACTACTTCGAGGAGTACGCCGCCGAGCTGCGCGCCGCCAACCCCGGCTGGTCGGCCGAGCACCTGTACCGGCAGGCCAGCAGGTCGCTGGCGCCGCCCGCGATCGGGCCGCACGTCAGCGGGGGCGCGGTCGACCTCACCCTCTGCACCGAGGAGGGGGAGGAGCTCCCGATGGGCACCGAGGTGAACGCCAGCCCCGAGGAGAGCGACGACGCCTGCTACACCGAGGCCCCCGGCCTTTCCCCCGAGGTCCGGTCCAACCGGGCCATCCTGGGCGAGGTGCTGGCGGGCGAGGGCCTGGTGAACTATCCGACCGAATGGTGGCACTGGTCGTACGGCGACCGGTACTGGGCGACGCTGACGGGGGCGTCCGCGGCCCGCTACCGGCCGCTGGAGTGGCCCTGATCCTCCTGGGCTTCTGCCAGTAGTTCGGTGTACTCGCGGGCTCCGTAGCGGCGGAAGACGGCGAGCGCGGCGTCCCGGGTGGCGGACGCCGTGGCCGGGTCGCCCTGCCGGTCCCGCAGCCGGGCCACGTCCCGGAGCGTACGGGCCCGGAACAGCGGCAGGTCGAGTTCCTCCCAGATCCGGATGGACCTCTCGAACGCCCGATCCGCCCCGTCCAGATCGCCCTCGGCCAGCCGCAGCTCGCCCAGGGTGCGCAGGGTGAGCGCGGCCCCGAACCGGTCCGCCGACCGGCGGGAGACCGCCAGCGCCTCGGTCAGCTGCTCGGCCAGCCCATCGCGGCGCCCCAGCCGGATCCTGGTCTTGGCCAGCGCCTGCACGCAGAACGCGGCCAGCAGTTCGTCGCCCACCTCGCGGAAGACGGCCAGCGCCTGGGCGGCCAGTTCCTCGGCCAGGTCCAGGTCCCCGCTCGCCCGGTGCAGCAGGGACAGGCTGCGCAGGGTGAGCGCCTCGCCCCGGCGGCTGCCCGCGCTCCGGTAGGCGGCCAGCGACTCCGCCAGGTCCTCGGCCGCGCCGGGGAAGTCGCCGACCTCCAGCCGTACCGAGCCGCGCAACCGGGTCACCTGGCCGATGGCCGCCTCGTCGCCCAGCGCCCGCGCGCTCTCCAGGGCCGCGTCCAGGTATGCCACCGCCTCGGCGAACCTGCCCTGCTCCCGGCAAGCCGCGCCGAGCGAGGCCAGCGCCGAGGTCTCGCCCGCTCCGTCGCCCACCTCGCGGAACACCTCCAGCGCCTGGACCAGGTGGGCGCGGGACTCGGCGAACAGGTCCTGGGCGAACTTGAGGTCGCCCAGCTCGGTCAGCAGCCGGGCCACCCCGTGCTTGTTCCCGGCCCGGCGGGCGGCGGCCAGCGCGGCCTCGTGCGTACGGGTCCACGCCTCCAGGCGGTTGTGCACCACGAACACCGAGCTGGACAGCGCGGAGGCGAGCTCGCCCGCCAGCTCGTCCAGGTCCATCGCGGCGGCCACCTCGACCCCCGTCACCAGCGCGTCCTGCTCGGCCTCGAACCAGGCCCTGGGGTCGGCCAGCACCTCCGCCACCCGCGCGGCGGAGACGGGCACCGCGTGCGGGTACGCCTCCCGGACCGCCACCCCGCCCGACGGGGCGGCCTGCGCGATCTCCCGGAGCAGCCAGAGCCACTGGCCGATCGCCCGCTCCACGGCGGCGGCCCGCTCGGCGGGGGTGTCCTCCGCCTCGGCCCGCTCCCTGGCGAAGATCCGGACCAGGTCGTGCAGCCGGTACCTGATCGCGCCCCCGCTGGGCACGGTGTGCTCCACCAGTTGGGCGTCGACCAGGCCCTCCAGCAGGGTCTCGGCCGCCTCAGGGGAGGTGCCGAGCAGCGCGGCCACGGACTCGGCGCCGAAGCTGGGCAGGCCGAGCAGGCCGAGCAGGCGCAGCCCGCGCCGGGCGTCCCCGGGCAGCGCCCGGTAGCTGAGCTCGATCCCGGCCCGCACCTCCTGGTCCCCGACGGCCAGCTCGTCCAGCCGGCGCAGCTCGTTGGTGAGCCGCTCGGCCAGCAGGTCCAGCGGCCAGGCCCGGCGGGAGGTGAGCTTGGCCCCGGCGATCCTGATCGCCAGCGGCAGGTGGCCGCAGAGCGCCACGATGCGCCGGGCCGCCCCCGGCTCCCGGCCCACCCGTTCCGTGCCCACGATCCTGGTCAGCAGCTCGACGCTCTCCGCCTCGCTGAGCACGGCCAGCTCGGTGAAGACCGCCCCCGCGAGACCGGCCAGCCGGTTCCGCGAGGTGATCAGCACGGCCGGGCCAGGGGTGCCGGGCAGCAGCGGCCGTACCTGGCGCTCGTCGGCGGCATCGTCCAGCAGGATCAGCACCCGCCGCCCGGCCAGCAGCGACCGGTAGCGGGCGGCCCGCTCCTCCCGGCCGATGGGCAGGTTGACCGGGTCGGCGCCGAGCTCGCGGAGCAGCCGGGCGAGCACCTCGTCAGGGGAGGCGGGCGCGTCGCTCATGCCGCGCAGCTCGACGTGGATCTGACCGTCGGGGAACTCCCGGGCCAACCGGTGCCCGACGTGTCCGGCCAGCGCGGACTTGCCGCTGCCGCCCTGGCCGGAGACCACCGCCACCGGCACCGAGGAACTGCCCGCGCGCGGCACCAGCAGCTCGCCCAGCAGCTCCACCTCGTGGCCGCGCCCGGTGAAGTCGGGCGGCTCCGGCGGCAGCTGGGCCAGGCTGGGCAGGGTCTCCGGGACGTTTCTCGGGGCGGGTTTCGCGGCGGATCTGGGGGCGGGCGTGCCGGTCCAGCCCAGGGCCGCGTCATCGGCCCGCAGCACGGCCTCGTGGATGGCCCGCAGCTCCGGACCCGGCTCGATGCCGAGCTCGTCCACCAGCAGGTCCCGGCCGTGCCGGAACACGCCCAGCGCCTCGGCCTGCATGCCCAGCCGGTAGAGGGCGACCATCAGCTGGCCGCGCAGCCGCTCCCTGGTGGGATGCTCGCCGACCAGTGAGCGCAGCTCGGCCACGATCTCGGCCTGGGCGTTCCTGGCCAGGTCGGCGGTGACCCGCTCCTCGACGGCCGACAGGCGCAGCTCCGCCAGCCGGTCGGCCTCGGCCCGCAGCGCGTCGCCGAGCCCGCCCAGCGCGTCCCCCCGCCAGAGCCGGAGCGCGGCGGCGAAGGCGGCGCCGGCGCCCTCGTGGTCGCCGTCGGCCGCGCGGCGGCGGCCCTCGGCCACCAGGGTGCGGAACTCCTCGGCGTCCAGCTCGCCGGGCCGTACCCGGACCAGGTAGCCGGGCGCCCGGGTCTCGATCACCTCGCCCCGGCCCGCCGCGAGCAGTTCCTTGCGCAGCGCTGAAACGTACGTCTGGACCAGCGACTGGGCGCTGCCCGGGGGCGCGGACGGCCAGAGCAGGTCGATCAGCCGCTCCACCGAGATCACCCGGCCCGGCTCCAGCAACAACGCGGCCAGCAACGTTCGTGGTTTCGGGCCGCCCAGCTGTAGTTCCCGCGCCCCGTCCCGGACCTCGACCGGCCCGAGTATTCGAAACTCCACCGTCGCTCCCCGCAGTCAGGACGTGGGACGAAGCGGAACAGGAAAAGGCGCTTAGATCAAACCTCACCTGGTCACGGGACCGCAAGATGTATCGCGAACGTGAGCAGGGCTACCGTGTGCGGTGATCACCATTAGGATGCGGCAGCATGCGGCTGATCGTCCGAATGCTCCTCGCCGTCGTGTGTACCACCGGCCTGTTAGCGTCCTCTGCCACCACTGCCCAGGCTGTCAAGCCCAAGCCCTACTGCGTGAAGTACAAGTGCATCGCGCTGACCTTCGACGACGGGCCCTGGCCGTACACGCCGGAGTTGCTGGACACGCTGAAGAAGTACAAGGCGAAGGCGACCTTCTTCGTGCTCGGCCGGAAGGTGGCCAACCGGCCGGAGATGATGCAGCGCATGGTGAAGGAGGGGCACGAGGTCGGCAACCACACCTGGGACCACCCGAGCCTGACCGAGCTCTCCGACGAGGACATCGTCGCGGAGATCACCAGCACCCAGGAAGTGATCTACGAGACCATCGGCAGGTACCCGACCATGATGCGTCCGCCGAACGGCGCGACCAACGAGCGGGTCGGGGAGCGGATGGCCGAGCTGGGGCTGCCGCAGATCCTCTGGACCGGCTCCACGCTGGACTGGCAGGCCAGGAACCAGAAGATCATCAAGCAGCGCACGCTCAAGCTGGCCAAGCGGAACGGCGTCATCCTGCTCCACGACATCGTGCCGGAGACGGTCAAGGCCATGCCGGCGGTGCTGAAGACCCTCAAGGCCAAGGGCTACAAGTTCGTCACCGTCTCCACCCTGCTGGGCGACAGGAAGCTGGCCGCGGGCGAGATCTGGCCGCCCCGGCCCAAGAAGAAGTAGCGGCTTTCCGGCTTTTCCGGCTTATCAGGCTTTTCCGGCGTCGGCCCGCAGCGAGCGGGCCAGCGCCGTCTTCAGCCGGGGCCCCAGCGGCACCTCCACCAGCCGGTACACCAGGTACGCCACACCCAGCACGGCCAGCACCACCACCGGCAGCGTCACCCGGTTGCCCAGCACCGGGTGGAGCCACTGGATGAGCAGGAACCCGATGTGGTGGTGGAACAGGTAGAGCGGGTACGTCAGCGCCCCCAGCACGGTGAACCACCGCCAGTCCAGGCCGTCCAGCCGGCCCACCGCGACCAGGCACATGACCAGGAAGATCAGCGAGATCACCCCGACCACCAGGGCCGACCCGGTGGCCTCGCCGAACCGCTCCAGCGCGGCCGGGTGTTCGCCCAGCAGCTGCACCAGAGCGAGCACCCAGGCCACCGCCACGAACAGCCACGGCAGCAGCGAGCCGCCGAACCGGTAGATCAGGAAGAGCGCCATCCCCGCGATGAAGTACGGCGCGCTGAACTGCACCAGCACCACCTTGAGGAAGCTCACGTCCAGCCGCTCGGCGACCAGCAGCAGGAACACCCACCCCGCCAGGAAGCCCAGGCAGCGCCGGTAGGTGATGCCGATCGCGGCGAAGCAGCCGACCAGCACGTAGAACACCAGCTCCTGCCAGAGCGTCCAGTAGACCACCTCCAGGTCGCGCACCCGCAGGCCGTGCTGGAGCATGGTCAGGTTGGCCAGCAGCTCCGACAGGGTGGGCCGGTGGTCGGTGATCAGCCCCGCCAGCGCCAACACACCGAGCACGATCACGCTCGCCCAGTACGCCGGGTAGAGACGGGCGATCCGGGAGGCGGCGAACTCGCCCGTGCTCCTTCCCCAGGCGCTCATCAGGATCACGAACCCACTGATCATGAAGAACAGACGCACCCCGTACACACCGAACATGGTCACCGCGCTGAGCGCGGGAAAGGCGTTCGGCGTACCCCACGCACGGGTCTCCCCGAAGTGAAAGAGCACCACCCCAAGCGCCGCCACGAAACGCAGCAGATCCAGGACACGTAACCGTGACCGAACGGGGGGTTCAACGGCGGCGGGTTCCGCCAAGGCCTCCGGAGACGGGGGCACCGAGGTCAGCACGAAGGGCAATATATCCTGAGAAAAGCCTGGGAGATCACGTTACGTGTGATTCGTCCATGGTGCCCAGGATGCAGTTGATGGGCTCGCGGCCCAAGGCCCATTTCTTCGAAGTTCTACCTGGACGAATGCACGGTCAGCAAGCGGGTCCGGCGCACGATCACCGAGCTCGGCTATGCCGTTCACACGTCGGCCGAACTCTACGGCGGACGGGAGCAAGCGAGCGGAGCACGTACTCGACCATGACTTCGTCGGTGGACCTGCCCTCGCGTCGCGCCAGGCCACGCAGGTCGTTCCATACCTGTCCGAGGACAGCGGTGCGTGGCGGGTTGGGCATCAGGCCAACACCGCCTCGCGCCAAGTCCTTTCCGATCACATGGCGATGTCGCATCGCGTCGACCACGCTCCGGGGCGCGTTGTAGACGGGAACGTTCTCTCCGGGGGCGACGGGGAAGTCCTCGCGGCCGAGGTCGAACGTGTCGGCGGCGTACTGGGACACCACAACAGGCGGATAGGGAAACGACGGGCGATGACTGCCGCGTGCCACAGCGATGTGCACAGCCGAAGGTATGCCGTCGATGAGTTCGTGAAGAGCAAGAGCGGATTCTCCGCAGACGATCGCGCGCGGCACACGCGTACACACAGCAAGCAGATCAAGATGCGCGGTCTCCGGAGCGCTCGCTTGGCGATAGACCCCTCGCGACAGCTCGTCAAGCTTCCCTTCCGATACCAGAAGAGCAAGGTCGCGGGACGGGATGCCAGCACGACGTGCTTGAGCAGAGGTAAAGGTGGACGGCAAGGCCACCAACCGTGCTTCGAACGCCCGACCTTCCCTCGCCCCCATGTATCAAACTCTACCCATCAACCTGGCGAGGGGCAGAGTTCGATACATCTCGATACGCTGTCGGAGACAGTGGAAACTCGACGCGGCTCACTCTCTGGGCAAACCACGCGGCCGATCCCCAGTCCAGTTCCTACTGACCCATAAGTCCGGCAGCCAGGCTGTTGGCCTCACTTCGCCACTCTCCCTCGCCGCCAGGCACGCCGACCTGATCCGGTGCAGCTTTACGAATGCGGCAGCCTTATCCCTTGAAGGAGGCATAGCACTCGTGCTCTGGATCATTGGCTGAAGATGACTCGGCCACGATCTCCCCATTCACCTTTATGGTACAGGTTAGGGGTGCAGGGCTCATTTGGGAATTATCTCCATTCTGGGCATATACCTCCAGGTCGTAAGGCGGCTTTGCGTAATCCGAAGCCACCCGGTACGGAAGTCGCACCGCATTCCCGGTTCTTTTGTCACCGTCGATGACCGCATACATTTCATCTACTGTGGCCGACGGATCCTTGCTCGCGATCTCCACTTCTACCTGATCGTAAGTGATCTTCGGAGCTTCTATCGTAGGTTTCTTTTTTGCGGCGTCACTCAGGGAAGCGCTTATGATTCCAATCACGAGGATCGTGACGAAGGATACGACAATAGAGCGTGTCGTAAAGTCCCAACTGGACCATGTGCTGCGCTTCTGTGAAGCGTTCACCGGATCCTGGTAAGCGGTGTACGAGTTGGGAGTGTATGAGCCACCAAATGTTGGTGCCGTATAGCCCGGAGGCGAGTATGAAGTCGAGGCCGAGGTTGGCCGGCGCGCTTTATACGATTCTTGGAACGTCCCATCGGCCGAAGGAGCCTGAAGCGACATGCCGGGAATCGGCGGTAAATCAGCAAGCAGTTCCTGGACGTCATCCCATGTTACGGCCGATTGCGCTGCCGCCACCCGAGTGGATAACTCCTGCTCGTTCAGTCGACCTACGGCGAAATGTTCGCGCAGGATGACGCAGGCTCTGTCGCGATCAACGTCGGAAACGCGTATGCGAGACATCTCTGATACCTCCTGCGCAGGATGATGGATGCGGGGCGCATACTACCGCAATATGGGAGTTTTGTTCGGCTCTTACCGAATCTGCACAGTAGGCGATCTTGGATGGTCCCACCCGAACCCGGGCGGGACCAGACATACGTCGCAATCGGTTGGATTAGCACGCTTTCAGGCCGCGTACATACCCCCATATCGGAACCGCGATGCGACCGGTGACCGATGAGTGGCCGAGAATGACATGGCACCGTCCGTCATCCTCGCCGACGACGTCGACCTGACGCCTGACCGGATAGCCATTGCACTGGCGAATCGTGTAGTTGTAGTAAAGGTAGAGCGGACTTCCGTGCGCGGTGAATCGGCCGCTCAATCCGCACGGAGCCGCCTGCGCCGAGGTAGTGGCCACCGCGTTGAGCTGCAGAGCCAGGGTCAGGATGAGACCGATCCGAGGCAGTCGTCTGTTCAATGAGATGCTCCCCTGCTTCGCCTCGACCACCATTTGGCGAGGTCGTGGTAGTCATGGTCCGTCTCGAGGGACGCCGAAAGAACAGATGTCGGTCCGAGTCGGACCGAGTCGGACCGGACCATGAGTGCCAGGGCTTGAGCCATACTTTCGGGTATGACCGACGCTTATTCCTCCGATCCGAGCGGCATCGACCCGGTGGAGAGGCTGTGGACAGAGGTAATCCGCGTGTGGGAGCTACGCGGAAGGCCGCACTTCAGCGAGATAGAGCAGTGGAGCA
Source organism: Acrocarpospora catenulata (assembly GCF_018476525.1). GTDB lineage: Bacteria > Actinomycetota > Actinomycetes > Streptosporangiales > Streptosporangiaceae > Acrocarpospora > Acrocarpospora catenulata. The sequence continues at coordinate 30,157 of NZ_JAHCST010000058.1, forward strand.
TAAACACCAAGCAGAGCCACCGCTTGTCGCGTGGCACCTTGAGTGACTGGTTCCAACATCGCCGGATGCCCAAAGACGGCTGGTCGAAGTTTTGTTTGCTTCTGCTGTTCTTGGATGTCGACACGGAGCAGTGGCGTAAGGATCTGTGGCTGCCGGCCGAACGCTTCGTCGCCGGCCGCAATGGCCGAGGCCGAGCGCAGTCGCCAGCTCCGTCCAGCGTGGATTCCCCAAATGCGCTGCCTGCCGGACCAACCGACGGTGGGCCTTCCGAATCCCCTTCCCGAGTTTTCACCAGAGTGCGGGTCGTCACCGCCCCCGTCTTCACCACTCCGGATGAGAGCGGTCATCCCCTGAAACACAAGTACCAGGGCGACAGGATCGAGTTGGTTTCCGGAATCGAGCCCCGCGCCGATGGCACAACGACGTACTGGGCGGTCCGCACACCCCGCGAGCGGGCCGGCATCGCTTGGATGCGAGCCGCCGACCTCGACGACCCGGATGACTTCCAGAGTTCGCGACCCACGCGGTAGGCGAAGAATGGCGACGCGAAGAGCGCTGAACGCTTGGCCCGAGCCTCATCGAATACGGGCAGGGCCGCAGTGCGCAATGCGGATCTGAGGGGGCAGGGGCATGCCTCATGCGCGTCCAGTACCCGGCGTAGGCGGCGGCGTAGCTGGTGACCACCTCGGCGGGCAGTTCTTCCCATGCGGGCACTCCGATGAGGGCTTTCTCCGCAGCGCGGGGTTCGCGCGCGGCCATGATCATGTGGGGGATCCACCACATCCTGCCAGGGTGCCCCGATCGGTACATCCGGGGAGTCCGCGACAGGTCGGGGTGCCGACCCGGGACGTCGTCGAAGACGAGCCACCAGATGGCGATAGGGGAAACTGAGGGAAGGCGTTCCCCTCCCAGGTGCCTGTCGTCAAGCGGATAGGGCGGCGCGGGAGTGGAGAAAGCGGCGCTCGGCGGTGTTGTTGGTGAGGGTGGCGGCTCGTTCGTAGGCCGCTGCGGCGTCTTCGGTGCGGCCGAGGCGGCGGAGTAGGTCGCCGCGTACCGCGTGGAGCAGGTGATGGCGGTCGAGGGCGTCGAGGGCTTCCACGAGCGGCAGGGCGGCGGCCGGGCCGTGTACCTCGGCCAGTGCGACCGCGCGGTGCAGGGTGACGACGGGGGTGGGGGTCAGGGCGGCCAGGTGGTCGTACAGGGCGAGAATCTGGCGCCAGTCGGTGTCGGCGGCCGTGGTGGCGTCGCTGTGTACGGCGTTGATGGCCGCCTGCAATTGGTAGGGGCCCGGCTGATCGCGGCGCAGGCACCGCCTGAGCAGATCCTGGCCCTCTGCGATCAGCTTCTGGTCCCAGAGCGTGCGGTCCTGTTCGGCGAGGCGGACGAGGCCGCCGCCGGGGTCCGTGCGGGCCGGTCGTCGCGACTCGATCAGCAGCATCAGTGCGAGCAGGCCGAGCACCTCCGGCTCATCGGGCATCAGTGCCGCGAGCAGACGGCCGAGCCGTACGGCCTCGGCGCTCAGGTCGTCGCGGGCGAGTTCGTCACCGGAGCTCGCGGTGTAGCCCTCGTTGAAGATCAGATAGACGACGGCGAGGACCGCGCGGAGGCGGTCGGGAAGGTCGGCGTCGCGGGGCACGCGGTACGGGATGCCGGCGTCGCGGATCTTGCCCTTGGCCCGGACGAGTCGCTGGGCCATGGTCGGCTCGGGCACGAGGAACGCGCGCGCGATCTCCGCGGTGGTGAGCCCGCCGAGCAGCCGGAGCGTGAGCGCGACGCGGGTGGCGGGCGCGAGCGCGGGATGGCAGCAGATGAAGATCAGGCGGAGCCGGTCGTCGCGCACCGGACCTTCCTGCCCGGGATCGGGAGCGTCGTCGGACGCCCGCAACAACAGCGCCTCGGCGTGCCGGTCGGCCCGCGTCGACTCGCGGCGCAGCCGGTCGATCGCCCGGTTGCGGGCGGTGGTGATGATCCAGCCGGCCGGGCTGGGCGGCACCCCGTCGACCGGCCAGCGCCGCACGGCCGTGGCGAACGCGTCCTGGACCGCGTCCTCGGCGACGTCGATGTCACCGAAGACGCGGACGAGGACGGCGACCGCGCGGCCGTACTCCTTACGGAAGACGCGCTCGACATCGGCGCTCATGCGATGGGCCGCACCTCGACCGGCAGCGTGGCGGCGCGGGCCATCCTGGCGGCCCACGCCAAGGCGGCGTCGAGGTCGGGCGCGTTGATGACGGTGAAGCCGCCGAGGTGCTCTTTGCCCTCGGTGAAGGGGCCGTCGGTGAGCAGTGCTTCGCCGTCGCGGTCGCGGACGACCGTCGCGGTGCCGGCCGGGTGGAGGCCGACGGAGAAGACCCAGGTGCCGGCGGCCCGCATCTCTTCGGCCAGGGCGCCGAGATCGGCCATGATCGGGGCGAGGACTTCCGGCGGAGGTGGGTCGCCGTCGGGCTGGTAGACGCTGAGCAGGTACTGCCTCATGCCACACGATTCTCTCAGGCGGCCGGGCGGTAGGTGGCGATGATCACGCCGGTCGTCGTCGGTACGGCCCCGACCAGCTCGAACGTGCCGTATCCGGGCTTGCCCTCGGCGAACAGCTTCGTCCCCGTCCCCAGCGTGAGCGGGTGGATGGACACCGTGAAGACGTCGACCAGGCCGGCCGTGGCCAGCGACCGCACGAGCTCGCCGCTGCCGAGCACGACCAGATCGCCCTCGACGTCGCGCTTCAACGCGGCCACGGCCTGCGTCGCCTCGCCCTTCAGCAGGGACGAGTTCTGCCAGGGCAGGGGCTCGGACAGGCGCCGCGAGGCGACGTACTTGTGCTTGCGGTTGAGCACCTCGGTGTACGGGTTCCCATCGGTCTGCTTCGACCAGAAACCGTGGAACTGCTCATACGTGCGCCGGCCGAACAGCATCGCGCCGTCCTCGCCCATCCCCTTGCCCATCGTCTCGGCCATGACGCGGTCGGCGTACGGGTGGGCCCAGCCGCCGTACGGGAAGTCACCCCGGGTGTCCTCATCGGTCCCGCCGGGTGCCTGCATGACCCCGTCGAGCGTCACGCTCTCAACCACCACGAGCTTGCCCATCGCGTTCTCCTCGCGTGCGGGGCCAGCCCGTCGCCGGCCCGTCACCAGCTACACGAACGGCCCGCCCCCGGATCGACAACGCGTGGAATTCACAAGCGCAGCATGGGTGGATGCAGGAGGACCGCCGGGCCGCGGCGGTAGAGCATGGCGGGGCGGCCGCCGTCGCGGGTGGTGGTTCGGCCGGTGGGGATGAGGAAGCCCTCGGTCTTGGTGACCTTGCGGTGGAAGTTGCGGGGGTCCAGGGGGCGGCCCCAGACGATTTCGTAGACGCGGCGGAGTTCGGCGACGGTGAACTCCTCGGGGCAGAAGGCGGCGCCCAGGGAGGTGTATTCGAGTTTGCCGCGGGCGCGTTCGATGCCGTCCAGCACGATGCGGCGGTGGTCGAAGGCCATCTCGGTGAGGGCGGAGACGGGCTGCCAGCTCATGTGGGCCTCGGTGGAGGCGGGGAGGTCGGGGGCCAGGCCGAGGTAGGCGACGGAGACGACGCGCTGGCGGGGGTCGCGGTCGGGGTAGCCGTAGGTCTGGAGCTGCTCCAGGTGCACGGGGGCGCCGGGCAGGCCGGCTCGTTCGGCCAGGACTCGGGCGGCGGCCGCGGGGAGGTCCTCCTCCAGCTGGATGAAGCCGCCGGAGAGCGCCCACAGACCCGCGTACGGCGGGCGGTCGCGTTTCCAGACCAGGGCGCTCAGCTGCTGGGACCGTACGGTGAGCACCACGAGATCCACGCTGACCGGAATGCGTGGCACCATGGCGGCCACGTTACACGTTGTGTGGATCAACGGTGTGTGGATCACTCGTGGTGAAAGTAGACGGACTCGGCGGCCTTGCGGCCGTCGGCGGAGGTCACGTCCACCCGGACCCAGACGCCGTCGGGAACCGAGGCCCAGTCCACGGGGATCCAGATACGGCCCACCGTCTCCGGGAGGTCCGGGAGGGGGGTGGGGTCGTACCAGCCGACCGTGGCCGAGTCCACGACGCGGGGGGTCTCCAGGCCGGGCCAGCTCAGGGTGACCTTGGCGTCCTGCATGTGGTAGCCGCGGATCTCCAGGCCGTCCTGGATCTGGCGCTTCTCGCGGATGGCCTGGATGGCCACGGGCCGGTCCCAGTCGCGGGCGATCTCCTCGGAGAGGGAGGGCGAGCCGCAGGTGTAGAAGTCGGTCCACATGTAGGAGATGATCTTCTCCACGTACGGGCCGACCAGGGTCACGGCGGTGTCCATCCGAGGCTTGTCGGTGCGCCCCCGGGTGCCCTGGGTGCCGCAGCGTTCGGTGGCCGACGGCTCGAAGGACTCCACGTTGGCCCAGAGCCGGACCTCGATGCCCTCCTCCAGCAGCTCCTTGCGGGCCTGGGACATCTCCCGGTAGTAGTCCCGGGTGCCGCCGTAGTAGGCCGTGTTGTACGTGCTCTCGCCCACCACCGGCTTGAGCCGCTCGTCCACCGGCTTGTTCTTCCAGTTGGGCCAGAACAGGCCGACCTTGCCGGTGCCCCGGCTGTCCTGCGGCGCGATGATGCCGACGCCGGTCCTGGCCAGCGCCTTGAACCCGGCGGCCACCTGCTTGGGGGTGGAGGTGTACTGCACCCGCCGCCGCGCGTCCAGGTACGGGCTGACCAGGATGGGTTTGCCGGGCAGTTCCTGCTCCACGATCCGGTGCTGCTCGGCGTAGACCTGGAGGGTGGGCACGTTCTCCGGCTCGGCCCAGTCCCGGATCTGCAGCTCGAACGGCTGGTAGACGCCGCCTAACGACTTGCGGCCGGTGAACCGGTCGCCGTAGTCCTGCAGGATGCGCCGGGTGAGGGTGGTCAGCGTGCCGACGTGCCGGGGGTTGGCCTTGGTGGCGCCGGTGGGGTCGCGGGGGGCCAGCGGCAGCGCGGGGAAGACCTGGATGCCGAACCGGTCGCCCAGGTCGAGCAGTTCGGTGAGGCTGTCGGTGGTCCCGGCGGAGATCAGGATCAGGTGGTAGCCCTTGCCCGCGGAGGTGAAGTCGCAGGTGGCGTCGTCGGAGCCGTCCTCGGAGGCGATCAGGCGGAAGAACACCTTGTCGCCGACCACGATCTTGCGCTCGTACTGGGGGCAGCGGAACACGCCGTCGCCGTACTGCTCGTCGGTGCGGTAGACGAAGTTCCAGCTGATGCGGTTGCCGGGGTTGGCGGCTTTCAGCTCGTTCTCGGCGGCCTTGGCGCACGGCACGCCGTCCTCCACGCAGTACGCGTACCGCTGGTCGGGTAACGGGGTCTCGTTCCCGGAGGCCTCCTCCAGGATCTGGCCCTTGGCGTTGACCTGGCGCGGCTTGAGGCCGAAGCCGATGCGGACCACGGTGTCGCCGCCGACGTGGTGGATGGCCTCCAGCTGGCGCCGCCAGTTGCAGCGGTCGGCGGTGGGCACCACCCAGTAGCCGGTGATCGCGTACGGAGTCGTGACGTTGGTGTCGAACGTTCCACAGGGGTCGGTGAACTTGTCGGCCGGAGGGGACTCGCCGGGCTGTGGCGAGGAGGGCGCCGTGCTGCCGACGTGGGAGGCGCGCGGGGTATCCGGTTCGTTGAGCGCGAGCACGACGGACGCCACCCCGCCGAGTATCGCGACACCGAGAACTAGAGCCAGCCAGCGCACACCGTCACCCCAGACGTATTCGGCATTATCGGCATTTGTCGGCAAATATCAGGATCGCGGGTTGGCCGCCCATGCTTCAAGTTGGGCCACGAAACGGCGCGCCGAGTTGGGCCAGTGGTGGTTGGCCCGGGCCGCGGCGTAGCCACGCGCGCCCGCGCCCCGGCGCTCCTCGACGTTGTCCCGCAGCGAGAGCACCGCCTTGGCCACCGCCTGCGGATCCTGCCAGGGCACCACCACGCCGCTCTGGTAACGCTCCACCAGCTCCACCGCGCGGGGGGACGGCGTGGTTATCACCGGTATGCCGTGCGCCATGTACTCCACGATCTTGGTGGGCATGGAGTGCCGGTAGTTCGGCTCGTCGTGCAGCAGGGAGAGTCCGGCCAGCGCGCCGTCCAGCCGCTTGAGCGCCTCGTCGTTGGGCATGAAGTCGCGCCACTCCAGCAGCCCCTCGGCCACCGCATCGGCCAGCAGCGGCCGGGTCTGGGGGTCGGCGTACCCGATCAGCTCCACCGCCACCCGGTGCGGCCGGAGCAGGCGGCCCACCTCGACCGCCTCACGCACGCCCCGGGCCTCGGAGAGCCAGCCCAGGTAGACCACCCGGTCGTCGCCGGGCGCGCTGACGTTGTCCGGCACCCAGGTCTCGTTCGGCACCACCAGGTGGGCCTCCCGGAACCGGCCGGCGTAGGCGGTCTCGGCCAGCAGCAGGTGCATGTGGCGCTCGGCCGTGCCTTCCAGCAGCCGGGCCAGGAACCGGGTCGGCGGCCGGAGGAAGGCCGGCAGCCAGGGCTTCAGTGAGAGCGTGGCCGGGGTGTCCTCGTGCACGTCCCAGACCACCGGGGGCCGGTTGCGCACCCCGGCCACGGCGAACAGCAGCTCGGGGTCGTGGATCAGGACCAGGTCCACCTTGCCGCGCATGCTCCTGAACAGCTTCCTGGCGGCCCGCACGGCGGTGACCCGCCGTCGCTCCGCCGCCCGCGGCAGGTCCACCCCGTTCACCCAGGACCGGGGGACCACTCCGCGAGCCGTGTACGGCGCCGCGTACGTGACCTCATGACCGGCGTCGACGAGTGCCCTTATCTGCCGGTGCAGGATCCGGGCGTCCTCAGGGTGGTGCACCACCGTCATGACGAGCACGTGCACGCGACTGGCCTCCCTACAGCCGCTCGACGCGTTCGCTCGTGGCGAGCACGCCACGAGTGTCGAGCACCAGGCGGCCCCGCCGCTCGACGAGTTCCAGGTCGAACGCGGAGTGCTGCTGGAGCAGCACCGTCACGTCCGCTTCCTCGACGGCTGCCGCGAGGTCCTCCTCGCGTGGCACCGGCACGCCGTCCACCGACCACCCCTTGACGTGCGGGTCGCAGAAGGCGATGTCCGCCCCGAGCTCCCGGAGCGCCTCGGCCACCGGTATGGCGGGTGTCTCCCGTTCATCGGCGATATCCGGTTTGTAGGTCACGCCGAGCAACAGCACCTTCGATCCGTTGACCGCCTTGCGGTGCCGGTTGAGCAGCCGCTGCACCCGGGCCACCACGTACGACGGCATGCGCTCGTTGATCTCCTGCGCCAGTTCCACGAACCGGAAGGGGTATCCGAGCTTGCGCACCGTGTAGGACAGGTACGACGGGTCCACCGGAATGCAGTGCCCGCCCACCCCCGGCCCCGGCAGGAACTTCTGGAAGCCGAACGGCTTGGTGGCCGCCGCCTCGATGGCCTCCCAGAGGTTCACCCCGAGCTCGTCGCAGAAGATCGCCATCTCGTTGACCAGGGCGATGTTGACGTGCCGGTAGGTGTTCTCCAGCAGCTTGGCCATCTCGGCCTCGCGGGTGCCGCTGACCGGGACCACCCGCTCCACGAACTGGGAGTAGAACGCCTGCGCCCGGTCCCGGCAGGCCAGCGTGTAGCCGCCGACCACCTTCGGGGTGTTGCGCAGGCCGTACTTGGGGTTGCCCGGGTCGATGCGCTCCGGGGAGAAGGCCAGGTGGAAGTCGGTTCCCGCGACCAGGCCCGACTGCTCCAGGATGGGGCGGGCCACCTCGTCGGTGGTGCCGGGCCAGGTGGTGGACTCCAGCACCACCAGGGTGCCGGGCCGCAGGTGCGCGGCGACCGTGGCGGTGGCACCCTCCACGGCCGACAGGTCGGGACGGTGGTCATCGTCCAGGGGCGTCGGCACGCAGATGACGATCGTGCTCGACCGCGCCAGGATCTCCGGGTCCAGCGAGGCGATGAATCCGTTGCCGAGCATCGTGTCGAGGTCGGCGTCGGTCAGGTCGTCGATATAGGACCTGCCCTCGTTGAGGGCGGCTACTTTGCGCGGATCCACGTCGAGCCCGGCCACCCGGAGACCTGCCGCGACGGCCTCTTTGGCCAGCGGCATGCCCACGTAGCCCAGCCCGATGATCGTTAGATCGAAGCTGGTCACGATGAGACCTGGGAGCGGGAACAACACGTCATGGTCGCAAAGGCTATCTCAACTCGGCACCAAGGATGCCTGATGCACCACATCCGGCGGACATCAGGCCTCTTCGGTTCAACTCACTTGCTGGCGATCGATTCGTAAATTTCACCATAGGTCTTGGCGAGGCTGCTCCACGTGCGTTTCGCGGCAACTTCGGCCCGACCGGCTTCGCCCATCTCCCGGCGGCGGTCTGGATCGTCGCGGAGCGCCGCCAGAGCCTTGGCGAGCTCCTCGGGGCTGCCCGCGGGCACCAGCAGGCCCGCGCCGTCCGAGCCGACCAGCTCGCTGAGCGCGGGCAGGTCGCTGAGCACCACGGGCTTGCCCAGGGCCATCGCCTCCACCGGCTTGAGCGGGGTGACCAGACGGGTCACCTGGAGGTCCTCGCGGGGGCAGACGAAGATGTCGATGGCAGCCTGGGCCTGGAGCGCCTCCTCGGGGCCGACCCGGCCCGGCAACACCGCGATGTCGCCGATGCCCAGCTTCTGCACCTGCTGGAGCAGCGCGGGCCGCTCGGCGCCGTCCCCGACCAGCAGCACCCGTACGGGGGCGCCGGTCGACTTGAGCAGCGCGGCGGCGCTCATCAGGGTGGCGAAGCCCTCGTAGCCGACGATGCTGGAGACCGAGCCGACCACGATCTCGTCGTCGCCGATGCCGTACTCGTGGCGGAGCGCGCGGCCGTCGTAGTCGGCGGTGAGCAGCGCGTCGTCCACCGCGTTGGGGGCCAGGTAGATGCGCTCCCTGGGCACGCCGCGCTCGACGATCTCGGCCACCATGGTCTCGGCCAGCGTCACCACCGCGTCGGCCGAGCGCATGATGTGCGCCTCGCGGGCCTTCTGGAGCAGGTGGCGCTCGCTGCCCACCCGCTTGGGGTCCCTGGAGGTCCAGGTCTCCTCCAGGAAGCCGCGCACCTCGTACAGGAAGGGCGTGTTCGTGCGCTCGCGCACGGCCAGGGCGACCGAGCCGTTGCGGTGGTCGGTGGCCGCGTGCAGCACCTGCGGGCGGAGCTGGCGGACCAGCTCGGTGACGTCCGCCGCGCCGCGGATCATGCGGCCCCGGCTCTCGAACGGCACCTCGCCGCTGGGCAGCAGCCGCCGGTACGGGATGCCGTCGATCTCCTCGTACGGCGTGGCGTCGGTGTGCCCCTGGAGCATCGGCCAGCCCCAGCTGGTGACGACGTGGGGATCGAGCCCGGCCGCCTGCTGCGCGGTGACGATGCGGTGGGTGCGCACGGTGTACCCCGCCTGCGTGTACGGCAGGGCGTTGGTCACCATGTGCAGCACCCGGCCGGACACCCGCTCGCCCATGATCACCTTGGCCTTGGGCGGGATCGGGTTCTCCCCGATGGCGGCCAGCTCACCCTCGTAGTACGCGATGCGCCGCCGGATGAACGGCCACCGGGTGTGCGGTTGGAGCACCTCGATGGCCTTGGTGATCTTCCCGGCCTCCCAGTGCCCCTTGGCAGCCTCCAGCGGCCCGTCGGCCATCCGGCGGACGATCTTGCGGATGGTCACCCGGGCGTACCGTGCCACCGGCCAGGCGACCCGGCCGACCAGCGGCCGCATCCGGGCCGGCATGGCGTCGGCGGCGGCCTGCGCGACCCGCATCGGGTCGGACTTGACCTTGCCCACCACGACCCGAGAAACGATGACCGGGTTCTTCACGAATCCCCGCAGAAGACCGCCCACACCGGCACGCGCCTTCTTGGCTGACACCTTCGTTGGCTTGTTGGCCTCGCTTACCACGGCGTGACCGTACCATAGGCAACGTTTGCCCCAGTCCCAGAAGAAAGACAAGGTCAAATGCGGGATCCTCGGCTTCAGGATAGTTACGTCCTGCATGTTCTGGGTGCTCGGCCCAACTTCCCCAAAGCGGCCCCGGTGGTGACCGGTCTGGCGGAGCTGGGGGTCAGGCAGGGAATCGTGCACACCGGCCAGCACTACGACGTGCTGATGTCGGACGTCTTCTTCGCCGACCTGGGGCTGCCCGAGCCCATCGCCAATCTGGGCGTCGGCTCCGGGAGCCACGCGCAGCAGACCGCCGCGCTGCTGGCCGGTCTGGAGGAGGTCGTGCTCCGGGAGAAGCCCTCCCTGGTCGTGGTGTACGGCGACGTCAACTCCACGCTGGCCGCCATCCTGGTCTGCGCCAAGCTGGGCGTGCCGACCGCGCACGTGGAGGCGGGCCTGCGCTCCTTCGACCGGAGCATGCCGGAGGAGATCAACCGCATCGTCACCGACGCGCTGGCCGACCTGCTCTTCGTCACCTCCCCCGACGGCCTCTCCCACCTGGCCAGGGAGGGCGTGCCGGCCGACCGGGTGCACCTGGTCGGCAACTCGATGATCGACAGCCTGCTGGCCGCACTGCCCAAGCTGGACCCGGCCCCCGTGCAGGAGCGGCTGGGCGCCTTCGGCCGGTACGCGGTGGCCACCCTGCACCGGCCCGGCAACGTGGACGCGCCGGAGGCGGCCAAGGAACTGGTGGACGCGGTCCTCGGGGTGGCCGAGCAGCTGCCGGTGTTCGTGCCGCTGCACCCGCGCGGACGGCAGCGGCTGGCCGACGCCGGTCTGGTGGACCGGCCGGGCCTCAGCATCGTCGACCCGCTCGGGTACCTGGACTTCCTCTCCCTGGTACGGGGGTCCGCGCTGGTGGTGACCGACTCCGGCGGCGTGCAGGAGGAGACCACCGTGCTCGGCGTGCCGTGCCTGACCGTGCGGCCCAACACCGAGCGGCCGATCACCGTGACCCACGGGACCAACCGGCTGGTGACCCCCGCCCAGCTGCCCGCGGCGGCGGCGAAGGCGCTGGCGGACGGCGCGACGACCCCGAGCGAGGAGCTGCCGCCGCTCTGGGACGGCAAGTCGGGAATCCGGATCGCGCGGGTGATCGCGGCCTGGCTGCGGGGGGACAACCTCGCCCCGGCATCCCGCGGTATCGCAGGCTAATTCGGTCAAAACGACCAAATGTCCAGGGTTAGCGCCGTACGATGCTGATCCTGGATGATCGAGCTTGGGCGACAAAGAGCAAGGGCGGGGCATGGCTGACAGCGACGAGACCTTCGACGAGCCCCGGTTCCAGCGCCTCGGGCCGGTGAACTGGCTGCCCGAGGAGCGCAAGGTCGTCGAGCGCTACGAGCAGCGCATCCGGGAACTGGAGAAGAAGCTCGCCGTCCAGGAGGCGCGGGCCGAGTACGCCATCTGGAAGCTGAAGGCCACCCAGACGCAGCGGCCGTACCGGGTGGCCCAGGCGCTCACCGGGGCGGCCAAACCGGCCAAGTTCGTCCGGCTCCCCCGGGACCTGAGCAAGGCGATGAAGGGCCGCAAGAGCCCCAAGGCGCCCCTCTCGGTGGTGGAGGCGGCGGCCCAGGCCGAGCAGAAGGGCCCCGAGGTCAAGATCCCGACCCTGCAGTGGCCGGAGGGCATGATCAACCGGCCCGACCTGAAGGTCGCGGTGATCCTGGACGACTTCTCCCGGATGGCCTTCAAGTACGAGTGGGACCAGATCGAGTTCGGGCTCCAGGACTGGCCGGAGATCTTCGCCGAGAAGCGTCCCGACCTGCTGTTCTGCGAGTCGGCCTGGCACGGGAACCAGGGCCGCTGGCGCTACCAGATGACCGGCACCAACGCCCCCAAGCAGGAGCTGCGCGACCTGGTGGCCTGGTGCAGGGCGGAGGGCATCCCGACGGTCTTCTGGAACAAGGAGGACCCGCCCAACTTCGACTTCTTCATCGACACGGCCAAGCTCTTCGACGTCGTCTACACCTGCGACGGCGACATGATCCCCAAGTACCGCGAGGTATTGGGGCATGACCGGGTTGATGTGCTGCAGTTCGCGGCCCAGCCCCGGATCCACAACCCGGTCCAGACCAAGCAGGGCCGGACGTACGACATCGTGTTCGGCGGCATGTACTTCCGCGACAAGCACCCCGAGCGGCGCGAGCAGATGGAGACCGTGCTGGCTCCCGCCCGCGAGCTGGGCCTGCACATCTTCGCCAGGAACGGCACGGTCGCCGACAAGTACGCCTGGCCGGAGGAGTACCGGCCGCACATCGTGGGCGAGCTGCCCTACGAGCAGATGCTCGCCGCGTACAAGATGTACAAGGTCTTCCTCAACGTGAACTCGGTGATCGACTCACCGACCATGTGCGCCCGGCGGGTCTTCGAGCTGTCGGCCTGCTCGACCACGGTGCTCTCCGGCTGGTCACGGGCGATCGAGGAGACCTTCGGGGAGCTGATCCCGGTGGCGCACTCGCCGGAGGAGGCCTACAACCGGGCGCTGTACATGATCAACAGCCCGGAGCTGCGGGCCAGGCAGGGGCATCTGGCCATGCGCGAGGTGTTCGACAAGCACCTGTTCGCGCACCGGGTGGACCAGATCCTGCGCGGCCTGGGGAAGCCGGTCGCGCCCCGGTCGTACAGCGTCTCGGTGGTGCTGCCGACCAACCGGGCCGGGCAGCTGGAGCACGCGATCAGCCAGGTGGCGCGGCAGCGGCACCGGAACCTGGAGCTCATCCTGGTGCTGCACGGGCTCTCCGAGGACCCCGGCGTGATCAGGGACAAGGCGCTGGCGGCCGGTGTCCCGGCGGTCAAGGTGCTCACCGCGCCGCCGCACTTCACCCTCGGCGAGGTGCTCAACCTCGGCATCGCCCAGGCCGAGGGCGAGCTGATCTCCAAGATGGACGACGACAACCTCTACGGCGAGTACTACCTGTACGACCTGGTCCGCGCCTTCGACTACGCGGACGCGGAGCTGGTGGGCAAGGGCGCCCACTACACCTACTTCCCCGACCGGAACGAGACCGTCTACCGGCTGCCGGGCCTGGAGCACCGGTACGCCCACCTGGTCCAGGGCGCCACCATCCTGGCCAGGGCCGGCCTGCTCCGCTCGTACGCCTTCGAGGCGGTCAACGCGGGCGAGGACACCCGGCTGGTACGGCGGCTGAAGGAGGACGGGGTGCGGATCTACTCGGCCGACCGGTTCAACTTCGTCTACATGCGCGGCTCGGACGCCCAGGCGCACACCTGGCAGGCGGCCGACTACAAGCTGACCCGCAACGCCCAGTTCTGCTTCGTCGGCAACCCCGAGCAACACGTGATGATTTGACCCCTGAAGGGGTATCGGGCCTCTGTGGTACCCGGCAGTCACGACAGGCATCAAACGCCCCGCAGCGCGCCTTTCAGCGCCGCGGGGCGACGGCTTCAGCGCTGGGCCGCCGTCAGCGTCTTCAGCGCGTGCTCGACGAGCGTGATCAGGACCACCTTGGCGGAGGCCCGGCGGCGCACGTCGCAGAGCAGCACCGGCACCTCGGGGTCCAGGTCCAGCGCGATGCGCACGTCGTCCGGCTCGTACCGCTCGGCGCCGTCGAAGCAGTTGACCGCCACGATGAACGGGGTGCCGCGCTGCTCGAAGTAGTCGATGGACGGGAAGCAGTCGGTCAGCCGGCGGGTGTCGGCGATCACCACGGCGCCCAGCGCGCCGTAGCTCAACTCGTCCCACATGAACCAGAACCGCTCCTGGCCGGGCGTGCCGAACAGGTAGACCACCAGGCCCTCGCGGATGGTGATCCGGCCGAAGTCCATGGCGACGGTGGTCGTCGTCTTGGCTTCGACGCCGCCCACGTCGTCCACCCCGACGCCGCGGTCGGAGAGGACCTCCTCGGTGCGCAGCGGGCGGATCTCACTGATCGCGCCGACCAGCGTGGTCTTGCCGACGCCGAAGCCGCCGGCGACGAGAATCTTCAGAGCGACCGGCTCGTCAGAGGGCGCGAAGGCCATTGATCACTTCCTTGAGAATGCGCTCGCTGGGCAGCGGCGCGACCTGAGCCGGAGGACGTACCCGGATCAGCCCCTGGTCCTGGAGGTCGCCGAGGAGCACCCGGACCACGCCGATGGCGAGGTCCAGGTCGGAGGCGATGTCCACGACCGAAGTGGCCCTGGCGGTGATGTCCAGGATGCGCCACTGTTCTGGGCTGATCTCCGCCGGGTCCCGTGGGGCGTTCCCGCTGGCCGTGACCATGGCGATGAGGTCCAGGTCGTCGGCAGAGGAGCGCGCCCGCCCCCGGGTGAGAGCATAGGGCCGGACCACCGGCCCGGCATCGTCGTCCAGCCACTCCGGGGGCGTCATGGCAAGTTCCGCCGGGGAGTTGTGGATATGTGCTGTCCGACCCGCTTCACCAGCATCGCCATCTCGTAGGCGATGTGCCCGACGTCCGCGTCGGAGGCGGCCAGCACGGCCAGGCAGGTGCCCTGCCCGGCGGCGGTGACGAACAGGAAGGCCGCCTCCATCTCCACGATGGTCTGGCGTACCTCGCCGCCGGCGAAGTGACGGCCCGCGCCGCGGGCCAGGCTCTGGAATCCGGCGGCCACGGCGGCCAGGTGCTCGGCGTCCTCGCGGGCCAGTCCCTGCGACGCGCCGACGACGAGCCCGTCCGTGGACAGGATCACCGCCTGCCGAACCGCGCCGACCCTGCTGATGAGGTCGTCGAGCAACCAGTTCAGCTCGCCGGACGCAGTAACTTTCCCGGTCATTCCTCGCCCTTCTCGCCGTTGGTGGTCTCGCCGCTGTTTGTATCTGCGTAGTCTGCATCCTCGCGGCCGCGCCGCGAACCCGCCTGGAAGGCGGAGAACATCGCGCGCGCCTGCTCGGGTGAGCGCTCCGCCGGGGCGGCGGGGGCGGCGGGCTCCGTGGGTGCGGACAGGGGTTGCGCCCGTTCCTTCAGCTGGGGGGCCAGGTGCGACTGGCGGACCCGGCGTGGCAGGCCCGCGTGGGTGCCGCTGGCCACCGAGCCGGTGTGGCTCGGCGCGGGCGTCACCGGAGCGGGCGCGGGCGTTTCCGTCTTCTCGATCTTCTCGGGCCTGGGGCGCGGGCTGGTGCGCCGCCGGGACGGCAGCGCCGGCGGCCCGCCGGAGCCGCGCTCCGGCACCACAGAAAGACCGTCGTTGCGGGGCGCGGGCGGCACCGGCTCGGTGCGCAGCGCGGCGGGGGTGAAGAACGGGGAGGTGTCGGGCCCGGACCGGTCGTCGCCGGGCTCCTCCGGTGAGGTGATCGCCTGCGCGGGCAGCACCGTCGCGGTGACGGTGACCGGGGGGATGGCGGCCGGGGACCCGTCCTCGGCCACCAGGGACCGGGGCACCAGCACGATCGCCGTGGTGCCCCCGTACGGGGAGGAGCGGAGCACCACGCTGATGTTGTACCGGGCGGCCAGCTGGCCGACCACGAACAGGCCCAGCCGGTCGCTGTCGGCCAGGTCGAACTCGGGCGGCGTGGCCAGCCTGGCGTTGATCTCGGCGTACTCCTCTGGGGCGAGCCCGAGGCCGCGGTCCTCCACCTCCAGCACCAGCCCGTTGGCCACCATCTCACCCCTGACCTGCACCTTGGTCTGCGGCGGGGAGAAGATCGTGGCGTTCTCGATGAGCTCGGCCACCAGGTGGATGAGGTCGGCCACCGAGGCGCCCGCCACCGAGGTGTCCGGCATCGGCAGCACGTTCACCCGGGTGAAGTCCTCCACCTCGGCCACCGCCGCGCGGACCACGTCCACGATCGGCACCGGCTTGCGCCAGGAGCGGCCGGGGGCGGCGCCGGAGAGGATGATCAGGCCCTCCGCGTGGCGGCGCATCCGGGTGGTCAGGTGGTCCAGCCGGAACAGGTCCTCCAGGGCCTCCGGCTCGGTGGCCCGGCGCTGCATGGAGTCGAGCAGGGTGAGCTGGCGGTGGAGCAGGCTCTGCTTGCGCCGGGCCAGGTTGAGGAAGACGTGGTTGACGCCGCGGCGCAGCCGGGCCTGCCCCACGGCGGCCTCCACCGCCGTGCGCTGCACCGAGCTGAACGCGTGCGCCACGTCCGCGACCTCGCTGGAGCCGCCGGCGGTGATCGGCGGCGCCTCGGCCTCCACGTCGACGTCCTCGCCCTTGCGGAGGCGGCTGACCACGCGCGGGAGCCGTACGTCGGCCAGTTCCAGGGCGGCGTGCCGGAGCCCGGCCAGGTCGCGGACCAGGCGGCGGCCGAACCGCACCGAGAAGATGATGGTGGCCACCACGGCCACCAGGCCGAGCCCGCCGGCCACCGCGATGCGGGCCATGATGCCGGTGGCCACCGAGGTGGCGCTGGCGGTCAGGGCGTCCGAGGAGCGGATGCGCGCGTCGTCCAGCCGGACGATCAGGCTGTCCACCGTGGTCTTCCACTTGCCCGCCTCGGCGGGGAGTGGCCCGCCGGACCTGACCTGGTTGACGATCTGCCCTTCCAGCATCTGGAACTGGGTGAACAGGTCGGAGTTGAGCACCGTCTCGTACGGCGCCCGCATGTCGCCTTCCAGCACCGGCAGGTTCTTCTGGTAGAGGAAGTGCCGGGTGGCCACCCACTCGCCGAAGGCGTTGTGCTCCTCGGCGGAGAGCTTGCCCTTGACCAGCGCGCCCCGGATCAGCGCGTCCTCGCGGGTGATCATCTCGTGCGCGTTGCCCATCGCCTGCATGGCGCTGGCCTGCTGGAAGATGCTCAGGTCCGGCACCGAGACGAGCCGGTCGTAGACCCGGAAGAGCTCGTCCATGACCCCGTTGTAGGCCTTGACGGCGTCCAGGCGGGAGGCCTTGCCGAGAGCCACCGCGTCCCGGATGGAGGGCAGGCCGTCCAGGCTGGAGATCAGGTTGTCGAGGGGGGCGTGCAGCTCCTCGCTCATCGCGGAGCGGGTGGCGGGGGCGGCGGCGGCCTTGGTGAAGGCGTCCACCGCAGAGCTGGTGCGGGCCTGGCTCTCGCTGAGCGCGGCCGAACTGGTCTGGCCCGAGCTGAGCACGTCGGCGGTGAGCGCCCGTTCTTCCTGAATCCGGATACCAAGATCGGTAGATGTGATACCGATGGTCTCGTACAGGGTGTTGGCTCGGAGGAGGGCTAATCCATCGCCGATGGTGAGGTTGAGGACGAATCCCCACAAAGCACTCAGGGTCAGCAAGGGTAAGAGCAGCAGCAAGAAGATCTTGAACCGAATCGACCGGTTTCTTGAACCCATGGCCACTCCAGTGCAGCGTGTGGAGGCTCACACCGCATTTGGGGGGAAATGCACCTCCGGAAGATCGCACAGGAGACTAGCACCGATACTGTTCTGGCGCAGTGGAGGAACTGATGATTACTGTGATCACCGGGGCAAGTGCCGGAATCGGCGCAGCTGCCGCCCTTGATCTCGCGCAAAAAGGGCACCAACTTGTTCTCGTCGGCCGATCGGCCGACCGGCTGGGCTCGGTGGCCGAGCGTGTCGCGGCGATTTCGGGCCGTCAGCCAGAGGTGGTTTCGGCCGATTTCTCATCCTTCACGGAGGTACGCCGGGCGGCGGCCGAAATCCTGGAGCGGCACCCCCAGGTGGACGTGCTGGTGAACAACGCCGGCGTGATGGTGCCGTCGCGGCAGTTAACCCCCGACGGGCACGAGCTGATAATCCAGGTCAATCACCTGTCGCCGTTCCTGTTCACCAACCTGCTGCTGGACCGGGTGGGGCGGGTGGTGACGACGTCCTCCATGGCCGCGCGGACCGGCAGGATCGACGTTTCGGATTTATCGCGTTCCCGGCGCCGGTGGAACGGCTGGATGCAGTACGGGGACAGCAAGCAGGCCAACATCCTGTTCACCGTGGCCCTGGCCGCCCGCGGGGTCGCCGCCACCTGCTTCCATCCGGGGATCAACCGTACGGGCTTCGCCACTGGAACTTTCATGATGCGCCTGTTCCTCCTCCCGGGCATCGCCGCGTCCCCGGAGATCGGCGCCGCGCGGCTGACCTATCTGGCCACGAGTGAGGCCGGGCTGCGGCACCCGGGCCGGTACTTCAGGAACAGCCGTCCCGCGCGGACGAGCCGGGTGATGAGCGACCCCGTGCTGGCCGAGTCCCTGTGGAAGGTGAGCGCGGAGCTCACGGAACTCCCCGGATCCTGACCGCCACTGTTCGGCTGAAGTTGGGACGGCGTTAGGCGGCCTGTTCTATGGTCCGGCGGGTGACCCCGCCAGTACCTTCACCTTCCCCGTCCTCGGCCACCACCGTCCCCGGGGCCTCGCCCGGGCCTTCCGACCCGTCGTCCTTACCGCTCGGCACGCCCGCTCCCCGGGACGGCACGGCCACCGACGGCCCCGCGACCCCGGCGCAGCCGAAGGAGCGGGACCCGTTCCTGGACAACGCGAAGTTCCTGGCGATCGTGATGGTGGTGGCGGGGCACCTGATCGAGGACCTGCGGGACGTGCAGGCGGCGCACGCGATCTACTTCTTCGTCTACCTGTTCCACATGCCGCTGTTCATCGTGATCAGCGGCTATCTGTCCAGGAACTTCACCATCCTGCGGGCGCGGAAGCTGATCACCGGCCTGGCGGTGCCGTACGTCATCTTCGAGATCGCCTACTCGCTGCCGCGTTACTTCCTGTACGGGAAGTTCGAGATCAGCCTGCTGGACCCGTACTACCTGACCTGGTTCCTGATGTCGCTGTTCCTGTGGCGGCTCTCCACCCCGGTCTGGTTCCAGCTGCGCTGGCCGCTGGCCTGGGCGGTGGGCATCTCGATCCTGTCCGGCACCAGCAACCTGCCCGACGAGCTGTCCATGAACCGCACCATGGGCCTGCTGCCGTTCTACGTGCTCGGGCTCATGCTCAAGCCGGAGCACTTCGCGTTCCTGCGCAGGCGCTGGGTGCGGCTGACCGGCGCGGTGATCCTGGTGGCCGGGCTGGGGCTGGCGTTCCTCGTGCACCGAGGGGTGAAGACCGAGTGGATCCGGTGGCGGCACGCCAACACCGCGATCGGCGTGGACGACGTCACCGGCAGCCTCATCCGGCTGGCCATGCTGCTGGTGGGGGCCCTCCTGGTGGCCGCCTTCCTGGCGATCACCACCTCGCGCCGGACCTGGTTCACCGCGCTCGGCGCGGCCACCATCTACGCGTACCTGCTGCACGGCTTCGTGGTGAAGGTCGTCGAGCGCTTCCACGACCAGCTGGTCAACCCGCTCGGGGTGGCCGCCATGATCGCGTTCGCGGTCGTGCTGACCGCCGTGCTCTGTACCCGGCCGGTCCGCCGCCTCACGAGCTGGGCGATAGAACCGGACATGTCATGGGCCTTCCGGCGGCGTGCCGGGGCCCGCCGCCGCTGACCGGAAAGGCCGGGACGCGGCCACTTTACTGACCCGCGCGGGCCCGTCAGTCAGAGGGCTATTCCATCCGCTGTCAAGGGTTGTGATCAACCCGAGGATCCGGTTTGAGTGAGATTTCGGGTTCCTGAGCCCCTGGGGAGCCTCTTGGGGGATTTGGGAGTCGACGGTCTCATGATGCGGAGTTCACATGCTGAAGGGTGTTCCGCAACCTGGGCGCGCCGAGCTGACCGAACGAGCGTACGCCTATCAGAATCCCCGGCTGCCGTTCCCGCTCTGGCTGGCGGCCAGGACCCCCTTCGCCCGGCTCTGGTGGCCGCTGGAACCGGAGGCGCTCAAGGCCAAGGCGCGGCGGCTGACCGGTCTGACGGAGTTCGGGGACCTGGCGCCGCTGGACGAGCCGCTCCGGCTGCTCTGCCTGGCCTTCGACGAGGACGCTGAGCTGCACGCGCTGGGGCGGCTCACCGTGCACTCCACGCTGGTCGGCGCGCTGGTCAACCGGCTCAGGCTGGAGGACCTGGCCCGGCGCCGGCCGCACGTCTTCGAACGGCCGGTGGAGGCCCCCATCGTGATCGCCGGGCTGCAGCGCAGCGGCACCACCTTCCTGCACCGCCTGCTGGCCCGCGACCCCGGCCTGCGGTCGATCCCCTTCTGGGAGGCGCTCAACCCGCTGCCGCTGGGGGACGTCACCGCGCCGGTTCCGGCGCCGGACCCCCGGATCGAGGCGGGGGCCCGCGCGCTCGCCCTCATCGAACGGGTCTCCCCCGAGATCATCAAGATGCACGAGCTGGAGAACGAGGCGCCGGACGAGGAACTCCTCCTGCTGGCCATGGGGTTCGCCTCGCTGTTCTTCGAGACGATCTCCCCCGTCCCCGGCTACCTGCCCTGGTACCTCACCGCCGACCACACCCCCGGGTACGCCTACCTCCGCCGCACCCTCCAGGCCATGCAGTGGATCCGTCCGGCCGGGGAGCGCTGGCTGCTGAGGTCACCCCAGCACCTGGAGCACCTGGTCCCGCTCACCGAGACGTTCCCCGACGGGACCTTCGTGCAGACCCACCGGGACCCCGTGCGGAGCGTGCTCTCCATGGCCTCGACGCTCTGCCACGCACTGCGGCAGAACTACTTCCACCCCAACCCACACCTGATCGGCAGCCACGCGGCCGATCTCACCGAGCGCCTGCTGCGGGCCGCGCTGCGGGACCGCTCGACCACCGACCCGCGCTTCGTGGACGTGCACTTCACCCAGCTCAACGCCGACCCGCTGGCCATCGTGCACAAGGTCTACAAGGCGGCGGGCATGTCGCTGACCGACGACGCCCACCGCCTGATGACCGTCTGGTACCCCCGCCACCGCCGGGGCCGCCACGGCATCCACCAGCACGTCCCCGCCGACTTCGGCCTGCACCCCGACCGGCTGCGGGAACGCTTCGCCTTCTACTACGAGCACTTCGCCGTCTCGCACGAAGGGCCGTGAGGGTGATCAGAGCGCGCGCAGGCCGTTGATCACCTCGCGCAGGATGCTCTCCGAGGGCGGTGTCGCCGGGCCCTGGCCGGAGCCGGGCTCGTAGGCGCCGCCGGCCGGGGGCCGTACCAGGATCAGGCCGTAGTCGAGCAGGTCGCCGAGGAGCACCCGGACCACGCCGAGCGGCAGGTCGGCCTCGGAGGCGACCTCGGCCACCTGGCGGGAGCGCGGGATGAGTTCCAGCAGGCGCAGGTGTTCCCGCCCCAGGTCGGGGCTGTTGGGCGCCTTGGCCCCGGTGGCGGCGACCACCGACAGCAGGTCCAGCGGCGCCTTGGTGGCCGCCCGGCCCCTGGTCAGCGCGTAGGAGCGTACCACCGGGCCGTCGTCGACCCATTCTTCTGAGTAGTTCACGCGCCCGCCCCTTCCAGCACCGGCTCCGGCGCCAGCACGTCCGCCGGGATGAGCACGATCGCGGTCGTCCCGCCGAACGGCGACGGCCGCAGCTCCACCCGCACGCCGTGCCGGGTGGCCAGCCGCCCGACCACCACCAGCCCCAGCCGGTCGGTGTCGGACAGGTTGAACTCCGGCGGCGCGGCCAGCCGCCGGTTGATCGCCTCGATCTCCGCCTCGCCCATGCCGAGCCCCCGGTCCTCGACCTCGACGGCGAAGCCCTTGGCCACCGACTCGCCCCTGATGGACACCTCGGTGTGCGGCGGCGAGTACGCGGTGGCGTTCTCGATCAGTTCCGCGAACAGGTGGATCAGGTCGGTCACCACGGCGCCCTGCACCGCCACGTCGGGCATCGGGTAGACCCGCACCCTCTGGTAGTCCTCGACCTCGGCGACCGCGCCCTGCAGGGTGTCGGCCACCGGCACGGGGTTGCGATAGGTCCGCCCCGGGGTGCCGCCGGAGAGCACGATCAGGCCCTCCGCGTGCCGGCGCATCCGGGTGGTCAGGTGGTCCAGCCGGAACAAGTCCTCCAACGCCTCCGTGTCCTCGGTCTGCCGCTGCATCGCGTCGAGCAGCTTGAGCTGGCGCTGGAGCAGCCCCTGGCTGCGCCGGGCCAGATTGCGCAGGGCCTCCCCGATGCTCTCCCTGAGCCGGGCCTGGTCCACCGCGACGTCCACCGCCGTGTGCTGCACCACGCTGAACGCGGCGGCCACGTCCCGCACCTCGCCGGTGGTACCGGGCGGCTCGAGCGGCGGGGCCTCCACGGCCACGTCCACCTTCTCGCCACGGCGCAGGCGCGCGACCACCCGCGGCAGCCGTACCTCGGCCAGTTCCTGGGCGGCCGAGCGCAGCGCGGCCAGCTCGCGGGAGATGGCGGCGGCCGAGCGGAAGGAGACGAAGACCGAGAGCACCACGGCGGCCAGGCCGACGACGCCGGCCACGCCGGCCCGGGCGAAGGTGGCCATGGCGGCGGGCTCTCCCCGGGAGGCCAGCGCCACGCCACCCGAGTCCAGCGCCTCCCGGGCGATCTTCTCCAGGTCCACGGCGGCCTGCCGCCAGGCCTGGTAGGTGATGTCGGCGCCGGGGGTCCCCGCGGCCAGGCGGGCCTCCATGCGCTGGAACCGCCGGTACACGTCGGAGACGATCAGCTGCTCGAACGGCACGCGCAGCTCGGGCTCCAGCTCGGCCATGCCCTGCTCGAAGAGGAACTCCCGCTTGGTGGCCAGCTGCACGAACAGCCGCCGCTCCGGCTCCTCCCACCGGTTGGCCACCACCAGCAGCCCCGCGGCCAGGGCGAACTCCCTGGACATGTGGTCGATGGAGAAGCCGATCATGGTGAGGCTGCGGGACTGCTGGTAGAGCTCCAGGTTGTTGGTGGCGGTCATGCTGTTGATCAGCGCCTGCATGGCGGTGGGCAGCCAGGAGAACCGCTGGTTGAGGGTGACCAGGTCGATGCGGCGGGCGTTGACGTCCTGCCTGAGGTCGTCGATCCCGTCCACGGCGGCCATCACGTCGTCGTACCTGGCCTTCATGGCGAGGCTCATCGCGTTCTGCGCTTGGTTGGTCTGCGAGCTGCGGCGCATCAGCTGGCGGTCGTCGTCGGTGATGCGCCGCTGGTCGTCGAGGAGTTCACGGGCCTCGGTGGAACCGGTGGCCAGGTACTCGGCGGCGAGCAGGTGCTCCCGCTGGAGCGAGCGGACCAGCTTGTCACCGGGGTTGCCGATCTCCTCGTAGAGGGTGCGCACGTTCAACAGGCTCAGCGAGTCACCGACCGTGATGGTGGCCGCGAACCCCCAGAGGGCGATCAGTGAGATCAGCGGGATCACCAGCAACATCGAAATCTTGAAGCGGACGGATCTGCTCGCTGTCATCGCTACCCTCAAAGGCCGTTCGTAGCCGATGAGAGTAGCAGTATGCGATGTGCTATTTGGATCTAGTTAAGGACATGTTACGAATTGCCAGACTTGTTACAGTTACAGGCATTTGACACCAGGTCAGCAACGCGAGTACGGCCATCTCAATGCCGAGCAGACCGCGTTCCACCAGACCGATCAGCACGCCCTCGCCGGGTAGCGCGACATAGGTGAGCACGGCCACGCCGAGCCCGGCGGCCAGCGCCAGCCACTCCATCGGACGGGCCACCGCCCGCCACCGCTCCTCCCCGGCGAACCGCCCGGCCAACTGGGCCGCCGCGACCGGCAGCGCGACGAACGCCACCACCTCAAGGCCCTTCACCGGAACCACCGCGAGCAGCGCCACCCCCGCCGCCCAGATCAGGATCAGCCGCTCCGGCCATCCGTGCACCGGCGCCCGCCTGGCCCGCAGCCCGGCCAGCAAGGCCAGACCGGCCACGCCCAGGCCGAGGAGCGCTACCCGGGTGCTCCCACCGTGGTCGAGCGCCACGTACTCGCTGAGGGTCAGCTGGGCAGGGTCCAGGTAGGGATCGGGGTCGAGCAGGCCCGCGACTACCGCGGCCAGCGCCAGCAGCAGTCCCGCGCCGGCGACCAGGGGGGAGATCCTCTTGACCATGCTTCTAGAGTGATCCGGTTCGCCGCCCCAAGCCATCCGGCTAAATACCTAAATAGCCCTGATGCCCACCCCCGAGGGGGCATCAGGGTCGCCTCAGGGACGGGGTGGGGCTGGCTCCACCCCACTCCCGTCCCCGCAGGTCAGGCGCTCGCCTCGCGGTAACGCTCGCGCAGTCCCTGGATCGGGTCGGCCTGGTAGCCGACCGTCTCCCCGGCGTCCCACTCCGGCGGCTCCGCCGAACCCGCCAGCAGCCAGGCGGCCTGCCGGGCGGCGCCGTCGGCCACGTACTCACCCGGCTCCGGCACCTGGACCGCGCAGCCGAACACGGCGGGCGCGATCCGGCGGACCGCTTCCGAGCGCGCGCCGCCGCCGATCAGCAGCACCCGGTTGGGACGCAGGCCGAGCGCGTCCAGCGCGTCGGCGAGCCCGCAGAGCATGCCCTCCACGGCCGCCCTGGCCAGGTGCGCCGGGGTGGCGTTGCCCAGCCGGAGCCCGTGCACCGAGCCGGTCGCGTCCGGCCGGTTGGGGGTGCGCTCCCCCTCCAGGTACGGCACCAGCACCAGCCCGTCCGCCCCCGGCGGAGCCGACAGGGCCAGGTCGCTGAGCTCGGCGGGGCCGACCCCGAGGATCCTGGCCGTGGCGTCCAGCACCCGGGCCGCGTTGAGCGTGCAGACCAGGGGCAGGAAACGCCCGGTGGCGTCGGCGAACCCGGCCACCGCGCCGGACGGGTCACTGGACGGGGTGTCGGCCACGGCGAACGCCGTACCCGAGGTGCCGATGGAGACGACCACGTCGCCGGGGCGGGCGCCGACGCCGAGCGCGGCGGCCATGTTGTCACCGGTGCCGGGCCCGATCCGGACCCCGGCGGCGGTCTCCCCGGCCTGCTCGGCCGGGCCGAGCACCCGCGGCAGCGCGGGGTCGCCGCCGATGGCCCGGTTGAGAAGATCCGTCCGGTACGTCCCGGAGAACGGCGACCAGTACCCGGTGCCCGAGGCGTCACCCCGGTCGGTGGTGATGGTCTCCGGGCTGCCGGCCAGCTTCCAGGTCAGCCAGTCGTGCGGCAGGCAGACCGCGGCGGTCCGGCGCGCGTGCTCCGGCTCGTGCTCGGCCAGCCAGCGCAGCTTGGTGACGGTGAACGAGGCGACGGGCACGCTGCCCACCGCGTCCGCCCACTTCTCCGGGCCGCCCAGCTCCTCGATCAGGTCCAGCGCGGCCTGGGCGGAACGGGTGTCGTTCCAGAGCAGCGCCGGGCGGACCACCGCGCCCGACTCGTCCAGGCAGACCATGCCGTGCTGCTGGCCCGCGACGGACACCGCCGCCACGTCGGCCAGCCCGCCGGCCTGCTCGATCGCCTCCTGGAGCGCCCGCCACCAGTGGTCGGGGTGCACCTCGGTGCCGTCCGGGTGCGTCGCCCGGCCCTCGCGGACCAGTGCGCCGGTGGCGGCGTCCCGCACCACCACCTTGCAGCTCTGGGTTGAGGAGTCGACCCCGGCCACTAATGTCCTTTCCCCTGGGGTCATCGCACCCCCAGCAGGTGCTCCATGGCCAGCTGGTTGAGCTTGGTGAAGTGGAAGCCGCGCTCGGCCAGCACCTCCGGGTCCTTCTCGTCGGCGAGCAGCTGGTCGATGGTCTCGCCCTCGCCGAGGGTGGGCAGCGACAGGTCCGGCACCAGGCTGGCGGCCAGCGCCTCCTGCACCTCGGGGTCGGCGCGGAAGGCGGCCACCTTCGCCTTGAGGATCAGGTACGTGCGCATGTTGGCGGCGGCGGAGACCCAGACGTCCTCGGAGTCCTCGGTGCGCAGCGGCTTGTAGTCGAAGTGCCGGGGGCCGTCGTAGCCGCCGTTCTCCAGCAGGTCGACCAGGAAGAAGGCGTCCTTCACGTCACCGTGGCCGAAGATCAGGTCCTGGTCGTAGCGGGTGCCGTGCTGGCCGTTGAGGTCGAGGTGGAAGAGCTTGCCGTGCCAGAGCGCCTGGGCGATGCCGTGCGCGAAGTTGAGGCCCGCCATCTGCTCGTGGCCGACCTCGGGGTTGAGGCCCACCATCTCCGGGTGCTCCAGCTCGTTGATCAGGGCCAGCGCGTGGCCGATGGTCGGGAGCAGGATGTCCCCGCGCGGCTCGTTCGGCTTGGGCTCCAGCGCGAAGCGGATCTGGTAGCCCTTGTCGATCGCGTACTGGCAGAGGATGTCCATGGCCTCCTTGTAGCGGGCCAGGGCCGCCTTGACGTCCTTGGCGGCGCCGGACTCCGCGCCCTCCCGGCCGCCCCAGCAGACGTAGGTGCGGGCGCCGAGCTCGGCGGCCAGGTCGAGGTTGCGGATCACCTTCTGGATCGCGTAGCGCCGCACATCGCGGTCGTTACTGGTGAAACCGCCATCCTTGAAGACCGGGTGGGTGAACAGGTTGGTGGTGGCCATCGGCACTTTCAGGCCGGTCTCCTCCAGCGCCTTCTTGAAGCTCTCGATCGCCTTGGCCCGGTCCGGCTCGACCGCGAGCAGGTCGTCGTCGTGGAAGGTCACGCCGTAAGCGCCCAGCTCGGCGAGCCGGTGCACGCTCTCCACCGGGTCGAGCGCGGCGCGGGTCGCGTCGCCGAACGGGTCCCGTGCCTGCCAGCCGACCGTCCACAGCCCGAACGTGAAACGGTCCTCGGGAGTGGGCGTGTACATCGGTGCCTCCAATTAGTCTACGTTGTGGACTAAATATCGGGCGTTGCTGGGCGTGGGTCAAGTAGGGATGTCTAGGATTTCACCGGTCACTTTTTCTCCAGGTGCGCACCGGAGTTGATGCGTTGATGACGGCGGTACGGCATGACGCCATGCGGGCGCGCAACCTGGCGTTGGTGCTCGGCGAGGTCAGCGCGCGGGGGTCGTTGACCAGGGCCGCGCTCGCCGAGGTGACCGGGCTGACCAAGACCACGGTCTCCAAGCTGGTGGCGGATCTGATCGAGACCGGGCTGGTGGTGGAGACCGGCGCGGTGCGGGCGGGCGAGCGGGGGCGGCCCGGGGTCGAGGTGCGCATCCGGGGGGACCGGATCGCCGCCCTCGGGCTGGAGGTCAACGTCGACTACCTGGCCGTGCGGGTCGTGGACCTGTCCCGGTCGGTGCGGCTCCGTCGTACACAGGCTGTGGACAACCGTTATGCACAGCCTGTGGATGTCATCGCCAGACTCAGGAAACTGGCCCTTTCGGCTGTGGATGAAGCTGTGGGTAACGGGCTGCGGATCGTGGGCGGGGTGCTCGCGGTGCCCGGCCCCGTGGATCCGCGCAGCGGCATCGTGCACAACGCGCCCAACCTCGGGTGGCGGGACGTACCGGTGCTCTCCCTGCTGGACCTCGGGATGCCACTCCGCGTGGAGAACGAGGCCAACCTGGCCGCACTCGGCGAACTCTGGTTCGGCTCCGGCCCGAGCGACTTCCTGTACGTCTCCGGCGAGATCGGCATCGGTGCCGGACTGGTCGTGGCCGGCGCCCTCTTCCGGGGTTCCCGGGGTTTCGCGGGTGAACTCGGCCACGTCGTGGTCGCCCCGAACGGCCCCCCCTGCCGCTGCGGCGGCCGCGGCTGCCTGGAACAGTACGCCGGCCAGGACGCCCTCCTCCGCCCACTGACCTCACCACCCTCACCGCCCAGCCCACCGGGGGCCACTACGGCCAGCCCGCCGATCGTCCCAACCGTTCCGGAGTCGGCCCTCCCGGCGGAGCCAGGCCCGGACCCGGAGAGTCACAAGGGTGGGTGGGTGGGACAACCCCCATCCGCCCCCGCAAGGACCGCCGTCCCGGCAGGGGCTGGCACCTCGGCCCGGG
>NZ_JAHCST010000059.1:0-56985 GCF_018476525.1 Acrocarpospora catenulata
CGGAGGGGGCGGGTGGGCGGGAGGACCACGGCAACCAGGATCCCCCGGGTACCGCCTCCACACACGGATTGGCTGCCGAGGCAATCCCACCAGCCCATCCGTTTGGCCCTTCGGGTCCGGGTCGGCTCCGCTGGGAGGGGCGGCTGCCGCGTGGCGCCGCGAATGATTGGCTGCCGAGGCAATCCCGCCCGCCCATTCGTTTGGCCCTTCGGGTCCGGCCCCAGCTTCGCTGGGAGGTCGGTTGCCGTCCGGGCACGCCACTTTCGGTGCCGTTCGGCGCGCCACCTTCGGCCTTCGGGCGGACCCGGGGCCGTTGGGATGGGGGCTGGTGCGTAGGGTCGGGGATCGTGGATTTTGGGGATGTGGGTGGAGGGTTGCGGTTTCACGGGGATCGGGAGGTGGGGCCGGGGTTGGTTGATCTTGCGGTTAATGTTCGGCAGGGGATGCCGCCTCGGTGGTTGGAAGCGGTTATCAGGGAGGCGTTGGGGGAGCTGGCGGCCTACCCGGACGGGGAACGGGCGAGGGAGGTGGTGGCCGGGCGGCATGGGCGGGAGCCGGATGAGGTCCTGCTGACCGCGGGGGCTGCCGAGGCGTTTGTCCTGATCGCCAGGGTGGTGCGGCCTCGCCGGGCGGTGGTGGTGCATCCGCAGTTCACCGAGCCGGAGGCGGCGCTACGTGCGGCCGGGCATCGGGTGGAGCAAGTGATTCTGGGGGAGGGATTCACCCTCGATCCGGATCGGATCCCGGAGGACGCCGACCTGGTGATGGTAGGCAATCCGACAAATCCCACTTCGGTCCTGCATCCGGCAAAGACTCTGGGAGAACTGGCGAGACCGGGACGGATCCTGGTGGTCGACGAGGCGTTCGCGGACTGCGTCCCAGGTGAGCCGGAGTCCCTGACATCGACCAGGCTGCCAGGGCTTGTAGTGATCCGCAGCCTCACCAAAACCTGGGGCCTGGCCGGGCTCAGAGTCGGCTACGTCCTCGCCGACCCCGCCTTCATCGCCGAACTGTCCGAAGCCCAGCCGTTATGGGCGGTCTCCACCCCCGCCCTCGCCGCCGCCGAAGCCTGCATGTCCCCCCAAGCCCTCGCCGAAACCGACCACTGGGCCCACGAACTCACCACCCACCGCACCCACCTGCTCGCCGGCCTCCACACCCTGGGCGCCCACGTCGTCCCCGACCCCCGAGCGTCCTTCCTCTGCGTACGCCTCCCGAACGTCCGCATCCCCCTCCGCGCCAAGGGTTTCGCGGTACGCCGCGGCGACACCTTCCCCGGCCTGAACGACGACTGGATCCGCGTAGCCGTACGAAACGAGGCCACCTCGGACGCGTTCCTCACCGCCCTGGCGGCGACAATGAACGAGACCCCCCACCCCTGAGGAGCGCCCAGTGCTGAACGAGACGATCGCCGCCATCCACCCGGTGGACGAAACGGCGATGGCGGCAGCCCGAGCACACCAGGACCGGCTAACCAAACCCCGAGGCTCCCTGGGTGCCTTGGAAGACGTGGCCACCCGCCTCGCGGGCATCGCGGGCTTCTCCCCACCGCCCCTCCCACAACCGGTCGCCCTGGCGATCTTCGCGGCCGACCACGGCGTACACGCCCAGGGCGTCAGCCCGTGGCCCCAGGAAGTCACCGCCCAGATGGTCGCCAACTTCCTGTCCGGCGGCGCGGTCGCCAACGCCTTCGCCGC
Organism: Acrocarpospora catenulata; assembly: GCF_018476525.1. GTDB lineage: Bacteria > Actinomycetota > Actinomycetes > Streptosporangiales > Streptosporangiaceae > Acrocarpospora > Acrocarpospora catenulata. Next base: position 1,698 of record NZ_JAHCST010000059.1, read on the forward strand.
CCAGGCCGGCGCCTCCGTCACCGTCGTCGACGTCGGCGTGGCCACCGACCTCGACCCGCTCCTCACCCAGATCGACCGGGAATCCACCAGCACAGGAACCGGCACGTCCAACCTGCTCGACCGCAGAACCGCCCCCGGCACCGCCGACCTCTCCCAGGGCCCCGCGATGACCGAAGCCCAGGCCATCACCGCCCTCACCACCGGCATCGAGGTCGCCAGAACCCTGATCGCCCAGGGCAGCCGCTGCCTGATCACCGGCGACATGGGCATCGCCAACACCACCGCCTCGGCCGCCCTCGTCTCCGCCTTCACCGGCCGTCCCCCCGCCGAGGTCACCGGCCGCGGCACGGGCATTGACGACCCCACCCTGCACCACAAGATCGACATCGTCCGCCAGGCCCTCCAGGCCAACGAGATCCACCCGGACGATGAGCCGCTGCGGATCCTGAGCGCGGTCGGCGGCTTCGAGCACGCGGCTATCGCCGGATTCATCCTCGGCGCCGCGGCGGAACGCGTACCGGTCGTCCTGGACGGCGTGATCGCCGGATCGGCGGCCCTGGCGGCGGCGGCGCTCGCGCCGGACGCCGTCGGCTACTGCGTCGCCGGGCACCGGTCGGCCGAACCCGGCCACACCGCCGCCCTCGACTTCCTCGGCCTCCGCCCGCTCGTGGACCTGGAACTCCGCCTCGGCGAGGGCAGCGGCGGCCTCCTGGCGTACCCGCTCGTGCTCGCTGCGGTTCGCGTCCTGCACGATGTCGCCACCTTCGACTCGGCCGGGGTCACCGACAAGGCGGGCGAATAGTCCCGACATGATGGGGCCCATGGCTAGGTATGGGGCGATGTATGGCCCGGACATCACATTTCTCGGCGTGGACCGGTGCGACCTGACCGACGCGGCGAGCCTCGCGGGCGCGGACGTCGTGATCGTCGGGGCGCCGTTCGACGGCGGGACGAGCAACCGCCCGGGCGCGCGGTTCGGGCCGCAGGCGTTGCGGCAGGCGTGCTACCTGGCCCACGACGGCTCACGGCCGAGCCTGGCACTGCGCGTGGACGGCTTGACGGACCTGCGCGTGCTCGACGCGGGCGACGTCGAGTGCTACTCGGGCGACCTGGAGAAGTCGATCGCCGACATCGAGGAAGCCGTCCACACGATCGCGGCCTCCGGCGCCATCCCGGTGATCCTTGGCGGTGACCACACGATCGCGCTCCCGGACGCCAGAGGAGTGGCCAGACACCACGGATTCGGCCGGGTCTCGATGATCCACTTCGACGCGCACGCCGACACCGGAGAGATCGAGTTCGGCCACCTGTACGGCCACGGCCAGCCCATGCGCCGCCTGATCGAGTCCGGCGCCATCCGCGGCGACCGCTTCCTCCAGCTCGGCCTGCGCGGCTACTGGCCAGGCCCCCAGATCCTCGACTGGATGGCCGGCCAGCGCATGCGATCGTACGAAATGACGGAGATCGTCACCCGCGGCCTCCCCGAATGCCTCACCGAGGCGTTCACGATCGCGATGGACGACTGCGACGGCGTCTTCCTCTCGGTGGACATCGACGTCTGCGACCCCGGTCACGCCCCGGGCACCGGAACCCCCGAGCCTGGCGGCCTCTCGGCCAGGGAACTCCTCGACGCGGTCCGCCGCATCTGCTACGAACTCCCGGTGGTCGGCCTGGAGGTCGTCGAGGTCGCCCCGCCGTACGACCACGCCGACATCACCGCGTTCCTCGGCAACCGGGTCATCCTCGAAGCCCTCTCGGCCATCGCCCGCCGCCGCCAGGTGGCCGCCGGCGGAGAGCCCTGGGACCCCCGCAAGCCCTTGCTCGACGGCCGATAAGCGGCATCTCGTGGGTGCCGTCACAGGTCAGGCGGTAGGTTTTTCTCTTGACGAATGACGATATGACTAATTGAAGAACGAGACCCCTTGACGACTGACCATCCGCGTGCTGCCGCAATGAGGAGAAATGGCGCCCTATCTGCTCGGACTCCAGCTTGACGGCCGGCGGGTGCTGGTCGTCGGCGGCGGGCGTGTCGCCCAGCGTCGAGTCCCCGCGCTCCTGGACGCGGGCGCCTCGATCACCCTGGTCTCGCCGAGCGTCACCCCCGCGCTGGACGATCTGATCGCGGACGGCCGGGTGGTCTGGATCCGCCGGCCGTACCAGCCGGGCGACTGCGACGGTGCCTGGCTGGTCCACGCCTGCACCAGTAACCGCGCGGCCAACGCGGCGATCGCCGCGGAGGCGGAGGACCGGCGCATCTGGTGCGTACGCGCCGACGACAAGGACGCCTCGGCGGCCTGGACCCCCGCCAGCGGCCGGGTCGGCGAGATCAGCATCGCGATCACCGCCGGTGGCGACCCCCGCCGCGCGGCGGGCGTACGCGACGCCGTGGTGAGCGCCCTCCGGGACGGTACGGTCGACGCCCGTCGTCACCGCACCAAACCGGTCGGGGTGGCCCTGGTCGGCGGCGGCCCCGGCGATCCCGGCCTGATCTCGGTACGTGGCCGCCAGTTGCTGGCCCAGGCGGACGTGGTGGTGGCCGACCGGCTGGCCCCGCGCGCCCTGCTGGACGAGCTGCCGGCCGACGTGGAGCTGATCGACGCGGCCAAGGTCCCGTACGGCCGGTTCCTGTCCCAGCAGCGGATCAACGAGCTGCTGGTCGAGCACGCCCGGGCGGGCAAGTTCGTGGTCCGCCTCAAAGGCGGCGATCCCTTCGTTTTCGGACGCGGCGGCGAGGAGATGATCGCCTGCGCCGAGGCCGGCATTCCGGTCACCGTGGTGCCCGGCATCACCAGCGCGGTGGCGGTTCCGGCCGCCGCCGGGGTTCCGGTCACCCATCGAGGCGTCAGCCAGGAGTTCCATGTGGTCTCCGTGCACGTGGCTCCTGGGCATCCCGACTCCACGGTTGACTGGAAGGGATTGGCGCGATCGGGGGGAACCCTGATACTTCTGATGGCGGTTGAACGGATCGCGGAGATCGCCGAAACCCTGCAAAGTGACGGACGTTCACCGGAAACTCCCGTAATGGTGGTACAGGACGGTACTCTTCCGACCCAGCGCGCTGTAACCGCCACGTTGTCCACCGTGGCAGAGCGAGTGACCGCCGCTGGGCTACGGCCCCCGGCGATCGTGATCATCGGGGACGTCGTCGGAGTCGGCCAGGAGATTGAGATGGTGCGAACGGAGCGGGTCCCGTGAAGTCGGCCGCCAACAAGAGTTCCGGGCCGGACCATGACGAGGGCGGCCCGAGTGATGCCACGCCCGAGGGCGCTTCCACCGGCGACGGCGAAACGCCCGAACCGGTGATCAACCCGGCCGCGGTCTCGGCGGCCCGGGCGAAGACGCTGCCGGCGCAGGAGGGGAGGCGGCCGGAGAGCGCGTGGGCCCACCTCTCGGTGAGCGCGGCGGCGGACGAGGATCCCGGCCAGGCAGCGGACACCCCGGCGGACGACCACGACGACGACCCTGTCGCGCAGGACGCCACCGACGAGGATCAGACCGCCGCGACAGACGAATCGGCCGACACCACCTCAGAAGCCGAGGAACCGGACAGCGAGCAGCCGGAGGACGCGGAACCGGAGGAGGCGCCCGCGCCCAAGGGTGGAGCGTTCACCGAGGAGAAACTCCCCGAGGCCGTCTCGTCGGCGTTGACCGACGCGCTCGCGCAGCTCAGGGAGGCCGTCACCGGCCTGCACTTCGGCCTGGACATCCCGGGGGCCGACGAGGCCCGCAAGGCCCAGGCCGCCGTCCTCACCCAGATCGACGACTACGTCATCCCCCGGGTCCACATGAGCACCGCCCCCGCGCTGATCGTCGTCGCGGGCAGCACCGGAGCCGGCAAGTCCACCCTGGTCAACACGCTGGCCGCGCAGCGGGTCAGCGCCACCGGCGTGCGCCGCCCCACCACCGGCACCCCCGTCCTGGCCTGCCACCCCGACGACGGCGACTGGTTCACCAAGGGCGACCTGCTCGGCGGCCTGACCCGGCTGGACCGCCCGCGCGAGGGCACCGGCCAGGACAGCATCGTGATCGCCCCCACCGAGCGCCTCCCCCAGGGCGTCGCCCTGCTCGACACCCCGGACATCGACTCGGTGGTCGAGGAGCACCACCAGATCGCGCACCGCATGCTCGACGCCGCCGACCTGTGGGTGTTCGTGACCACCGCCGCCCGGTACGCCGACGCCCCCTCCTGGGGCCTGCTCCGCCTGGCCAAGGAGCGCAACGCCCGCCTGGTGATCGTGCTCTCCCGGGTCCCGGCCAAGTCGCGCGACGTCATCGTCAAGCACTTCGCCCGCATGCTCGACGAGTACGGCCTCGGCGAGGTCGAGCGTTTCATCATCAACGAGACCGAGGTGCGCGACGGCCGCCTCCCCGACGACCAGGTGACCGAGCTGCGCATGTGGCTGGCCGAGCTCTCGGTGGACGACCAGCGGCGTACCCAGGCCGTGCAGACGACCCTGAACGGCGTGCTCAACAGCTTCCGCAACCGCGTCCCCGCGCTCGCCCGGCACCTGGAGACCCAGGTCGCGCTCCGCGCCGACCTGCGCTCGGACGTGGACGCCGCCTTCATGGGCGCGCTGGCCGAGATCGACGAGGCCACCAGGAACGGCTCGCTGCTCCGCGGCGAGGTGCTGGCCCGCTGGCAGGACTTCGCCGGCTCCGGCGACCTGATGCGCACGCTCCAGCTGCGCCGGGCGAGCAAGGCCGGGCAGCACGGTCCTGAGCGGCTGCGCGCGCTGAAGAGCGCGCTGCACACCGGCCTGGAGTCGGTGATCACCTCAGCCGCCCAGCGGGCCGCCGAGGACGTGGTCACCCGGTGGCGGCAGCGGGCGGGGGCCGGGGACCGGCTGGCCGCACTGCCCGGTTTAGGGCGGCCGAGCGAGGAGGCGGCCCGCCGCACCGCGCGCATGGTCACCTCCTGGCAGGATCACGTGACCGAACTGGTCAGGACCGAGGGCGTGACCAAACGCTCGGTCGCCAAGCTGGTCTCCTTCGACGTGCAGTCGCTGGCGTTGATCTTCACGGTCGGCCTGCTCGGGTACGGCACCACCGACGTCTCGGTCGGCTCCGGCAACAGCGCCCTGCCCCAGCGGCTGCTGCGCGGCCTGCTCGGCGCCGAGTCGCTCCGCAGCATCAGCGCCAAGGCCCGCAGCGACCTGCGGGCCAGGATCGGCCTGCTCTTCGACGACGAGACGCTCCGCTACGTGGACGCGCTGGACAGCGCCGGCATCCCCGACGAAGCGGCCGCCACCCGGCTCTACCAGGCCACCTACAACCTCGAGGTCGCCCGATGACAATCAGCGCCGAACCCCGGCACGGCCTGGGCTCCCGGCTCGCCGCCCTGGCCCGGGTGGTGGATCTGGGCCAGGGCCGGGTCGACCCGGAGCTGCTCGACGAGTCCACCCAGCTGCTGCTGCGGGCCGGCAACCGGCTCAAACTCTCCCCGGACCACACCGTGGTGGCGCTGGCCGGCGGCACAGGCAGCGGCAAGTCCTCGCTGTTCAACTCGGTCTCGGGTCTTGAGCTCTCGCCGACGGGGGTGCGCAGGCCGACCACCGCGCGCACCCACGCCTGCGTCTGGGGCCTGGAGGGCGCCGCGCCCCTGCTGGACTGGCTGCAGATCCAGTGGCGGCACCGGTTCGCCCGGGCCAGCGCGCTGGACAAGGGCGAGAGCCAGCTGCACGGCCTGATCCTGCTCGACCTGCCCGACCACGACTCCATCCGGGCCCTCACCGACACCGAGGCGGACCGGCTGATCACCGCCGCCGACCTGATCGTCTGGGTGCTCGACCCGCAGAAGTACGCCGACGCCGCCACCCACCGGCGGTACGTCACGGAGCTGGCCGGGCACGACGCGGTCACCGTCTTCGTGCTCAACCAGATCGACCGGCTCAGCCCGGAGGACCAGGCCATCTGCGTGGCCGACCTGGAGGAGTTGCTGGCCAGGGAGGGCGTGGCCAACCCGAAGGTGGTCGCCACCTCGGCCTCCACCGGAAAGGGCATCGACAGCCTCAAGGCGGTGCTGGCCGAGTCGGTGAGCATGCGCCGCGCCGGGTACCTGCGCCTGGAGGCCGACCTGGACAAGCTCATGGTCCGGGTCGCCAAGGACATGCCGGAAATGCTCCGGGTGGAGCCCGCCGTGGACGGCGCCCGCCGCGCGGGCCTCACCGACGCCCTCTGCGACGCCGTCGGCGCCCCCGCCGTCGGCGAGGCCATCGAGAACGTGTACGGCGTGCGCTCGGTCGACTGGGTGGGCTGGCCCTACGCCCGCTGGGCGGCGGCGCTCGGCCGCGACCCGCTCAAGAACCTGCGCCTGGGCGACGTCAAGGAGGACATCCGAGCCCTGGTCAGCGGCTCGGTCCAGGCCCAGCCCGCGGAGGTGGACAACGCCGTGCAGGCGCTGGCCGACGGCCTCTCCCAGGGCATGCCGGAGATCTGGCAGGACAGCCTGCGGGACGCGGCCAGGTCCCGCGCCGGCCAGCTGCCCACCGTGCTCACCGACGAGCTGGGCGAGATCGCGCCGCCGCTGGACCGGGTGCCCTTCTGGTGGTGGCTGGCCAAGATCTGGCAGTACCTGCTGGTCCTGCTCTTCGTGGCAGGCTTGGCCGCGTTCGGGGCCATCCTGGCGTACGGCGTGTTCGACGCGGGCGAGCCGCCGGTCAAGCTGCTGGGGGAGGTGTCGGTCCTGCCCTGGGTGGGGCTGATGATGGCCAGCGTGCTGGGCCTCGGGCTGCTGACCGCGGTGGCCAGCAGGAACTTCATCGTGCTCGCGGCCGGGAAGGAGCGGGACCGGCTGGAGCGGGACATGCGCCGCCGGGTCGCCACGGTGGCCCAGGAACTGGTCCTCGAGCCGGTGGAGCGGGAGCTGCAGCGCTACAACGACTACCACGAGGCGCTGAACACCGCCCGGTACTAGCCCGGCCTGTGGATATCCACAGAACGGCGTTCGGGGCCGCGCGGCGGGGTCGGCGCGCGGCACGGTGGCCTCCGGGTCCGGCGAGGGTCCGGACCGTGGAGGCTGATCATGAGCGAGATCTACGTCACGTTGAGCGGGAACGTCACCGACGACCCCCGGCAGTTCACCTTCGGCGACGGTTCCCGGGCGACCTCGATGCGGGTCGCGGTCAACCGGCGCTACCTGGACCGCCAGACCCAGACCTGGCAGGACGGTGAGACCACCTACTACACCGTGCGCTGCTACCGGGGCCTGGCCGACCACGTCGCCCAGTCGGTGCGGCGCGGCCACCCGGTGGTGGTCGCCGGGAAGTTGCGTATCAAGCAGTTCGAGCGGGACGGCGAGCAGCGCTTCTGGGCGGAGGTCGAGGCCACCTCGGTGGGGCACGACCTGAAGTGGGGGATCACCAGCTTCGAGCGGCCGGTGCGGGGAGCCACGGGCCCGGTTGCGGCGGCCAGGGATCTGCGGGCGATGGAGGACGCCACCCGGGAGTGGGAGCTGGCGGTGGGCGCGGGTTCGGGCGCGCTCCGGCTGCTGGACGGCGAGGTGGCCGAGCAGGAGACGGACGCCGACCGCGGGGACGCCGTCGGCGGGACAGGCCAGGCCGCGGGCGAGGGCGAGGGCCAGGGTCAAGGCCAAGGCGAGGAGGACGCTCCGTGGCCCGGCGGGGCCCTGCCGTTGGCCGCCTGACGCGGTGACGCCGCCGGTGCGCGGGTGTTCGAGGGGAGGGGGCATCGGCCGTGCGCGGGCCGGTGCCCTCCCGGGGGATTCGAGACGTGCCGCGAACCAGTGGCGTGAATGAGCTCAACACCAGTGGTTCGGAGCACTGTGGCTCGAACGCGGGCGGGTCCGGAGATCGGCCGATGGCGACGATCCGCGTCGCTGCAAGAGCACCAGATCAGGTCCAGGTAACGCCCCGCACCATGGCTGCTCCTTTCCCACACGGCCCGCCCGCGAAGGAGCGGTTCCCCACCAAAAACCGGCGGTCTGTGGCGAATCACCACAGAGCCGCCCCGAGGCCATCAGAACCGATGGCCACCTTGCCCAAGGTAGCGGTTCCCGTCGCACGTCGCACACTCCGCAACTATTGTGTTACACATCGTGAGACGCTGGAGTCAGCGGATGGATGCGTTGGGGGACGGGATGGCGGCGCCCAGTCAGATCTCGGCCAAGCCACTCGGCGGGCTGCCCGGGCGGGGCGGCCGGTGGCCGCTGCTCGCGCAGCGGCGTCCGCTGGTGCTGTACCTGTGCGCGATCGTGGCGCTGGACCTGGCCGCGATCGGCTACTTCGCGGCGACCACCCGGTTCGCGCTGGACGACCTGGCCACCTTCGTGGCCCTGACCTGCTGCGGGGCGGTCTGCATCGAGGCCACCCGGCGGCTCGGCATGCCCGCGGGCGTCTCCCGCGACCTGCTCTCCGCCTGGTGGCTGCCGGCCGCGCTGCTGCTGCCGCCGGTCTACGCGCTGCTCGCCCCCGTGCCGTTGCAGATCCTGCTGCAACTGCGGGTCCGGGCCACGGTGGCCTACCGGAGGGTGTTCAGCGCGGCGGCCATCGGGCTGGCGGCCGGGAGCGCCTCGGTGCTGTTCCACCTGCGGGTGGCCGGCCCGGGGGAGCTGGCGCGGGGCGCGGCGTTGCCGATCCTGACGGCGGTGGCCTGCGCGGCGCTGTTCACCGTGCTGAACACCGGGCTGATCGCGGTGGCGGCGCACACCGCCGACCCCGATACCCGCTGGCGGGACGTGCTCTGGGATCGGGAGAGCCTGCTGCTGGACGCGGTGGAGCTCTGCCTGGGGGTCTCGGTGGCCATCCTGTGCGGGATCAACGTGGCCCTGCTGCTGCTGGCGCTGCCGCCCGTGGTGCTGCTCCAGCGCAGCCTGCTGCACGCCCAGCTCCAGGCGGCGGCCCGCACCGACCCGAAGACCGGCCTGCTCAACGCCGCCGCCTGGCAGCGCGAGGCGGACACCGAGATCGTCAGGGCCCGGCGCACCGGCGAGATGCTGGCCCTGCTCATCGTGGACATCGACCACTTCAAGCGGGTCAACGACACCTACGGCCACCTGGTGGGCGACCAGGTGCTGATCGGGGTGGCCGCCACCCTCCGCAGCCAGCTGCGCGACTACGACGTGGTCGGCAGGTTCGGCGGCGAGGAGTTCGTGGTGCTGCTGCCCAGGGCCGACGTGGCCGAGGCCCGCCGGGTGGCGGAGCGGCTCAGGAGCCGGGTCGGGCGGATGGCGGTGCCCGCCGAGGACGCCATGATCACGGTGACCATCTCGGCCGGAGTGGCGATCATGAACATGCACGGGGAGGACCTGATCGAGCTGCTGGCCGCCGCCGACCTGGCGCTCTACCGGGCCAAGGAGCTCGGGCGGGACCGGATCTGCCTACCGGCCACCCGAAATCCACCGGCGGACGGGAAGCCCGGCGCGGGCCACTAAGCTTTGTGCCATGGCCGAGTACATCTACACGATGCGACGTGTGCGTAAGGCAGTCGGGGACAAGGTCATCCTTGACGACGTCACGCTCTCCTTCCTCCCCGGTGCGAAGATCGGCGTGCTCGGTCCCAACGGCACGGGCAAGTCGACGCTGCTCAAGATGATGGCGGGCATCGAGCCCACCTCCAACGGCGAGGCCCAGCTGATGCCCGGCTTCACGGTCGGCATGCTCATGCAGGAGCCGCCGCTGAACGAGGAGAAGACCGTCCTCGGGAACGTGGAGGAGGGTGTCGCGGAGACCAAGGCGCTGCTCGATCGGTACAACGAGATCGTCGAGCTGATGGCCACCGACTACTCCGACGACCTGCTCAACGAGATGGGCAAGCTGCAGGACGAGATCGACCACCGCAACGCCTGGGAGCTGGACAGCCAGCTGGAGCAGGCGATGGACGCGCTGCGCTGCCCCCCCGCCGACTCCCCGGTGACCACCCTGTCCGGTGGCGAGCGCCGCCGGGTCGCGCTCTGCAAGCTGCTGCTGGAGCAGCCCGACCTGCTCCTGCTGGACGAGCCCACCAACCATCTGGACGCGGAGAGCGTGCAGTGGCTGGAGTCGCACCTGGAGAAGTATCCGGGAACCGTGCTGGCCGTCACCCACGACCGCTACTTCCTGGACAACGTGGCCGGCTGGATCCTGGAGCTCGACCGCGGGCGGTGCTTCCCGTACGAGGGGAACTACTCCACCTACCTGGAGGCCAAGGCGACCCGGCTGCGGGTCGAGGGGCAGAAGGACGCCAAGCGCAAGAAGCGCCTGGAGGAGGAGCTCCAGTGGGTGCGCTCCAACGCCCGGGCGCGCCAGACCAAGAGCCGGGCCCGTCTGCAGCGGTACGAGGAGATGGCCGCCGAGGCCGACAAGTTCCGCAAGCTCGACTTCGACGAGATCCAGATCCCGCCGGGCCCCCGCCTGGGCACCACCGTGATCCGGGCCGAGAACCTCACCAAGGGCTTCGAGGACCGGCTGTTGATGGACGATCTCAGTTTCGACCTGCCGCGTAACGGCATCGTCGGCGTGATCGGCCCCAACGGTGTGGGCAAGACCACCCTGTTCCGGATGATCACCGGTGGTGAGACCCCCGACAAGGGTGGCATCACCATCGGCGAGACCGTGAAGATCTCCTACGCGGACCAGAGCCGGGGCGGCATCGAGGCCACCAAGAACGTCTGGGAGGTGGTCTCCGACGGGCTCGACTTCATCAAGGTCGGGAACGTGGAGATGCCGTCCAGGGCGTACATCGCGGCCTTCGGGTTCAAGGGGCCCGACCAGCAGAAGAAGGCCGGGGTGCTGTCCGGCGGCGAGCGGAACCGGCTGAACCTGGCGCTCACCCTCAAGCAGGGCGGAAACGTGCTCCTGCTGGACGAGCCGACCAACGACCTGGACACCGAGACGCTCTCCTCGCTGGAGAACGCGCTGCTCGACTTCCCCGGCTGCGCGGTCATCACCTCGCACGACCGGTGGTTCCTGGACCGGATCGCCACCCACATCCTCGCCTGGGAGGAAGGGTCGAACTGGTTCTGGTTCGAGGGCAACTTCGCCGACTACGAGAAGAACAAGATCGAGCGGCTGGGCGCCGACGCGGCCAGGCCGCACCGGGTCACCTACCGCAAGCTGACCCGCGAGTAGCGTGCCGGAACGCCATGTGTTCCCGCGGCAGATCCGGTTCGCCGACATCGATCAGCTCGGGCACGTCAACAACGTCCGCTTCTTCGATTATTTGGAAGACGCGCGGCTGGCCATGTTCTACCTGGACCCGATCCGGGCGGGCGGCCAGCCGCACCGCGGCCTCGTGGTGGCCCGTCACGAGATCGACTACCGCCACCCGCTGACCTTCCGCCCCGACCCCGTACGGGTCGAGACCTGGGTCACTTCGGCCAGCCCCGTGCGCTTCACCCTGGCCTACGAGATCCGCGACGACGACACCGTCTACGTCGAGGCCCGCTCGGTCATGGTCGCCTACGACACCGCGAACAGCCGCCCCCGCCGCCTCACCTCATCCGAACAGACCCACCTCGCCCGCTACACCCTCTAGCGTGGCGGTCCTACGTCTCGTCGGGGTAGAGGCGGTCGAAGGCCTTGCCGGCGATGATCCACGCGGCTGTGCTGGTCAGCCACGGGTCGATGCCGGTCAGGGAGTTGGCGAACGCGGCCACATCCTGCATCGACAGGACGAGGTTGGCGGTGGCCGCCCAGCCCATGGCGGCGATGGTCGCGCAGAAGATCCATCGCCGTTGACTCCGGGAGAGGGTGTGAACGTCTCCCGGTGGCACGACCGGCGCGACGAGGCGGTGGGAAAAGTTCTCCCGCAGTTCCAGAGGCGGCCAGACAGGGCGGCCGTCCCGCTGGTGCGGGAAGACGAAAGGCGTCTTCGGCACGGACATCTGGACGAGGAGACGCGAGAACGTGTTCCGGATGTCGGACAGCCAGTCGTGATCGGAGACAGACAGTCGGTCCAACCCTAAGAGAACGACGACGACGCCCGGTCTGGGGATCCATAGGATCCTGCTGTCCAGGTTCGAAATGAAGGCACTGTCGAGTGCGATGGCCGCGGGGCTGCGGGCATAGGAGATGAAGAAATGGGGGCCAGAGGGGCGGTCTGGCGCAGCGACGACTGTCGAACCAGGAGGCTGAGGGGGAGGCATGAGGGGGCCCGTCATGGCCTCCGGAGGGCCGGGCCAGGCCGTGACGGTTGGCTGGAGCTGTCCGAACAACTCGCTCGCCAACCGGCTTTTCCCTGATGAGGTCGCGCCGAATAGGCCGATCCGAAGCGGCCCTTGCCCAGCAGCATCCGAGATGCTTCCGGTTGGCGGCAGAGGAGGATCACCGGCCCCCATCATGTCCAGCGGTAAGGGGGCTTCGTCGAGCACCACTGTCATGAATCGACGCTACCCTCTCGCCGCGTGCGTCGGAGGTGACTGTCAGCCGGCCGGCATCGCCACGTCGACGCGGAAGCCGTCCACGGCCCCGGCCCGCATCGCCCTCGCCTTAAGCGTTCATCAGGCTGTGCGCCGCGTACTCCAGGTAGCGCCAGAGCTTCTGCTCGTGGTCGGTGGGGAGTTCCAGGGAGTCCACCGCGTCGCGCATGTGCCGCAGCCAGGCGTCCCGCTCCGCCGTGCCGATGACGAACGGCGCGTGCCGCATGCGCAGCCGGGGGTGGCCGCGCTGCTGGCTGTAGGTGCCGGGGCCGCCCCAGTACTGGATGAGGAACAGCCGCAGCCGCTCCTCGGCACCGGTGAGGTCCTCCTCGGGATAGAGCGGGCGGAGCAGCGTGTCCTCGGCCACACCCTCGTAGAAGCGGTGGACGAGTCGCTTGAACGCCTCCTCGCCCCCGATGAGGTCGTAGAAACTCTCCTCGCTGGTCACGTTTTCAGCCTAGGACAGCTACTCACCAGTAAAGGCGCGGGACCCGGGGGAGAATTCTCACCCCGGAAGTCATCTGGGCGGGATGAGAATCACTCCCCGGCTGGACAGCCGACCCGGATGGCCGGCCAGGACAGGGATCAGGCGACGGTCAAGGTCGCGTAGCTGAGGTCGTTGTCGTCGAAGGCGCGCTTGACGCGGCGGCGGACTTCCCTGGACACGGCGAGGCGTTCGCCGGGCACGGTCTTCACGGTGATCCGGAAGATGATCGCCGTCTCGGAGATCTGCTCCATGCCGAAGACCTTCGGTTCCTCGACGATGACCTTGTCCCGGTACTCCTCGTCCTCCCAGAGCTCCGCGGTGATCTTCTTGAGCAGGTCCTGCACCCGGACCGCGTCCGCGCTGTAGGCCACGGGCACGTCCACGACCGCGCGTGACCAGCCCTGGGACTCGTTCCCCACCCGGGTGATGGTGCCGTTGCGGACGTACCACACCTTGCCGTCCGCGTCGCGGAGGCGGGTGATGCGGAGCGTGACCGCCTCCACGGTGCCCACCGCGACGCCCGTGTCGATCACGTCGCCGACCCCGTACTGGTCCTCCATCAGCATGAACATGCCCGCGATGAAGTCCTTGACCAGTTCCTGCGCGCCGAAGCCGACGGCCACGCCGAGGATGCCGACGCTGGTCAGCAGCGGGGCGATCGGAATGCCGAAATTGGTGGCGATGGTCAGGAACGCGGTGCCCAGGATGACCACCGAGGCGATGCTGCGCAGGACCGAGCCGAGGGTCTCCCCGCGCTGGCGGCGCCGCTCGGCCAGGATGGCCGCGGTCGCGTCCTCGGTGGGGGTGACCCGGCGCAGCCGCTCCGGCAGCACGCCCTCCCCGGCCCGCATGGCCAGGCGGGTGATCAGCCGGTGTGCGATCTTCCGCAGGATCAGGGCGGCCGCCAGGATGAGCAGCGCGACGAGCACCACGTCCGCGACTCCGGCGACCAGCGGAATCCAGTCGGGATAGCTGGCCCGTTCCGGCAGTGTCGCGTTGAGCAGCGGGCAGATCAGCCCATCCCCTTCGGTGCACGCCCTGACCAGGTGTTCTCCCGCCTTGTTCAGTTGATCCTCGAACGAGGACGGGCTGGGAGTCGGGCTCGGGCTCGGGGTGAGCAGGAACACGAGGTGGATCCCCCTCGGATCGGTTCATTCGGTATAGGACAGGTCAACGCAGGTCAACCTAACCCATATTGCCGAGCGAACCGGCCGCCGTCACATTCCGCCGGGGAGACGTGAACGCCTGACCTCGGGCCGCGGAGGGCGAGGCCGGACGTTCCCGTGACAGCGAGCAGGACCGCGACATGCACCCGGAAGCATATCGCGGCCGTTCTCCGAGAGGGGGATCCCCCCGATCGGCCACCCGGCCCCGCCGGGAAGGCGGCGGGACCACATGGCGCCGGCCGGGTACGGTCCCGCGCCGGAGCCGTACCCGAGAATCTGTTGAGCCGTTTTACCGCTGGTTACCACTGGTTCTCGTGGGTGCGGAGCCGATGGGACGTCACAACGTTCCCCTGGGGGAACGTTCCGCACCGGACGTCCCACCGGCTCCGTGGAGCCGCGATGGTCGCGATGTGCCTAGGTGACTGCGCTTCACCCGGTCCATCGCCGATGTATCACTCGCCCACCGCGGCGAGTACGCGCGCGACCTTGGTCGCCGCACCGGCCGGGTCGTCCGCCCGGTGCATGCGCTCCCCCCAGGACCACCAGTAGTCCGCCGCCTTACAGACGACGTTCTCGGTGAGACTGGTCGCGTTCGGGTTGATCACGCGAACGAAGGCACGGCCGGTCTGGCTGTGCACCACCCTCGCGTGTAGTCCCCGAGTGCCGAGCTCTGAAGCAAGACGCTCCAGATGCCCGAAATCGTCCTCCCCCACCGTTCGTCCTCCTTCTTCGGGGCTTTTTCGGTGTTTTGCGGCTCAGCGTTTCGGTGCCGGTTGGCCCAAGATGACTTACTACGCCGCACGGGTCAACGAAGGGGAATGGCAGCACTGGATAGGGTTAACACCAAGTGGGTTGAAAGAAACAGCCCAGCGGTGGACGATCCTTAATCAGCACGTTCGACCGTGAGACCTGGCCAGGAAAACCTGGTCCATCATTTGTCTGGGCGCAGTGCGACCTTGGGGTTACGCTGAGTCAAGAGATGTGGACCGGTCGGGACATGTGGGCGGCACGTACGGCCGGCCACGAGAGAGGGGCCGGTATGTCCGGCAGGCAACACAAGGAGACGGAGACCGCGCGGCGGGTCCGGGCCAAAGGCCTGGCGGCCGGGCGGAGTCTGGCGAGCATCGCCGAAGAGATCTTCGAGACATGCGCGCCGACATTCGGCACCACCCGGATCAAGGCCCATCGGCTCTCGAACGGCATCGCGCTCGCCGACGTGATCGAGCAGGTGCGCGCCCTCTTCGAGCGTGACGGCAAGGCGATTCCCGGCATCGGGGAGACCCTGCTCTCGGCGTACGAGTCGGGGTTGAAGCGCCCAGGTCCCGAGTACCTCCACTACCTGTGCTGCGTCTACCGGGTCGAACCGGTCGCCCTCGGCTACGACGGGCCCTGCATCTGCGGTCATGGTCACCGTATGCCGGGCGTCGTCCGCGGCGGCGACCTGCAGGACGGAAGATCCGACACATCCCCTGTGGCGCGTGAGTTGCTCATCCTCTCGGACGACGGCGAATCGGCGGCCAGGGGCGAGGAGGACGAGAACGTGCTAAGGAGGACGCTGTTGAAGCTCCTCGCCGGCACCTCGGTGAGCCTGGACGGCCAGGTCCTGGGGGCGGTAGAGAACATCAGGCGGCGGATGGACGACACGATGGTGTCGGCGACCGTCTCACCCGCGATGCTCGATCAGTGGGAAGAGTCCACGATCGGCTTCGGCCGCCAGTACATGAACACCCCGCCGCTCCGGCTCCTCTGTGACGTGCTGCTGGAGTTCGCCGCGGTGCGCAAGGCGATGGAGCGGCGCCAGCCGGTCGACCTCCAGGAGCGGCTCTGCCGGATGGCCGCCCAGCTCTCCGGGCTGTGCGGCATGATCATGATCGACCTCGGCGACCACCGGATGGCCCGGTCGTTCTTCCGCACCGGCCGGACCGCCGCCGACGAGACCGGCGACCGCGCGCTGCGGGCCTGGGTGGTGGCCAGGGAGGCGCTGGTGCCGCTCTACTACGGCGACCCCAGAGAAGCGCTCACCCTCGCCAAGAAGAGCCGCGACATGGCCGGTCAGACGCCCTGCGCGGCCAAGACCATGGCGCCCGTGGTGGAGGCCAGGGCGCTGGCCATGCTGGCCGGCAGCAACGGGCAGAAGAAGGACGTGGTGGAGCAGGCCAAGCGGGCGCTGGCCCGGGCCCGCACCGCGTTCTCCCAGATGGTGCCCTCCGAGCAGGAGGACACCGCGTTCGGCTACACCGAGCGGCAGCTCTACTTCTACCAGGGCGACGTGCTGGTCCGCCTCGGCGAGACGCTGGAGGCCGACGTGGTGCTGGAACAGGCGCTCGGGCAGTACGAGGGCGAGCCGCTGGACCAGACGCTGATCCGGCTGGACCTGGCGCAGTGCCGCCTCATCGAGGGCGACCCCGAGGAGGCCGTGACGCTGGCCGTCAACGCGCTGGAACTGATCGACAAGACCCACCGCACCGAGCTGGTGATCGGCAGGGTGAACGAGCTGATCAACGGCGTGGTCGGCCGGCACGGCGAGATCAAGGGTCTGGACCGGCTGCGGACCGTCGCGCTGGAGCGCGCGCAGTTGGACATCGGCGACTTCGTGGGGGGCGCATGACCTTCCCGCTCCGCGTGCGGCGCTACCGCTGGTCCGACCTGGACCAGGTGTGGGCGCTACACCAGATCTGCCTGGCCCAGGTGGGCGTGTTACCGGGCGACGGCGTCTACTACGAGGACGACTTTCCCCGGATCAGTGAGGTCTATCTGGCCGACCGGGGAGAGTTCCTGGTCGGCGAGGTGCCCGGGCCCAGGATCGTCGCGATGGGCGGGCTACGCCGCCTGGACGACGAGACCGCCGAGATGTGCCGGCTCCGGGTGCATCCGGAGTACCAGCGCCGCGGCTACGGCTCCCAGATCGTGGAACAGCTGGAGAACCGCGCCCGCGAGCTGGGCTACAGCCTGCTCCGCGGGGACACCACCCTCCGCCAGGGCGCGGCGATCGAGCTCTACCGCAAGTACGGCTGGCGCGAACTCAGCCGGGAGGTGTGCGGCGACACGGTCGTGCTCTACGGCGAAAAGTCACTAATCCCTGTGAATTCGGGTCAATTCATCAGGTAATTTCCGGGCCGGGCTCCGGCGTGGGACCGCTCATTTGTCCCCACGTATGAGATTTATACCTCTGCTGGGAAAGATATGTCGCGTTCCCCGCGAGCCCGGCCCTTCGCACGTCATTCACTCAGGAAACGCTCTCCCGAACGCTTCGGCGGTGGGACGGCACCGTCTGAAAGTTTCCCTCAGAGCAGATGGTCGAGGATGGCCAGCAGATTGGGCGGTTCGACCGGTTCGGGGAGCGCGGCCAGCTCCTCCCGGGTGTGCCAGGCGTGCCCCCGGTAGGTGCCGTTCTCCTCGGGCGTCAGCTCGGTGGAGGCCACATCCGGCGTGTGGTCGAAGCGGGCCAGGAAGAACGGCTCGGTCTTCACGTAGTGCACGCCCAGCCAGTGGTAGTCCCGTTCCACGGGAACCCACAGGTCAAGCACGCTCTCGCCGGGTAACCCCGTCTCCTCGCCGAGCTCCCGCCTGGCCGCCTCCAGGGGCGTCTCGCCGGGTTCGATGCCGCCGCCGGGGGGCTCCCAGAAGATCACGTCACTCACGTGATCGTGCCACCGGAGCAGGAGCACCCGCTCCTGAGCGTCCACGCAGAGCACCCGGGCCGCGGGTCGGGAATCAGCCACGTTCCCTCATCCTGCCATCCGCTGCCCGGCCGTCGGCCGGGATTGCGGATATCATGCTCAGCCGATGGAACCGCGCGCCCAAGGAACCCAGATGAACCCCGAATATGTGCTGACTCTGTCCTGTCCCGACCGGCCCGGCGTGGTCGCGGCGGTCTCCGGGTTACTGGCACGGCTCGGGTGCAACATCACCGAGAGCCAGCAGTTCGGCGACCCGGAGGCGGAGCGGTTCTTCATGCGGGTGCAGTTCACCGGGGAGCAGCCGGCGGACCGGCTGCGGGAGGCGTTCGCCGCGCTCGCCCCCGACTTCGGGATGGAGCTCCAGCTATTCGAGCGGGCGGTCAAGCCCCGGGTGCTGGTGCTGGTGAGCAAGTTCGACCACTGCCTGCACGACCTGCTCTACCGGGTGCGCTCCGGGCTGCTGGACATCGAGGTGGTGGCGGTCGCCTCCAACCATCCCGACCTGCGGCCGCTCACCCAGTCGTACGGGATCGACTACCACCACCTGCCGGTCACCGCGCAGACCAAGGCGCGGCAGGAGGCGGAGATCCTCACCCTGGTGGAGCACTACCGGGCCGACCTGGTGGTGCTGGCGCGGTACATGCAGGTGCTCTCCGAGGACCTGTGCGGGAAGCTGGCCGGGCGGGTGATCAACATTCACCACTCGTTCCTGCCGTCGTTCAAGGGCGCCAAGCCGTACCACCAGGCGCACGCGCGCGGCGTGAAGCTGATCGGGGCCACCGCGCACTATGTCACCGCCGAGCTGGACGAGGGGCCGATCATCGAGCAGGAGGTGGCCCGGGTGAACCACACCCACTCGGCCGAGGACCTGGTGCGGATCGGCAAGGACCTGGAGTGCCAGGCGCTGGCCCGGGCGGTCCGCTGGCACGCCGAGCACCGCATCCTGCTGGACGGCCACAAGACGGTGATCTTCCCCCGCTAGCGGACCGGAGCGGGACCGGTCAGTGGCCGTGCCCCAAGGCGGCGGCCACCGACCAGTCCGGTGTCACTTCTTCAGGCCGGTGTGGGTGGCCAGGAAGGCCAGCTGGTCGGCCACCAGTGCCACGCTCTTGCTCACCGAACGCGCGCCGTGACCGGCCTCGGCCTCGTTCCTGAGCAGCACCGGGCGGTCGGAGGAGGTGGCGTGCTGGAGGGCGGCCGCCATCTTCCAGGCGTGCAGCGGGTGCACCCGGGTGTCGGAGGCGAACACGGTGAACAGGGTGGCCGGGTAGGCCACGCCCTCGGTGACCCGGTGGTAGGGGGAGTAGGACCAGAGCCAGCCGAACTCCTCGGGGATGTCGGCGGAGCCGTACTCGACGTTCCAGGTGGCGCCGAGGCCGAAGTGCTCGTAGCGGATCATGTCCAGCAGCGGCGCCGAGCAGACCACCGCCGCGTAGAGCTCGGGGCGCTGGGTGAGGGCGGTCCCCACCAGCAGGCC
Organism: Acrocarpospora catenulata; assembly: GCF_018476525.1. Classification (GTDB taxonomy): domain Bacteria; phylum Actinomycetota; class Actinomycetes; order Streptosporangiales; family Streptosporangiaceae; genus Acrocarpospora; species Acrocarpospora catenulata. The sequence goes on from NZ_JAHCST010000059.1 coordinate 20,860, forward strand.
GCCGTTGGAGCCGCCCGAGATGGCCAGCTGGGCCGGGGTGGTGACCCCGGTGGCGATCAGGTGCTCGGCCGCCGCGTGCAGGTCGTCGAAGACGTTCTGCTTGTTGCCCAGCATGCCCGCCCGGTGCCACTGCTCGCCCTGCTCGCCGCCGCCGCGCAGCTGGGCGATGGCGTAAACGCCGCCCGCCTCCACCCAGGCCAGGATGGAGGCCGAGTAGCCGGGGGTCATCGAGATGCCGAAGCCGCCGTAGCCGTACAGCACGGTCGGGCGGGGGCCGGAACCGGTCGTGGGGGAGATCACCAGCATGTGCACCTCGGTGCCGTCTGCCGAGGGGTAGACCACGTGCTCGGTGCGCACCTCGGGCACGGTCACCGAGCCGGGGGAGGCCGCCCAGAGCGTGGTCTCGCCGGTCCGGGCGTCGTAGCGCTGGATGGTCGGCGGGGTGACGTTGTCGGTGTAGCCGAACCAGGCCTCGTGGCCGCCATCTGGGCGCTCGGAGATGCCGCCGATGGTGCCCAGGCCGGGGGTGGGCACCGCGCCGACCCGCTCGCCGGTGGTCAGCCGGTGCACCGAGATCTCGGAGATCGCGTGCCGCGTCCAGCCGACCAGCATGACCGGGTCGTCCAGGTCGTCGAGGATGGCGAAGTCGCTCAGCACCGCCTCGTCGTCCTCGGGGATCAGGTCCTGCCAGGTCTCGTACTGCGGCGTTTCCGGAGAGGTCACGCAGATCCGGGCGCGGGGGGCGTCGCGGTCGGTGAAGACGTAGAGCCGGCCGTCCCGGCCGAAGTGGAGGCCGGTCTGCGCGTCCACCCCCTCCTGCACGGTCACCAGCTCCGGCGCCTCGTGCGGGGAGGTCGCCAGGTCGGCGATCCACAGGTCGTTGCGGGGCGCCGTGCCACGGGAGGCCGAGATGGTCAGCCAGCGGCCGTCACGGGAGACCGACACGCCGTAGTAGTTGGTCTTCTCCAGGCCCTCGCCGAAGACCAGCACGTCCTCCTCGACGGGTGCGCCCAGATCGTGCAGGTAGACCCGGCGGTGGTACTGCTCCTCGCCCTCCGGGACCGCGTCGGGGGCCAGCCGGCGCACGTAGTAGTAGGCCTCGCCGCCGGGCAGCCACGCGATCGGGGAGTAGCGGCACCGGTCGATCGGGCCCTCCAGGATCTCTCCGGTCGCCACGTCCAGCACGTGCAGCAGCGACTCCTCGTCGCCGCCCACCGAGATCTGGTACGCCAGCCGCCGCCCCTCCTTGTCCGGCTGCCAGGTGTCCAGGGTGGTCAGTCCGGACGGATCCAGCGCCATCGAGTCGATCAGCACCCGCTCACCCTGCTCGTCGGCCACATAGAGCACCGCGTGCTCCTGCTCGGGCGTGCGGCGGGTAAAGAAATACCGGTCACCGCGCCAGGTGGGCGCCCCCACCGACCCCGACCTGAGCAGCGACGCCACCCGGGCCCGGAACCCCTCCCGCCCGGCCAGTTCGGCCCGCTCGAAGAGCTCGCCCTGGGCCTCCAGCCACTCCTTCACCTCGGGGGACTCGGTATCCTCCAGCCAACGGTACGGATCCGGCACGGCCGTGCCGTGCAGGTCGTCGACGATGTCATCCCGGCGGGCCGGTGGGTACGCAGGTCGTGTCATGTCTCAGCACTCTAGGGCAGCAGACCGACACTCCGGCAGCACGCTCACCCGCCGGGACGTGGAGTAAAAAGATGATCGCCGGGGCATAAAGCTGATCAGGCGATGTCAGTTGCCCAAGGTTATGGGGTGGCGGACAGGTCATCGCAAAGGCCACACTTTGGTTGAGGACGGTGCCGTGGTGACCATCCGCTGGACCGTCCGGCGGAGGTCTTCGTGAAGGAAACACCCGAGTCCCAACAGGTGGGGCCACAACGTAGGCGCACAGTCAACGCCTTCAGGCTGACCCACGGAAATGCCGTGGAGGCCGGCTGATGCGCCAAGTCCTGCTACTCAACGCGACCTACGAGCCGCTCACGACACTCTCCATGCACCGGGCCATCATCCTGGTGCTCAGGGAGAAGGCGGACGTCGTGCACCGCGACGGCCGGGGGGCGGTGCTCCGCTCGGCGTCCCGCACGCTGGACGTGCCGTCGGTGATCCGGCTCAGACGCTACATCCGCATTCCGTACCGGTCCCGGATCCCGCTGACGCGGGCGGCGCTCATGCGCCGGGACGACTTCCGCTGCGCGTACTGCGGGCAGCGGGCCGAGACCATTGATCATGTTATCCCCCGATCCAAAGGTGGCCCGCACACCTGGGAGAACTGCGTCGCCTCGTGTATGCCGTGCAATCACCGCAAGGCGGACAAGCTGCTGGAGGAGATCGGGTGGTCGCTCCGGGTAAGTCCGGCGGTGCCACGCGGTGCACATTGGCGGCTGATTGGTGCACAATTCGACGGTGATCCGCAGTGGGCTCCTTACCTAGCGGAGTCAGCTGCCTGAAACTCGCTGATCGGACGGGCACAATCGAATCATGACGTGGACGCTCACCTCAGACGTGTCGGCCTACGGCGAAGCAGTCGAGTCCTGGCTGCTCCGTGACCCCGTCCGCAACACGGTGCTGGTCACCGTGTTGCGGTGGATTCGGAGCGGCCAGTACTCCGATCCCCTGATGGGCTGGTTCGTCGAGCACGGTGAGGTGCGGGGGGCGATCTGCCACACCCCGCCGTACCCGCTGTTGATCTCCGCCGCCCCGGCGGCGGACGTGCAGAGCCTGGTCGGGCTGCTGGTCAACCGGGGGCGGGAGCTGACGGGGGTGAGCGGGCCGCTGGAGACCGCCGCCACGTTCGCCGCGGCCTGGTGGGAGCCGGAGAAGGATCGCAGGGCCGAGCGCCTCTACCGGCTCGCCACCCTGGTCACCCCCACCGACCCGTCCGGCCACCTCGCCCTGTACGGCCCTGGCCGGGCCAGGATCGTCACCCCTCCCGACCTGCCGGTGGCCGTGCAGTGGTTCCGCGCCTTCCAGAGCGAGGCCCACGTGGACCTGGCGGCCGATCCCGCGCCGGTCGTCTCCAGCCGCCTGAACCGCAACGAGCTGGTCTGGTGGGAGGTCGGCGGGCGCCCGGTCTCGCTGGCCGGCGTCTCCACCCCCATCGCCGGCATGTCCCGCATCGGCCCGGTCTACACCCCACCGGACTACCGCCGCCGGGGCTACGGCTCCGCCGTCACCTACGCGGCCACCCGCAAGGCTCTCGACGAGGGCGCCAGCGAGGTCCTGCTGTTCACCGACCTCGCCAACCCGACCTCGAACTCCATCTATCAGGCGATCGGCTACGTGCCAGTCGGCGACTACGCCAGCATCATGTTCAACTGACCTGAGATGCTGTGTCATTTGCCGATCCTTCGGCTCGGCGGGCTTGGCCGCCGGGGAGCCGGGGCAACTATTATGCGGGCATGCCGCGTTACGATTACCGCTGCCGGGCCTGTGGGGCCACCTTCGAGTTGAATCGGCCGATGGCGGAGGCCAATGCGCCCGCCGCCTGCCCTGGTGGGCATGACGACACGGTGAAGCTGCTCTCCACGGTCGCCGTCACCGGCGGGGCGAGCGCCAGCGCCCCCCGCGCGTCCGGTGGGGGCGGCGGGGGTTGCTGCGGCGGAGGATGCTGCGGTTAGGCCGCTTTGCGGCGTTGGAAAGGTAAGTAGCGTTCGGCCAGGTGGGGGCGGGCCGGGAGGTCCGTGGGCTCGACCGAGACGATGCGGTCGAAGCGGAACGCCCGGATGCCACGGCGGAGGCGGCACCAGCCCGCCAGGTACCAGTGGCTCCGGTGCACCAGGCAGGTCACCGGCTCCACGTCACGGATGGTCAGGTGACCGGCCGCGTCCAGGTACTGGATCCGGACCACCTGCCGGGTGGTGATGGCGCCGGCCACCGCGCGGGCGCGGCGCGCCACGTCCGGCGGCAGCGGGGTGGTCAGCGTGGACAGGGTAGTGGCGATCACGTCGTCGTCGAGCTCGAGGTGCTCGAACACGTGCCGCAGGCCCCTGCGGGCCGTCACGGACTGGGGTCCCGTGCCCAGGTGGGCGAGGGAGAGCGCGAGGGCGGCGATTTCGGCGGTCGTCAGCGATCCGGTGTGCTTGATGACGTTGGCCATGCCTCAAATTTTACCGCCGATGACTGACATTTTTCGAACGCTTGATCCCCTGGGTGGGTCCACCCAGGGGATCACACGTTGGTTCAGCGCGACAGCTGGGAGAGATCCCGGGAGGCTCCGGTAGAGGCCGACGTGGTGAGTGCGGCGTAGGCCTGGAGGGCGGCGGTGACCGGGCGGTTGCGGTCCTTCGGGCGGTAGCGGCCGAGGGAGGTCAGCAGGCGTTCGCGGCGGGCCGCCAACTCGGTCTCGCTCACGCGGAGTTCGATCGAGCGGTTCGGGATGTCGATCTCGATGAGGTCGCCGTCCTCGACCAGCGCGATCGTGCCGCCCTCGGCCGCCTCGGGGGAGGCGTGGCCGATGGACAGGCCCGAGGTCCCGCCGGAGAACCGCCCGTCGGTGACCAGCGCGCACGCCTTGCCGAGGCCTTTGCCCTTCAGGAACGAGGTCGGGTAGAGCATCTCCTGCATGCCGGGGCCGCCCTTGGGGCCCTCGTACCGGATGACCACCACGTCGCCCTCGCGGACCCGGTTGCCGAGGATGCCCTCCACCGCGTCCTCCTGGGACTCGAAGACCACCGCGGGCCCGGAGAAGCGCCAGATGGACTCGTCCACCCCGGCCGTCTTCACGATGCAGCCCTCGACCGCGATGTTCCCGTACAGCACGGCCAGGCCGCCGTCGCGGGTGTAGGCGTGCTCGAAGTCGCGCACGCAGCCGGTCTCCCGGTCCAGATCGAGCGAGTCCCACCGGGCGTCCTGCGAGTACGGCTTGACGGTCCGCACGTTCCCCGGCGCGGCGTGCCACAGCTCGGCCGACTCCGGCACGGCGTTCGGGGACTTCACGTCCCAGGCGTTCAGCAGGTCGCCGATGGTGCCGCCGTTGACGGTGAGCGCGTCCCGGTGGATCAGCCCGGCCCTGGCGAGCTCGCCCAGGATGGCGGGGATGCCGCCGGCCCGGTGCACGTCCTCGACGTGGTACTTGGCGGTGGCCGGGGCGACCTTGCACAGGCAGGGCACCCGGAGCGAGATCTCGTTGATCTCCTTGAGCCCGAAGTCCACCCCGGCTTCCCTGGCCGCGGCCAGGATGTGCAGGATCGTGTTGGTGGAGCCGCCCATCGCCACGTCCAGGGCCATCGCGTTCTCGAACGCGTCCTTGGTGGCGATGCTGAGGGGCAGCACGCTCTCGTCGTCGTGCTCGTAGTAGGCGCGGGTGATCTCCACCAGCCGCTTCCCCGCGTCCTGGAAGAGCTTCTTGCGGGCCCGGTGGGTGGCCAGGACGGTGCCGTTGCCGGGCAGCGCCAGGCCGATCGCCTCGGCCAGGCAGTTCATCGAGTTGGCGGTGAACATGCCGCTGCACGAGCCGCAGGTCGGGCAGGCGTTCTCCTCCATCTCCAGCAGCTCGGCGTCGGAGACGCTGTCGTCGGCGGCGGCGATCATCGGGTCGATCAGGTCCAGCTTGCGGCCGGGAGTCTTGCCGGCCTCCATCGGGCCGCCGGAGACGAAGATCGTGGGGATGTTCAGCCGGAACGCGGCCAGCAGCATGCCCGGGGTGATCTTGTCGCAGTTGGAGACGCAGATCAGCGCGTCCGCGCAGTGCGCGTTCACCATGTACTCGACCGCGTCCGCGATCAGCTCACGGGACGGCAGCGAGTAGAGCATGCCGCCGTGGCCCATCGCGATGCCGTCGTCCACCGCGATCGTGTTGAACTCGCGGGGGATCGCGCCCGCCTCCCGGATCGCCCCGGCCACCACGTCGCCGACCTCGCGCAGGTGCACGTGGCCGGGGACGAACTGGGTGAAGCTGTTGGCGACCGCGATGATCGGCTTGCCGAGGTCGCTCCCGGCTACGCCCGTCGCCCGGAGCAGAGCCCGGGCCCCGGCCATGTTCCTGCCGTGTGTGACCGTACGAGACCTGAGGGCGGGCATGGCCTGGGCTCCCATCGCAAGACGACGTTCGAGCTCCCCATGCTACGACCAACCGCCCGTCCGTTGAGACACGCGTCCCACAAAGCGGTACGGCTCATGCCGCGCGGGCGCGAGCCGTACCGACGAGGGAGAGGGTCAGTCCCCGTACCGGGCAGGGAGCACCCCCTGGGCCGCCTCGTAGATCGAGTCGATCTCGTCAGAGGTGAGGGACTTCTCCCGCTTGGTGATCCACTTGCGGACCAGGCTGCCGGAGAAGACGTCCACGTCCCGGATGTTGAGGATGCGCCAGGGGACGGCCGGGCCGTAGATCGCCAGGGACGGCACCACGATGATCTCGCGGCCGAGTGCCTTGCTGATCAGTTCGCTGGCCTGGCTGGCCTCCCAGCGCGCCTCGTCCAGCCGGGGCTTCTGGTTGAAGGGCCCGTGGAAGAGCTTGCGGTGGTTCTGCACGCGGACCGGCAGCCGCCGGTCCCACTTCTCGGAGTCGACCGCGTACACCCCCGTGGGCCCGACCACCAGATGGTCGATCTGGGCGTCGCTGTTGGGGATGGCGCGGGCGTGCAGCGTTCGGTACCCGCCACGTTCCAGTTTCCTGAGCTGGGCTTCGGTGCGCCGCTCGGCCACCGAGGGCCGCCGCCAGGCCGGCACCGAGGAGGTGGTCCTGGCCCGGTAGACGGTGTGCGCGATGGCCGCCAGGATGGCGGCGGTGAGACCGACGCGCCAGCTCATGAGCAGGATGCCGAAGACGACTCCGGCCACCAGCGCGATCAGGGCACGTTGCCGCAGGTGCTGGTACTTGGGCTGCCTGAGCAGACTTTGCAGGGATGCGCGCTCAACGGGCGCATACGTCGACGCGGGCTCCTCAGCTCGCGGCGTGGTTCGTTCACGATCACTCACCCAGATCGGTGACCCATCGTGACCCTCTTCGGGCGCTAGACCGGTATCCACGTCACTCACGGTAGTTGAATTGTCGAGACGTTGCCTAGTGTTGCCTGGTTCATACTTTTGTGGCCTGCTTCTGCTGATTTGCAGAGACCATTCGTGGGCACCATACCTAGATATCTCCGCGCCCGCCGCCTACCGTTCAGTAGCGTGACAAGTATTCACGACCTTACCGCGCTTGAGCTGGCGACTGCGGTACGTGACCGCGAACTGTCCCCTGTCGAGGTCACCGAACATTTTCTGGACCGTATCGACAGATACGGCGCGGCCGTGGGCGCGTACGTCACAGTGACCGCGGAAATGGCACTCGACCAGGCGCGGCGGCTGGAGCGGGAGGACCCGGCCGGGCGTGCGCTGTTCGGCGTGCCGATCCCGATCAAGGACCTCAACCTGGTGAAAGGGGTGCCGATCTCGTTCGGCTCCGCCACCTACGAGGGTTTCGTGGCGCCGGTGGACGACAGCGTGGTGGAACGTCTGCGGGAGGCCGGCACCGTCATGCTGGGCAAGACCAGCACGCCGGAGTTCGGGCTGCCCTGCTACACCGAGACCTCGTTCGGCGAGCCCGCCCGCTCGCCGTGGGACCTGACCAGATCGGCGGGCGGGTCCAGCGGCGGCGCCGCGGCGGCTGTGGCGGCCGGGCTGGCCCCCGCCGCGCAAGGGAGCGACGGCGCGGGCTCGATCCGCATTCCCGCCTCCGCCTGCGGCCTGTACGGCATCAAGCCCAGCCGGGGCCGGATCTCCTTCGCGCCGATCATCCCCGACCTGGCCGGTCTGTCCACCAACGGCCCGATCACCCGGAACGTCGCCGACGCCGCCGCGCTGCTGGACGTGATGGCCCACCACAACTCCGGTGACCTGTACTGGGCGCCGCCGCCCGCGCTCGGCTCGTTCAGCGCGTACGTGGGACGGGACCCCGGGCGGCTGCGGATCGCCAGGTACATCGACCCCGTGGTGCCCACCGCCGAGGTGCACCCGGAGGTCCGGGCCGCCTACGAGAGCGCCTCGGCCGTGCTGGAGGCGCTCGGTCATGAGGTGATCGACATCCAGAGCCCGTTCGGGCCCGACATGGTGCCGGAGTTCGAGCGGCTCTGGTTCAGCTTCGCCTGCATGCACCCAGTGGCCGAGGAGATGGCGTCCAAGCTCCGGCCGCTCACCGCCTGGCTGCGGGAACGGGGGTTCGCCACCCCGGCGCCCGACTTCCTCAAGGCGCAGTCGGCGCTCCAGCTCGCCACGCGGTTCGCGCTGCTGGTCACCGACGAGTACGACGCGGTGCTCACCCCCACGATCACCCAGCCGCCGGCGCCGGTGGGGTGGTTTGAGGACGTGGCGGATCCGCAGGACACCTTCACGCGGATGAAGGACTTCGCGCCGTTCGCGGCGTGCAGCAACGTCAGCGGGCAGCCCGCGGTCAACCTGCCGCTCTACTGGACGCCGGACGGGTTGCCGATCGGGGTCATGCTGGCGGGCCGGTTCGGCGACGAGGGCACCCTGATCTCGCTGTCGGCCCAGGTGGAAGCCTCGGTCGGCGGTTTCTGGGGCGACCGACGCCCAACTATGTGGTGATTTATGGCGAAATATAAGGAAATAGGCGCTGTGGTGGGCTGGTAGAGCCTAGGAAAGGCCGTGCTCCCGGCGTACGTTCGATACATGAGCAGTGGGTCGGAAACTCTCGCATTTCTCTTCGGGGTGGGTGGGGGGATTTTTCTGCTGATTACCCTGCTTGTGTTTGTGGTGGGGCACACCCGGCGGTTGCGCGCGCCCTCCGACGGGGTCGCGTGGATCGGCGGCCCAGCCGGCAGCGAGCACGGGGTCAGCCTGACCTCACTGGTCCTGACCAGCAGCAGGCCCGTGCGTAGCGCCCCGGTGAAGGTGGACTGGCCCGCGCTCGCCCAGACGGCCGAACCGGGCCGCTACGTGGGTGGCGCCTCGGCGGGCTGGTAGCCCGCGGGTTGTAGCTCTGCGGGTCGGTAGCTCAAGGGCTGACGATGAGGCGGGGAAGGTGAGGAGATGCGCACGCTGACCACACTCCAGGCCGATGACGTGCGGTCCGCCGTGGCCGCCGCCGACCGCCGCACCGGCCTGCACTTCGCCGTGTACGCCGGCCCGGTGCAGGGCCCCCGGCGTCACTTCGCCGAACGCATGCACGCCGCCCTCGGCGCGGACGCCGCCGTCTCGGTGCTGATCCTGCTGGACACCGGCGCCCGGGCCATGGAGATCGTCACCGGCGAGGAGGCCAGGCGGCGAATCCCAGACCGCGACTGCCGCATGATCGCGATGTCCATGGCCCACGCGTTCAGCAAGGGCGACCTGGTTGGCGGCCTGGTCGGCGGCATCGAGGCCCTGGCCGACCGCAGCATGGGCTGACCGGAGCACGGCCGGTCGAAGCACGGCCGGTCGAAGCACGGCCGGTCGAAGCACGGCCGGTCGAAGCACGGCCGACCGGAGCATGGTCGGCCGGCAGCATGGCCTGACCGGAGTTCAGGGCTTCAGCAGCGACACCACGTGCGCCGACACGTCTGCCAGCAGCTCCGCCGGGCGCAGTTCGGCCCCCGCGATCGCCGAGAACAGGCTCGGCAGCCCCGCCAGCGGAAACCCGTCCCGTCGCGTCACCTGGTGCCCCACCCCGTTCTTGTCCAGCGCCGCCCGGCTGCGCTGCCAGGCATCCAGCACCTCCTCCGGGGAGGGCACGCCGAATCCGTGGCCGACCGGGGCCGCGTGGCGGAGCCGTACCAGCGGGGTTTCGGCGAAGGTGAGCGCGGTGCGGCAGCGTTGGGCCAGGTTCTCCCGGCCCGGCACCCAGTCCATGGCCGGGCAGGGATTGCGGCACCGGCTCACGCAGGTGGCCAGGGCGCCCGCGACCTGGCTGTGCTGGCGGTCGAAGTAGGCGCGCCAGCCCGCGCTGGGCTCGATCGCCACCCGTAGGGTGCGTTCCGCCGCCGACTGCTCGGCGCGGGTGTGGTCGCAGTCCCGGTCGCCGAGCACCCCGAACCGGCTGCCGGGAGCGCGCAGCCCGTCCGGCCAGCGGGCCGGGTCCCCGGCGTGGCCGAGCGCCGTCTCGAAGGCCAGCAGCGGCAGGTACTCCGCCGCGATATGCAGCGCGGCCATCATCGCGCTCAGTTCCCGCTGCTCCCAGCGGACCTTGATCACCTCAAGGAGCAGCGCGTACGCCGGGCGGAGCGAGTCCAGCGCGCCGCGGGGCTGCTCCTTGGGGGTCTGCGGCATGTGGCAGGCCCGCGCCCGGCGGCGCAGGTCGGCCGGGATCGTCGGCACGTCCAGCTCGCTGGCGAAGTCCTCGGCGTCCAGGGTGAGCAGCCGCTGCCCGAACTCGCAGACGGCGGCGACCTGCGCGGCCCGCACCGGATTCCCCAGCACGGCGGGCGCCAGCGCCCCCACATCCCCGAAGGAGTACCGGCGGGCGAGAGCAACGAGCAGGTCCTGCGCCGACTGCACCTGATGGTTTCCTCACGTACGGCTTCCGGGCCCGGAAACGAGATCCCGGGCCCGGACTTTCTCAGGCGTCCTTGGCCCTGGCCCGCAGCGCCCGCTCGATGCCGTCGGCGCCCTCCAGCAGCAGCCGGCGCAGCGCGTGCGGCGGCTCGGAGGCGGCGATCAGCTCCCGGGTGCGCTCGACCGTGCCGGGGTCGATGAGCAGGAACGGGTAGCAGCCGACGGCGAAGTTCTGCGCGGTGTCGGAGGTCCAGGACTTCCAGATCTGGCCGACCTCCGCGAAGTACCGCTCCCCGTACGGCTCCAGCAGGTCCACGTGGTGGGAGTCCATGAAGCCGCCGATGGTGGCGCGGAGCACCGCGCCGCTCAGCGTGCCGCTGGTGATGGACGCCCACGCCTCGGCCTTGGCCTCCGGGGTGGGGATGGCCGCCTTGGCGGCGGCGGCCGAGCGCTCGCCGGTGGCGGTGGCGTCCCTGGCCAGTTCGGCCTCGATGTCGGCGGCGCCGAGCACCCCGCCGGAGACCAGCGCGTGGGTGAGCGTCCAGCGCAGGTCGGCGTCCACGGTCAGGCCCTCCGGCACGGCCTCGCCGGACAGGATGCCGGACAGGAAGGCCAGGTCCTCGGGGGAGGTGGCGACCGGCGCGAACGCGTTGAGGTAGGCCAGCTGGTGGTCGGAGCCGGGTTCGGCGGCCGCGACCAGACCGCGCAGCGTGTCGGCGAGGGTGGCCAGGCCGGTGGCCCGCCACTCGGACGCCGCGTACTGCTGGACGGCCAGGCGGGCCTGGCGGAGGACAGTCTGCAGCACGGTGATGTCGTCCACCGCGTCGATGCCCGAGGTGACCAGGCGCACGTAGTCGCGGGTGGCCATCTCGCCGTCGCGGGTCATGTCCCAGGCCGCCGACCAGCAGAGCGCGCGCGGCAGCGACTCGGTGAACTCCACGATGCCGCCGTGCACCAGGGTGGCCAGCGAGCCCTCGTCCAGCCGGATCTTGGCGTAGGTGAGGTCGTCGTCGTTGACCAGCACCAGCTCGGGCCGGGCCTCGCCGATCAGCTCGGGCACCGCCGTGCGGGCGCCCACCACGTCCAGCTCGACCCGCTTGACCCGGGCCAGCTTGCCGTTCTGGCGCGCGTACAGCCCGATGGCGACGCGGTGCGAGCGCAGCGTCGGGTAGGCGGCGGGGGCCTCCTGGAGGACCTCGAAGGAGGTGAACCGCCCCTCGGCGTCCACCTCGAAGGACGGGCGGAGGGTGTTGACCCAGGCGGTCTCCAGCCACTCCTTGGACCAGGACGACAGGTCCCGCCCGGAGGTCCGCTCCAGCGCGGCGAGCAGGTCCTTCAGCTCGGTGTTGCCCCAGGCGTGCTCGTTGAAGTAGTCGCGCACCCCGGCCAGGAAGTTGTCCAGGCCCACGTAGGCCACCAGCTGCTTGAGCACGCTGGCGCCCTTGGCGTAGGTGATGCCGTCGAAGTTGACCTCGACCGCCTGCATGTCCACGATGTCGGCGGCGATCGGGTGGGTGGAGGGCAGCTGGTCCTGCCGGTAGGCCCAGGACTTCTCCACGTTGGCGAAGGTGGTCCAGGCGCCCTGGCCCCACCGGGTGGCCTCGGCCTGGCAGAGCACCGACATGTAAGTGGCGAACGACTCGTTCAGCCACAGGTCGTCCCACCAGCGCATGGTGACCAGGTCGCCGAACCACATGTGGGCCATCTCGTGCAGGATGGTCTCGGCCCGCCGCTCGATGATGGCGTCGGTGACCCGGGACCGGAAGACGTAGTCCTCCAGGAAGGTCACGCAGCCCGCGTTCTCCATCGCGCCGGCGTTGAACTCGGGCACGAAGAGCTGGTCGTACTTACCGAACGGGTAGCGCAGGCCGAAGACGCGGTGGAAGAAGTCGAAGCCCTGCTTGGTGACCTCGAAGAGGTTCTCCGAGTCCAGGTGCTCGGCCAGCGACTGGCGCACGAACAGCCCGAGCGGGATGCCGTCGTGCTCGTCCCTGACCACCGCGTACGGCCCGGCGACCAGGGCGGTGATGTAGGTGGAGAGCACCGGGGTGGGCGGGAAGTGCCAGCGCTTGGCGGCTTGGAGCGTGCCATGACGCCCGGCGTGCTCCGCCAGTTCCGCCACCGTGTCAGGCGCCGCGTTGGAGACCACCTGCCAGTCGGCGGGGGCCAGCACGCTCAGCTCGAAGGTGGCCTTCAGGTCGGGCTGGTCGAAGCAGGCGTACATCCGGTGCGCGTCGGCGGTCTCGAACTGGCTGTGCAGGTAGACCCGCTGGTCCACCGGGTCGACGAACCGGTGCAGGCCCTCGCCGGTGCGCATGTACGTCGCGTCGGCGTCCACCCGGAGCTCGTTCTGCTCGGCCAGGTTGGGCAGCGGGAAGCGGCCGCGCTCGTCGTCGTAGGAGCCGGGGTCGAGCGCCACGCCGTTCAGCACGACCTCCCGCACGTGCGCGCCGTGCAGGTCGATGAAGGTGTGGGCACCCGGTTGCGCACAGGTGAAGCGGGCGGTCGTGATGCTCTCGAACCGCTCCTCGCCCTCGGTCAGGTCGAGCTCCACCGCATACGACTGGACGGTCAGCAGCCGGGCGCGTTCCCGGGCCTCGTCACGGGTCAGATTGCCTGCCACATCCGCTCCTCATCCAACACGACCCTCCCGCGTCATCGCGAAGGGACCCCTGAATCCTGCCACGACGCTCCGACAAAGCGGCAATCAAGATTTCCCCTACCTGGAATGGGTAGAACTCTGACTTCGCTTGTCGATGGATGGAACCATATGCCAGTTGAGAGGCTTAACAAATGTCAGAGCGCGAGTTGGTGGAATTCTTCTTCGACCCCTTCTGCCCGTGGGCCTGGATGACCTCCCGGTGGATGGTGGAGGTCGAGCGGATCAGACCGGTCGACGTGCGCTGGCGGATCATGAGCTTGGCCGTCCTGAACGAGCACCGTGACCTGCCCGCTTCCTACCGGGAGCGCCTGCTGCACGCGATGGGGCCGGTCCGGGTGCTGGCCGCGGCCGCCGCCAAGTACGGCCAGGACGTGCTCGGCGAGCTGTACGCCCAGCTGGGAATCCGGCTGCACAACGGCGGCGAGATCCGACATCTCGGCCGTCTCCGGGACACTCTGGCCAAGTCGCTGGACGCCACCGGTCTGGACCGGCGCCTGGCCGACACCCTGGACTCCGAGGAGTACGACGAGGCGGTGCGCGCCTCCCACCAGGAGGGCATCGCCTTGGTCGGCGAGGACGTCGGCACCCCGATCATCTCGGTCGCCGGGACCGCGTTCTTCGGCCCGGTGGTCTCCCCGGCGCCCACCGGTGAGGCGGCCGGGCGGCTCTGGGACGGGGTGTTGTTGGTGGCCGGCACGGAGGGTTTCTTCGAGCTGAAGCGCACCCGTACCAGGGGCCCCAGCTTCGCATGATCGTTAGGGAGGGAGATATCCACCTGAGTGGTACTTCTCTCCCTCCCGGAATTCTCTTGTTCTCATCTGGATATTGCCTGTCCTTACTGGTCTTGGAAGACTTCGCCTCTCCGCGCCATTGGCCCGTACGCTGAGTTAGAACACCGTCACCGCCGGCTGCAGAACCGCGGCGGAAGCACCTATGCACGATCGGGTGCCGGCCTCTGCGCGGGACCGCACCCGACCCACCCGAGCTGTCAGCGGATTTCCCCGAATTCGCCGATACCGGGCGCTCGCCAACCGTCAGTCCCCGCGCAAGGATGAGGTACATGCGTCACCTTTACGTGAACGGCTCCTGGACGCCCTCCACCTCGGGTGAGGTGGTCAACGTGATCAACCCCGCCACGGAGGAGATCATCGACCGGGTCCCGGCCGGCACGCGGGGCGACGTCGAGGCCGCGGTCGCCGCCGCGCACGCCGCGTTCCCGCTCTGGTCCCGGATGGCTCCCGCCGAGCGGGCCAAGATCCTCGCCGACACGGCGGACCTGATAAGGGAGCGCGCCGAGCAGATCGCCACCGTGATCGCCACCGACCTGGGGGCGCCCTACCCGGTCGCGCTGAAGACCCACACGCTGATGCCCGCCGGCGTGCTGGAGTCCTACGCCCAGATGGCCGGCAAGCCGGCCGAGGAGAGCCGGGCCGGCACCGCGCTCATCCTGCGCGAGCCGGTCGGCGTGGTGGCCGCCATCACGCCCTGGAACTACCCGCTGCACCAGGCCGTCTGCAAGGTGGCCCCGGCGCTGGCGGCCGGCTGCACGGTGGTGCTCAAACCCAGCGAGCTGGCCCCCCTGGCCGCGTACGCGCTGGCCGACGCGCTGCACGACGCCGGGCTGCCGCGCGGGGTGTTCAACCTGGTCAGCGGGCGCGGACCGGTGGTCGGCGAGGCGCTGGCCGCGCATCCCCTGGTGGACATGGTCTCCTTCACCGGCTCCACCAGGGCCGGTCGCCGGGTGGCCGCGCTGGCCGCCGAGACGGTCAAGCGGGTGGCGCTGGAACTGGGCGGCAAGTCGGCCAACCTCATCCTCCCCGACGCCGACCTGGAGAAAGCGGTCAACGTCGGGGTCGCCCACGCCTACGCCAACTCCGGCCAGACCTGCTCGGCCTGGACCCGCATGCTGGTCCAGTGGGACCAGTACGACGACGCGGTGGCCCTGGCCGTCGCGGCCGCCCGCAAGTACACCGTGGGCGACCCGTTCGCCGAGGGCACCCGGCTGGGGCCGCTGATCTCCGCCGCCCAGCGGGACCGGGTGATCCGCTACCTCAACCTCGGCCAGGAGGAGGGGGCCCGGTTGGTCACGGGGAGCACCGACTATCCGCTGGAGCGCGGGTACTACGTGGAGCCCGCCGTGTTCGCCGGAGTCGCGCCCGGCATGGCCATCGAGCAGGAGGAGATCTTCGGCCCGGTGCTGTCGATCGTGCCGTTCGGCTCGGTGGACGAGGCCGTGGAGATCGCCAACGGCACGCCGTACGGGCTGTCGGGGGCGGTCTGGGCGGAGAGCGAGGAGCGCGCGGTGAGCGTGGCGCGGCGGCTGCGCACCGGGCAGGTCTCGATCAACGGCGGGCGGTTCACCCCGGCCGCGCCGTTCGGCGGCTACAAGCAGTCGGGCATCGGCCGCGAGCTGGGGGAGCAGGGCCTGGAGGAGTTCCTGGAGATCAAGGCGCTGCTGCTGTAGCCCCCGCGCTCAGGTGTGGCTCAGTGGGCCTGCTGCATGATCTTGCGGGCCGTCTCCCTGGGCAGCCGGTCCACGTAGAGCCTGCCCTCCAGGTGGTCGAACTCGTGCTGGAAGCAGCGGGCCAGCATGCCGCGGGCGGTCACCTGCACCGGGCGGCCGAGCCGGTCGAAGCCGCGCACGGTGACCCCCGCCGCGCGCGGGGTCGGCGCGTAGAGCGGGCGGCCGGACTCCCGGGCGGGGACCGACAGGCAGCCCTCCTCCTCCACCACCTCGGCCGGGTCGTCGATCACCAGCTCGGGGTTGACGATGTGGCCCTGGCGGTTGCTGATGTCGTACACGAACAACCGCTTGCCGACGCCGATCTGGGGGCCGGCCAGGCCCACGCCGTCCGCCATGCGCATGGTCGCGAACATCTCGTCGATCAGGCGGCGCAGGTCGCGGTCGAAGGCGGTGACCGGCTCGGCCGGGGTGCGCAAGACCGGGTCGCCGAGGTAACGGATCTCGCGCATCGCGCTCTCTCCAGAAAGAGGTAAGGGGTCGCCGGGTGGGTTGGCACTTACTCTAGTGGACCTGCGAAACTGTGGCGGTGCGCGTCTACATCGGTGCCGACCATGCCGGCTACGAACTGAAGAACCACCTGGTCTCCTGGCTGAAGGACAACCAGTACGAGGTGGTCGACTGCGGTCCCGCGACCTATGACGCGGAGGACGACTACCCTCCGTTCGTGCTCCGCGCCGCCGCCGGGGTGGCGGAGGATCCCGGCAGCCTGGGCGTGGTGATCGGCGGCTCGGGCAACGGCGAGCAGATCGCCGCCAACAAGGTGCAGGGCATCCGGGCCGCGCTGGCCTGGAGCGAGGACACGGCCAAGCTCGCCCGGGAGCACAACGACGCCAACGTGATCAGCATCGGCGGGCGCATGCACTCGCTGGCGGAGTCCACCCGCTTCGTGGAGCTGTTCCTGACCACGCCGTTCTCGGGAGCCGAGCGGCACGCGCGGCGCATCGCCATGCTGGCCGACTACGAGGCCACCGGGAAGCTACCCCCGCTGCCCTAGCTCCCGCCGGACCTCCTTACGGGGCGCCTCGTCCCGCAGGGGCCGCCGGTCGGCGGCCTCCTGCTGCTCCTTGCTCGGGCGCGAGACGTCCCGGGCGCGCATGGCGGTGATCGCGGTGATCTGTAAGCTCTGCAAAGCCATGCCCGTACTGTACGTCGCCGGAAAGCCGGTACGTCGTCAGAAGACGAGGCCGCCCCAGGGTTTGGGGTCCCAGGACATGGCGGTGGAGAGCTCAAGCAGCGCGCCCGGCCGGTGCTCGGTCACGATCCCCGCGCTCTTGAAGGCCACCAGCGAGCGCCCGCCGAGATAGGCCGCGCCCAGCACCTGCACTGGCAGGGTCAGCTCGGCCGGGTCGTCGGTGCGCTCACAGCTGGCCTTGGCGGTGGTCAGGCGCCAGCGGCCCGCGTTCCACGGGCAGACCTCGTCCACGACCTCGATCACCAGGTCGGCCGGGGCCGCGTACGCGCGGGCGGTGAGGGCGGCGGGCACGTCCACCAGCCGGGCCCACATCTCGTCCAGGGTGCCCGCGTTGAGGTGGCGGGGCTCGGCCAGCAGGTGCATGATCGGGTCGTCCATGGGGCGGTTCCAGGCGTACACCTGGGAGCAGAGGTCCCGGTCCAGCACGCTCCGCCAGAGCAACGCGTACGCGGCCGGGTCCAGCGCGAACAACTCGATCAGCCGCAGTTCGCCGGCCGCCACGTCGTGGTCGGTGAAGTGGCGCTTGATCTTGAAGAGCGCGTAGCCGCGGACCCCGTTGGCCTCGTCTTCGACCAGCATGCAGCGCAGCCGGCCGTCCTCGCCGCGGGAGGCTTCGTCGTCGGCGAGCACGCCGTCCCAGCGCTGCGGGGAACGGCTGTAGAGGCCGGGGCGGGTGGTCCGTACCACCTCGAAGACGTGCTCGAAGTCGGCGCGGGCCTGCGCGGGCAGCGGTGCGCGCAGCCGCAGTGACGGGTCCACCGGCGCGTGCGGGACGAAGGCGGAGCCGAGCTTGGGGATGCGGAAGAACATGTTGTCGACCGCGCGGCCGTAGCCGAACCGTCCGTAGATGCCGGCCTCGGAGGCATAGAGCAGGGCCACGGCCTCGCCACGCGCCTTGATGTCGTGCAGCTGGCGGCGCATCAGCGCGTTGAGGATGCCGCGCCGCCGGTGCGAGGGAAGCACGCCCACCGCCGTGACGCCCGCCGTCGGGACCGCGATCCCGCCCGGCACGGTCAGATCGAAGCTGAAAATCGAGGTGCAGCCGACGACCAAGTCGCCGTCGAAGGCCGCCAGGGTGCGGTCGAACTCGGTCACCGCCTTGAAGCGCGCGACTTGCGCCGCGTGGAATGAGGACCCGAAAGCCTCGTCCAGGACGGCGACGAACCCAGGCCACTCGGCCTCTGAGATGGGACGAAGGGGGAGATTCATCAGGCCACCGTAGGGCGGGGCAAAGAGGGACGGCCACCGAATATCGGTGCTAAATGATCAAGGACTTGGTCAAGAGGCTGCCTTGCGGGAGTGTCGCCGGATACAGTCGAGTGCATCATGAGTTCCCGTCCGGTGCCGCTCATCCCTCCCCGGCTCCGCGCGATATTGGTGCGGGTACCTCTTTTGGTGCCCATCGTCCGGTTTGTGAGGAAGAGTTCGTCGAAAGATCGCCATCTTATGGTGGCCTTCGTCACGCTCACCCTGCTGATCGGGGTGCTCGGGGTGGAGGTCTCCACGCAGTGGTTCTCGCCGTCCCTGCTGATCCTGATCACGCTGCTCGGCGGCCTGCAGCTGCGCCTGCGCAGCCTGGCCGTGCTGCTCGGCGCGGTCGCCGCCGCGCTGATCTATCTGGCGGTCAACCTCGACGACCGGAACGTGGGGCCAGGGCTGCTGGTCACGGTGGGGTTCACCGCCGTGCTCGCCTGGCTGATGGCCCGCACCCGCGGTTCGCTGGGAGTGCAGGGTCTGCGCGGCGACGCCATGCTCCTGGAGCTGCGCGACCGCCTGAAACGCCAGAGCGAGCTGCCCGCCCTGCCCAAGGACTGGGGCGCCAAGGTGGTGCTCAAGCAGGCCGGGGGCTCCTCCTTCGGCGGTGACTTCGTGGTGTCCATGCGGGAGGGCAACCGGGTCGAGCTCGCCGTGGTGGACGTGTCGGGGAAAGGCGTCGACGCGGGCACCCGGGCGCTGATGCTGTCCGGCACCTTCGGCGGGCTGCTCGGCTCGGTCTCCGACTTCCTGGGCGCCTGCAACGCCTACCTGCACCGGCAGCGCGAGGGCGAGGGCTTCGTCACCGCCGTGCACCTCAGCCTCGACCTGGCCACCGGCGGGTACGTGATCACCTCGGCCGGGCATCCGCCGGTGGTCAAGTTCGACGCCGGGACCGGCACCTGGCGGGTGGCCGCGGCCAAGGGGGTCGTCCTCGGTGTGGTGCCCGACCTGCACTGCGAGCCGGACAGCGGGGTGCTCCGCAAGGGGGACGCGCTGATGCTCTTCACCGACGGGCTGATCGAGCAGCCGGGACGCGACATCGACGCCGGTCTGGACCGGCTGCTCGGGGAGGCGGAACGGCTGCTGCCCTCCGGGTTCGCGGGGGGCGCGCGGCAGCTGGTGACCTCCATGTCCTCGGGGCACAACGACGACTGCGCGCTGGTGCTGATCTGGCGTCCCTGACGATCCGCACGGGGGATCGTCTACAACCAGCCGGCGTCCCCCGCGATGCGGACCGCGTCCACCCGGTTCCTGGCCCCGGTCTTGCACATGATCCGCGACAGGTGGTTGCGCACCGTGCCCACCGACAGGAAGAGCTGGTCGGCGATCTCCTTCGACGGCGCGCCCTGCGCGGCGATCCGGAGCACGTCGAGTTCGCGCGGGGTCAACGGATTGTCAGCGGTCTGTAACGCGGCGATGGCCAGCTCCGAGTCGACCGCCCTGCGCCCCGACACGATCCGCCGGATGCCCTCGGCCAGCTGCTCGGGGGCCACCTGGATGCCCATGTAGCCGAGCGCCCTGACCGCGAACGCGCGGCGCACCTGACCCGGCGTGGGCTGGCCGGACAGGATCATCACCCGGCAGCGGGGGGCCCTCTCGTGCAGCCAGGCGGCGGCCGCGACGCCGTCGGTGATCCCGTCCCCGCCGGGCAGGTCCACGTCGATCACGGCCACGTCCGGCTTCAGCTCCGGCGCCGTCGCCACGATCTCCCCGGCGCTCGCCACCTCACCGGCCAGCTCGAAGTCGGGCTCCGCCCCCAGTGACACCACCAGGCCACGCCGGACCAGCGGCAGATGTTCGGCCACCAGGATCCTGATCAAAGAGGCCCCCTCCTCAGCACAGGGTGATCACCCCGATGCGGACTGTCAACGAAGTCTCCCGATTTGGCAAAGCCAGTGCAAGCTGATCACGGAAAGCGTGCTGGTTCCCGGTCGGCTACCCTCGAACCGGACGACACTTTCTCCGTACGGGGGTACGCGCCGATGAGCTGGGTCTACCTGGCGGGGTTCCTGCTGCTGTTCGTGGGACTGCTGGTGTCGATCGCGCTGCACGAGATCGGCCACCTGGTCCCGGCCAAGCTCTTCAACGTCCGGGTCACCCAGTACATGGTCGGGTTCGGCGGCACGCTCTGGTCCCGGCGGCGCGGGGAGACCGAGTACGGGGTGAAGTACGTGCCGCTCGGCGGCTACGTCCGGATGATCGGCATGCTGCCGCCCCGGCCGTACGACGCGCCAGGCAAGCTGCGGAGCGTCTCCACCGGGCCCTGGCAGGGGTTGATCGACAACGCCCGCGCGGTGGCTTCGGAGGACATCCGCCCGGGGGACGAGGACCGGGTCTTCTACCGCAAACCGTGGTGGCAGAAGGTCATCATCATGGCCGGTGGGCCGTTCATGAACTTCGTGCTGGCGTTCCTGCTCTTCGCGGTGGTCATGATGGGCTTCGGGGTGATGGTCCAGAAGCCGGTGCTCAGTGAGGTGAGCAAGTGCGTGATCCCGGCGGCGGAGGCCGCCAAACGTGAGTGCCGGGCCGACGACCCGCCCAGCCCCGCCGCCAAGGCCGGGCTGCTGCCCCGGGACCGGTTGCTCTCCATCGAGGGCACGCCGGTCTCCACCTGGGAGGGGGCGCAGAAGCTGATCCGCTCGCACGGCGCCGGCCCGGCCGTGCTGGTGGTGGACCGGGGTGGCAAGGAGCTCACGCTCAACGTCGACCTGATCGCGCAGGACAGGCCGGATCTGAACAATCCCGAGAAGATAGTGAAGAACGTCGGGTTCCTCGGGGTCTCCCCGACCGCGGTGCTGGAGCGGCAGGGGCCCGGTTACGTGATCGGCCAGATGTGGGAGATGACCTCGCGCACCGCCGTCGCCATGGTGGACATCCCCAGCAAGATGGTCGGCATCTGGAACGCCGCCTTCTCCGGTGAGAAGCGCGACCCCAACGGGCCGATCGGCGTGGTCGGGGCCGGGCGTATCGGCGGTGAGATCGCGGCCTCCTCGGCGCCGCTCGAAAGCAAGATCATCATCTTCATCCAACTGCTGGCCGGGCTCAACCTGGCCGTCGGGATGTTCAACCTGATCCCGCTGCTGCCCCTCGACGGCGGACATATCGCCGGCGGCCTCTGGGAGGGCGTCAAGCGCGCCTGGGCCAAGATCGCCCGCCGCCCCACCCCCGGCTACGTGGACGTGGCCAAGGCCCTCCCGATCACGTACGTGATGGCGATCCTGCTGCTCTTCATGGGCGGCCTGCTGATCTTCGCCGACATCGTGAACCCGGTCCGAATCAGCGGATGACGGGGGAGACCCCGGCTATCGTGCCAGGCATGGAGCAGTTGGAACGCCTTCGCGCCCTGTGCCTGGCCCTCCCGGAAACCACCGAACGCATAAGCCACGGCGAACCCACCTGGTTCATCCGTGGCAAGAAGACCTTCGTCACCTTCGCCGACCACCACCACGACGACCGCCTGGGCTTCTGGTGCGCCGCCCCACCCGGCATCCAGGAACACCTCACCGAAACCGAACCCACCCGCTTCTTCCGCCCCCCATACGTGGGCCACCGCGGCTGGCTCGGCGTCTACCTCGACGTCCCCGTCGACTGGCAGGAAATCAACCACATCATCCGCGACGCCTACCGCCAGATCGCCCCCAAGACGCTGATCGCCCAACTAGAGGGGTAATCATTCTCTCCGTCTCTGGTGTGGCTTGGCCGCGCCTGTGTCTGGACTGACGGAGCGGCGGGAGCGCAGCGACCAGAGCGGAGGAGGGAAGACACAGGCTCCCCGGCGGCCAAGCCCGCCGATCCGGAGGATCGGCCAATGTCACAGGGGTGACCACGCGGGTGTGCGTCCGCGGGGGCTGGGAAACACACCCGCGTGGTCGGTGGGTGGGGCAGATGGCTCTAGAACATTGAGATGTGGACGTGGTCGTAGTGGTTCTGGGTGATGCTGCCCCGGTTGGACATGAAGCGCCAGCCTGAGCCGTGGTTGATGCGTTGTCTCCAGATGACGTATTTGACGCCGAGTTTGGTGCGGTTCTTCAGGGCCCAGTCGGCGAGGGCGTTGCCGAGGGCCACGTTGGCGGCGGAGGGCATGGTGCCGCCGGAGCTCATCATGAAGTCGCAGGCGCGGCCGAGCGGGTGCTCGCCCATGCTGTCGACCCGGAAGCAGCCGACCGTGTAGTGCAGGTTGAAGGCCTTCTTGACCTCCTCGCGCATCAGCCGGGTGCGCGGGGTGATGTTGTCGCTGCCGGTGGGGAGCTGCGGCGCCCAGCCGCCGTTCTTCAGCTTGCCGGGGCCGATCGGGATGAGCTTGTCCAGCTTGTCCTTGATCTCGTCGATCAGCGCCTCGGCGTCCTTGCGCTGCTTGTCGATGTCTTCGGACTTGCGCTTGATGTCGGCGGTGAGCTTCTCGGCGGTCGCGGCGGCCCGACGCCGCTCGGTCTCCCGCTTGGCGTACTCGGCCATTTTGGCCGCACGCTCGGCCTGCAACTGCGCGACCAGTGGGTCGAGCTGCATGCCGGGCAGCAGCAGGGGGCTGTCCACGGTCGACTGGTAGTTCAGCCCGGCCAGCTCGGCGACCTGGCGCTGGGCCTCCACCGCGGCGACCTCGGCCTTGTCCAGTCGTTCCTGGGCGCCTTTCTCCGCCGTCTGCGCCTTCGCGAAGTCCTCCCGAGCGGCGTGGTACTTGGCGATCAGCCCGTCGACCTTCTTCTCCAGGCTGCTGAGCTGCTTGCGCAGTTCGCCCTCGGTGGGCTTGGGGGCCGCGGTGGCAGCGGGTTCCAGGATCAGGACGGCGGCCAGTATGCCGACCAGAACCAGGGCATGACGGTAGAACGTGGGGGGCAGCTGCCCGCTCCTCTCCGCGAGCCGACCGGGTTAGCTGACGGGTTCGGGCGGGGAGGTGCCCTGGCGCTCTCGCGCGTTCACCCCAGGTACTTGGGTCCCCGGTTCCCGGGCGATGCACCCGGGATTAGGCGTACCGGATGAGACGCCTGATCTCTGGAGAGACCGTGTGAATCAGCCGGTGCGATGGATAGTAGTGGCAAAGGGGTTGCCCTGCCACCCAAAGTCGCGACCAAGTAGAGATCAATCCGTGATCTGTCTCCCCGGCTTTCCCCATCCGCGGAGCAGTTCGGCCGCCTCTTCCGGTCGTACGTCGTTGACGAAGGCCCCCATCCCGGACTCCGACCCCGCCAGGTACTTCAGCTTCCCCGGCGCCCGCCGGATGCTGAACAGCTGCAGGTGCAGGTATCCGAGCTCGCGCCGGGCCCGTACCGGCGCCTGGTGCCAGGCCGCCACGTACGGCATGACCACCCCGAAGACCCCGTCCAGCCGCCAGAGCACATCGGTGTAGACGGCCCCGAACGCGGCGCGCTCCTCGGTGTTCAGCGCGGCCAGGTCGGGCACCTGGCGGTGCGGGTAGAGGTGCACCTCGAACGGGTAGCGGGCGGCGGCCGGCACGAAGGCCGTCCAGTGCTCGTTGGCGGCGACCACGCGGGGGCCCGCCCGTTCGGCCGCCAGGACGTCCGCGAACAGGTTGCCCCCGTACCGCTCGGCGTTGTCCAGGATCTGCCGGGTCCGGGGGGTCACGTACGGATAGGCGTAGATCTGCCCGTGCGGATGGGGCAGCGTGATGCCGATCTCGGCCCCCCGGTTCTCGAAGCAGAACACCTGCTCCACCCCCGGCAGCGCCGACAGCTCCGCCGTACGGTCCGCCCAGGCCTCCATCACCAGCTCGACCTGCTCGGGGGAGAGGGCGGCGAAGGAGGACTGGTGGTCGGCGGTGAAGCAGACCACCTCACACCGGCCGATGCCGGGCCGTACCTCGCTGAGGCCGCCCACCTGCTCCCGCGTGTCCGGGCCCACGTAGCTGAAGGAGGGGAAGCGGTTCTCGAAGACCACCACGTCGTACCAGGAGGGGATCTCCGAGCCGGGATGGGCGGGGCAGAGCGGGCACTCCTCGGCGGACGGCAGGTGGGTGCGGGTCTGCCGGTGACCGGCGATGGCCACCCACTCGTCCATCAGCGGGTCGTAGCGCAGTTCGGAGGAGGGGGGCCGCGGGGGCAGGTCGCGCTCGTCGCGGGCGCTCCGGTCGGCCGCGTCGGAGCGGTCGAAGTAGAACAGCTCCCGGCCGTCGGCCAGGTGGATCATGGTCTTCTTCACCGGGGGAGATCCTCTCCGCCCGCTACCACGACCTCGCCCACGTACTCGGCCAGCTCCGCCCTGGCCGCCACCGGCAGGCCCGCGTCGGTGACCACCACGTGCGCCTGTTCCAGCCGGGCGATGGTGCTGATGCCGATGGTGCCCCACTTGGTGTGGTCGGCCACCACCACCAGCCGCTGCGCGGCGGCCACCAGCGCCCGGTCGGTCTCGGCCTCCAGCAGGTTGGGCGTGGTGAAACCGGCCCTGGGGCTCATGCCGTGCACGCCCAGCAGCAGCACGTCCACGTTGAGGGAGTGGACGGCGGCCACCGCGACCGGGCCGACCAGCGCGTCGGACGGTGTCCGTACCCCGCCGACCAGGATGACCGTCTGGTCGGGGCGGCCGGAGCGGTGGAAGACCTCGGCCACCGGCAGCGAGTTGGTGATCACCGTCAGCTCGGGCACGTCGGCCAGGTGGTGGGCGAGGGTCCAGGTGGTGGTCCCCGCCGAGAGGGCGACCGAGCCGCCGGGGCGGACCAGGGCGGCCGCGTGCCGGGCGATGGCCTCCTTCTCGGCCTGCTGGCGCACGGACTTGGCGGCGAACCCCGGTTCGTCGGCCGAGCCGGGCCCGGGCACGGTGGCGCCGCCGTGCACCTTCTCCAGCAGCCCCCGGTCGGCCAGCGCCTCCAGGTCCCTGCGGATCGTCATGTCCGACACGCCGAGGTCCCTGACCAGGTCGGCCACCCGCACCCCACCGGTCCTGCGGACCCGTTCCAGGATCGCCTGCTGCCGTTGCTGGGCCAGCATCACCGCTCCTTATCAACAGATTTCAACAAATTATTGCATAGCGAATGTTGAAACGTGATGACCAGGAGGCCTTGTGAGGGTACGGCAGACGGGAGACAGTGAGGGAACGACCGAAGGGACGGACGCCACATGGCCAAACGTCAGCGCAAGTCGAAGGCACGCAAGAAGAAGAAGGCCAACCACGGCAAGCGGCCCACCGGCCGGTGACCCCAGCCGCCGAGTCAGCGGCCGGGTCAGCCGTGGGTTGGTTGAGTCAGCCGCTGCGGCGGCCCCAGGCGGCCAGTAAACGCGTCTGCGCGTCGGCCTCGGCGGGCACGTCCGCGTGTTCTCCTATCACGCCCGACTGCCGGTAGCTCTCCTCGGCGCCCGCGAACCAGCTCGCGCAGGCGTCCACCAGCTCGGGGTCGAGGCGGTCGACGACGCCGATGGCCTGGGACAGGTCCCAGGTGTGGATGAGCGCGTCGGCGAACAGCTCGGTGAGGTACTCCTCGCCAGGCACGTCGCCGAAGGACAGGTGCACCGTCCGAGTGAGCGCGCCCTCGGCGAAGGCGGCCTGCACCGCCTCGTGCGCGGCCGTGTCGAACGCCTTGATCGGATCGTCGCCGAGCAGGTCGCCGTCGAAGGCGTCCCCGACCTCCGCGACGGTACGGCCGGCGAGCAGTTCTGGCGCCCACAGGCTCTCGTTCACCAAGTGGTTGACCAGCGCGCGGACGTCCCAGTCCACGCAGGGGGTCACCAGCCCCCACTGGTCGGCCCGGACCAGGTGCACGCGCCGACCGAAGGCATCCAGCGCCCGGCGGTAGGCATCACGGATATCGATGGTCACCTCTCGACGTTAACCCGACCGGAGCGGTCCCGTCATCCGGAGCCGGGCCCGGCGCACCGCCGTACCCTCGGCAAACTCCATTCCCCCCGCGTTTCCTTCATCGCGAAACACCCCCCAGCTTCAGATGAATCGGCAATTAACCAGCAAAGGAAATATATCGCCATTCATTTTTCCCCCAGAAACAATGAGAAATGGCGATTTATCATCTTATGGTGGGATTGATCGTTCGACTGGTTCGGGAGGTAACTCGTGACCACCGCCTCGCCCGGACGGATGCCGTCCACGACCCACGAACGTGTGCCGTCCCCACCGCCCACCTCGAACTGGCTGGGGTTCGCCGGGATCATCGGCATCACGGTCGGCGTCTTCAACATCATCGGCGGCTTCGTGGCGCTCTTCCGGAGCAGCTACTTCCTGGTCGGCACCGAACGCATCCTGGTCTTCAACTTCTTCGCCTGGGGCGTGATCTGGCTGGTCATCGGCGTCATCCAGGTGGTCACCGGGTTCGGCATCATCGCCGGGAAGACGTGGGCCCGCGCGGTGGGCATCATCATGGCCCTGCTGGCCATGCTCGGGCAGTTCGCGTTCATGGCGGCCTACCCGGTCTGGTCGATCGTCGACATCGTGTTCTGCCTGTTCATCATCTACGCCCTGGTGGTCCCACCGCGCGGATCCGTCGCCTGACGGTCAGGGCAGCCGCAGCTCCACCCAGACGATCTTTCCCGACGGGGTCGGGCGGGTGCCCCACCGGTAGGTGAGGCGCTTGATCAGCTGGAGCCCGCGCCCGGTGTCGTCCTCCGAACTCGGCGTGCGCACCGCGGGCGCGGTGGGCGAACCGTCCGAGACCTCGCAGACCAGGGTGCGCCCCCGCCCGCGCAGCAGCCGCAGCTCGATCGGCGGCCAGCCGTGCTTGAGCGCGTTGGTCACCAGCTCGCTGACGATCAGCTCGGTGGTGTCGATCACCCCGCTCAGCCCCCAGGAGGCCAGGGTGGCCCGGACGAACCGGCGCGCGTGACCGACGAACCGGGGGTCGGACGGCAGCGCGCAGGAGGCGATCTCGTCCGGCGCCAGGTCGTGCACCCGGGCCAGCAGCAGCGCGATGTCGTCCCGCTCGTGCCCGGGCCGCTGGCTGTTGATGGTGAGGTCGCACATCTCCTCAAGGTCCTGGGCGGGGCCGGAGAGCAGGCGGCGGAGCGCGGTGATGCCCTCGTCGATGTCCCTGGCGCGGCTCTCCACCAGGCCGTCGGTGTAGAGGGCCAGGATGCTCCCGGCCGGCAGGGTGAGCTCCACCATCTCCAGCGGCTCGTTCCCGATGCCCAGCGGCAGGCAGGCCGGCAGCTCGATGACCTCGGTGGACCCGTCGCTGTGGATCAGCACCGGCGGCACGTGCCCGGCCCTGGCGATCGCGCAGGACCTGGTCACCGGGTCGTACGTCGCGTACACGCAGGTGGCGATCTGGGTCGGGTCCAGGTCCTGGCTCATCCGGCTGAGCCGGAAGAGCAGCTCGTCCGGGGGCAGGTCGAGACCGGCCAGCGTGCGCGCGGCCGTGCGCAGCTGTCCCATGGTGGCGGCGGCCCTGGTGCCGTGCCCCATCACGTCGCCGACCACCAGCGCGGCCCGGCAGCCCGGCAGCGGGATCACGTCGAACCAGTCGCCGCCGACGCCCATCAGGTCGCTGGCCGGCAGGTACCGGGTGGCGATGTCCATGCCCAGCGGCTGGTGCAGGTCGGCGGGGAGCAGGCTGCTCTGCAGGGTGAGCGCGGTGCGCCGCTCCCTGGCGTACAGCCGGGCGTTGTCGATGCAGACGGCGGTGCGCGCGGCCAGCTCCTCGGCCACCGCGACGTCCTGCTCCTCGAACGGCTGGGTGCCCGGGCGGCGGGTGAAGATCGCGCAGCCGAGCACCCGGCCCCGGGCGCGCAGCGGCACCGCCAGGAACGAGCCACCGGCCAGCAGCTTGGCGACCAGCTCGTGGTTGAGGCTGGCGCCGATCAGCCGGGCGGTCTCCTCGTCCAGCTCCGGATACATGATCGTCTTGCTGGTGGCCATGCACTGGGCCTGCGGCAGGCCGGCCGGGTAGACGGTCACCTCGCCGAGGGGGAACGCCTCCACCCAGTCGTCGGCGCTCTCCTCGGCCACCGCCAGCGCCACCCGCCGGACCAGCGCGGTGCCGTCAGTGGGGCGGGATGGGAACTCGCCGTCGATGACCAGCCGGTCCTGGACCATGATCGCTGCGGTGTCGGCGAACCGGGGCACCGTGACGTCCATCAGTTCCCGGCTGGTTTCGGCCAGATCCAGTGTGGTCCCGATTCGGCGGCTGGCCTCGTTCAGGAACGCCAGCCGTACCCGCGCGGAACTGGCGCTCCGGCGCCGCCATTCGGCCCGGTCCCCGGGGACGGGGTCCTTGATCACGCTGTTCCGGTTCATCTCTCCGAATGGTAATTAGGAGCTCCGGGCCATTTCAGCATTTTTCCCAGACTGTACTGCCCCAGAGCTCATATCCGTA
This sequence comes from Acrocarpospora catenulata, assembly GCF_018476525.1. Taxonomy (GTDB): domain Bacteria; phylum Actinomycetota; class Actinomycetes; order Streptosporangiales; family Streptosporangiaceae; genus Acrocarpospora; species Acrocarpospora catenulata. The sequence goes on from NZ_JAHCST010000059.1 coordinate 49,175, forward strand.
TTTGCTAGGCCGTGGCGGGCGGTCGCCCATGGCCCCTGGTGGGAACATACCCAGTCCGTCCGGGTATGGCAGACGTGGTGCGGCACGCGGGCGCGCTCAATGCGAGCCGCCTTCCGCCGCCAGCGACTGGTATTCGATGATGTCGTCCGGCGTGATCAGGCCGTCCTGGATGGCCCGGGCCAGCAGCGTGGTCTTGGTGGGGGCGGCCCGGCCGGTGCTGGCGTACTTGATCCGGGCCCGCTCGATGTACTGCTTCACGGTGGCCTCCGAGATGCCCATCCGGGTGGCCACCGACTGCTTGTTCATGCCCTGGAACCACAGCAGCAGCGCCTCCCGCTCCCGGGCGGACAACATCGGCCGGGTGGTCCGGGCGTCGGCCACCACCAGCGCGCCCGCCATGGTGGGCGTGACGTAGGGCCGGTCCCCGGCGGCGGCCAGGATGGTGTCCAGGCAGTGGTCGGCGGTCTCGTTCTTGCTGATGAACGTGACCGCCCCCGCCTTCAGCACGGTCAGGATGGTCTCCTCGTCCTCGTGCACCGAGTAGACGACCACCCGCCGCCCCTGCGCGGCCAGCTCAGGGATGCGGCCGATCATCAGCACGCCGTTCAGCTCCAGGTCGAGCAGGAGTACGTCGGCGTCGGCCCCCGCGCCCGCCAGCACCGCCTCCAGCGTGTTCCCGCTGGCGACGATCTCCACGCGCTGGTGGGGGTCCTGGGCCACCCAGGAACGCATGCCCTCGATCACCACCGGCAGATCCTCCACCACGGCCAGCGTCACGGGCCGGTCCAGCAGCTCTCGATCCACAGCAGTCCTCCTTCCGTCTTCGGGGCGACCTGCGTGGCCACGGTCACGCCATCGGCCACGGGCACGGCGAACGCCTCGGCGTCCGACAGCACGCTGATGATCACTTGGTTCGCGGTGGCGACCAATGTAACGCGCGCCTGCGTCCTGGCCCGCGCCATCGCCTCCAGCGGGGCCTCGATCACCGCCCGCCGGATCTCCAGCGGGAGCGGGGGAACCGCGCCCACGGTGAGCAGGTTGACCACCACCCCCCGGCGCTCGATGTCGAAGGCGCAGGCGCGCAGGGTGTGCAGCAGGGGGTTCGGGGTGTCGTCGGTCTCCGCGATCAGCCGCCGCAACCGGGCGGCGCCGACCGCGCAGGCATGCCGTACCGCGGGGTCGGCCGGGTCGGCGCCGGCGGCCAGCTGGGTGAGTACGGCGGCGGCCGCCTGCCGGGCCTGGGCGTACCGGCGGAGCCGGTCGGCGTGCACCTGCTCGGCGGCCTGCTGCGCCGCCTCGGCCCTGGCCAGGATGCGGGAGCTGTCGGCCGCCCAGCGGGCGGCCAGGTCGAAGCCGTGCGCGCCCGCGCTGCCCCCGGCCTGCAACGTGATGCTGCCGACCAGGACCACCAGGAACTTGCTGATCGAGGTCCGGTCCAGGGCGTCGGCGGCGGCCATCCCGGCCAGCATCACCACCGCGTTCCCGGCGAAGAACACCCCGAGATCCACCGGCCAGCTCCGGCGCGGCCAGAACAGGATGATGGCCAGCCAGCCCACCGACCCCCAGGCCCAGTTGGCCGGGGACAGCACGTCCTCCGGGCGGCAGGCCACGATCACCGCCGCGTCCAGCGCGAGCACCGCAGCCGCCAGCGGCCACGGGCCCAGCGGCAGCCGCCGCGCGGGGTTCAGCAGGGCCGGCGAGGCGGCCACCCCGATCAGCGTGTAGAGCAGCCAGGCGGCCAGGGCCAGCCACGGCCACCGGTAGGCGGACCAGCCCAGCACCATGACCGGCAGGTCGTAGCCCAGGTGCCAGGCGGCCACGACGGTGACCGCCGCGCGGGTGCTGCCCACCGAGTACCGCTGGGCGACCAGGACCTCGGTGTCGGCGGTCACGGCGACCACCGCAGGGCGATCCGGGTGCCGTCCGCGCCGGAGGCCACCGTGGCCGTGCCGCCCACCGCCGCCAGGCGGTCCACGATCGAGACGCGCAGGCCGTACCGGTGGTCGGGGACGGCGGCGTGGTCGAAACCGACGCCGCGGTCGACCACCTCGACCCAGACCCCGCCCTCGGCGTCGCTCAGCCGTACCTCGGCGGAGTCGGTTCCGGCGTGCCGGTGCACGTTGGCCAGCGCCTCGGCGACCGCCTCGGCGAACGCCTCCGCCACCCGCCAGGGCACGGTGACGGGCGCGAGTCGCCGGGCCACTGTCAGCTGGGCCCGGTCGATCACGGCCCGCACCCGTTCGTCCAGCGCCACCAGCTCGGCCTCCGGTTCGGTGGACTGGGCGATCCGTTCGAGTTCGGCCAGGTGCGCGGTGGCGGTCGTGCGGAGCATCGGCGTGCTGGCCGGGATGCCGCCCGCGCCGACCACCATCAGCGTGGCCAGGAAGCTGCCGTGCATCCGGCTGTTCTGGGCGCGCTCGTCGGTGCGTCGCTCCTGCTCCACGGTGGCCCGCCGCTCGAAGTCGCGCAGCTGGGCCAGCAGGATGTCGGCCTTGGCCGAGGCGTTGCGGAGCAGCCCGCCCAGCGCCGCGGTCGCCACCACCTGGACGACGTTGATCACCGCCCCGGTCAGGCCGTCGTCCGCCGCGCCCGCACTCTGCGCCCCCACCAGGTGGGCTACCGTGACCACCAGTCCGCCCAGTACGGCGGCCGGCGGCGGCCAGGCCAGGCTGATCGCGACAATGGTCATGGTCACCAGGCCGGCCACCCAGCTGCTGCCCCCGGCCAGCACCGCGCCGGCCACCACCTGGCCCTGCGCCAGGCACAGCCCCGAGACCAGCAGGATCTCCCCGCTGATCAGCCAGACGGTCAGCCCGTGCCGCCAGGCCGTCAGCGAGAACACGGTCGTCCAGGCCAGGACCGCCCCCACCACCGGCAGCAGCCAGGCGGGGGTGACCGGCGGTCCGATGCTCAGCAGGCCCGCCACGCTCGAGACCACGCCGATGACGCCCCGCATGACGGCGGCACACCGCGCGGTCACCCGGTTCAGCGCGGCCCGCGCGGGGGCGCGGCTGGTGGAGCCGAGCAACCGAACACCGTGTGCCATCAGAGGATCACTCGCCGACGTCCCGACAGTTAAGCGCCGTCCGAGTGTAAGGCCTTAACGCGTTGTATCTGACGGTTTGACGGCAAACGCCGGGGTGCGGTGTCAGCTGAAGAACCGTCATCGCAGATCAGCCCGGTATCTCATGTAATAACAGGCAAGGCCGCTCGCGCGGTCGCCGATTCACGCAGGCGCGACATCACGTACCGCGAGGGGGGCAGGTCCCGCGGTCCGCGCCCGCGAGGGAGGGACCGGCATGCACCTCACTGAGAGCGACATCCGTGCGACCATCGTCTCCGCGCGCGTCACCGATCCCGGCATCGCCGTGCAGTTCGACAACAAGGTCGACCAGGGCGACCTCGGCGGGCTGACCAACCTGATCAACAGCATCGTCCGCGTCTTCCTCGGCACCACCCGCGACGTCGACCAGGAAACCATCTCCCGGATCGCCCGCTCCTACCTCCTTGAGGTCAGCGGCAGCCGAGCTCATCGGTAACCGGTGACGTCGGCCTCCTTCCCGGCGTCCTGTACCTCCACCAGGTACCGCCAGGCGTCGGGCCGGCTGCCGTCCACGTCGGTGAACCCGTAGACCTGGGCGAGCCCGCCGCTGGACAGCGAGTGCCCGTTCCAGCGGCTCACCTCCGGGTCACCGGCCAGGGCCGCGACCGCGCGCCCGACGTAGGCCGGGGACTCGGAGATGGCGAAGTGCGGCTGCGCGCGTAGCGCGTCCCGCCAGTTGGCCTCGGTGACGCCGAAGTGGTCCAGCATCAGCTCCGAGCGCAGCCAGCCGGGGGTGAGTGCCACCGCCGTGCCGCCGTGCGGCGCCAGCTCCTTGCTCTGCGCGAAGGCCATTCGCAGCACCGAGCTCTTGGCCAGGTCGTAGAAGAAGGAGATCCGGTAGTTGGCGGCGTTGTACTCGGCCGTGCCGTCGGTCATCTCGACCACCAGGCCGCCCGGGTTCCTGATCAGCAGCGGCAGCGCGAAATGGCTGGTGACGATGTGCGTGTCGACGGCCAGTCTGAGGATCCGCAGGCCCTTGTCCAGCGAGTGCTCCCAGAGCTTCTCGTCCCAGCTGAAAAGCTGCTCCCCGCCCCAGATGTTGTTGACCAGGACGTCCAGCCGTCCCTGCTCGGCGTCGATCCGCTCGACCAGGCTCCGTACCTGGTCAGGCTCCAGGTGGTCGACCTGGACCGGTATCCCCCGGCCACCCGCCGCGTCGACCAGTTCGGCGGTCTCCTCGATGGTCTCCGGCCGATCGATCTCCGACCGCCGCTCCCGGGTACTCCGCCCGGTCACGTACACGGTCGCCCCGATCGCCCCCAGCTCGACCGCGACCCCCCGCCCGGCCCCGCGGGTGGCCCCCGCCACCAATGCGATCTTGGTCATCGGTTCGCCACCCGCTTGGTGTAACGGTGGCAGGGCACGCTGATCGGCCCATCGTCCGTCCGCGCCGGATAGTCGAACGGGCCCTCGTCGATCCAGCCGTTCCGCTCGTAGAACCGCCGCGCCCGCCCGTTCCCGGCCACCACGGCAAGCCATGCCCGCTCATGCCTGGCCGCCGCGACCAGCCGCTCGGCTTCGGCGATCAAGGTATTGGCCACATCACCCCCACGATGCCGGCGGTCGCAGTACACCTGCTCGACCTCATCCCCGGCCACCATCACGAACCCGGCCACAGCCCCACCAACCACGGCGACCGTGGTGTCGGCCACCCGGTCGCCCGCCCGCACCGCGAACGACTCCGCCGTCCGCACCGCCACCAGTGCATCGGGCACGTGCGTCAGATGACCGTCCCGCCACCCTTCACGCCAGATGGTCGCGACCGCGCCCACGTCCGCATCCCGTCCGGGACGCACCTCCACAGCCTCACCCATGGCGTCACTCTGTCAGACCCGACCGACAATCAGAGTCCGGAGCAGACCTAGGCCCTTCGCCCGATGCCGTCGTGGTTCTGTTCTTCCTAGGGTCTGAGCCATGGCTTTTCAGTCCTTGACGGCGGGGAACGCCGTCGTCCTGGGTCCTGGCGGCCCGGTCGGTACGGCATGGCTGGCCGGACTGGCGGCTGGACTGCGCCATGCCGGGATGGACCTGGGCGCAGCCGACGTGATCGTGGGCACTTCGGCGGGCGCGATCGTGGGGGCGATCCTGGCCCGCGGGGGAGAGCTCGACCGCCTCGCCACGCTGCCCGCGCCCACCGGACCCCAGCGCGTACGGACGGATCCGGCCAGACTCGCCGAGGTGTTCGCGACACTCGGCGACCCCGGCCTCACGCGAGCCGAGGCCCTGCGCCGGATCGCCCCGCTCGCGGTCACCGCGGCGACCGGCGACGAGGAGGCCGCCATCGCCCGGATGCGCTTTCTCATCGGCGGAGACGAATGGCCGGACCAGCCACTGCTGATCCCGTCAGTGAACCTGGAGACCGGCGAGCCGACGATCTGGGACCGCCACGGCGCCGCCTCCCTCCCTCAGGCCGTGGCCGCGAGCATCGCCTTCCCCACGACCGCTCCCCCCATCACCATCGCCGGCCACCGCTACATCGACGGCGCCCTGCGATCCGGAACCAACATGGACCTGGCGGCCGACGCGGCGGTACTGATCGTCGCCGAGCCGATGGCACGCGGCCCCGAGACACCCGAAGTCTCAGCGGCGAATCGAGTGATCGTTCGACTGGTTCCAGACGCCGAGGCGCTCAAGGCGTTCGGCCCGGACATCACCGACCCGGCCGCCTGGACCCCCGCATACCGGTCCGGCCTCAGGCAGGCTCCAGACGCCGCCCACCAGGTCAGAACAGCCACCAGTTGACGGGAGGTCCGCGCTCGCCATGGGCCTGGTGTGCGGTGTGTGTGAAGATTCCGCGCACTTCGTTGATCACGTTTGTCGTACGGCGCTAGCGTTCGTCTTCCGATCACGCGGAGGCGGGAGAAACCATGATCATGGAACTGGTGCTCACGGGCGCGCTGGCGGTGGGCGCGCCGGTGGCCCCGCTGACCAAGGCGGAGATGAAGCGGGCCCTGCTGACCGAGAAGGATCTCGGCAAGGGCGTGTTCGTCTTGAAGACGGACCTGGATGGGGCGTTCCTGTCCGCGTTCAGGGTGGACGAGGCGCGCTGCATGGACGCGCTGAAATCGTACGACGGCGTGTTCGGCGGCAGGCGGCCCTCGGCCTGGTTCGTCGGCAAGGTCAACGGGTTACAGCAGGTGTTCACGGGTGGTCCGGCGACGATCAGGCAGCTCAAGACCGCCGCGTCGAAGGTCACCGTCTCCTGTGACGGGCAGGTGGGTTTCCGACGGCAGAGCGAGTTCAAAAAGAAGAAGGTCCCCAACCTGGGCGACACCACCTATGCCTTCGAGGTGACCTTCGACACCGCTCGGTATCCCGGGGCCGATACGAACACCTATGTGTCGGAGTTCGTCGTCGTCGCCTACAAGAGCTCGGTCATCGTCTACCAGGGCCTGACCGACACCAGGTCAACGTGGCCGACAACGGTGAAGAACGCCAAGAAGGCCGTCGCCAAGGTCAAGCGGGTGTACACCCAGCGCGGCTGACCAGCGAAGCCCCCCGCTGGAACAACGACCTTGAGACTCCCGTCCTGACGGGTACGCAACGGGCACAGCTCACTCAGGCGTCGAATCGGACTGACTGCCATCGTCGAACCACGACGGGGCAGTGAGGATGTCCGCCACTTCCGCTACCGGGATCTTCGCAACCAGGACGATTACCCTTGCCGGGTCGTATGGGGTCCTCCCTTCGACGACCATCTGCGACTGCTCCTCTGGGGTGGCGTCAACGAGAATGCTGAAGAGCAGGTCTCCGTCGGCTTCGCTGTAGCAGTCGGCCGCAAGCTCGATGACTGAGCCTGAGTGCAAAGTGACAAGCCAACGGCTCGGAACACCAGCAACGAAGTTCACGATGATGGAGACTACTGCGCCAGGACAATCAGGCACACGCCCCGCGGCGGTACCCGATGCGCGCGGCCCGGCTCCTGGCCCGCCCCCGTTTGCCTCACGGTAACGGCCATGCGTGTGACCATGGCGTCATGATGGATCGGTCGTCATGGGATGCCTGGGCTACTTCGCTGAATGAGCGAGACCAACTGGCGGCGTTCGCCTTGTGGGAGCAGCTTCGGCAGTTGGGGGCCTCGGATCCCGCCGAGTGGGTCCGCGCTGAGATCAGTGAAAATGAGGCTCAGGTAGCGCGTTATCGCCTGCTTCGAGGGCTGTAGGCGGCTGAGATCAACTCGTGGCGGGACAAAGGGTGATCCGAGGTCTTCACGAAAGCCTGCTGAGCATGGATCCGAGCGGGACGCGATGGTGCCCCAGGCTAACGATCGACCAAGGGTCGTGACGAGGTGATCGCCAGGGCCCTGGGAGTCACCTACCGGCAGGCCCTGAACACACATGATCAAAGCGGCAGCGGGCACGAAAGATCAATGAATACAGATGAAGATCACGAAGGCCAGGCATCCATAGTGGATGACCTGGCCTTTCGTTTGGAGAGCGGACGACGGGAATCGAACCCGCGTAGCCAGTTTGGAAGACTGGGGCTCTACCATTGAGCTACGTCCGCGCGAGCCGGGTGGTATCTGGTCTAGACTTCATCCGGTCGTAGAGCGTAAGCGTACCGGAGATCTGGGGGCTCCCGCGCATCGACTGACGGGGTGTGGCGCAGTTTGGTAGCGCACCTGCTTTGGGAGCAGGGGGCCGCAGGTTCAAATCCTGTCACCCCGACGTGGCTTGGTTGGCCCACTTGCCGTGGCTGCGGCAAGTGG
>NZ_JAHCST010000059.1:56995-57365 GCF_018476525.1 Acrocarpospora catenulata
GTGTCGCACGCGTCCCACTCGCCGTTGATGGCTGTGGCTGCGGCAAGTGGGCCGATGTGTTTTCCGGGGCCGTTTTCTAGGGGCACGGGTGGTCGGGGCGGATGGCGACCACGATGGAGACGCGGGCGCCGGGGGTGACGGTGGTTCCCGGGGGTGGGGACTGGCTGGTGATCGTGTCGATCGCGTTGCACTGGTGGTCGATGACCGTGGTGTCGGAGCCCAGGGTGAGGCCGGCGGAGGTGATCGCGGTGAGGGCGGTGGCGCGGGTGTGGCCGATCAGGTCGGGGACCTGGATGGTGGCCGGTGGGGTGGTCGGGCCGGTGGTTGGGCCGGCGGTCGGGTCGGGGGTGGGCGTGGGGTAGATCGGAAG
>NZ_JAHCST010000006.1:0-237331 GCF_018476525.1 Acrocarpospora catenulata
CCCCCCCCCGCCGGGTTCGCCGCCGGCGGCGGTGAGCCCGGCGGACGACGATCGACGGCGCGATGTCCTCAGCGCCGTCATGGGCGGCCTCTACACCACCGTCGACCTCGCGGAGGAGCCGGCGACGGCAGCCTGGCCTCCGCCATCGCCGGTGTCCTTGGGAGGGTTGGCGTTGGGCATTCCCGACCCGACCGGCATCGAGGACGGTGAAGGGTCGGCTCCCATCGACCGCGTCATCAGCTCCCTCACCGGTACGACCTGGTCTGCGCTCGTGCTGGCCTACCCGGTCGACCACCATCGCGTCTCGGCCATCCGCGATCAGGTGCTCAACGAACTGCGCGCCGTCGAGACCGAGACCAAGGACCGGGGAGCACCCAGCCCGCTGGCCGAGCATTACGGCGAACTGCTCAAGGTGACCCTCACCTCGCTGAACGACGGCATGGCCACCGGGGCGTGGCGAACCGCCGTCTATCTGATCGGTGACGAGCAGAGCTATCCGAGGCTCGCGGCGGCCTGGCGTAGCCAGTTCTCCGGCGCCCGTTCGTTGCCGGAACCGGTGCGGATCCACGACCTGCCCGCCGCCGTGGCCCTCGCCCGGGACTGGGTGATGCCGGACCAGGAGGTGGAGAGCCGGCCGGGCAAGCCCTACCGGCGCCCGTTCGAGTTTCAGACCCTGCTGACCACGACCCAGCTGGCCGCGTACGCGCACCTGCCCGAGTTGGAGACCCCGGGATTCCGGGTCGAGACGGTCCCTCGCTTCGATACCGCGCCATCGGCCGTGAGCGACGACGGCGTACCCATTGGGCGGATCGTGGCACGCAAGCGAGAAACCACGAGCGAGTACCGCGTGAACCTGCGGGCGCTGACCCGGCATGTGTTCGTCGCCGGCGTCACCGGCTCGGGCAAGACGAACACCATCCTGTCGCTGCTGTCCGCCGCCGACTCGGCCGATGTGCCGTTCCTGGTCATCGAACCCGCCAAAGCCGAGTACCGGTCGCTGCTCAGCCATCCGGTACTGGCACCGCGGCTGCGCGTCTTCACCGCCGGCCGGGCCGACCTCGCGCCGTTGCCGCTCAACCCGTTCGAGGTGCCCGACGGCATACCCGTCAGTGAGCACCTGGACCTGATCCGTTCGGCCTTCTCCGTCGCATTCGGAATGTGGACGCCGTTGCCCCAGATTCTCGAGCGCTGCCTGTACGAGATCTACGCCGACCGCGGCTGGGACCTGCGGTGGAACACCAACATCCGGCTGCGTCCGGGCGACGATCCGGCCCTCGCCTATCCGACGCTGGCGGACCTGGTCGCCAAGGTCCAGGAGGTGATTCCGACCCTAGGCTACGAGGACCGCATCGCCGGGGACCTACGGGCGGCACTGGTCACCCGGCTGGAGAGCCTGCGTACCGGCGGGAAGGGAGCCATGCTCGACGTGTCCCGCTCGATGCCGAGTGAGCAGCTGTTCGGGCAACCCACGATCGTCGAGCTGGAGTCGTTGGGTGACGACGGCGACAAGGCGTTCGTCGCGGCGCTGTTGCTGATCCGGCTCGCCGAACACCGCCGCGTCGCGGGGCACCGACCGGACCTGGTCCACCTTCTGGTCATTGAGGAGGCCCATCGGCTGCTCAGCGACACCGGCATCAGCGGGCCGCGGCCCGAGGAGTCCGCCGACCCGCGCGGCCAGGCGGTGGAGACGTTCTCGAACCTGCTGGCCGAGATCCGCGTGTACGGGCAGGGCGTCGTTATCGCGGATCAGGTGCCGGTACGCCTGGCGCCGGGCGTCATCAAGAACACCGACCTCAAGATCGCCCACCGTCTCGTCGCCGCCGACGACCGCGCTGCCATGGCCGGCTCCATGGTGATGGACGAGGAACAGGCCCGCGCTCTCGCCGTCATGGCCGTCGGCGAGGCCGCCGTGTTCAGCACCGGCGACGATTCTCCGGTACTGGTACGCATCCCGCTGGTGAAGGACGCCTTGGCCGAGACCCCGTTCACGCACGGCGACGTCCTACGGCACATGGCCCGCCGACGGTCGGATCCGTCGTTGGCGACCCTGAACCTCGCGCGTCCGTTCTGCGCCCAGACCTGTGCTGGCGACGAGGGCGCGTGTACGGCCGCGCGGCGGCTCGCCGCCGACGAGTATGTACAACGCACCATAAGCCGGATCGTCCTGTCCACGGTCGATGAGGACTACGCGCTGGACCGGCTCTGGCCGGAGCTCCAGAGCGTGGTGAGCGCCCGCCGCCCGCCTCGAACCGACCTCGGACGGCTGCTGCGGTCGCTGGCCGGTCACGGCGCCGACTGGTACGCCCAACGACGCGGCGCACAGGGCGCGTGGCTGTACGCCGACACCAGCGAACTCGGCGACCGCCTCCGCGCCGTCCTGCTCGACAAGCTCGACGGACACGACCCCACTACGACCACGCGGCTGCGCGCCGCCCTACGGGACACCACACACCGGCTGCACGCCCGTATCTTCGCGCCATACTCGGGATGCGAGCGAATCTGCACGCAGGACCCACCGGTGTGCCTGTACCGGTATGCCGTCGCCGACGTGGTCGCCGGCCACCGGGAACACCAAGCATGGCGGGAGGCCGACGACATCGACGGCGAGGACCCGGATCGCCGCCGAATCAAGACATGGCGGGTGTGCCAGGACGCGGCTTTCGGGATCATCGAGCCTCCCGAAGCGGATCTGCCCCCGGAACTGCACGACCGAATCAACATGAACGCCGGGCGGGTGGCCCTGTGCTTCGAACAGCAGATGCTGCACGACGACCGCAACAAATCCCCGCGCAACATACAGCGGATCCTGAACCGCGTACTGGGCGAGGCGTACGGAGCCTATGAGGCGACAGGCAGCGCCACCACGGGCATCTGATCTCCCGAGTCGAGAAACGGAGCGGCGGCAATGAGAGACCGCGGCGGAGAAAACGCGAATCCGGAAGCCTCTGCTGAGGCGAGGCACGAGCGACCGAACGACCGGGGCGAGCGTCGGGCTGTGACGGACATGTCGACGCGCAGCGAGCATCCCGAGTTGTCGCCCCTGGGCGGCGGGGCGAGTGTCGGCGGCGGGCGGCGCGAAAGCCGTGGCGTTGACGTGGGCGATCGTGACCCGGACCGCCAAGTGGGAGACAAGGGCGGAGACCGGGCCGCGAACACGAACGACACCAGGCGTGCGGTGACCGACATCTCGGCCCGCGCGGAACACCCCACCTTGTCGCCGTTGCGCCCGCCCGGCGAAACACCGGCAAACCACTCCGCCGATGGCGACCGTCCAGATACGAGCGCTGGACAGACATCGATAGCGAGGGCCGACACTCCCACCGCCCCGACAGAGCCGACCCTCACGCTTGCCGTTGCGTTGTCGGCCACGGGTGGGGAGAAGCAGCAGGGTTCGGGTCAGTCCAAGGTGCAGTATACGCAGAAGTCACCTGCGCCACAGCCGAAGTCAGGGGTGCAGAAGTCGCGTGGGTCACAGCCGAAGTCAGGGGTGCAGAAGTCGCGTGGGTCACAGCCGAAGTCAGGGAAGCACCCGGGTGACAAGCACGGCGGGCAGAAGCCGCATGAGTCAAGGCCGAAGTCAGTGGAACACAAGCCGCCGACGCCAAGAGAGCCCAAGCAAGGGGAGCCGACTCGGGAGGCGGTAGGGAAGTTTGTCGTGAAGCAGTTCCAGCTGGACAAGCTGGATGGGCCGGAGGCGAGTGATTCGAAGCCGGGGACGGACAACCCGAATGACAAGCGTGAGTTTCTCGCTAATGCGCAGTCCGCTACCGCTGAGGAGAAGCCAGGGGCCAGGAAGATCAGCCCGGAGATGCGCGAGGACTACGCCAAGGAGGCCATCTATTATTACAGCCGCCTGAACGCGGCCGACCAGAAGGGATACAAAGCTATAAAGGAGGCGCTCGAAGAGCGCTTCCATCTCAATCGGCCGGACAAGATGAATGAGAAGCGTGAGTTTCTCGCCAATGCACAGTCTGCTACCGCTGAGGAGAAGCCAGGGGCCAGGAAGATCAGCCCGGAGATGCGCGAGGACTACGCCAAGAAGGCCATCTATTATTACAGCCGCCTGAACGCGGCCGACCAGAAGCGATATAAAGCTATAAAGGAGGCGCTCGAAGAGCGCTTCCATCTCAAACACAGCCGCTGACGGGAGCAGGCCCTCGCGACCATGCGGTCGGATGGGTCGGCGGTCGGTCTTGTGGGGCTCAATAATGGGATTCGATGTCTGACCTGCCAGTTCTCGGTAGTGCCAGCCGGCGATCTGGCACTCGTTGAGGACAAGCCTGCGGTGGGCTTGTAAGGATTCGAAGGTCAGCGTTGGCGAACACCGAGGCACCGGTGAACTGACCGGCACGATCGCGGATCAGGAACTTCAGCTTCGTCGGGTCGATGTGCAACACCAGCGGTTCCGCCTTTTTGAAGGCGGTCGCTCCGTAACAGCAGGGCTGGCAAAGACGGCGGGCGCCGTCTTCGGTCTGCCCCGCTCGTGACGGCGCCGAGACCTCGGCGATCGACAATCGGGGCATGATCGCACTGAAGATCGTGGTGGCGGCGTCGTTACTCCTCTCGGGTTCGCCGGTCGAAGCGGATCCGTACTTCGGCGACGTCAGGCAGGCAGTCCTGCGCCATTCCGCCAAGAACGGCGGCGTGTACTTCTCGACGAGGACACGCGAGAAGACGTACGACCTCCTGAACACGGAGACAAGCGCGGGCGCCTTCCGGTTCAACCGGTCGGGGATCGCCCGTTCCGACGTCACGTACATCGGCGAGACCGGATTGGGGAAGGCGCGGGTCCGTATCATCACGATCGGGCAGCAGAGCTACAAGCGCACCACCTCGCTCTCAGGAAATCCGCGCTCCGCGAAATGGGAGGACTTCGGCAATGACGGCGGCGGCTTCCACTACGCGGCCGACGTCATCAGCGGCGTCAACTCGGCCTTCCTCGACCTGATCGAGCCGGACGCCTCCGCGGGCGTGCCCGGTGGCGAAATAGACGGAGTGCCGACGACCCTGTATACGGGCTTCGTCGACGTGCCGGCTTTCGCGACCACATTGGCCGGCGTCCGGTTCAGGTTCGATCCGGATTCGGTCGGCGGGCGCGTCAACTGGCGTCTGTGGGCCGGTCCCGACGACCTGCCGCGGCGATTCACCGCGTCGATCATCTGGGACATGGCCGGATACGCGGAATCCAACGAGACCGTGAACCTGACCACCTTTTACAAGCGCTGGGACACCCGGGTGGAGATCAAGGCGCCACCCCGGAAGTCGGTGGTCAAACCATGGTGACCGGAGCGGCCGACGTGGCCTGGCCCGGGACGTCCAGCACCACCGCGTGCCCGCCGTCGGCGTCGATCAGGTGCTCCTCCAGCGCCGGGCCGGCGATCGTCAGGTCGTGGCGGGCCAGCCAGGCGAACAGGTCGTAGACGGCAGGCCTGAGGTGTTGCAAGGCGCGGATGCGTTCGAGGCCAGGCGGCTGAGGCCTCCCCCACACCTGATGGTTACGATCGCCCGCTCCGAACCGATATGCCCACAGGCGTGCCGTCACGGCGAGACGCCCGATGGGCTCGAGCGTGGATGTGGACGGCAGGCCGGACGGCGGGGGTTGGCAGGTGAGCAGACCGGACGCGAACGAATCGTCCTTGCCACCGCCCGACTCGTCCCAGGCAGACAGCAATCGGCAGATCGCCGCCGCCCAAGACGGCGCACGCCATTGGATCCGCGAGGCTGCCTCACGGGGTGTGGCGTGGGCGAGCCCGCGGGCGATGCTGGCCGGGCTGTGCGCCAGCGCGTTGATCCCGGTCGGGCTGGCCGAGCCGGGGCTGCTGGCGGCCGCGGCGGGATTGAATGTGGTCGGTTCGGTCGGCGCCAACGTGCTGGCCACCCTCATCAGCGAATCCCTGGACGCCGCCCGGATCCGCACCCGCAGGCGCTCCCCTGCAGACCCGACGCCGGCCGACGCAGACGCCGAGACCAGCCCCGACGACGCCGCCCGGCCGGCAACGGATGACGATCCGGACGAGGAAGTCTTCGCCGAGCGGGTGCGCCAAGAGCTCGCCGACCGGATCGAGCAGATGCTGGCCACGCAGGATCAGCAGGCGCAGGCGCTGGCCGTCACGCTGACGCTGGTGCTGGAACGGATCGACGCGACCACCATCGTGGTCGGCGAAGTCGTCTCCACCGGCCAGCACCAGCTCCTGCGCGAATTGATGGCAGGGTTCGCCGGCCTCGGCGACCAGGTGGCGGGGCTGGGCCCGCTCCTGCACAACCTGGAACAAGCGGTCACACAGGTCCAGCAGAGCCTGGCACGACAGGACGCCCGACACCACTTCGGCCGCATCCAGCAGCAGGTGATGCTCGACCTGCTACTGGAATCCCGCCAGCACCTGGCCGAACTGGTCAACCGCCTGCCCGACACCGATTCACGTGCGGGATCCGGCACGGAGGGCCGTCCGCTGGGCTGGCCGCTGCACGAGGTCAACGATCCGTTCGCCCTGGAAGTGCACCACGCCATCGACTCCGGGGCCGACGGCCTGCCGCTCCTTCCCGCGTACGTGCGCCGCGAGCATGACCGGGCGCTGGGCAAGGTGGTGGCGGCTGCCGCCGCCGGGACCAGCCGGATCGCGGTGCTGGTGGGCGGCTCGTCGACCGGCAAGACCCGGGCGTGCTGGGAGGCGCTGCACCCGCTCCGCGACCAGCCCCAGAACCAGGCGCCCGACCGGCCGTGGCGGCTGTGGCATCCCATCGACCCCACCCGCCCCGACGCGGCGCTTGCCGACCTGGAACGGATCGGCCCCTACACGGTGGTGTGGTTGAACGAAGCCCAGTTCTACCTCGCCGACCCCGCACTCGGAGAGCAGGTCGCCGCCGGGCTGCGGGAACTGCTGCGCGACCCAGCGCGAGGGCCGGTGCTGGTGCTGGCCACCCTGTGGCCCGCCTACTGGGACACCCTGACCACCCGCCCCGGCATTGGTGAATCTGACACGCACGCGCAGGCCCGGGAACTGCTGGACGGGCATCGGATCGGCGTCCCGGACGCCTTCACCGGCGCCGACCTGGACGCCCTGACCGGGCAGGCCACAGCTGATCCGCGCCTCGGCCAAGCCGCCGAACACACCCGTGACGGCCAGATCACCCAGTACCTGGCCGGCGGGCCGGTCCTGCTGGCCCGTTACCACGACGCCCCGCCCGCCACCCGCGCGTTGATCCACGCCGCGATGGACGCCCGCCGCCTCGGTTGTGGACCGCACCTACCCCTGGCGCTGCTGGCCGATGCCGCCCCCGGATACCTGACCGACAGCCAATGGGAGCAGACCGGCGACGACTGGCTGCAGCAGGCACTGGACCATGCGGCCACCCCTGCCAACGGCATCTCCGGAATCCTTACCCCGATCAAGACCCGGGCTCCGCGCAACCAGCGGACCAGCCCTGCCACCACCCCCGCGACGCAGGCCGGATCCGGGCAGATGTACCCGCTGGCCGACTACCTCGACCAGCCCGGCCGCCACCACCGCCACGACCAGATCCCGCCGATCCACTTCTGGACCTCCGGCGCCGCCCACGCTCTGCCCGGCGACCTGAAAGCGCTCGGGGACGCCGCCTGGCGCCGTGGTCTGTACCGCGACGCCGCCCAGTTCTATAAGAACGCCACCGCCGGCGGCGACCCAGAGACCGCCTTCCATCTGGTTGATCGCCTGCATTTTCTGCATCCTGCCGACCACCGCCCCGCCCACTGGGCTGCCATTCACCTCGCCCTCGCCGACCCGGCCGGTGTTGCCCGGCTCCTGGGCAGGCTGAGAGAAATCGGGGCTACCGGCCCGCTCAGCGCGCTGCTGGCCCGTGATCCCGCCACCCGTGTCTCCCTCGACGCCCCATACGACGTCGCCGCGCTGCAGAACAGACTGCGGGAGGTCAGAGCGCACGAGCAGCTCACCGTCCTGGCCGAACGAGCAGCCGCCCACGTCGATCTCGACAACCTTTACGCGCTGACCCATCTGCTGGGCATGCTGCGGAAGGCCGGGGCGCACGACCAGGTCACCGCGCTGGCTCACCGAGCCGCCGCCGAGATCGCACTCGACGATCCGGATCTCGCGGCCGCGCTGCTCTACTGGCTGAATGAGGCCGGGGCGCACGACCAGGTCGCCGTGCTGCTGGCCCGCGACCCCGCCGCCCGCGTCACCCTCGACTCCCCGGGCTCCGTGGGCGCTCTGCTGGACCGGCTGAATGAGGCCGGGGCGCACGAACAGGTAGCAGCGCTGGCCGAGCGAGCCGTCGCCGATCTCGACGACCCGTACGCCGTGGCCGCTCTGCTGGGCATGCTGCGGAAGGTCGGGGCTCTGGACCAGGTCGGCGCGTTGCTGGCCCGCGATCCGGCCACTCGGGCCGATCTCGACGAGCCGTCCGCCGTCGCCGCTTTACTGGGCGCGCTGTGGGAGACAGCGGCGCATGACCAGGTGCGCGCGTTGCTGGCGCGCGATCCCGCCGCCCGCGTCGCCATCGACAACCCGTACGCCGTGGCCGCTCTGCTGGGCAGGCTGCGGGCCCACGAGCAGCTCACGGCGTTGGGCGAGCGAGCCGCCGCGCACGTCGACCTCGGCAGCCCGGACGCCTTGATTCGGCTGCTAGACACGCTGAAGGAGGCCGGAGCGCACGAGCAGTACATGGCCCTGGCTGAGCGAGCCGCTGCTCACGTCGCCCTCGACGACCCCTTCGCCGCAGACCGGCTGCTGCGCAGGTTGGGGGAGGCCGGGGCGCTCGGTCAGGCCGCAGTGTTGGCCGACCGGCTTCTAGCCGTAGGGCAACTCCATCACTTCCTCGCCATCAGTGATCATCGGAAGCGGTTCCGGTTCGGGCGGGAACCCGATGGGAGCGCCGCGGTTCCCTGGACGTGGGATGACCTGCAGTGACCCAAGAAGCAGGAGGGTCGATATCGGGGGCTTCACACGGCGGGAGGAAGCCACCAGCCTCGCGACTGCGGCGAGGTAGAGGGGGGAGGCGGGTGGCGGCCGAGCCGGCACCGGTGAGGATCGCCTGGGCGTGCTCGCACCGACGGCGCGGATTTCCGCCGCAGACCACTAAGCGTGCGGTGAACCGCCCGTCGCCTCGCCTGCGCAGCCAGCCGCGGCCGGCGAGCTTGGTCATCTTCGCGCGCAGCGGTTCCAGCTTGCCACGCACCGTCACCTGAAGGCCCAGTTCCTCGCCCACCGCCCTTACCTGGACGGGGCCGTCGGCGGCCCGCACGATCGCCAGGATCTTGCGGTAGTCAGCGGGCAGCGCGGCCTCGTCGGGATTCTCGCTGCGATGCGGGATCAGCAGGACCGCCGCCCCGCCACCCGGGCGGGAGTCGGGGCCACGGTCGCGGCGGCCTCCGCCGCGGCCCGGGCCTGCTCGGCCAGCCGGTTCAGGACCCGCTCGGCGATCAGCAGTTCCTCCCGCTCGGCATGGACCTCCTGCAGCTGCTTGGCCAACTCCTCGCCCCAGCGTGTCCAGTTCACTCCGGCGAGCCGTGATCCACTCCAGCTCCTGCATGCCCACCCCCTCCCAGCGACATCCCCCTGTACCGACCCGGTGACGGATAGTAAGAGCGGCACGGTCCTCGGCGCAGCGGAACCCGACAACGACTCCGGCCGGCATGTCAGACGATCTTCACCGTGGACACCCGCCGACGACCAGCATGAGTATCCCGCGCCGCGCAGCTGGCCGCCGCCGTACGCGAGGAGGATGGCGCAGTGACCGCCGTCGCGGTGCTGGAATCGGTGGCCGACCGCCAGCGGAGCGGAACGGAACCGCCACAAGATCCCACGCCCGGGTCCACGGCCCGGATCGGTCGCGAAGTCCTGGTGGTCTACGAACGTAACGGGCGCGCAGCAGCCACCAGCTCAATCATTCCGGGTTTGGGCCGTATGACAGCGTTCTTACCGGCACCCCATGTAAGTGCAGGCCGCTCTGTCGCGGGCAGACATCACCGTCACTCGCGCTCGAACATCGTTCCACACGTGGGCACGCCGCGCGCCCTCGACGTCACCGGCGCCCCCCATGCTCTCGATGCGACATGGTCTTGCGGCCACGGCGAACGGATGCCGTGAGATCACCACCTGAGGTAGAGATGGCGGGGAGACAGGTCACCCGCTTGAGTGTGCCCCCAGGGCACGGTGTTCGCTGGTGCGTGGAACAACCATCTCGGCCCAGGAGGACCGCCCGATGCCCTCGCCAGGACCCGACCAGACCCCTGCCACGGCCGCGCGCCCGAGCTCACCGCACCAGGCCGACGGCCCGGCACCCGGACGTCGCGAGCCGGGTGTCGACGGCTCCCGGCCGTTCGGTGCCCACGTCCGCATGAGCTGGTGGAGGCCGCTGGTCGTCCTTCTCGTGCCGCCGGTCGTGATGGTGCTCCTGCAGATCCTGCTGTACCAGGTCGTGGGCGTCATCGAGGGCAGCGACGACCCGATGTCCGCCACCTTCACCCCGCTGAAGCTCCTGGCCATCAACCTGAGCGTGGGCATCTCGGGCGTGGTGGCGATCCTGCTGCTGGCACGGCTGGCGAAGGTGCCGTGGCGCAGCCTGATCAGCTCGCCACGGGCGTTCGACGGTCGACGCCTGGCGCAGTACCTGCTCGGCGCGGCCCTGCTGGTGGGCGTCGGCATCGGCGTGGTGGCGCTGGTTGCCCCCGAGTCCCCAGGCTGGGTCGCGTTCGGTGTCTCCGGGACGACGATCCTCATGCTGGTGATCACCGTGATGAGCACCCCGCTCCAGTCCGTCGGCGAGGAGCTGATGTTCCGCAGCGCCGTGCTGCCCGCCGCCGCGTCCTGGGTGCGCGCGGTTCGCCCGGCCCTCGCCGTCGGTCTGGTGGTCTCCAGCCTGGCCTTCGCGGTCGCTCACGGCTCCAGCGACCCCTGGCTGTTCGGCTACTACACCTTCATCGGCGTTGCCACGGGACTGATGGCGATCATCAGCCGCGGCATCGAGGCGCCGGCCGCGTTCCACATCGCCAACAACGTCCTGTTCTCGAGCGTCAACACGCTGATGGCTGACGGCGAGGCATACATCATCGACCGGTCCACCGACACCGGTGACGCGGCCCTCCTGATCCTCGCCGCCGTCAACATCGCCATGGTCGTACTCGTCTGGATGCGCGAGCGACATGCACGGATCACGACCTGGAACCGGCACCGGACGACGAGGTGAGGACCCCATGACCTGGAGCACACGCGAGATCGCCGACCTGGCGGGCATCACGGTGAAGACGGTGCGCTACTACCACCAGGTCGGGCTGCTCGACGAGCCCGACCGCGAGCCCAACGGCTACAAGCGCTACGAGGTGCACCACCTGACGCGGCTCCTGCAGATCAAGCGCCTGACCGGGCTCGGTGTGCCGCTCGCACAGGTGGCCGAGATGGGCACGAGCAGCGAAGGGCAGGCCTCGGTCCTCCGGACCGTCGACGCCGAGCTCGAGGCGACGGTCCGGCGGCTGGAGAGCATCCGGCGAGAGCTGGCCATCCTGGCGCAGCCGGGTGCGCCACCGGAGGTGCCGACCAGCTTCAGCGGCCTCGTCCAGGACCTGCGCGACAACGACCGCGCCCTGCTGACGATCTACGCCCAGCTTTTCTCGGACGAGTCGATGGAGGTGCTGCGCCGGACGCTCGAGGCACACCCGAACGACGATCTCGATGAGGCGTTCCGCGACCTGCCCGAAGACGCCGACGATGCCACCAGGCAGGCCCTCGCCGAGCAGCTCGCGCCCTTCATCGTCCCGGGCGCCACCGCACACGGCGTGACGCTGGAGCCGCGGGCCACCACGCCAGGCCAGGCCGAGGCGGCGCGGCGCGCCGTCGGTCACGCCCTCAGGGCGCTCTACAACCCCGCTCAGGTCGACGTGCTCCGTCGAGCGCACCTGCTCCACGAGGCCGACGACGACGGTGCCGACACCGGCGACGATGCCCCGTGACCCCGAGGCCGCCGGTTCAGGGCAGGGTGATCGCGAGCGCAGTGCGCGATCGCCGCCGTTCGTGACATGGCCACCGGCGCTGCTCTGGACGACGCCGCGCTCGCGGCTTTCATGGACGAGAACGGAAATTCCTGTGAGCCGCCGCCGTGATGAGACGGGCTGGACCCGCGCCGAGACCGACGTCGCAGAAGTGATGATCTGGCTGCGCAGCAACCACGGCCGCGTCCTGTCAACTAAACTACTGAGGGAGTTTTCCCAGGTAGTAGGCGATTTTGCTGTTTCTTTATTAACGTCGGCATCAAGGACGGCGCCCGCCTGCGGCGGGCCGTCAAGGTCGCCCGCGTGGTCGCGGCCAACCGGGGCGACCGCCTGGAAAGATTCCTGCCATCGCAAAGCCCCGCCCGGTGCCGGGTCTTCGTCACCCGCTACATGCGCCAGGGCCTAGGCGATGAGTTCGGCGCCCGCACCGCGATGACCGCGATGAAGGACATGCACCGCGCCACCACCTTCGAGGCCGGCAACGACAAGTCGATCGCGCGCCAGGAGTTCGGCACGATGGCCATGGCCGTCGACGAGTGCATCACCAAGGTCGCCGGCCTCGACAAGGTCGGCCCCCAGGTGGTCAAGCAGGAGAACACCGGCCTGCTCGCTCAGATGATCGCCGCCCTGGAAGCTCGTCTCACTGAAACCACAGGCTGACCAGGAAACCCTGGGGCCCTCCCCGAGGCGCTCTCCGCACGCTCGTCGGCCAGGTCGGACGCAACTTCGATGGCGATCTCGATCGCTCGGGCTGCCAAGGGAGAGTGGGTACGGCCGGCCCGCCAGTGCAGGCAGACCTCGCGTGGGGGAATGGCCGGTCGCAGTTCGTGGACGCGGAGCCGGTCGTCGGACTCGGCGCCGGCAGCGCGGATGGCGAGCCACGGCAGCACCGCCGATCCCATCCCGGCTCGCACCATCGACAGCAGCGTCTCGTTGCCTGCCGTACGGAAGACGATCTTCGGGTTCGCGCCGGCGCGGGTGAATGCCTCCTCCATCCTGGGCTGGTCGCAGGTCGACGGCCAGGCCACCAGCGGTGCGTCGTCGAGCTGGTCCAGCGGGACAGAATGCTCGGAGAAGGTGCCGCGCCTGGTCACCAGCAGGTACGGATCGTCGAGCAGCTTGACATGCGCGACGTCGCCGTTGAGGGGGCTGTCGTAGAACAGCAGGTCGAGGTCGCCGATCTGAGGCGCCTCCGGCTCTTCCTCAGACAGCCGGATGTCGCAGCCGGGGTGCTCGTCGCGCAGCCGACGTACGACGACCGGCAAGATCACCGTGGATACGCTCTGGAGGGTGCCGATGTCGATCCGGCCGTCGCCGGCCTGGAACCGGTCCACGGCCTCGGCCAGGGCTGCCGCCTTCGCCAGCAGCTGCCGTCCGTGCTCGAGGACGACGGCGCCGAGCGGTGTGATCCGTACCGGCCTGGGCCCGCCCGGTCGGTCGAACACCGGGCCGCCGACAGACCTCTCCAACGCGGCGATCTGCTGGCTCACGGTCGACTGGGTGTAGCCGAGGCGGGCCGCCGCCCGGCCGAACGAGCCCTCCTCGGCGACAGCCGCCATCGCGGCCAGGTGCCGCAGTTCGAGATCGGTCACGGGGCCCAGCGTACTTCCAGCCATTGCTTCTAACGATCGAGTTGATCGGAAACAATCGCTTTTCACGATGGCACCTGGCTCCTAGCGTGGCTGGCATGACAGTAACCACCGTTGCACCGACAAAGCTGGAAGCCCTCTCCTGCTCGTCGGGGTCGCCCTGGCGATCGTTTAAGTCGTCTAGGGCTCGACCTACCTCGGGATCCGGATCATGGTCGAGGCGGAGCCGGCCTGGCCTTCGGCGTGACCGTGGTGCTCGCGGTCGCCGTCGTCGTGCGCTCCGAGTTCCGTCGATGAATCCGGGTTCCAACAATCAAGGGAGAGTCCGATGAGCACATTCGTGTTGATCCACGGCGGAGGAGACGTCGGATGGTCCTGGCACCTGGTGGAGGCCGAGCTACGAGCGTGTGGGCACGACGTGCTGGCTCCCGACCTTCCGGGTGATGACGAGTCGAAGACCCTTGCGGACTACGCCGACGCCGTGGTCGAGGCCATCGATGACAAGCAGGACCTGGTCGTCGTGGGCCACTCGTTCGGTGCGTTCACCGCCCCGTTGGTCGCCGATCGGCTGCCCGTCGATGTGCTGGTCCTCCTGGCCGGCATGATCCCGTCGCCGGGTGAGTCGCCGAATGAGTGGTGGGCCAACACCGGCTGCCAGAGCGCGGTGGAGGAGCAGGCCAAGCGCGATGGCGGTTTGACCGGCAGCGCGGATCCATTCGTGAGCTTCTACCACGATGTACCCCGGGAGCTGGCCGAGGAGGCGATGGGCAAGGAGCGCGACCATCCGTCCAGGGCCGCATCGGCCGCTCCGTGGCCGTTGGATGCGTGGCCGAACGTGCCGACGAGGTTCGTGCTCTGCGGCGAGGACCGCTTCTTCCCGCCGGACTTCTTTCGCCGGCTGGTGCCCGAGCGCCTGGGTATCGCTCCCGACGAGATCGCGGGCGGCCACTGCGTCGCACTCAGCCGCCCCAAAGAGGTGGCGGACATGTTGGCGGGCTACGCGGCTGCCGCGTCCGCCATGAGGATCAAGCAGTGAACCTCGACGGTGGCTGGCCCCGCCGGGCGTCGTACTCCGCGAAGGCCCGATAGAGCCTTGGGACATCGACATCCACACGACCAAACCAACATGTCGAATCGGTATCGAGAGGATCCGGTGAGGGTGATGTCCAACCAGCAGGGCACCCAGATGCGGCCGAACTCCGAGCCGAACGCCGGTGAGTACGGGACCAGGCAGACCGACCTGTTCGACTACGACGCAGAGCTGCGTCTGCACAACGAACTCTTCCGTGCCGCTGCCCGCGTCGGCTCGGGCGACCGTGTGCTCGACATCGGCTGTGGTACGGGGCAGTCCACGCGCGAGGCCGCCCGCGCCGCCGTCACCGGAAGCGCGGTTGGCGTCGACCTGTCCGCACCAATACTCGAACGGGCCCGTCAGCTCAGCGGCGACCAGGGACTGCCCAACGTCACCTACCAGCAAGCGGACGCCCAGGTTCACCGCTTCCCATCAGCGCATTTCGACCTCTGTATCAGCAGGTTCGGAGCGATGTTCTTCGCCGACCCAATTGCCGCCTTCACCAATATCGGGCGCGCTCTGCGTCCCGCAGCGCGCCTCGTGCTGCTGGTCTGGCAAGACCGCGACCGCAATGAATGGGCCTCCGCGATCCGCCAGGCCCTCACCACCGCAACAGCCGCACCCGCCCCTCCTACCGGCGGTCCAGGCCCGTTCTCACTCGCCGACCCGACCATCACCCAAGGCATCCTGGCGGCGGCAGGCTTCACGCAAGTCAGCTTCACCGACGTGCACGAGCCCGTCTACTACGGCCCGGACAGCGCCACCGCTTTCGATAACGTGCTCCGCCTACGGGAATACAAAGACCTGCTTGCCAACCTCGACACCGCCACAGCCGAGCAATCACGCACGCGGCTACGCGCCACCCTCGCCGCCCACAACACCGACAGCGGTGTGTACTTCGACTCGCGTGCCTGGATCATCACAGCCCGCCGTCACTGACCACCACCGCACCCTCGATCCACTGGCACGGCATGCACCTGCGCCTGATCGCCGGGCGGACCACCGGTGTGCCAGGACGGGCTGGAACTGCGGCGGGTCTCCCCGCTGACCGGCGGTGATGACCAGGGACATGACCTTCTGCCCCTGCTCACCTGACAGGGTGGATCTTGGTGGCCCGATGTTGGCTCGAATGCGACCCATGACCTGGCAGGACGCCCACGCCTGCCGCTGTGCTGGAGATCGACAACACCTGAGCTGGTGAGCGGCGACGCCCTCACCCCACACGGAAGGTCTCCATGGCGATCTTGGATTTCCTCGCCACCCTTCTGGAGTTGGCGGCTCCAGCGTCGGCCTCTACAGCGGCCTGCTGGCCCTCCGTCGCCGACGCGAGCGGCGTCGCTGCGGCATGGCGCCCACTCCCGGCGATTTGCGGTGATAAGGGTCTCCAGGTCGGTCAGTACAACCGGATCATGGAGACTCGTGCTACGTCCGCGTGCCGAAACTTCGGAATTGATCGTCTAGATGAACCGCCAGAGATGGTCGTTGGTGCCGTTGTCGTCCCAGAGCAGGACCTGGGCACCCTGTGCGGTTGACATGTCAGTGACGCCGAGGACCCGGCCGCCGTTGGCGTTCTGGATGCGGAAGTATCCGTTGGCACCGTAGCGCAGCCGCCATCGGCGGTCGGCCCCCCCGGTGTCCGCCGCCTGGACGATCCGGGAGCCGTTGCCGCTGGCCCCGCCCTCGACCGCGAGCACCCGGCCACTGTGCGCGTTGCGGAAGCGCAGGTAGCCGTTCGTGTCCACGATCGCAGTCCATACGTGGTCGTCGGTCCCGCTGTCGCCCCACTGAATGACGAGTGCACCGTTCTCGGTGGACATGTTCTGCACGCCGAGGACGAGGCCGCTGGCCAGGTTCTGGATCCGGACTGCGCCGTCGGGTACGAATCGCCACTGGTTGTCCGGGGTGCCGTTGTCCTGGTCCTGCACGGCCTGGGCCCCCCAGGCCGTGGAGCCGTTCAGGATGGCCAGTAGCTTGCCGCTGTTGACGTTGCGGATCTTGTGGGACCCGTCGCCGGCGTCGACGATGGTCCACTGGTGGTCGGCGGTGCCGTTGTCCGCCCACTGCAGGACGCGGGCGTTGTCCGCGGTGGACATGTTCTCCACGCCCAGCACCTTGCCGCTGTTGACGTTGCGTAGCCGTACGGCAGTCCCGTCGACCACCAACTGCCAGTTGTGGTCGGCGGTGCCGCTGTCGCCCCACTGGAGCGCGAGCCCGCCGTCGGCCATGGACATGTTCTGGATGCCGAGTACGAGTCCGGTGGCGGCGTTGACCAGACGGAAACTGGCGGTGTTGTCGTCGCCTCCCGGACCGGTCCTCCAGTAGACGGTGTAGTTGTGCCCGTGGGCATCGTAGAAGGGCCCGAGGTCGACAGCGGTCCCGTTCGCGGTGGCGGTGAAGGCGAGCGCGCTGGTGCTGGTGCGCGTGATCGAGGTGGGGTCGAGGGACGGCAGGGCGCGCAGGCTGGTGTCGCCGTAGTTGCCGGACAGGACCACCGGACCGTACGTGATGGCGGCGACGGCGGGGTCGTCGTTGGCGGCCTCCATGACGACCCGCATCGGCAGGCGCACCGTGACGACGTCCCCCGAGGACCAGGACCGGGTGAGGCTCGAGTAAGTGCCGGGCGTGGCGGCCACGTCCTGCGGCTGGCCGTTGACGCTGATCGTGGCGTCGCTCGTCCAGGCCGGGATGCGGAACCGCATCGTCCACGTCTCCTTGACGTTGCCGCGGACTGTGAGGGTCGTGGTGTCGCTGACGGGATAGTTGGTCTTCTGTTCCACGACTATCCCGCGGTGTGACCAGGTGAGCCTCGACGGTACGTACAGGTTCACGGTCAGGGTGGTGCCGTTGTGGAAGTAGATGGAGTCCATCAGTTTGGTGTTCACCTCGATGCCCGAGCCCTGGCAGCACCAGAAGGAGTTGTAGTCGGTGCTGTAGGTGCCGCCGCCCCACGCAGGACCCACGCCCCGGCGGCCACCCGGCCTGAGCGGCGTGAAGTACGTGACGTGCCCATGGCTGTCGGCGGGGTTCTGCGCGCCGATGACGTGGTTGAGCAGTGCTCGCTCGTAGAAGTCGAAGTACGCCACCTTGTCCGGGTCCAGCAGCCACAGCTCGCGGGTCAGCTTGAGCATGTTGTAACTGTTGCAGTGCTCGCAGGTGTCGTTGGCGAGGTATCCGGCTATCGCGTTGGGGGCGCGGAAGTGCTCCGCCTGACTGTTGCCGCCGATCGCGTAGGTGTGCGCGCCGACGGTGATGTTCCAGGCGTTGGTGGCAATGTCCTGGTAGCGGGTGGTGCCGGTGGCCTTGAACTCCCGCGCCGCGCCGATCCACTTGGGTACCTGCGTGTTGGCGTGCAGGCCGTTAAGCCGGTCCTGGTTGGCAGCCAGGGGGTCGAAGACGGCGGCGTGGTCGAACCGCTGGGCGGCGGTGAGCCAACGGGCGTCACCGGTCTGGTGGTACAGGTCGGCCAGCACCTCGTTCATGCCACCAAACTCGGTGCCCAGCATGGCCTGCATCTGAGCGGTGGTCAGCCTGCCCGTCCGCCAGTCGACCCAGCCGGCGAGTGCGAGGAGCACGTCGCGGGCCTGGGTGCTGCCGATGTGGCGCCACACGTCGAGCAGGCCGGCCAGGGTCTTGTGAATGCAGTAGTACGGCACGTTGCCGTTGATCGACGTGCGGGCTTCGAGCTTGCTGAAGTCGGACTCGGGGAACCCCGACAAGTAGCCGGGGCTGAACCCGGCGGCGTCATTGTTGGCCTGACACTTGGCCAGCTCGGCCACCATGTAGGTCGCCTTCTCCAGGCACGTGGTGTCGCCTAGCACGGCATACGCCTGGGCCCACGCGGTGAGGAAATGTCCCTGGACGTGGGTGCGGAACGGGAACGATGGGGCGTCCCACCCGCCGTTCGCGGCGGCACCATTGGTGGACAGGCCGTGGTTGGCCCGGAAGTTGTACAACAGCCGGTCCACGTCGACGAACCGCAGGTAGTTCAGGGTCCGATCCTGGTTGTCGAGCCACCGGCCGGCAGTGAGCCGCACCCGGCCGAGGTCGAACTCGTACGCGGAGACGCCGATTTCGGCACCTGCCGGAGGAAGGGCCGCGCTCGCCGGGGACCTGCCCCCGAACGTACCGACGGCCGAAGCGGCGGCGGCGATAGCAGCAGCCTGCAGCAGATGACGCCGACTGAGAGATCCGGACGACACAGCGCCTCCTTGAAGTGGGTGAACTTTCCGACCGTGCCCTACTGGCCGGTGCCGGCCGTCTGCCCCTGGAAGTGGGCGAAATGGGCACATGCGGAGCGGCCGGCGCGAGCACGGCCGCTTGAGTTGGACGAGTGGGTTGTTAGCGCTAACATTGCGGGGCTGTTAAGAACATATGAAAGAAAATCGGCCGGAGTCAATGGCCACGGTAAGTTGCTTGCATTGGAGCGCTCCTCGCAGTCTTGACAGTGCAAGCCGCACCCGCCTACTGTCGCGGTTGTTAACTTCTGGTTTCAAAGTGTTAGCGCTAACGGCATGAGGAGCCCCCCACTCATGAGAGCGATCCACACCCGGGCCTCGCCCGCGAAATGCGCGGCCTTCCCCGGCGGGATTCCCTCCAGCCACGCTCTGGTCGGCCCGATCGCCTCGATGTCGGCCAGCAGCGCCAGCCGCTGCTTGAACTTACCGAGCGTGGCCGCCTTGGCCACGTCCTTCAACCGGTCGAACTCGCTGCGGCGGCTCACCGGATCCACCACCAGCAGCCGCGCCCGGGGCCGCCCGGTCCAGCCGCCCGGCCACCGCGGCGAACATCCCCGAGTTCACCTCGGTCCGGATCGCCGGGGCCATCGCGTCCAGCTTTGTGTAGCCGGGCAGCTCGCACCGTCTGCGGACCAGTTCCTCCAACGCCACATTGATCAGGTCAGTGGGGTTGTCTGTATGATTTCTACGCTTTGGGGCGGTGGGTGATGCCGACCGCGGTCAAGCCGAGAGTGCGGCGAGAGTTGTCTCGCGAACGAGTGTGGGCGCATCGTCAGCTGTGATGTCGCCGCGGTGCACCGCAGCGGATGCACCATGGAGGATCGCCTGGATGACACTGATCTGCCATTCCATCGGCATGTCGTCACGGAACTCGCCGGTCTTCCGGCCATGCTCCAACAGGGCGCGAACGCGGACCGCGAGTTCCTCATGTGCTCGGTGCATGGCATCAGGTGGCAGTGCGTCCGACGCTGCGATGACCAGGGCCCCGAATCGGTGGGTCAAGTGCCAGGTCGTCTCCAGTAGGCGCCCGAGGGCCGCCTGCGGATCGCCACCGAGGTCTATTTTCGTCAACGCAGTATCTGTCTGCGCGATCGCTCGTTCGCCCACCTCGGCGATGAGGGCCGCTCGTGAGTCGAAATGACCGTAGAGGGTGACCCGTCCGACACCCGCGGCTTTGGCGATCTCGTTGACGCTCACGTCAGGGTCGACAGCCAGCAACCGGGTGGCGGCGGCGATGATCGACTCGATGTTGCGACGGGCGTCAGCGCGCCTCGTGCGATCCGATACACCTTCCCTAGCGGACGGCCGCGATTGGGGCTGAGTCACCATCCGTCCCCTTTCTAGTACGTACAACAGTGTTCATGTTAGCCCCTACTGTGCAGGACCATCTGAGACCCTCTACCTCCCGCGCGCCCACGCCGACCGACAGGACTGGAGCGGCGCGTGCTCGTCGCCGTCTGCCATAGAGTCGGCCCCATGACGTCGTACGACACGGCTCCCGCCTGTTCCCAGGCAGAACGGAATGGCGATGCTCACGGTCCGCGAATCGCTCGGCCTGCTGGATGTGCCGCAGTCCTTCACCGCTGAGGGCGTCCCGGCGCAACCCCTGCGGGTCGTCGACCTCGCCACCGCCCCGGCCGGCATCCAGCCCGAAGAGCTGGCCGACCGGTTGGGGACACGGCCCCAGGTGACCGTCGGGGTGCTGCCCGGGGATCCCTCCCCGCAGGCGCTCCGCCTGGCCGTCGCGTGCACGCTCACCCTGTGCCAGGCCTCCCGGGAGGAGGAGGGCTGGCCCTTCACCGTGCCCGTGGACGACGTCGATGCGGCGCTGGAGACGCTGGAACAGGTCGTACACGCGCAGCCGACGGCCGCGGTGAGCCTGCACCAGCTCCTGCATGTGCAAGCCGGACTGGCGGTCCCGGCGGCGCTGGTCGCCGAGTCCGCCACCTACTCCACGCTGCTCGGCGGCTCCGGATTCGCCCGCTGGCTGACCGGCAGACCGCCCCGCCGCCCGAGTGACTCCGGCACTGCGGTCGAGCTGACTGTCGAGGCGGGCACGCTGCGCATCTTCCTGTCCCGCCCGCAGCGGCGCAACGCTTTCAACGCCGCCATGCGGGACGCGCTGGCGGACGCCCTGACGGTGGCCGCGGCCGACCCGTCGCTGCGGGTGGAGCTGCACGGTCGCGGGCCTGACTTTTGTGCGGGTGGCGACCTGGACGAGTTCGGCACCACGCCCGACCCCGCGACCGGTCACGTGCTGCGCATCGCCCGCTCGGCGGGGCTCGGCCTGCACCGGGTCGCCGATCGGACGACGGCGTACCTGCACGGCAACTGCGTGGGGGCGGGCATCGAGTTGCCCTCCTTCGTCGGGCGGGTTGTGGCCAGGCCGGGGACGCGCTTCCGGCTGCCGGAACTGGCCATGGGCCTGATCCCCGGCGCGGGCGGCACCGTCAGCCTGGCCCGCCGCATCGGCCGGTGGCGTACGGCGTGGCTGGCGTTGACCGGAGTGACCCTCGATGTCGAGTCGGCCCTGTCCTGGGGCCTGGTCGACGAGATATCACCTGCCTGAATGTTGCTGCGGGAGGTCGAGATCCGCGGCTGCCGGGCCGACGTACGGCTGGCCGGGGGCCGGGTCACGGAGGTCGGGCAGGCCGGTACGCTGCGCCCGCTTCCGGGTGAGGAGGCGGTGGACGGCGCGGGCGGGGCGCTGCTCCCCGGGCTGACCGACCACCACGTGCACCTGTTCGCCTGGGCGGCGGCCCTGACCTCGGTGGCGTGCGGGCCACCCGCCGTACGGGACGCGCACGCGTTGCGCGAGGCGCTGGCGACGGCGTCCGGCGACGCCGCGGGCTGGGTGCGGGGCGTCGGGTACGCCGAGTCGGTCGCCGGGCCGCTCGACGCGCGCGCACTGGACCTGCTGCACCCGCGGCGCCCGGTCCGGCTGCAGCACCGAGGCGGTTCGATGTGGATGCTCAACACCGCCGCGATCCGGCTGCTGGGCCTCGACAGCCTGCGGGACCCGGGCATCGAACGCGGACAGGACGGCACACCCACCGGACGGCTCTGGCGGGCCGACCACCTGCTGCGTACCGCGCGAACGCCGCCCGACCTGCGTCCGCTGGCCGCCGCGCTGGCCCGCTGGGGCGTCACGTCGGTCACCGACGCCACCCCCGCGCTGGACCCGGTGGCGACCGCCGCGCTCGCCGCCCAACTGGAGGGGGGCGCTCTCCCCCAACGGGTGCGCCTGCTGGGCGCCCCGGAAGAGACGGTCGGCGATCGGCTCACCAGCGGGCCGTGGAAGATCGTCATACGGGATGACGCGCTGCCCGACCTGGCCGGGCTGGCCGCCGAAATTCAGAACGTGCACGCGCTGGACCGGCCGGTCGCGCTGCACTGTCTCACCATGGAGGCGCTGCTGCTGGCGCTCGCCGCGTTCGACGAGGTCGGCTCCCTGGACGGGGACCGGATCGAGCACGCCGCCGTGGTGCCCGATTGGTGCCTGGACCGCCTCCGGCGGCATGGGCTGCGCGTGGTCACCCAGCCGGCGTTCCTGGCCGACCGCGGCGAGGACATGCTGTCCGGCATGCTCTCGGAGGAGCGCGACGACCTGTACCGGTACGGCGGCCTGCTTCGCGCGGGGGTGCCCACGGTGGCCTCCAGCGACGCCCCGTACGGCCCGGCCGACCCGTGGCAGGTGATCGCCGCCGCCCGCGACCGGACGACCGAGACGGGCCGCCCCGTCACACCTGCCGAGCGGGTCCCCGCCGAGGTAGCGCTGGACGGCTATCTGACGCCGGGCCACCTGCCCCGCTCGGGGCCCTGCACCGTACGCCCCGGCGCGGCGGCCGACCTGGTTCTCCTGGACTGCCCCCTGCGGGACGTGCTACGCGAGCCGCACGCGGACCGGGTCCGCATGACGGTCATCGACGGCCGCGCCGTCCACCGCGCCCGTTGAGCGACCCTGCCTACGTACCGGATTCGGTCATCGGGAAGTGGCAGGCGACATAGTGACCGGGACGGGCCTCGGCGATCTCCGGCGCCTGGACCGCGCACAGCTCCCGCGCCCGGTGGCAGCGGGTGCGGAACCGGCATCCGCTCGGCGGCGCGAGCGGCGACGGCGGCTCCCCCGACAGCAGGCGCCTGGGCCGAGGCGCGTCGGGATCGGGTTCCGGGATCGCGCCGATCAGCCCGTAGGTATAGGGATGCAGAGGGTGCCGGTACAGTCGTCCGGCTGGGCCACCTCGCAGACCTTGCCGAGGTACATGACCATCACGCGGTCGCTGACGTTCTTGATCACGGCGAGGTCGTGGGCGATGAAGGGGGTCCCGGTAGCAATGAAGAAATTTCCAACGGATATACCGCTGACCTGCGACAATACACGGCTCTATGACTGAGGTCTCGGTTCGCTTACGGTGTGGACCATGAGCGACGACAAGCCGGAGTTCGGGTACGGCCAGGGACTGCGGCCGTTGTGGAGCGCGCGTGACCGCGACGCCGAGCGGATCCGTGAGGCGTTGCGCGGTGCCGGGCTCGTGGAGTTCAGCGACAGCCGGGCCGGATTTGTGGTGGAGGGCGGCGGGGATGGCAGAGCGTTCCTGGTGGTCTTCGCCGGCCCTGGGAGCGTCGCCGGGCAGCGGGTCGCCTCCTACGCCGGGGCGCTGGCCGCGGCTGGGATGAGGGCCGAGCCCGACGCCGACGACGATCAGGCGCCGCGGGTGTGGCTGCCTTCATGAGCGCGGTGATCGCCCTGATCAGCAGGGGGTGGGAATCAGCGAGGACGGCGGCGCTGGATGGGATCGGCTTCGGCGGTGACGCGGGCGGAGGTCTCCTCGCCGAGGCGTACGTAGCGGCCGAGGCTGGCCAGGTGTTGGTGGCGGCTCTTGGCCTGCAGTTCGGGCGCGGTCCGGCCGGCTTGGGCGAGATGTTGGAGCGCGCTGTGGCGGAGCTGGTGGAGCGTCCATCCCTGCCGGTGCGGGTCGAGCGTGGCCGAGGCGGTCTTGAACAGGTATTCGGCGCGCGGGTAGGACAGCCGGCCGCGTTTGGTGGTCGGGTCGATGTCGGCGGCCGCCCGCGTGCGCGGGCCCGAGGCAGGAGCGCGCCGGTCGGCCAGGAACACCGGTCCGCTGGTGCGGCCGGTCAGCAGGCGGGGCAGCAGCCGGGCGGTGGGGGTGGCCCAGTGCACGTACTCGATGGCGCCGCCCTTGGAGACGACGCGGGCGCGGCGGAACTCCAGGTCGAGGTCTTCGACGTTGAGGGTGAGGATTTCCTCGGCGCGGGCGGCCGTGTCGTACAGGAGCCTCCACAGCACCCGTTCGCGCAGGGCGTGGGCGGGGCCGGTGAAGAGCGTCTCCAGCCGGGCGGCCGGGATGGCGCGGTCGCCGCGCCGGGCGGGCTTGCGCCGTTCCAGGCGCCGGGCCGGGTTGGTGGCCAGCAGGTCCTGGCGCTGTGCCCAGGTGGTGAAGGAGACCAGGGCGGACAGGTGCCGGTTCCAGGTTGCGGCGGCCGCGGTCTTCCAGCGGTCCATCACCGCGGCGTAGTGCTCGGGCTGCAGGGCGGCGACGGGATGTGCCGGCCCGGCCATGGCCGTCAGGCGGGCGAGGGTCTCGGCGTAGCTGGCGCGGGTGGTGGCCGTGGTGATGGAGTCGAGAAAGCGCTCGACCGCGACCGCGACCGTGATCGTCGCGCCAGCTACGTCGGGGACGGAGTCGGGCTGGCCGGGGAAGGCCACG
The DNA here is from genome assembly GCF_018476525.1 of Acrocarpospora catenulata. Taxonomy (GTDB): domain Bacteria; phylum Actinomycetota; class Actinomycetes; order Streptosporangiales; family Streptosporangiaceae; genus Acrocarpospora; species Acrocarpospora catenulata. Next base: position 24,603 of record NZ_JAHCST010000006.1, read on the forward strand.
ACGGACATGGGGCGGTCCTCCTCCGAGGCGATGTGACACATAATGTTGCCGAGTCGCCGTCGCGGCGGCGGACGCCGAGCTGGGCCGACACGGCCCACCGGCTGCCATTGTGACAGATAATTGAAGTTCTGTGCCACACTGCCGGTCCGGGTGGTGGCCAGCGACTCCGCACGGCATCCGGTGTCACGAGCCCTGAGCCGCTCAGCCATCGACGAAGTTCTTCCGGTCAGGCCACGGCATGGAGCCTTCTGGCCGGCGGGGTGGCCGCCGGTGGCCGCTGTCGGGGTCCCGGCAGTGCCAGCCGCAGGACGCGTTTCCAGACCGAGCCGACCTGGCGGGTCAGGGAATCGGAGGTGTAAGGGAGGCCGAACCGGTCACACAGGGCCCGGACCCGGGGCGCTATCTCGGCGTACCGGTTGCTGGGCAGGTCGGGGAACAGGTGGTGTTCGATCTGGTGGCTCAGGTTGCCGCTCATGATGTGGAACAGGGGGCCGCCGTCGATGTTGCAGGAGCCGAGCAGCTGGCGGAGATACCACTCACCGCGGGTTTCGCCTTGGAGGCGGTCCTCGGTGAAGACTTCGGCGCCGTCGGGGAAGTGGCCGCAGAAGATGATGGTGTGCGCCCACACGTTGCGGGCCAGGTTCGCGGTCAGGTTGCCCAGCAGGGCGGGCAGGAAGGCCGGTCCGGCGAGCAGTGGGAAGGCGATGTAGTCCTTGATGATCTGGCGTCGCGCCTTGCCGGCCACTACGCGCAACTGGGCCAGGGCGTCGGTCAGGCTCTTGTCCCCGGATGGGACGCGTTCGAGTTCGAGGTCGTAGATCGCGATGCCGTACTCGAAGAACAGGGCCAGCAGCGCGTTGTAGAACGGCTGGGCGAGGTAGATCGGGTGCCATTGCTGCTCGGGAGTGATCCGCATCACCGAGTAGCCGATGTCCCGGTCCTTGCCGAGCACGTTGGTCCAGGTGTGGTGGACGAAGTTGTGGGAGTGTTTCCACAGGCTGGCCGGGCAGACGATGTCCCACTCCCAGGTGGTCGAGTGGATCTTCGGGTCGCGCATCCAGTCCCACTGCCCGTGCAGGACGTTGTGGCCGATCTCCATGTTCTCCAGAATCTTCGCGGTGGCCAGCGCCGCCGTCCCAGCGGCCCAGGCGGGGGGCAGCCAGGAGGCCAGCAGCAGCGCCCGGCCGCCCAGCTCCAGCGTGCGCTGGGCGGAGATGACGCCGCGGATGTAGCGGGCGTCCCGCTCGCCGAGGTCGGCGAGCACCTCCTCGCGGATCTTGTCCAGCTCACGGCCGAACTCCTCGATATCGGCCCGGGTGAGATGTGATGTGCCGGTCATGCGCGTTCCTTTCAAAACTCCAGCTCGACGGGACCTGCGGCGGCCGACACGCAGGTCTGGATCAGATCGCCCGCTTCGCCGTGGATCAGGCCGGTACGCAGGTCGCGTACCCGGCCGGAGCGCAGCCGCCCCACGCAGCTGTGGCAGATGCCCATGCGGCAGCCGCTGGGCATGAGAACCCCCGCCTCCTCGCCGACGGTCAGCAACGGCGTCGCGCCGTCGGCGTCCGCCTCCCGGCCGGTCGTGGTGAAACGCACGCGCCCGCCCGCCGTGCCGGATGCCGGAGCCACCGGGCGGAAGGGCTCGGCGAAACGCTCCACGTGCAGCCGATCCACCGGCCCGGTCCACTCGGCCGCCAGTTCGTCGAGCATCCCGGCCGGCCCGCACGCCCAGACCGAACGCTGCGTCCAGTCCGGGCACAGGCCGGCCAGGTCCGCCGGCCCGAGCCGTCCCGCGCTCCGCGTGTGCCGCTCATGCAGCCGCAGGTACGGCGATCGCGCGGCCAGGCGCCGCAGGCGTTCACCGAAGATGACCTCCCCCGGTGTCGGCGCCGAGTGGACCAGCACCACGTCGGGCGGCTCGCCTCGCCGGTGCCCCGGCGGCCGCCCGGCGTGGACGGCCGGCGCGCCCGCCGGGGAAGCCTTCGCCGTGCCGCGGCCGGTGGGGATGTCGCCGGCCAGCAGGCTGCTCAGCATCGCCATCACGGGGGTGATGCCGCTGCCGGCGGTCAGGAACAGCAGACGCGGCGGTGGCGGCTCCGGGATGACGAACTCGCCCTCCGGCCCGGCCAGCCTGACGACCGTCCCGGGCGGGGTACGCCGTGCGAGGTGATGGGAGACGAGCCCTCCCGGGATCGCTTTGACCGTGATCGTGATACAGCCGTCCGGCCGCTGCGGCGGTGAGGACAGCGAGTAGGTCCGCCAATGACGCCGCCCCTGAATCTCGACACCGATCCGGGCCCATTGGCCGGGGCGGTGCGCCCGCCAGCCACGGCCCGGGCGGATCACCAGGGTGACCGCGTCGGCGGTCTCCGGGCGAAGGCCCTCGACCCGGCCGCGCAGTTCCCCAGCGGGCCAGAGCGGATCCAGCAATCCAAGGTAGTCCTCCGGCGACAGAGGCGTCGACAGCCACCGCCCGGCCCCGGCCAGCGACCCCAGAACCCACGGCCAAGCTGAAGTGATCACGGGCGTGATCCGGCCGCGATCCGGTTCAGCTTCCCCAGCACCTCCCGCGCCCGGGTCATGATCCGGGCGGGCGAGCCGACGGCTCAAGGGTGTCCGCGACGGTCATCACGCATGATCGCCTTTCTTGGGCGTGGAAGAGGACAGTCCTGTCGATCACATCCGGGTAATTCCCGCTGATTCATAAAGGAGATTCCGCCGCTTCACCCGCAATCAGTAGATTCGCGCGGCGCTGGGCCGACCGCCACCAGCCAAACAACATAGGTGATGGGCATCTCCAGCAGGGCACGGCCGGTTGCCGGGGGCCCGCGCCAGCCCTGGCATGATCCTCGAAGCCGTTTCGGTGGTCAGCGGCCTTCGCCGGGACGCGTTTCCGGAAGTCAAAAATGCATATCCACCTCCAGAATTGCGAGATTCCAAAAATCAGGGGGTATGATGAAAGAACCGAGGACATTTCGAGCGTTGGCAATCAGGCTGGCGTCGCCCACGGCGATACACCTTCGGCCCTTCAGGGGCTCGGACAGGCCAGGCAAGCCATGACGCCAACACTTCTTTCTCATTACACGCCACTGAACCCCGTCGCGTCCGCGATTCCCCGCGTCGACTCCCCGGTCCGGCTCAGCCTGAATCCCGTACGGGATCGGCGCGTCACCGTGGACGGAGCGTGGTGGCCCTACTCCCGCGACGCCGCCGCTGAACTGCCCGGCCTCATCGCCGCCGTCGATCAGCGGCTCGCCGGGACCACGCTGCGGATCGGCCTGCGCCAGGACGAGTGGGACCACATCCCGCACCGCATTCCGGCCCGCGGGCGGCAGGTGAGAATCGGCTGGTTCAGCCACGCCGAACCCCACGTGCTCACCATGAGCCTGGCAGGCGCGGAACCGATTGCCCTGCTGGTCATCCCGCCGGGCACCACGACCGGTCCCGCCGAGGCCGGACTCAAGCTCGCCGCTGAGGACACCACCGGCTTCGCTCCGGCCGAGATCCTCACCATCGCGCACCTTTTCACCGCACCAGATGTCGGCTTGGCATACGAGGACGACTCACCCGCCTGGGAGAACGAGGGCGGGTACGTCACCGCCCAGCCGTAGACCCCATTCGCTGACCCGCGCGCGAACCGCGCGCCGTTCGCCGGCCGGTTCGAGCCGGGACGCCACCGCCCAACCGCACCGCTCGGCGGGCCTAAATCGCTGCTATTCCTAATCTTCTCCGATCGGAGATCCCATGAACGTCATCGACCCGTCACCGCTCGGGCTGGCCGGCCCATCGGCCCCCACCATCATCCGCCTGTCCGGAGACATCGACATTCTCACCAGCCCAGAGCTTCGCCAGCGACTGACGAGCACGCTGAGCTACAGCACCAGCCTGCTCATCCTCGACCTGTCCGGGGTCACATTCTGCGACGCCTCAGGCCTGTCCGTCCTGGTCGGCATCCAAAACCGCGCCCGAACGATGGGCATCACACTGGCCCTGACCGCGCCCCGTCCATCCATGTCCCAGCTGCTGCGCAATACCGGCCTGGACCGCAGCCTGCCGATGGTGGCCTAAGCGGATGCACGACCAGCCTCCGGACCAGGCCTACGACGGGCTATCACCGTTCCCACACACCGACCCACACCCCACCGCCCATGCCGGGCAGGTGGCTGTCACGGCCACGATCGCGATCGCGCCTTTCATCGCGCTGGGCGCCGGCATCTGGCTGGCATGGGGAACCGGGATCACCCTCACCGACCTCCTGCTGGCCACGGTGTTCTACGTCGTGACCGGCCTGGGGGTGACGGTCGGCTTCCACCGGCTGTTCACCCACCGTTCCTTCACCGCCCGCCCCTGGCTGCGCGCCGCACTGGCCATCGCCGGGTCGATGAGCTTCCAGGGCAACCTCATCGACTGGGTGGCCGTTCACCGCCGCCACCACGCCTTCACCGACCGCCCCGGCGACCCGCACTCCCCCTACCGCTACGGCACCCACCTCGGTGGGCAGTTGCGCGGTCTGGCCCACGCCCACCTGGGCTGGCTGTTCACCGGCGAGCCCACCTCAGCCGCCCGCTACGCCCCCGACCTCCTGCGCAACGATCCGGCCATGCTGCGCATCTCACGCGCCTTCCCCGCCCTGTGCGCCGCCTCCCTGATCCTGCCGTTCGCCGCGGGCTGGGCGATCAGCGGCAGCCTGTACGGCGCCCTGACCGCCTTCATCTGGGCCGGGCCGGTCCGCATCGCCCTGCTGCACCACGTGACCTGGAGCGTCAACTCCCTCTGCCACACCATCGGCAACCGGCCCCACCTCACCAGACTCCACGACCGCTCCACCAACCTGTGGCCACTGGCCCTGCTGTCCTTCGGGGAGAGCTGGCACAACGGCCATCACAGCCAGCCCAGCCGCGCCCGGCACGGCGATCCCGGACAGATCGATCCCTCGGCCGCGCTCATCCGCCTGTTCGAACGCCTGCACTGGGCCACCCACGTGCGCTGGCACACCCCCGGCCACCTCCAGCACCATCGCACGGTAGCCGGCAAACACACCCTGCACAGCCAGCACGCGGTGCCCCGAAGCGGCATCGCCCACGACGCGACCCGCACCGACCCAGCGCCTGGATCCGGCTGAGCCGGACATCCGGGAGCGACCAACATCAAGGACCTGGACAAACGAGGCCTCGGCCAGCACCAGGCGATCTGTTCCATGCCACCATCGCGCCGACTGCTGTCTCGCAACCGTTCCAGATCGAGGTCGATCTGGAACAGTCGCGCTCGCCGGGCCTGGCCGCCCTCATCCCCGGGCGTCGCCAGAACACGCGCCCAGCCCCGTTTAACGCCGATACCATGACGGCCCCTCCGACCACGTGCTGCAACTCACCGTCCTGCTCACACGACCGCGCCATAGGCGCGGCGCAGGGCCGCTCACGGCATCAGCCCCAGCTCGCGCAGCTGCGCGGGCCGCAGCGGCCGCCATCCACTGGTGTCGAGCTTGGCCAGCTCCGCCTCGACGTCCACGTTGATGACGCCGAAGAAGTTGATGTTGTCGCTGTGGCCGGGCGAGATGTGCGACAGCAGCTCATCGGGCACCTCGCGACCCTGGGAACGCAACTCCAGCACCGCTCTCGAATAATATTCTGTCGTCCACGCGATCACCGAGTTGGTCAAAACGGTCAAACACCACGCCTGTTCGGTCTGCTGCTCCAGGTGCGGGCGGGTGACGGCGCCCTGCTGGGCGTAGTGCAGGTCCCTGCGCAGCGCGTGCAGGCTCTCGCCCTTGTTCAGCTGCCGGGAGATCTTCCGCCGGAACGCCGGGTCCGACAGGTATTTGGCCAGGTGCACGGTCCTTCTCAGCATGCCCCACTCCTTCAGCGCGGCGGCCAGGGTGTTCTGCCGGGAGGCGGCCGACCACTTGCCGACGATCAGCGAGGCGGTGGCCTGGCCGTACTTCAGCGACCCGGCCATCCGCAGCAGGTCGCTCCAGCAGCCGGCGACCAGGTCCTCATTCCACCGCGCGCCCAGCAGCGGCCCCGCATGCGGGTAGCGCTTGGTGATCTCGGTGGGGGTGTCGTCGCGAACCAGGGTGACCCGGGCCAGGTCCCGCATCCTGGGAGTGAGTGCCTTGCCGACCAGGTCGAACAACGCGAAGTTGATCAACGTGGCCCCATGGGAGTCGGTCGCGTGCTCATCGATCGGAAGGTCGGTCGCGTTGCCGAGGAAGTCGTCCAGCACGTAGTGCGCCTCCCGCGCCGTCGGCACAATGATCTTCGTGCCGTACGTCGACCACTGATCCGAGACATGCGTGTAGGTCGACAGCACCTGACCCCCGTGGATCACCATCGTCCGGGCGCTCAGGCTTTTGCCCCGCACGGGGAATCGCTGGCCGTCGGAGGAGGACATGGTGCCGCCGCCGAACACCCTGGCCAGCTCCAGGTTGTAGTGGTGGTTGACGATGACCGTGTTGGCCTCGCGCAGCGTCTCCTCCCGGATGTACCACTCCATCGTCCAGGCCAGCACGTCATAGGACACCCCGCAGGCCTCCGACATGCGGGCCAGGCCCAGATTCGTTGCCATCGCGATGAGAACGGCGAGAATGTTGCGCTTGGTCTCCACCGACGTGGTCAGCTTGCGGCCACCGGCGTGGGTGAAGCAGTCCAGGAAACTTGTGCGGGCGTCCAGCTCGATCAGCAGCGAGGCGATCGGCGCGAACGGCAGCATCGCGGCCAGCTCGTCCTTGAGCGCCTTGGCCTCCGCCGGCACGTCCTCGGCCGACAGCGGCGGCACCACCAGGTGCTCGTCCTCATCCAGCCGGACCATGCCGACGTCATCGGGACTGGCCTCGGCCAGGGTCTTGTCCAGCCCGGTCAACGCCGCGTGCAGTTCCTCCTTGCCCTGCTCCAGCGCGTCGGCCGTGCTGGCCGGCTTGCCCACCAGGCGGCAGTACTCGGCGCGCTTGGGCTCCCACTGCTCGGGCGTGTAGAGATAGGTGGCCGGGTCGGCGTAGCGGCGCGAGCCGGGCACGAACACGTCCCCGCTGCGCAGCCCATCGCGCAGGCACAAGATCACACACAATTCCCAGTAGTGGCGGTAGGCGGTGTCCTCCCCGGACTTGCGGGCCCGCTCCAGGTAATCGGCGTACCGGGCGGGCACGAAGCCGGTCGGCGCGCCCGCGGGCACCTTGCGGCCGCCGAGCCGGTTCAGCCCCTGCAAGATGGCCACCGCCTCCATCAGCTCGCTCGTGCCCGGCCCGCCCTGGAAATCGATCGCGGCCAGCACATTCGGGGTGAACTGGCGCAGGTAGGTGTAGGAGGCCTCCAGCTCCGACAGGCGGCCGTGGTCCCTGGGCAGCGGCTTCCACGCATCGGAGGTGATCTCCCGCAGCCGCTGCATGCCGATCCGCTCCCGCAACAGCCCGCCCACCTGCTCGTCGGAAATGGACGGATCGGCCAGCACGGGAAGGATGATGTCCATCAGCAGTTGCCGGGCCTCGCCCTTCTTTGCCCGCTCGACCAGCGCCTCGTCGGTCTTGGCCTTCGCGCGGGACTCCCGCGCGGACACGGCCTGGTCGAAGAGCCCCACCACCTCATCCAGCTGGTCGACCGCAGCCTGGGCGAGGAAGGCCAGCAGGATCGGGAACTTGCGCTCCTTGCGCCGTTCCAGGCCCTGGTTGGTCGAGCGGCGCGCGACCTGGGCCAAGAACCGGCGACGCTCGTTCGGCAGCACCGACAGGTCCATCTGGTGGGCATCCACCGCGCGCAGCCATGTCAGCTTGTCGATCGCGGTCTTCACCGATGCCGCCGAGGCGTCCTTGGCCGGAGCGACCAGCCACTCCAGCCGCGTCATACCCAATCCGGCATCAACGACGAGCATCCGCTCCAGGTCGGCGCGGACATCACCGGTCAGCAGGTGCGCCACCATCTGCGAGGTCAGATCGGAGGCGGCCTTGCGCGCCGTGCCGACCATCTTCGCCAGGATGAGCGCGCCGGGCCGGATCACCCTCGCCGCCATCAGATACTCACGCGCCAGGTTGAACAACAGCGTCGGCGAGTCGTGCTCCATCGCCCGATCCAGCAGAAACTGCTCGAGTTCCTTCATCGCCCGGCTGCCTGCAGGAGCCGTCTTCCACTCCAGATACTTGGCGACCTGGACCAGATGGTCTGATCGGGTCTGGGCCCGATTCCCGTACAGCGATAACGCCGAAGGATCTACGCCCAGCCGGTCCGCGACCCGGGCCACCGCCACCGGCGGCGCCGTGGCCACATCATCGGGCACGAACCCGAGCCACGGCAGCGTGCACAGCTGGACCATCATGCCCAGCCGGTCCACCACGCCCCGCCCGCGACCCGGGTCGACGAACGCGACGTCTGCCGCCGTGGGCGTGAAGTATCGGATCAACTCTTCTCTGCTGATCTCCGGGAACGAACGCAGCTGTTCCAGCTGCTCTTCGGAGAACATTTTCTCTGACAACGCACCGCCTCATGTGCCGCTCCGGACGAATCCGGAACGAACGTAGCGGCAGTGATCATCAGTCCGCCATAGATGGTCAAGCTCCTGTATTAGCCCAGGTCAGCGGTATATCCGTTGGAAATTTCTTCATTGCTACCGGGACCCCTGAAGAGCATCGTCAGCCGGTAGCGCTCCTTCATGTCGGCCAGCAGGTTGAGGATCTGCGCCTGCACCGACACATCGAGCGCCGACACCGGCTCGTCGCAGATGACGATCTCCGGATCGAGGACCATCGCCCGGGCGATCGAGATGCGCTGGCACTGCCCGCCGGAGAACTCGTGCGGCCGGCGCTCACCCGCGGTGTCCGGGTCGAGGCCGACGACCTCCAGGATCCTGCGCACCTTCGCGTCGATCTCGGCGGCGGACAGGTCGCCGGAGATGTGCAGCCCCTCCCCGACGATGTTCTTGACCTTCCTGAGCGGGTTGAGGGAGGAGATCGGATCCTGGAAGATCATCTGCATCCGCCGGCGGAGCCGCCGCAGCTCGCCGCCGCGCAGGGTGGTGAGCTCGCGCCCGTCCAGGCTGATGCTGCCCGCGGTGGGCGGGGGTAGCTGCATGACCGCCTTGGCGACGGTGGACTTGCCGCACCCGGACTCGCCGACCAGGCCGAGCGTCTCGCCCTGCCGGATGTCGAAGCTGACATCCGACACGGCGTGGACCTTCTCCGCCCGTCCGGTGGCGTACTCGACGCGGAGGTTGCGCACGGACAGCAGGGCTGCCTCCTCGTCGTGCAGGTGAGCGGTGCCGCTTCCGGCCATCAGAGTCTGCTCCCTTCCGTGACGGTGAGACCCGCCGCGGTACGTCCGTCGCGGAGGTTGGCCGCGAAGGCGGCCTCGCCTTCCGGTGTGCCCACCGGGAAGAAGCACGCGTGGCTGTGCGTGTCGTCGTCGCCCGTGCGCCGGAGCGCCGGGTCCTCGCTCAGGCAGCGTGGCCGGGCGTTGGGGCAGCGGGGGGCGAACCGGCAACCCGGCGGCGGATCGATGATGACCGGTGGACGGCCGGGTATGGCGTGTAGCCGGGTGTGGCTCGGCTCGGCGATGCGCGGGATGGAGCGGACCAGCGCGCGGGTGTAGGGATGCCGCATGGCGCCGAACAGCACGCGGGTGGGCGCGCGTTCCACGATCCGGCCGCCGTACATCACGGCGATCTCGTCGGCGTGCCCGGCGACCACTCCGAGGTCGTGGGTGATCAGGATCATGCCCATGCCGTTCTCCGCCCGCAGTTGGTCGAGCAGTTCGAGGATCTGCTGCTGGACCGTCACGTCCAGGGCGGTCGTGGGTTCGTCGGCGATCAGCAGCCGCGGATCGCACGAGACGGCGAGCGCGATGGTGACCCGCTGCCGCATCCCCCCGGAGAGGTTGTGCGGATACTGCCGCAGGCGCTTGGCCGGTTCCGGGATGCCGACCTGGCGCAGGAGGTCCTCGGCCCGGCGGCGCGCGGCGGCCCGGTCCATGCCGAGATGGTGGCGCAAGACCTCGGTGAGCTGCCTGCCGATGGTCAGCACGGGGGTGAGCGAGGTCATCGGGTCCTGGAACACCATCGAGACCTGGGAGCCCCACAGGTGCCGCGCCTGATCCTTGCTGATCGTCCGCAGGTCCTGCCCGTCCACGCTGATCCGCGAGTCGGGGAAGGTGAGCGCGTTGGGGGCGAGGATGTTCATGACCGCGCGCGCGAGGACCGACTTTCCCGACCCTGACTCGCCGACGACGCCGAGGGTCCTGCCTGGCCGCACGCTCAGGTCGACGCCGTCGACCGCGCGGACGAGGCCGCGGGGGGTGTCGAACCATACGCGCAGGTCGCGGATGTCGAGCAGCGACGGGGAGGTGCGGGTGCCGTTCGCGAAGAGCGTGCTCACAGCGCGGTCTCCTTTCCGACCTTGCCTCTGGCGTAGTCGCCCAGGCTGTTGAGGGAGAACACGGTGAGGAAGAAGAACCCGCCGGGGACCGCTACCAGGTGGGGGTGATCGGCGAGCTGGTCCCTGGCCGCCGCGATCATGCCGCCCCAGCTCGGTGCGGGCGGTGGCACGCCGAGGCCGAGGAAGCTGAGGCTGCCCTCGGCCACCACCAGCGCGGCGGCCACCAGGAGGGCGAACGACGTCACCGGCAGCATGACGTTGGGGAGGATGTCCCGGGTGAGGACGCGGATGTTGGTGGCGCCCATCGCGGTGGAGGCGGTGACGAACTCGCGGTTGGCGAAGGCGATGGTGTTGGCGCGGGCGATCCGGGCGAACGTCGGCACGCCGATGATCGCGAGTCCCACGACCAGGGTGAGGATGCTGGGCGGGGTCACGGCGGCGAGCGCGATCAGGAAGATCAGCGGCGGGAAGGCCAGCAGGACGTTGGTGCCGATCTCGAAGACCGAGTCGGTGAGTCCGCGCAGGTAGCCGGCGACCATGCCGAGTACCGTGCCCGCCGTGAGCGCGAGCAGCGTGGCGCCGATGGCGACGGCGAGCGAGACGCGCGCGCCGTAGATCACGCGGGCCAGTTGGTCGCGGCCGAGTGTGTCGGTGCCCAGCGGGTTCTCCAGCCGCAGTCCGGGCGCGAGTGAGAACTGGGAGGAGATGGCGTCCGGCGCCGGGATCGGCAGCAGGTCCGCGAAGATCGCGGCCAGCACGATCAGGGTGAGCCAGACGGCGGCGACGACCACCGCCAGATCGCGCCGTCGGCGCCGGCGGCGCACCATCGTGGGGGTCGCCGGGGGCCGCGACGCCGGTGCCGCTGCGCGCTCCCCCGTCGCCGTCATCGATTCTGCGTCCATGGGTCGTGCTCTCCTCAGGACTTCCGGACTCGGGGATCGAGTAGTGGGTACGACAGGTCCACCGCCGTGTTGAGGACCACGTAGACGGTGGCGACGAGAAGCACGATCCCCTGGACCATCAGGTAGTCACGACTGCTGATCGCGTTGATCACCAGGGTGCCCACGCCGGGCAGTGCGAAGAGGTTCTCGACGATCACGGTGCCGCCGATCAGCCTGGCCAGGCTGACGCCGAGCACGGTGACGAGGGAGAAGGAGGACGGGCGGAGCGCGTGCCCGAACAGGACCCAGGCGGTCGGCAGGCCCCGCGCGCGGGCGGCGAGCGCGAAGTCCTGCTGCAGGGTCGCGACCATGTCGTTGCGCAGGAGGCGGACGAACACCACGATCTCCGCGCTGGCCAGGGTCAGCACGGGCAGCGCCACGCTGCGCAGGTGCTCGCCCGCCCCTTCCTCCCAGGGCACCCAGCCGCTGACCGGGAACAGGCCCAGGGTGACCGCGCACACGAAGATGAGCAGGATGCCCATGAGGAAGTTCGGCACCGACAGCGTCAGCGACACCAGGAAGGTGACCACCCGGTCCAGTACGCCACCCGGCCGGTAGCCGGCGTACACCCCGAAGGGCACCGCCACGACGAGGGCCAGGAGGGTGGACAGGGCGGCCAGTTCGACGGTCACCGGCACCCGTTCGAGGATCGCCTGCGTCACCGGCAACTGGGTCTGGAAGGAGCGGCCGAGGTCCCCCTGGAGGGCGCCGCCCAGCCAGTGCAGGTAGCGCGCCACCATCGGGTCGTTGAGCCCGTACAGCTCCTCAAGCTGGGCCCGGGTCTCCGCGGTCGCCCCCTCCGGCAGCAGGGTGTCCAGCGGGTCCCCGGGGATCAGCTCCAGCAGGAGAAAGGCGGCGACACTCACCAGGAACAGGACGAGCACCAGCTTCGCCAGCCTGCGGAGCACCGCCAGCGCGGTGGCATTCATCCGGTACACCGTCTCGTTCTCCCTTGCTCACGGCGGTTCATGGTTCGGCTACGACTCGCGCCAGACCAGATCGGGGCGCATGAAGTAGGTGTAGGCGGGAACCACGCCGTGGATCTTCTTGGGGAAGAGCAGCTGGGCGACCGGGTAGTACCAGGGCTGGAAGGCCGCGTCCGCGGCAAGCTGCCGGGTCGCCTCCTTGTACGCCTCGGTCTGCGCGGCCGGTTCGGCGGCGGTGCGGGTCTTCTCCAGGGCCGTGTCGACGGCCGGGTTGGAGTACCCGGTGGTGTTCCGGGATGCCCCCGTGAAGAAGTAGTTGTGCAACTGGTCCGGGTTCACCCCTGACACCGCGAACGACTGCAGCTGGTAGTCGCCCCGCTGGGTGTCGGCGAACCAGGTCGCGTAGTCCTGCGAGACGAGCTCGACCTTCACGCCCTTTGCCTGCTGCAGCATGGCCTGGATCATCTGCGCCTGCCCGTCGGAGAACGCGGACCCGCCGATGTACTTGTAGGCGATGGTGACCTCGCTCTTGCCGGTCCTGGCCAGGTAGCCGTCGACCAGCCGCTGCGCCTCGGCGACGTCGTGCGTCGGCAGCTTGGCCTCGGGGTCGTAGATCCAGCTCGACTGGGGGGCGAGGGTGCGCGCCACGGTCTCCCCCGGATAGAACGCCTTGATCATCTGGTCCCCGTCGGCAAGGTGGGCCACCGCCTTGCGGATATCGGGATCGGCCAGGTCGCCCTTGGTGAAGCTCATACGGATCCCGGAACCGAGGATGTAGTTGAGTTCGGCGAGCTGGAAGCCGGCGTCCACACCCTTCTTCCCGAACTCGCCGCGGGTGGTCGCCATCACGTCGATCTCGCCGGTCCGCAGCGCGTTGAGCCGCTGGTCGTCGGCGTTGAGCACCTTGATGACGAACCGGTCCACGTACGGCCTCGGCTGGTCCCAGTAGCCGTCGTTGCGTACCAGGATCATCTGGGAGCCGCGTGCCCAGCTCTGCAGCTTGAACGGTCCCGCGCCCACCGGCTCGTTGGCGAAGTCGGGGCCCTTCTGCTGGATGGCGGCCGGGGACCCGATCATGGCCAGCTCACCCTGGAGCGCCCAGCGCAACTGGAAGTTGGGCTCCTTGAGCTCGGCCCGCAGGGTGAGCGGGTCGACGACGGTCAGCGTCATCGACTTGGCGACCAGGGCTCCCGGCGACAGGTTCTTCGGGTCGGCGGCGCGCTCCCAGTTGAACTTCACCGCCTCGGCGTCGAACGCCGTGCCGTCGGTGAACTTGACGTTCTGCCGCAGCTTGAGCGTCCAGGTCCTGCCGTCCTCGGTCTCGAAGGACTCCGCCATCCCCGGCTCGAACTTCTGGTCCGCCGCGTTGTAGTTGAGCAGCGTGCCGTAGATGGCCGAGCAGGCCAGCCAGTCGCCGGTGCCGCACCGTGCCGCGTCCAGATTGCTCGCGTCGCCGCTGAAGGAGTACGTCACGGTGCCCCCGCGCTGCGGCTCGCCGACGGGTGCCGTGGCCTGCTGCTGTTCGGGGGTCCCGCCGCCACATGCCGAAACCAGCGTTAACGCGGTGAAAGCGGCGACGAGGGGCGACGCCAACCGGGTCGAGGAAGTCGGCCTCATCGGTAGTTTCCTCTCAAGAGGGATGGATCAGGTGCATTAGATGGAGGAAACCCGCTTCGTGCAGCCATGGATCTCCGTCCACGCGGTCCTGGGTGTCGCCCAACCGGTCGGCGGGCGGGTGCCTGGAGCGCGGGCGAGTGGCGACCGCGATATCGGCCGCCCTTCCGGGTTATTTACTTGCGCGAAACGATACATCTACCTTGGCGGGTGGGCAACGGTGTTGTTCCCGCACCATCAGATACGTTCTGAACTGGTTATTTACTCTGCGTTGTAGCACCGGGCCGTACTCATGACCGGCGGAGGCAGCGATTTATATGCCTATTGCCAAGCAACTTTTTCGCAACGATGTTACCGTGGCGGGGATGCGGTCCGGACGTACTGCCAGGGCAACGTGCCCATGAGCAGCCGGTGCCGCCGGCCGGTCCGGGGCCGGTCGGCGTCGTACTCGTCGTCACCGGCCCAAACCATGGCCATGCCCGTGTCCTCGCGGATGACCCGCCCCGCGAAGCTCTCCGGCTCCCGTATGGAGAGCCTGCCCATCGCCTCGGCCACCGAGCCGTCCTGGCGCAGGTCGTACAGGGTGAGCCAGGTCGGCGGCAGTAGGGTCAGCCGGCCGTCCCCGTGCTCTCGCAAGGCCTCCTCGGGCGATAACCAGCGGTGGTCGAGGAGTTCCCGCCCGTCCACCACCACGTCGGCGGAGGGCGCCGGGGCGACGAAGACCCAGGTCCGGAACCGGCGCGGAGCCTGCTCGGGCGCCGTCCAGTGGGAGAACGGCACCATCGCGTCGGCGGCCACCAGCAGGCCGGCCTCCTCGGCCGTTTCACGGCTGGCCGCCCGGCGGGCCACGGTCTGCTGGTCATCGGCTGGTCCGGCATCGGCCGGATCCACCTGCCCGCCGGGAAAGACCCACGCTCCCGGGAAGCTGCCGGCGGAGTTGCGGCGCAGCAGCAGCACTTCAAGCCGACCGTCCCGGTCACGGATCAGCACGCAGGTGGCCGCGGTCGACAGGCCGGGCGTGCTCTGGTCGTTCATCGCCTCACCATCACGAACAGTCCGGTAGCCCGGGCGGTCACCACGTCGTCGGCCTGCACCGACGCCCACACCGTGGTCTTGCGCCCGGAAACCTCACGGGTGCCGGCCCGGACCGTCAGGGGACGGAACAGGGGCGTCCCCGCGAGGAAGTCGACGCTGAGGTTGGCGGTCATGCTGGCCCGGCCCACGCAGGCCAGGTAGATGCCCATGGCGTGGTCGATGAGTGCGGCGACGGTGCCGCCGTGCACGAGGCCGGGCGGCCCCGCGTAGGCTGCGCCCAGGGTGACCGTGCCGACGATCGTCTGATCGTCCATCTCCAGCAGTAGCGGCGGGGCGACCGGGTTGCAGCTGGCCCAGCCGTTGGCGGCCGGGGCGGGATCGGCCATCGTTCCGGTGACCGCCGCCGGAGGTTCCCTCGACCAGAACCACGGGTCGGGACGCGTGCGCCCGAGCAGCGTGCGCGTGATGTCCTGGAGCTGCCCGGCGATCACGGCGAGCTCGGCATGGCCGACGGCGGTGTGCATGACGCTGTCGAGCGTCTCTCGCATGGTGGTGACCAGCGCCTGGTACGCCGCCTGCGGGTTGGTTGCCGGGTTCACGCGACCACTCCGTCGCGGCGCAGCTCGTCCGCCGCACCGGCGTCCAGCCCGAGCTCGGTGAGAATGTCCGCGGTGTGCAGCCCGGGAGTGGGGGCCGGCTCGGGAAACGCCGTGGGTGTGTGGCTGAACCGGGGGGCCGGTGCGGGCTGGACCACACCGTCGACCTTGATGAAGGTGTCCCGGTCCCGGTGGTGCGGGTACTGCGGCGCCTCGGCCATGGACAGTACCGGAGCGAAGCACGCGTCGGTGTCCTCCAGCAACGCGCACCAGTGGTCCCGCGTGTGCTCGGCGAACCGCTCCGCGAACAGCGCCTTCATCCGCGGCCACTGGCTCTGGTCGTGCTGGGCGGGCAGGTCCGCCGGGTCCAGGCCGAGCGCGTCCAGCAGCCGCCGGTAGAAGGGCGCCTCGATCGCGGCGACCGCCACGTGCTCGCCGTCGGCGGTCTGGTAGACGTTGTAGAAGTGGGCGCCGGAATCGAGGATGTTGACGCCCCGCGTCACGCTCCACGAACCGGTGGCGAGCATGCTGTACATCTGGGCCATGAGCAGGGCCGAACCGTCGACCATCGCCGCGTCGACGACCTGGCCGCGTCCCGACCGGGACGCGGCCCAGAGCGCGCACATGACCCCGAGGGCCAGGAGCATGCCGCCGCCGCCGTAGTCGCCCACCAGGTTCAGCGGCAGGACCGGCGGGCCTGCCTCGACGCCGATGGCGTGCAGCGCCCCGGTGGTCGCGATGTAGTTCGCGTCATGACCTGCCAGGGACGCCTTGGGGCCCCGCTGTCCCCAGCCCGTCGCCCGGCCATATACGAGGGTGGGCCTGCGGCGCAGGCACACCTCCGGTCCGAACCCCAGACGTTCCGCGACTCCCGGGCGGAACCCCTCGATGAGGATGTCGCGGGTGTCGGCCAGGCGCAGCAGCACGTCCACGCCCCGGGGGTCCTTCAGGTCCAGCACGATCGACCGGCGGCCGCGCCCGACGACGTCCACGGCCGCCTGCCCGGGCCCGCCCGAGGCGGACGGCCGGTCCACCCGCACCACGTCGGCGCCGAGGTCGGCGAGCATCATGGCGGCGAACGGTCCTGGTCCCTGTGCGGCGATCTCCACTACCCGCAGCCCGGCCAGGGGTCCGCGGGGCGCCTTCGTTGTGGTCACAGGTGCTCACACCCCATCCGGTCGGCTGCCGATGACGTGTTCGGCCGCCAGCTTCTCGATCTCCGTCTCGGTCAGGCCCAGGACGCTGCCGAGGACTTCTCGGTTGTGCTGGCCCACCGTGGGCGCGGGCAGTCGCGACCACTGCCGGACGCCGCCGAACCGGAACGGCAGGACGGGCAGCGGGAGCTCCCCCGCCAGCGGATGGACGACCGGCTCGAACATGCCCGTCGCGGCGATCTGGGGCCGGCCGTGGACGCACCGGCTGTCGACCACGCGGCCGGCCGGCACGCCGAGCGCGACCAGGTCGCCGACCACCTCCTCCAGGACCCGCCCGGCGGCCCAGGCGGCCACCTCCGTGTCGATCAGGTCATGCTGCTGGCGGCGTCCCGCCTCGGTGGCCAGGCGCTCGTCGGCCGACCATCGGTCGATGCCGGTGTAGTCGCGCAGCGCGGCCCAGTGCGCGTCGGTGACGACCGACAGCGCCAGCCAGTTCTCCGTGCCGCGGCAGGCGTACACGCCCTGCGGGGCGATCCCGGCGGCGCGGTTGCCGTCCCTGGTCGGCAGCCGCCCGTACGCCGTGTAGGTGATGACCTGTCCGGCCGTCATCGTCAGCGCGGCGTCGACCAGCGGCGACTCGATCAGGGTCCCGGCGCCCGTGGCGTCCCGGGCGCGCAGGGCGGCCAGCAGTGCGAACGAGGCGTGCGCGCCGGCCATCGGGTCGGCCGGGCCGATCGTGTTCAGCGGCGGGCCGTCCGGGTAGCCGGTGGTCCAGCACATGCCGGAGAACTGCTCGACGGTCTGCGCGAAGCCGGTCATGTTCCGCATGGGACCGGTCAGCCCGAACGCCGGCATGCGCACCATCACCAGCCGGGGGTTGATCCGGCGCACCCCGTCCCAGTCGAGGCCGAGCTGTTCGAGCACCCGCGGGGAGAAGTTCTCCAGCAGCACGTCCGAGACCGCGATGAGGTCGCGGAACAGCTCCAGGCCGCGCGGGTGCGTCAGGTCCAGCGTGATCCCGCGCTTGTTGTGGTTGATGCCGAGGAAGAAGTTGCTGTGCTCCCACCAGTCGGCCGCGGTCGTCAACGTGCCGCCCACCATCCGGCAGCCGTCCACCCGCCGGGTGGACTCGATCTTGATGACGTCGGCGCCCAGGGACCCGGCGAAGGTGCCCACGAAGGACCCGGCCCACCATGACGTCAGGTCGAGTACGCGGACCCCGGCCAGGCTCGGTTGTCCCGGCGAACCGGGGTGCCGGGCCGTCGGCCGCCCGCCCAACCCCGGCGCACTTGCCGGTCCCGGCACCGGACGGCCGGACGCCGGCCGACGGCCGTCGAACAGGTAAGGCACGACCGGATGCCGGAAGCGGCCGGTCGCGTCGGAGGTATAGAGTTCCCTGGCCCGCACGTGCGGATCGTCGAGGAGCGTGCGCCCGTTGTGGACGGGAGCGGCGGGAATGCGGAAATCGGCGGCCATGCGCACGATCTCCGCCACGCTGTGCCGCCTGGTCCACTCCTGGACGGCGGCGTTCCACTCCTCGGCCCGGCGGTACCGGCCGTCGTAGGTCAGCATCTCCTCGTCGGCGAGCAGGTCCGGCCGTTCGATGAGGACCATGAAGTCCTCAAGGTTCTGCGCCGAGGCCAGGTTGAAGCCGACCCAGCCGTCGGCGGCGCGCTCGACGGACGGCGTCATGCGCCGGCGGGTGACGGAACCGAAGTCGTTCGTCTCGCGGATGGCAGCGGCGGCGTCGGTGAAGAGGTTGGTCACGTACGCCGTCACGTTCAGCAGCGACACGTCGATGAGCTCGCCGCGCCCGTGGCGTTCCAGGACGCGCAGGGCGGCCGCGGCGGCGGCCGCCGTCATCGCTCCGGCCGCCCAGTAGCCGGGCTGGTCGGCGGCCATCAGCGGGTACGACGTGGGGTCGCCGCGCATGGCCACCGAGCCGCCCTCCGCCTGCAGGATGAACTCGGAGTACGGCCGCTCGCCCGCGGACCAGGGGCCGGTGAGGCCCCACGGCGTGATGGAGGCCACGACCGTCGTCTCGGCGAGCCGGTGGAGGCGTTCGGCGGCCGACGCTGCCTCGCTCTCGACGATGACGACGTCGACGTCCCCGGGTGCCGCGGTGACCGCGTCGAGGTCGGCGAGGAAGGACTCCTTGCCCGCGGCCAGGAACGCGAAGAGGGCATCGGTCCGGCCGTCCTCCCCGGTGCGCATCGGGTGTCCGCCGGTCGGCTCCGCCAGCCGTACCTCGGCTCCCAGGTCGACGAACAGCTTGCCCGCGTACGCCCCGGCCAGGGTGCGCGAGAGCTCGACGACGCGGACGCCGGCCAGCGGCTGGGTTGAATCCTTCGGGACGCTCATCGACGCGTGTCCTTCTCCTGTTTCCTGGTCTCTCGTCGCTTCTGTCGTGGTCGGCTGCCTAGTCGCGGGCGAGCAGCGCGCCGACGTCACGCAGCTGGGCGGTGGGCCCGCCGAGGCGGAGCTCGTTCCGTTTGCCCAGGAGGCTGTAGCGGTGGACCGGGTAGTCGAGGTCCACGCTGATGCCGCCGTGCAGGTGCTGAGCGGCCTGGAGAATGCGCGGGCCGGCGTCGGCCGCCCACCACTTGGCGATGGCGAGTTCCTCCCGCGCGTCACCGTCCTGGTCGAGCAGCCACACCGCCTGCCAGGTGGTGAGCCGGATCGCCTCAAGGTCGATGTACGCGTCGGCGACGCGGTGCGCGACCGCCTGGAAGGTGCCGATCGGGCGGCCGAACTGCTCCCGCTCGCTCACGTACTCCGCGGTGAGGCGAAGCGACACGGCGCAGACGCCGAGCTGTTCGACGCAGACAGCGGCTGCCACCCGGTCGCGCAGCCAGGCGAGCGCCTCGTCCGCCTCGCCGGGCGGGAGGAGGACATCCTCGGCGGGGACCCGCACACCGGACAGCGTCACCCGGTGCGCGGGCCGGCCCGTCATCGTCTGCTGGGGTTCCAGCAGCACACCGGCGGCTTGCGGGTCGACGCAGAACAGGCCGGCCCGTCCCTGCTCGTCGTCCGCTGTCACCAGCACGCGCAGCGCGCGGTCGGCCAGCACCACCAGCGACCGCACGCCGCTCAGCGTCCAGTCCTCGCCGTCCCGGGCCGCCCGGACGGTGGCCCGCCCGTCCGGTCGGTCCGGCGCGGCCGTGAGGTACGCGGACCCGTCGGCCACCGAGGGAAGCAGCCGGGCACGCAGTTCCTTGGACCCGAACCTTTCAACCGGCAGGGCGGCCGACACGATCACGTCGATCAGAGGCAGGTGCGCCGCCGCCGCGCCGGCGCACTGAAGCACCAGGCAGAACTCAAGGAAGCCCGCCCCGCCGCCGCCCACGTCCTCCCCCAGAGCCATGCCCAGCAGCCCGGCGCGGGCCAGCTCCTGCCACAGCTCCTCATCCACCGGCGAGGCCCGGACGTCCAGCTCGCGCAGCCGCGCCGCAGTGGCCTTGTCGGTGAGAATCTGCTCGGCCAGCTGCTGGATCTCCAGCTGGTCGGCGTCGAACGAGAAGTCCATCGTGTCTCCTGTCATGCGTTGACGCGCCTCATCGCCGGGTCCGCGGAAGGCCCAGGCCGAGCTGCGCGATGAGGTCCCGCTGGATCTCGTTGGTGCCGCCGATGAAGGTGAGCACGTTGCCCGAGCGGTGGAACTTCTGGAGGTGCCCGCCCAGTACCGCCCCGGGTTCGCCGGAGGCGACCAGCGCGTCCTCGCCGACGACCTCCATCAGCAGCCGGTTGGCCTCCGCGTTGAGCTCGCTGCCGAACACCTTCGCCGCCGAGGCGTCACCCGGCGCCAGCTGCCCGCTGTCGAGCGAGCTGGCCAGCTTCAGGTTCAGCAGCCGGAGGAACTCGGTCTTGGCCCGCACCCGGGCCAGGTTGAGCCGGACCCATTCCTGGTCGATCAGGCGGCCGCTGTCGCCTTCCTGGGTGGCGGCCCACCGCGCGACCTGATCCAGCGACTTGCGGACGCCCGCCGTCGACACCAGCGCGACCCGCTCGGAGTTGAGCTGCCCGGTCATCAGCGCCCAGCCGTTGTTCTGACCCCCGATGCAGCTGTCCAGGGGCACCCGCACGCCGTCGAAGCCGACCGCGGCCACGGAGTGGTCGCCCACGGTGGCCAGCCGGGTGGAGCTGATCCCCGGCGAGTGGCGGGGCACCAGCAGCAGCGAGATGCCCTTGTGCTTGGGCGCGTCGGGGTCGGTCCGCACGGCGAGCCAGATGTAGTCCGCGGCTTCCATCATGCCGGTCCACAACTTCTGGCCGTGGATCACGTACTCGTTGCCGTCCCGCACCGCCCGGGTGCGCAGGGAGGCGAGGTCGGTCCCCGCCTCCGGCTCGGAGTAGCCGATGGCGAAATGCACTTCACCGGCGAGGATGCCCGCCAGGATGGTGCGTTTCTGCTCCTCGGTGCCGAACGCGGCGATGGCCGGGGCGACGCTGTTGATGGTCAGCAACGGGGTCGGCACGTCGGCGAACGCGGCCTCCTCGTTGAAGATGGCCTGCTCGACCATGGTGCGGCCCTGCCCGCCCAGTTCCTTGGGCCAGCCGATGCGCAGCCATCCGTCCTGGCCCAGCCGCCGGATGACCGCACGGTAGGCGTCGGTGGCCTCCGGCACCGAGTAGCCGTTGCGGAGCTGTTCGCGCAACTCGGGAGTCATGATCTGGTCGAAGTAGGCCCGGAGCTCTTCCTGGAGAGCTATCTGCTCGGGTGTGTATCGCAGGTACACCGCATGCCTCCTCATCCCCTCACCGCCGTCAGGGCGGGTTCATCACCAGCGGGGCTTCGACGGCGCCAGCCCAAGCTAGCCGGTGCCCGGCGCCCGTGTCGATACCTCTGGTAAACAATTTGACAGATAGCCAGCATCTGACATCCAGCCAGATCATAGGGCAACTTGAGGGTAGAGCGTGCCTACCTGAAAATGCTTGACATGTATGCCGCATATAAATGAACGTTGGACTGTGGTCAGCGCGGTGGAAGGACGGTCCGGGTCGGCGCCGTACGGCGGCCCGCCATGAG
This sequence comes from Acrocarpospora catenulata, assembly GCF_018476525.1. Classification (GTDB taxonomy): domain Bacteria; phylum Actinomycetota; class Actinomycetes; order Streptosporangiales; family Streptosporangiaceae; genus Acrocarpospora; species Acrocarpospora catenulata. Next base: position 46,246 of record NZ_JAHCST010000006.1, read on the forward strand.
CCGGGGCGGAGCGTCCTCCTCCCGGGCGGTGGTGGCGTCACTCGCCGCGTGCGGACTGGTCGTGTCGATGATGTTCACGCTCGTGATGCCGCTGCTCCCGCGCTTCCCCGCACTGCTCCAGGCGAGCGTCGGGAACGCCTCCTGGATGGCGACCTCCACCATGCTCGCGGGCGCCGTCGCCACCCCGATCGTAGGCAGGCTCGCCGACATGTACGGCAAGCGGCGCATGCTGCTGGCCAGCCTCGCCGCGTTGGTGACGGGCTCGGTGATCTGCGCCCTGGCCCCTGGCCTGGCGCCCATGCTCGCCGGTCGCGTCCTGCAGGGCGCCGCGAGCGGCGTCATCCCGCTGGGGATCAGCATCCTGCGGGACCGGCTGCCGGCGGCCCAGGTGCCCATGGCGATCGGCGTGATCAGCTCCACCGTGGGCATGGGCGCGGGTGCGGGCCTGCTGGCCGGCGGCCTCGTCGTCGATCACCTGCCATGGCGAACCGTGTTCTGGCTGTCCGCCGCCGTCGGCGCGGTCTCCGCCACGGTGGCGTACGCCGTACTGCCCAGCGCGGAACCGGCCGGCCGCGGCCGGGTGGACTGGATCGGCTCGGCAGGGCTCTCCGTCGTCCTCCTCGGCGTGCTCATCCCGATCACCAAAGGCGCCGAGTGGGGCTGGGGCAGCTGGTTCACCCTGCTGGCGCTCACCCTCGCCGTACTGGTCGCCCCCCTGTGGAGCGCGTACCAGCTGCGCACCCGGCACCCGATCGTGGACCTGCGCGGAGCCGCCGCGCCACCGGTGCTGCTGTGCCACGTGGCCGCAGGCTTCATCGGATTCGCCGGGGTGGCCAACTTCCTGGCTACCACCGTCATGGTGCAGCTGCCCACTTCGACCGGGTACGGGTTCGGCGCCTCCCTCACCACGGTCGGGTTCTGCCTGCTGCCGGGGACGATGGTCTTCCTCGTCCTGTCCCCTGTGTCCGCACGCCTGGTCCATGCGCGGGACGCGGCCTTCCCCCTGGTTCTCGGGAGCCTGGTGATGGGTGCGGGCTATGTCCTGCGTCTCAACGCCACCGACAGCCTGTGGCACATCGCGATCACCTCCCTGATCACGGCCTCCGGGGGAGCCCTCACCTTCGCCGCGTTGCCCGGGCTGCTGATGGAGCATGTGCCCCGCCGGGACACGGCCGCCGCGAACGCCATCAACGCCCTGTTCCGCGCCATCGGGAGCGCGCTGGCCAGCGCCACCCTGGCCGGCCTGCAGACCGGGTTCAGCGCCGGCGGCGACGGCCACCCGGCGGGCACGGCCTTCACCGTCTTCTTTGTCACCGCCGCCGGGGCCGCGCTGGCCTGCGCACTGTTGGCGAGCGTGGTGCGCCGCTTCCCACCTCGGCCGAATCTATGACTGCCCTGTAGCATCTATGTCACATGCGGGTTATCTCCGTCCGCCGATCGGGCCAGCGGCGCCACCTCGCGAAGGGTTGCGCAGCATTCATCCGACATATGCCGTACGCTTGACATCATGAGAGCGGACACCAGCCACAACGTGGCCGCAGTGGCGCGGTTCGTGCACCTGATCGCGGCCAGCGCCCGCAGCCTGAAGCAGAACGCCCGGTTGCGAGCGAACTCCGGCCTCGATGTCACCTTCACCGACACCCACGCGCTGACGCTGCTCGATGTCGAGGCGCCGATAACGATCGGCGAAGCCGCGGTCCGGCTTGAGGTCGACCCCTCCCGGGCAAGCCGGCAACTGTTCCACCTCGAGTCACTCGGGCTGATCGAGCGGACGGCGGACGCGCGCGACGGGCGCAGCAGCCGGGTCGCCACCTCCGAGGCCGGGCGGCGGGTCGTCGCGTCCTGGCGCGAGGTCTGGACCAACGACTACCTGGTCGCCCTGGCCGACTGGAGCACCGAGGACATCGTCACCCTGACCACCTACCTGCGGCGGCTGCACCACGACCTGACCGCGACCGAGTCCGGCCCCGAGCGGGCACCGGCCGGCCCGCCCGCGCCCGCCGACGAGGCGGCGGTGACCAGCCGCCAGCGCGCCCTCGACGAGTTCCGCCCGGTCATCCTGCAGTTCGTGGAATGGGCAGGGGCGGCGGCGCACAGCCCCACCAGCCACCGCAACCTCCTCAAGGAGACCAAGTCGCCGGTGCCGATGCGGACGGTGGACGCCCTCCGGGTGATCGCCCGCCACGGTCCGCTGCCCGTGTCCGAGCTGGCCGAGCGGATGAACATGGAGTCATCCCGGATCAGCAAGCACACCCGCGACCTGGAGACCCACGAGCTGATCGAGCGCGCCAAGGACCCGCTGGACCGCCGCAGCAGCCGGCTGAAGGCGACCCGCAAGGGCGTCGCCCTGATCACCCGGGTCAACGAGGTCCAGCAGGCGGGGATCGCACAGGCCGTCCGCACCTGGTCGCGGGAGGATGTCCAGCAGGTGATGAGTCTGCTCGACCGCTATATCCGCATCCTGGCGACCGGGCACGTCGACGCGGCCGGATGGTCGGTCCCCTCCTCCTCGCCTCTCGCGGCGGCCGCACTCCGCGCGGCCTCGCTGGACGAGCCGACGAAGGCCCGCTGAACCCGGAGCCCGCGGTTCCCGATGCCATGAGCGGCCGCTCGGCGCTCGGTGACTGGGCCGCGTCCGGCGCGATGGCGCTCACCGGCCGGCGCGGCGGGCCGCCGTGCGCCGCTCCGGGAGCGCCCGCGTCGGCGGTGCGGCGCGCGCTGCGGCGCGTCGCCGAGGCCACCCTGCACCGGACCGGCGTGGTGCCGAGGTTGCCCGGCGTAGGGCTGCTGGGCGAGCGCGCGGCGATCGCGGGATTCACCCGCAACGGCCCCTGGTCGTGTGGCGGCGCCTTCCGGGCGCTGCCCACCGTCGACGGCTGGGTGGGCCTGTCCCTTCCCCGGGACAGCGACATCGACCTCGTCCCCGCGCTGATCGAGGGGAATGCCGGGCCTGACCCGTGGGCGGCGGCCGGTCGGTGGGCCGGCCGGCAGCGCGCGGCCGACGTCGTCGCGCGTGCCCGCCTGCTCGGACTGGCCTGCTCCGCGCCGGGGGTTGCCGAGGCGGGCCGCCCGGCCGTATCGCTGACGCCGGGCCGGACCAGGCCGCGCATGCGCGATCGTCCCCTCGTCGTGGACCTGTCCGCGCTGTGGGCCGGGCCACTCTGCGCCCACCTGCTGGGCCTCGGCGGCGCCGAGGTGGTCAAGGTCGAGGACGTGCGACGTCCCGACGGCGCGCGCCGGGGCCCCGCGAGGTTCTTCGACCTGCTGCACGGCGGCCATCGCATGGTGTCGTTGAACTTCGCCGACGCCGGAGACCTCGCGAGGCTGCGGACGCTGATCGCCGGCAGCGACCTGGTGATCGAGAGTTCCCGCCCGCGCGCCCTCGCCCAGCTCGGCATCGACGCCCACGAGGTGGTGGCCTCGGGAACCTCGTGGCTGTCGATCACGGCCCGCGGCCGCGCGTCGAACACCATCGGCTTCGGCGACGACGTCGCGACCGGGGCCGGCCTGTTCGTGGCGGACGGCGGCACGATCCTGCCCTGCGGCGACGCCATCGCCGACCCGCTCACCGGTTGCGCGGCCGCAGCCGCCGCGGCGGAGGCGCTGCTACGCCCGGCGTCCGCACTGATCGACGTCTCGATGCACCACGTGGCGGCCGAGGCGGCGGAGGGCGCGGTCGAACCGCACACCGTGACGCGCGTGGGCGGCCGATGGTGGGTGCACACCGACGGCGGCCGGTTCCCCGTCGCTCCGCCCGTCGGCCGGATCCCCCGCCTCGCCGCCGGGCGTTCCGGCGCGGACAACGCCGAGATCCTGCCGTGAGTCCCTCAGGCGCGTCGCATGGCGAACCCGGCGATCGTCGCCCCGGCAAGCGCCAGACCGCTCGCCGTCAGGAAGGCGGCATGCAGGCCGGCCGCGAAGGTGGCCGGGCCCGCCGAGGCCGTGACGGCCATGATGCCCGCGATGGCCACCACGGACGCGAAGACGGCGATGCCCACGATGCCACCGCCCATCTGCAGGAACTTGATCAGCCCGGACACCACGCCCGCGTTGTGCGGCTCAGCCCCGGCCAGCGCGGCCACCGTCGCGGCCACCGTCGACAGTCCGCCGCCGAAACCGATCAGCAGCATCGGTGGCAGCACGTCCACCCAGTAGGACAGGCCGGAGGACGGCTGCCGCGCGTAGACGGCGAGCCCCGCGGCGAGCACCAGCATGGCCACGACCACGACCCGGCCCGCTCCGAACCGGTCGATGAGCGGCCTGGCCAGGCCCAGCGAGACCAGCCCGATGGCCACGTTGATGGGGATGAACGCCAAGCCGGTGTCCCAGCTGTCGTAGTGCAGCACGCTCTGCAGGTACTGGGTCTGGAGGAAGAACTGGCCGAGCAGACAGGCGCTGGCGATGCCCAGCACGACCCCGCTGCCGATGATCGGCCGTGACCTGAGCATCCACAGCGGGACCAGTTCCGCGCGGCCGATGCGCTGCGCGAGAGCGAAGCCCGCCAGTGACAGGGTTCCGGCGACCGCCATGATGCCCGTGAACGTGGAAGGGCGGCCGCTCTCGCCGACGCTGACGATGGCCGTGACCCAGGCCGCGAGACCGCCGGCCACGAACACCCCCGGCACGACGCCGATCTCCCGGCGGGCCGGGACGGCGTCGGCGGTCAGGAAGACCCGTCCGAGGACCAGGACGGCGAGCCCGAGCGCGACGTTGATGCCGAAGATCCAGCGCCACCCCATCCAGTGGGTGATCGCACCGCCCACCACCAGGCCGAACGAGGAGCCGAGGATGGAGCCCACGGTGATGATCGACAGGGCCTTCGCGCGGGCGCCCTCCCGCGTGTACATCCGGGCCAGGATCGCCAGTTCCACCGCGGTCGCCAGGGACGCGCCGAATCCCTGGCCGACGCGCGAGAGCACGAGCCCGGCCGCGCTCGCGCTGAGGCCGCAGGAGGCCGAGGCCACCACGAAGACGGTGACACCGAGCAGGAAGATCCGTCGCGGGCCGAACACGTCGCAGAGGCGTCCGGCGATCAGCAGGGTCGCCGTCAGCGCGACCAGGTAGCCGTTGAGCACCCAGGACACCGTGGACGTGCCGAAGCCGAGGGCCAGCCGCATCTCCGGCAGGGCGACGTTGACGATCGTCACGTCGGAGGAGTTCATCGCCTGGGTCAGGCAGAGGGTGAACAACGCGACGCTCCGCCGGAACGCCGGGGGGATCCGCTCACCCATTCCGGCACCCCGTACGAACGTGGAAGGGCCGGCGGACGGCCACACACAGTTGCGAGAAGACCATCCCCGGCCTGTCCAATCCGGTGTTGTCGTTACAGGTGTTTTCAGTCGGTGGATGGCAACGGGTTGGGGGCCTTGAGCTGCAGGACCTGTCCGGCGTTCGCCAGGGTTGCGGCGCCCGGCTTGGTGACCAGGACCTCCAGGGTGCCGCTCAGGCCCACATACCGCTTGCCCAGGGCGGTGCCGCCCATCATCGCAGAGTCGGGGGCCAGGCCCTGGTCCACGTCCGCGCCGACCTCGACGACGGGCTGGCCGCCGGCGGTGAGGTCGATCTCCGCGTCCGGCGCCTTGATGACGATGAACTCTGCGGTGCAGACCTGGCTTTGCAGCCGCTGCCCGGTTCGTACGCGCATGTTTCCTCCCAAAGTTCGGGGTGCCGCTAGTCCGCCGAGGCCAGGGCCAGGACGATGTCCCGCCGGAGCAGCTTGCCCGTCGGAGTGTACGGAAGCTCGGTCCACACATGGACCTGGTCGGGGGTCTTTGAGCTGCGAAGACGGGTCTTCACCCACGACCGGAGCTCCTCCTCGGAGATCTCCGCGCCGTCCGCGGGGACGACGACGGCGATCAGCCGCTGCCCCCAGGTGTCGTCGGGCATGCCGACCACCGCCACGTCCCGCACGTTCGCATGCTCGACCAGCACGGCCTCGATCTCGGCGGGCGCGATGTTCTCGCCGCCGCGGATGATCGTGTCGTCCGCCCGGCCCTCGATGTAGAGGAATCCCGCCGGGTCCAGCCACGCCCGGTCCCGGGTGGGGAACCAGCCGTCGACCAGCACCGAGCCCTGCCCGAGGTACTCCCCCGACACCTGGGGGCCGCGGACCCACAACTCGCCGACCTCGCCCGGCGGGAGCGGGTTCCCGTCGGGGTCGCGGATCTCCGCCTCCACGCCGGGCACGAGCCGCCCCGCCGATGCCAGCCGCCGACTGACCTCGGGATCGTCGGAGGCCGCGGCCTCGCGGTGATCCTCCGGTCCGAGCACGGCGATGGTGGAACTCGTCTCGGTCAGCCCGTACGCGTTGGCGAACCCCGTGGTGGGGAACGCCCGCAACGCCTTGAGCAGAACCGGCGCCGGCATGCGGGCGCCGCCGTAGGCGATGGATCGGAGCCGGGGCAGGTCCGCCGGCCTGCCCGCCAGCGCCTCGACGATCCTGGCGAGCATGGTCGGCACCAGCATGGCCGTGGTGACGGCGTTCTCGCGGGCCGCGCGCAGCCACCCCTCGGCCGAGAAGTCCTCCAGGTACACCATCCTCCGGCCGGCGTAGAGGCTGGTCAGGACGGTGCCGACGCCGGCGATGTGGTAGGGCGGAACGCTGATGAGGGCGGCGTCCGACTCCTCGGCCGACCCGAACTCGACGGTCTGCACGACGTAGGACATCAGGTGCGAGTGGCGCAACACGACCGTCTTGGGTGTTGACGTGGTCCCGCTGGTGAACAGCAGCACGGCGGGCGCGGACTCCTCCGGCCAGCCCGGCGCGTCCTGATCCGGCTTGGCGGGCCGCGTCAGCAGATCCGCGGTCGCCAGGAGGGGTGAGGACCTGGCCACCACCATGTCGCGCAGCGCCTCATCCACGATGATCAGTGGACGGTCCAGCCGGTCGAGCGCGGCGTTCAGCTGTGCCTGGCCGAGGCGGTAGTTCAACGGGGAGACGGGCACGCCGGCCCGGGCGGAGGCGAAGATCGCGATCGGGAACGACGGACCGTTGACGCCCAGATAGGCGACGGTTCCCGCCCCCGCCTCCACGATCGCCTGGGCGACGGCGTCCACCCGGTCGGCGAACTGCCGTACGGTCAGCGTGGCGGCGGGACTGCTGATCGCCACGCGGTCCGGCGTCGCGGACAATGCCATCTCAAGTATCAGCGAGATACTCAAGCTTCACCTCTCACGTTGCAGGGAACAGGGCGCACCGGACCGATCAGCCCTCGGGGAGGGAGAACTCCGAGGAGACGCGCTGCATGGTATCGGCGTACTCTTCGACGATCTCGTAGACGACCTCGCTGACCGAGCGCACCCGGTTCATCCGGCTGACGATCTGTCCTACCGGGGAGCCGACCAGTTCGTTGACGCCGGCGCGCCTGGCACGGTCGGTGTACTCGGCGAAGAGCATGTACTGCAGCGGCATGGGCAGGCAGCCCGGCCCCTGCGGGTCGTCCCAGGCCTCGGTCCACGGGGTCCGCATCTGGCGGTTCGGCTTGCCGGTCTGTGCCTTGGACCGGACGGTGTCGGTCGAGGTCATCTCGCACATCCGCGCCATCATCCACGGATCGGTCCCGGACTCGTGGGTGGTCAGCCAGATGGAGCCGGTCCAGACGCCCTTCGCGCCCAGGCACATGGCCGCGGCCATCTGCCGGCCGGTGCCGATGCCGCCCGCCGCGAGGACCGGCACGTCGCCCACGGCGTCCACGACGTCGGGGATCAGGACCATGCTGCCGATCTCCCCCGTGTGCGCGGCCGCCTCGTAGGACTGGGCGATGATGAAGTCCACGCCGGTCGCGGCGCTGCGGGCCGCCTGGTGCGGCTTGCCGACGAGTGTGCCCACCTTGATGCCCTTGCGGTGCGCCGCTTCGACGATATCCGCCGGGGGCGGGCCCAGCGCGCTCACCAGGAAGGACGCGTTCCCCTCCAGCACGGCGTCGATCTGCTGGGCACCACCGGCCGCCGTGAACCCCGCGGTGGTGAAGCCGTGGCCGTCCTGGTGTGTGGCGGGCGGCGCCGGCGGGACGCCGAACTTCTCCATCAGGGCCTCGGCGTAGGCGCGGTGCCCGGCCGGGATCATCGCGGCGAGGTCGTCGGTCACCGCGGCCGCGTCGGTCAGCCCCGATTCCCGGTCCACCGTGCGGACCGGGATGACGACGTCGACGCCGTAGGGCTTGCCGGCGCAGTTGTCGTCGAGCCACTTCATCTCGATCGCGATCTGTTCCGGCTGCATCGCCAGGATGCCCAGGACCCCCACACCTCCGGCACGCGACACCGCGGCCACCACGTCTCGACAGTGACTGAACGCGAAGATCGGGTACTCGATCCCGAAGTCCGACGCGAACTTGTTCAAGGAACTCCTCCTGACCTCGACCGCCAGGGAACGACGAGCTAGCCACCGCTGCGGCGAAGATGATTGCGTAACAACACACACATATATTTTCGGCCCCCAATGCATACCTCACGGCGCGGCTGAGGGTCAACTGGATCGGCAACCCGCCCACGACCTTCCTGCGAACATCGGGCACGGCGCGCAGCGATTCCCTCACAGGCGGGCACCGGCGGATACCTGACCCTCGCCCCATCCCTTGATACTTGCCAGACCGTACGAAAATATGTTGCGGCAAGGAGAAAGGAGGGGGCCATGGCATCCCCCGACGACACCCGCGAACGCCCGCAACCGCCACGGGACGCGATCCCCGGACCGCTGGCCGGCCTGCGGGTGGTCGAGCTCACCGGCGGCATCGCCGGCCGGTACTGCTCCCGATTGCTGGCCGGCTACGGCGCGGACGTCATCCGTGTCGATCCACCGCCCGGCCACCCGCCGCCAGAGCCGGAGCCGCTGGATCTGCTGGTGAACGCCGACAAGCGGTCCGTCACCCTCGACATGACCACCCAGACCGGCCGAGACCTGCTGTCGCGCCTGCTCGCCACGGCCGACATCGTCGTCACCGACGACGCCTGGCCCGCCGCGACGGGCCCGGCCCCGGCCATCGACGCCGGCGCGACCCGCCCCGGCGCCGTGATCACCAGGATCTCCACCTTCGGTCCGGGCGGGCCCTACGAATCGTGGGCCGGAAACGACTTCGTTCTCACGGCGCTGGGCGGCTGGACCGCCACCCAGGGCCGTACGGAACAGCCGACCTTCATCGGTGGGCCGTACGTCTCATTCCTGACCGGGACGCACGCCGCCTTCGGCTGCGTCAGCGCCGTGCTCCACGCCGAAGCCACCGGAGCGGGCCAGACGGTCGAGGTCGCGGCCCTGGAGGTCGCGGCCACCTGCCTCCTCTACGACCATGTTGCTTTCGCCTACACCGGCAACACCCGCCGGCGCCTCGGCAACATCCTCGGCGCGCCCTGGCTGGTGCTCCCGGTGTCCGACGGCCACGTCGCGATCATCGGAATCCGGGAGTGGGCGGAGTTCTGGACCGTGATCCTGGCCGGAGCGGAGATCCCGCCCGATCCGAGTTCCGCCACGACCGCCGCCGAGCGCGCCGCCCTCACCGAGGTCCTGCACCGGCACGTGGCCCACCTCAAGAAGCGCGAGTTCTTCGAGACCGCGCAACTGCTCGGCGTCATCTCGGCGGAGGTGCTGACGCCCGCCGACGTCCTGGCGTCGCCGCAGTACGCCGCGCGCGACTACTTCGTCACCGCCGAGCATCCCCTCGCCGGCACGCTGCGGTATCCCGGCCCGCCCAGCCGCATGCTCGCCACGCCATGGCTGCGCCGGCCCGCGCCGACACCCGGCCGGCACACCGCCGAGGTCCTCGACAGCTTGACACCGCAAGGGGTGAGGGCATGAACGATTCGAGCCAGGCTCCGATGAGCGGGTTGCGCGTGGTCGACTTCACCATGGGGTGGGCGGGACCCGCCCTGACCCAGATGCTGGCCGACCACGGCGCCGACGTCATCAAGATCGAGTCATGTACCAGGACCGACTGGTGGCGAACGTCCCGCGCCCTGTTCGTGGACGGTCCAGAAGATCTCGACCAGGCGTGGGAGTGGTCCCCCCTGTTCAACGCGGTGAACGAGAACAAGCGCGGCATCACCCTCGATCTCGACCATCCCCGCGGCCGGGAGCTGGCCCGCGCCCTCATCGCCCGGGCCGACCTGGTGGTCGAGAACTTCACCCCGCGCGTCATGAAGAACTTCGGCTTCGACTACGCCGGCCTCACCGCCGAGAACCCGAGGCTGATCATGGTCTCGATGCCCGCATTCGGCGCGGAGGGGCCGTGGGCGAACTTCAAGGCGACCGCGTTCGCGACCGAGTCTGTCGCGGGCATCGCAGCGCTGGCCGGGGACCCCGGCGAGCCCATGCTGCCCTCGACCGCCTTCGCCGATCCCAACGCCGGCGTCGTCGGTGCCCTTTCGGTCGCGATGGCGTTGCGGTACCGGCGCCTCACCGGCCGGGGCCAGCACATCGAGGTCGCGCAGATCGAGGCGCTGACGCCGTTCATCGGCGCGGCTCTGCTGAAGACGCAGCTGACCGGCGCCGAGCCGCCGCGGCGCGGCAACCGATCCGCCACGGCTGCCCCGCAGGGCGTCTATCCGGGCCTGGGCGAGGATCAGTGGATCGCCATCTCCGTCGAGAACGACGAACAGTGGGATCAGCTGGCCCGGCTCGCCGGCCTCGGCCACGACGAGACCACGAGATGGGCGACGCGGGAACGCCGGATCGCCGATCAGGACGCCCTCGACGCGCGCGTTTCGGCGTTCACCCTGCACCATTCGCCTGCCTCGCTCGCGCGGGAACTGCAGTCCAGGGGCATCCCGGCGGGGGCCGTCCAGGATGCGGCCCAGGTGCTTGATGACCCTCACCTCAACGCCCGGGGGTTCTTCCGGATGGTCGATCGGGCCGTGGTCGGAACGTTTCCCTACCCCGGCCCTCCCGTCCGGCTCTCCCTGACCCCCCCGAGGCGGAACCGGCCCGCGCCGACCCTGGGCGAGCACAACGAGGAAGTACTGATCAACGAACTCGGCCTGACCGATGACGACGTCCGGCGGCTCGAAGCCGACGGTGTGATCGGCACGGCGCCGCGATTCAGACGATGATCTCGGGGTCCGCAAGCACCTTCGATCCACCCTGGAAAATACTTGCCAACGTGTAGGCAACTGTGCCACATTCGGCAATGGTTAACCTGACGGAAACGGAGTATCGGTGAGCTACGTCGAACTTGAACGAAACGGTTCTGTTGCGATCATTCGCCTCAATCGCCCGGAACGGATGAACGCGCTGGGCGCCGAGATGCTCGATCAACTTCGCGCCGCCTACACCGAAGTCGACACCGACGACGGCATCGCGGTGGGCATCATCACCGGCAACGGCCGGGCCTTCTGCGCCGGTCGCGACATCAAGGAGGCCAACACCGGCGACACCCCGCTGGAACAGCAGGCGACCTCGAAGAACGTCGACCTGTACATGGAGAACCACCGGGCCAAGCCCATGATCGCCGCGGTCAACGGCTACGCCGGAGGCGCGGGCTTCTACCTCGCGACCCGTGCGGTCGACCTGGTGGTGTGCAGCCCGTCGGCCAGTTTCCAGATCGCGGAGGTGCCGCGCGGCCTGCTGCACGGCTGGCAGAGCGGCTACTACTTCAACCTGAGCCGGGCCGCCTCGATCGAGCTGGCGTTCGGCTTCCGCGTCTCGGGTGAGCGCGCGTACGCGATGGGCCTGGCCAACGAGCTGACCTCGGACGAGGACCTGCTCGCCACCGCCGTGAAACGGGCGGAGTACATCGCCCAGATGCCGGCCGGTGTCATCGCGGACAACCGGGCACTGCGCGCGAAGCTGGAGAACGTGGTCGCCAGGGAGCTCGAAGTCGAAGGGCAGCAGCGATTCCGGGCGCTGGTGAACGCCGGGGTGGCCGCCGAGGGCGACCGCTCCTTCCTGGAGAAGCGCTCCGCCGCGTTCGGCGGATAGCCCGGATGGCGGCGCCACACCGCCGACCGGCCGCGGGCTGAGCCCACACGCACGGAACGAGCCGGGCCAGCCCGGGCCCAAATTACTTTACAGACATACCGCAAATTCACCAGGCGGAACCGTGCTCGCGACCGGGTCGCAGCGCCGCCGGGTTCCCGAACGGAGATCCAGATGGCCGTTCAACTTCTCGTCCGGTTGTCGCGAGCCGTAGCCGTCGTCCTGATCGTGACCGTGGCGGTCGTCTCCCTGCTGAGCCTCGTTCCTGGGTCGGCCGCCCAGGTCATCCTCGGCGAGAGCGCCACCCCGGGCGCGGTGGCGGCGCTCAACGCCGAACTGGGCCTGGACCAGCCGTTATGGCAACGCTATGTGTCGTGGCTCGGCCACGCGGTGCAGGGCGATCTGGGAACGTCGCTGATCAACGGGCAGTCGATCACGGCGGCCATCCTGGAACGACTTCCCGTCACCCTCAACCTCGCCGTACTCGCCCTCGCGATCGCGCTGCTGATCGCGATCCCGCTCGCGGTGGTCTCCGCTCTGACCGCGGGATCGCGGCTCGACCGCGGCATCAACGCGCTCTCCTCGATGCTGCTGTCGATCCCCACCTTCGTCGCCGCGCCCGTACTGATCTACCTGCTGGCGATGCAGTTGGGGGCCTTCCCGGTCGCGGGATGGGTTCCGATCACCGAGGACCTGGCCGGCAACCTTCGCTCGGCCCTGCTCCCGGCCCTGGCGATCGCCTTCACCGAGATCGCCTCCTTCCACCGCATCCTGCGCACCGACCTGATCACCACACTGGGCGAGGACTTCGTCGCGGCGGCCCGGTCCAAGGGCCTCCCCCTCTGGTACGTGGTCCTCCGGCACGCCCTGCGTCCGTCGTCGTTCTCCCTGATCACCCTGGTCGGCGTCAACCTGGGCCGGCTGATCGGCGGAACGGTCATCGTCGAGACGCTGTTCTCGCTGCCCGGCCTCGGACAGCTCATCACCAGCTCCATCAACGCCAGGGACGTCGTCATGGTCCAAGGCATCGTCGTATTCATGGCCGTTGCGTATGTGGGAATCAACATGCTCGTCGACCTCAGCTACTCGTTCCTGGACCCCCGAGTCCGGGTGGCCCACCGATGACGGCGTCGGTGGGCCACGCCAACCACGTGGCACCCGCATCCCTGGTGAAGCGCCCGAGCACCGAGCGCCTCCGCGAGTCGCGGCCCCTGCTGTTCTACGTGGCGCTCGGCTGGCTGGGCGTCATCGTGCTCGCCGGCGTCTTCGCCCAGTGGCTGCCCGTCGGCCCGTACGGCGAGGCGATCGGCCCGCCCAAGCAGGCGCCGTTCGGCTCGGGCGGCTTCGAGGCGATCCTCGGCACCGACAACATCGGCCGCTCGCTCCTGTCCCGCTGCGTCTACGGGGCCAGGGCCTCACTGGTGATCGGGACCATCGCGGGCGTCACCGGCTTCGCGATCGGCTCGACGCTGGGCCTGCTGGCCGGCTACTTCCGCGGCAGGGTCGACGTGGTGATCACGGTTCTGGCCGACGCCATGCTCGCCTTCCCGCCGCTCATCCTGCTACTCGGGCTGTCGGCGGTGCTGACGCCGAGCATGCAGACCCTGCTCATCGGCCTCACCCTCCTGGTGATCCCGTCGTTCACCCGGCTGGCCCGCGCGAACACGATGGCCTGGTCGTCCCGGGAGTTCGTACTGGCCGCGCGGAACATGGGCTCCGGGCACTTGCGTATCATCACCCGCGAAATCCTGCCGAATGTCATTCCGCCGCTCGCGACGTACATGCCGATCGTGATCGCCGCGCTGATCGTGGCGGAAGGGTCGCTCAGCTTCCTCGGCCTGGGCATCCCACCGCCGACACCGAGCTGGGGCGGCATGATCGCCGCCGGCCAGGACTCGATCGAGTCCGCCCCCTTCGTGGTGCTCGTACCGGCCGCCGTCATCTTCGTGACCGTCTTCTCGTTCAACGTCGTCGGCGATCACCTGCGTAAGCGTTTCGACGCATCCGGCCACGCGTAACGGCCGGAACACCCCCCGCACGAAAGAAGGTAAGACATGAGACGACTTCGCCTGGGGCTGGCCGGCATCGCCGCCATGCTGATGGTGGCCGCCTGCGGAGGTGGCACGAGCGGCGGCGGGGGCGGGAACGGCGCGACCGACGCCACCGGGGCGACCGGGGCCCCGGTTCAGGGAGGGACGGCCAGGGTGCTCATGGTCGTCGACCCCCGTAGCCTCGACCCGGCCGCGATGACCAACGCGCAGGCGGCGAACGCCTTCCTCGGCAACGCGCTGTTCGGCACGCTGGTCACCGCGGACCCGGCGACCGGCGAGATCAAGCCGTCCCTGACCACCTGGACGACCGAGGACAAGGGCGCGACCTGGAACGTCGCCGTCAAACCGGGCGTGACCTTCAGCGACGGCAGCCCGTTCAACGCCGAAGCGGTGAAGTACAACCTCGACCGGGCCAGGGACCCGAAGGTCGGCTCGGCCTACCGGGCCACCGCCGCCTACATCGACACCTTCGAGGTGGTCGACGACCTGCATCTGCGGCTGAAGCTGGTCGCGCCGCACGCGAGCTTCCCCTCCGGCCTGACCAGCAGCTCGCTCAACTGGGTGGCCTCACCGGCGGCCCTGGAGAAGGGGCGCGAGAGCTTCGACGGGAATCCGGTCGGCGCCGGGCCGTTCGTGCTGGGTGAGTGGCAGCGCGGCGCGACGATGACGCTCAACCGGAACCCCAAGTACCACGACGCGCCCAAGCCGTACCTGGACTCCATCACGATCAGCCTCGCCCCCGACACCACCCAGCGCGTCAACACGGTCGTCAGCGGCGGCGCCGACCTCGCCATCGGCAGCGACACCAACGGCACCGAGCGCGCCAGGAAGTCGGGCCTGGTGGTCCACGCCCAGGACATCAGCGGGTCGAACATGCTGCTGATGAACATGACCCGGCCGCCGTTCGACGACGTCCGGGCGCGGGAGGCCCTGTCCAAGGCGATCGACATGAACGCGCTCAACGCCGCGGTCTACGACGGGCACGGTCAGCCGGCCGACTCCTTCTTCGGCCCCGCCTCGCCCTTCGCCTCCGGCGTCCACCTGCACACCTATGACCGGACGCGGGCGCAGGCGCTGTTGGACGAGCTCGCCGCGGCGGGCAAGCCCCTCTCGTTCACCATCAGCACCGGCTCGGCCGCCGCCGGCGCGAAGGTCGTCGAAGCCGTCCAGGCACAGCTGCGCACCTACAAGAACGTCGACGTCAAGGTCCGCGTGCTGGATCCCACCGGGGCACTGAGCGAGATGCTCGCCAAGAACTACGACGTGTTCAACTCGGGCACGACCTTCGTCGACCCGGAGACCTCGCTCTGGACGTTCTTCCACGGCACCTCCAGCTTCAACCCGAACGGCATCGACGACGAGGCCGTCAACAAGGCGCTGGAGATCGGCCGGCAGAACGCCGACCCCGCCACCCGCAAGACCGGCTACGACCAGCTGCAGCAGCGGTTCAACGAGATCTACCCCGTGGTCCCCACGTTCCGGCCGGACTCCACGGTGTACACCAGCCGCAACGTGGGCGGGGTGAGCCTCTACGGGCTCGGCTCCCTGCTGCCCGAAGAGTTGTGGATCAAGAAGTGACGCCGGCCGGAAACCCGGCCGCCGACCGGCCCTTGCTCACGGTCGAGAACCTGCACGTCTACATCCCCACCCCGGACGGTTCCGTACGGGCCGTCGACGACGTGAGCTACACCGTCGACGGCGGCATGTCCCTGGGGATCGTGGGCGAGTCGGGTTCGGGCAAGAGCATGATGGCCAAGGCGCTCATGCACCTGCTGCCGGCCCATGCCAAAGTCACCGGCTCGGTCTCCTTCGGAGGGCGTGACCTGCTCGGCATGCCCAGGCGGGAGCTGAACCAGAGGCTGGGCACGGACATCGCTATGATCTTCCAGGACCCCGGCCGATCCCTGAACCCGGTGGTTCGCATCGAGCGGCAGATCACCGAGGGGATCCGCCGGCACCTCGGCGTCAGCCGCAGCGAGGCGCACACGCGCGCCCTGCGGCTGCTCGACGAGGTCGGGGTCTCCGATCCCGAGCGACGGCTGCGCAGCTACCCGCACGAGCTCTCCGGCGGCATGCGCCAGCGAATCATGATCGCCATCGCGTTGAGCTGCGAACCCCGGCTGCTGATCGCCGACGAGCCGACGACCGCGCTCGATGTGACGATCCAGCGGCAGATCCTCGATCTCCTGCGGCGGCTGCAACGGGAACGCCAGATGGCGATGATACTGATCAGCCATGACCTGTCCCTGGTGGCCGGCCGTACCGACGACGTCGCCGTGATGTACGCGGGCCGCCTGGCCGAGGTCGGCCTGACGAAGGAGGTGTTCCGGTCGCCGCGCCACCGCTACACCGAGGCGCTGCTGGCGGCGACCCCGTCGGTGAAGTCCACACCGCACGCCCGGTTGCGGCTGATCCCCGGATCGCTTCCGGACGCCACCGACCCGCCGGACGGATGCCGCTTCGCGGCCAGATGTCCCCGAGCGGATCATGCCTGCTCGATCGAGCCGCTGGAGATGGTCCGGGTGGGTGCACGGCACGAGACGATCTGCCGGCATCCGCTCGGGGAGGCCGAGGCCGTACCGGCCGTCGGGGGCGAAAGGAGCACCTCATGACCGGACTTCTCACGAAAGACTCCGACGTCCTCTTGCGCGCCGAGGAACTCGTCGTCGAGTTCCCGACCAAGGCCGGTGTCCTGCAGGCGGTCTCCGGGGTGTCATTCCAGGTCGCTCCCGGCCAGACGCTGGGCATCGTGGGTGAATCCGGGTGCGGCAAGTCGACGACCGGCCGCGCGCTGCTGCGGCTCAGCGACTTCACGTCCGGATCGGTGCAGTTTCTCGGGGAGAAGCTGGAACAGGCCGGCCATCGGCGCATGCGTGAACTCCGGCGCAGCATGCAGATGATCTTCCAGGATCCGCTGGGCTCGCTCAACCCGCGCAGGAAGGTCCGCGACATCGTCGTGGAAGGCCTGCGCGTCGCGGGGGCCGGAGACGACGAATGCGCACGTGTCGCCCGTGAGGTGCTCGACCAGGTCGGGCTGCCGATCGACCGCTTCGGCGACGTCCGGCCGCGTGCGCTGTCCGGGGGGCAGGCCCAGCGGGTGGCCATCGCGCGGGCGATCGCGGTGCGGCCCACGCTGCTCATCTGCGACGAGCCGGTGTCCGCGCTGGATGTGTCCGTGCAGGCGCAGATCCTGAATCTGATCGAGGACCTGAAGCAGGAGTACGCGTTCACGGTTCTGTTCATCTCCCACGACCTGGGCGTGGTCCGCTCGGTGAGCGACCAGATCATGGTCATGTATCTCGGCAAGGTCGTGGAGATCGGCGACCCTGAGCAGGTGTATTCGGCGCCCGCCCATCCGTACACGCGCGCCCTGCTGGACTCGGTGCCCGACGCCACCGCCGAGGAGGGGTTCGCCGGGCCCGCGCTGAAAGGTGACATCCCCTCACCGCTGTCGCCGCCCAGTGGCTGCCGCTTCCGTACCAGGTGTCCCCGGGCTGCCGACCTGTGCCGCGAGCAGGAGCCGACGCCGCGCACCTGGGGAGCAGGGCGTCAGGTGGCCTGCCACTTCCCCCTGGATTCACCCGGTCAGTAGAGAACGGACGTGGCCCCCGGCTCTGCCGGGGGCCACGGTCATGCGCGTCACCCGCCGATCGCGCCGACGGCACGAAGCTCCCGCACCTCCTCCTCGGTGAGACCCAGGCCGGTCACGACCGCGTCGGTGTCCTGGCCGATGCCGGGGGCGGTACGGGGCAGCTCGGCCGATGTGCGGCTGAAGCGGGGAGCGGGCGCCGGATGGACCACGCCGTCGATGGTGACGAACGTGCCACGATCGACGTTATGCGGGGCCTCGACGGCTTCAGCGGGCGTGTAGACCGGAGAGAAACACGCCTCGACGCCATCGAAGGAGGCGCACCACTCGGGCCTTGTCCTGGTCCGGAAAATCTGCGCGAACCGCGCCTTCAGCCACGGCCAGGCGTCCCTGTCCATCTGGGCGGGAAGCGTCGCCGCGTCGAGACCGAGCACCCCCAGCAGCGCCGCGTAGTACTGCGGCTCGATGGCGGCGACCGCCACGTAGTGGCCGTCTGCGGTCTCATACGCCTGATAGAAATGCGCACCCGAGTCGATCACGTTGGTGCCGCGGGGACCCCACTGGCCCTTCGCGGCGGTGTCGTAGAACGGCGCCATGAGCAGCGCCGCGGCGTCCACCATGGCGGTGTCCACCACCTGGCCGATACCGGAGCGTCCCGCCTCGACCAGGGCCGCCAGGACGCCGGCCACCAGCAGCATGGCTCCCCCGTAGTCGGCCACGATGTTCATCGGCGGCACCGGCGGCCCGCCGGCCGATCCGATCGTCGACAGCACACCGGCCACCGCGATGTAGTTGAGATCGTGCCCGGCGACGGAGGCGTACGGCCCCGTCTGCCCGTAGCCGGTCATCCGGCCGTAGATCAGCCGCGACCGGCGGGCCAGGCAGGGCTCCGGCCCGAGTCCCAGGCGCTCGGCGACTCCCGGCCGGAACCCCTCCAGGAGGATGTCCGCCTGATCGAGCAGCCGCATGACCAGATCGACGCCATCGGGATGTTTGAGGTTGACGCAGATCGACCGGCGGTTCCGCTCCAGGATCCGCACGTGGCTCTCGCCACCCGGACGGTGGATCTGGATGACCTCGGCCCCCATGTCGGAGAGCATCATCCCGGCGAAGGGCACGGGCCCGATGCCGCCCAGTTCGATGACCCGCACCCCGGTCAGCGGGCCGGTGCCGGAGGTCTGCGTCGGGGTGGAGGTCATGGGCGGCTCCCTGTCCGTGTGCGTCATCTGCCGACCGGGTTCCGGCCGACGACGCCGGCCCGTTCGAGATCTGCGAGGCCGTCGTGCACGACCGCGCCCAGCACCTGCTCGTTGTGCTCGCCGAGCAGCGGCGGCGCGGACCGCAGCCACGGTTCCCGCCACCGGCGCGCGAACCGGAACGGCATGCCCAGGGTGGCGCGCGCTCCCGCGAGCGGATGCACAAAACGCTCGATGTATGAGCGGGCGGCGTGTTGCTCGTGCTCGTCGACGCGTGACGGCTCGCAGACCCGGGCCGCCGGCACCCCCGCCTGGATGAGGGCCCGCTCCAGTTCGCGGACATCTCGGCCCTGGCAGGCCCGGGCGATCGCCGCCTCCAGCCGGTCGGCTGCTGCGTCGTCGACCGGAACGGTGAGCCCCGCGAGCTTGAGGACCTTGCCGATGCCGTCCAGCTGGTCCCGAGACTCCGCCGAGACGGCCAGCCATTCATCGGAGCCGTCCGCGCCACACGCGAACACGCCCTGGAGCAGCGTCCGCGGCCCCCGGTTGCCGCGCCGGCGCGGCGGCTGCCCGTACGCGTCGAACTCGACGACAAGGGCGGCCGACACATTGAGCGCCGTCTCCACCATGGGCACCTCCACGCACACACCGCCCCCGGTGCGATCGACATGTTCGAGGGCGACGATGGCCGCGAACGCGGCGTGCAGACCCGCGATCGGGTCGCAGGGGCCTTTGAGGATCATCGGCGGCCCGTCGGAGTAGCCAGTCATCCAGGCGGGCCCGGCCGCCTGCTCGATGGTCTGGGCGAGGCCCACGCGGTCCCGCCAGGGACCCTCCAGCCCGAAGGCGGGCATCCGGATCAGGGAGAGTCTCGGGTTGCGCTCCTTGAGGACCTCCGCCGTGAGGCCGAAGCCGTCCATGACCCGGGGAGAGAAGTTCTCGACGACCAGGTCGAATCCGGCCGCCAGGTCGAGGAAGACGCTCCTGCCGCGCGGATCGGCCAGATTGAGGGTGACCGCCTGCTTGTTCCAGTTCGACGCCTGGAACAGGCCGCCCCACTCCCACCAGGGTTCGTCGGTCGGCGTCCGCCCCCGCGGAGTCGCGAAGCGCATGCCGTCCGGCCGCTGCACCGACTCCACCTTGACGATCTCCGCCCCGAGGACGGACAGCACCTGGGTCATGAAAGGACCGGCCCAGAAAGCGGTGAGGTCGACGATCCGCACACCGCTGAGCGGAAGCGGCCGCTCGCAGATCGACTGACGGCGGGCACGCGGCGCGTGACACCATCGCGGGTCGCGAGAATGCGCCCCCAGCGCGGGCGACGCGAGGTTCCGCAGCGGCGGGTTCCGCCCGTCGACCAGGTACGGAATGCGGGGCTGCCGGAACCCGCCGTCAGCGTTGTCGACATAGACCCCGCGATCGGCGAAGTGGCCGACCTTGGTCAGCGTCTCCGGCGAGCCGAGGGGCGCGACAGGCAGGCGGAACGCCGCGGCGAGTTCTTCGATCTCCGCCGCGGTACGCGCCGACGTCCACTCGTCGATGATGGCCGAGAGCTCGGCGAACCGTTCCGGCGTGCGAATCGACGGGTCGTCGGCGAGCTCCGGCCGGCCCAGCAGAACGGCGAAATCGGCGAACATCTGTCCGGTGGCCGTGCAGAGCCCGATGTGGCCGTCCACCGTGGGGTGGTTGGACGGCAACCAGGTGAAGCGGCGTTCGGGCCCGGGGTGGCGGCCGTCCAGGCTCGCCGTCAGCGGCATCTGCATCGACATCGTCGAGCACATGGCCTCAAGCATGGACAGATCGACGTGCTCGCCCTCCTCCTGGCGGGCCAGCGCCGCGGCCACCACGCCGGCGAAGCAGCCGGCGATGAACTCCCCCAGCCGGCCTCCGGCGAACACCGGCGGCCGGCCAGGAAGGCCGCGGCTGCCCGTCGATCCGGCCATCGCCTGCAACGTGAACTCGTTGACCGGCCGGTCCCGCCAGGGACCGGTCCTGCCGAACGGGGTGATGGACAGGACGTGTACGCGCGGATGCTTCGACCTGATCTCGCGGATAGCCGCGTCGTCGAGCTCCCCGGACTCGATGACCAGGTCGGCCGTGGCGACCAGGTCGCCGACGGCCGCGTCGGGGAACGAGCCGAGGACGGACCGCTTCCCCGCGTTGATGAAACGGAACAGCGCGGAGTCCCCGGTGATATCCACATCGACGTGGGTCCACCGCCGTAGCGGATCTCCGGAGGCCCCTTCCGCCTTGACGACGTCGGCTCCCGCGTCGTGCAGGAGCTTGCCGCAGTACGGCCCGGCGATATTGGTTGCGAACTCGACGACGCGAAGGCCATCCAGCATCAGCCGCTCCACAGGTTCCGGGCGCCGTCGACCGGCGCCGAGGGCTGGTGACGGCCAGAGCCTAACAAATTTAACTGCAGTCAGGCAACTAGTTTGGGATCATGGTTTCGGTGGCTTCGGCCCCGACCGTGGACGCCAGGGCTCCGGTTCCCGGGAACACGTGGCCTGGCAGCGCGAGCAGCCCGTCGAGGAATCCCGCGCACAGATCCAGGAACCGCCTACTTTTCGCCGATTCCCACATCGACATCGCGTCGGCGAACGGGGCGAATTCGCATTCGTCGACCCGGCGAATCAACGCGGTGCCCTTTCGGCTTATCTTGATGCGTTTACGCCGGGCGTCCAGCGTGTCATCGGCACGAATAATGAGTTCGTTTTCTTCGAGCTGCCTGACCCGCCGGCTGGTCCGCGAGGTGTCCAGGTTGATCCTCCGCCCGAGCTCGGTCACGTCCACCGGGCCGTGCCTGCTGATGACGCGCAGGGCGACCAGCGGCTGCTGGGCGATCGGCGACTGGGCGGCCGCCAGCACGGCACGCGTACTGGCGGCGCTGGTGGCGAAGGCGCCGGCCCACCTCAGGAACACCAGGATCAGCGGGATGGTCCTGGTGAGTGCCGCGTGGACCTGGGGATCCGGCTTCCAGGGGTCGATGTCGTAGGAGTCGATCTGTTCCGGGATCCGCTGCCGTAACCGCGTGCGCAGCCGCGGCAGCAGATCCGCGATGAGGCCGCCGAACTCCTCGATGTCCGCCACCGGCCAGCCTGCGACGACGGCGATGTAGTCGGCGAGCCAGACGCGCTGCCAGGCGTCGGCGGCCTCCCGGCCATGTGCCGTGGCGCGCACCCGGCTGCTGCGGCCGTCGGTGACACCGGGAAACCTCTCGACCAGCCCCAGCGCCTCCAGACTGGCGACATGCCGGCTGGCCCGGGAGAAATTGACCCCGAGTTCGGAGGCGACCCGGCCGATGGCCATCGGCTCGTCCACGAGCAGGATTTGAATCGCCCGGAGGTCAGCCATTGTGATGGGATATCCGGTGCTTTCCCGCAATCGCTCCGATTGTCTGCTCACCGGACGAGCGCTGAGCGCGAGAAAATGCAGGAGCCGCACCACCGGGTTGCCGGCACGCATGGTCGTGCTCCGGGTCTGCGGCGCACTCGTCGGTCCTCCGGTCACCCTACCATCGTGAATCATTGCCCTCTTTCACGCAACTTTTTCGCCAGAGTAGCCCCGACGGCCGAGCCGTCGGGGGTCGGTCTGATTACACCGGCGTTTCCGGTCGCCTTCGCGGCGTTACACCAATGGACGACCGCCCAGAACGTGCGAAACCTGCGGCCTATCACTCTGCGCGCCGCCTTCACACGGCACGAGCTTCACGATCTCGCGCCTCGATGCCGCGCGCCGCGTACCGGACGCGCTCCCTGCCGCCCCCGGCCGACCGCACGCCGCCTGAAGGTCCAGCGCGCCTAAATTAGTTGCCTACTAGCATGCATATAGCTTAGGCTGCCTCTCGTGATGCCGCACGGCCAACGCGCGGCCGACTCGTCCGCTCGCGAGATCCAGATGGCCCGCCATCGGCGGGTAGACGGTCGTGAACGCTTGCGGACCCGCGTCGGATGCTTCCGTAACGCGTACGCCCGCGTGAACACGGCGGCACACTCCTCGCCGTGGCGCTGACAAGCCCGCGCAGGTCTCGTGAAAGGAACACCGTGACGGACAAAATCAAGACACTTGAGGAATTCGAGCACGAATACCAGCAGGGCTTGGGCGAGCCGATGCACCCGCGGCCGTGGCGGAAGGTGACCGAGGAGTGGCTGTACCGCTTCGGGACCGGCGCGGGAGACTTCAATCCCCTCTTCCGGGACGCGGAATATGCCGCCGGGGGACGCTACCATGAATTGACCGCGTCACCCGCGTTCATCTTCTCGGTCGATTTCGGCGCGAGCGCCTCCATCTGGGGGCACATTCCGGAGAGTCGCGTCTCGATGTCCGACCTCACGATTCTCTACATCGGTAACAGGGTCCACTGGTACCGGCCCATCTGGCTGGGCGACAAAGTGCGCGCCATCGAAACACCGATCGGCATCAAGCGCGTCGAAATGCGCCAGACCGGCGCCGCTCTGATCTGCACCGGGCAGACCGAGTACTGGAACTCGCGCGGCGAACTCGTCGCCCGCCTCGAGAACGACATGCTGCGTTTCGTGAACCAGGCCCGGCCCGTCGAGTCGGCGGTCGCCGAGCAGGGCGGCAAAGTCGCCCCGGACCCGCTGGTATGGAAGCGCGAACGCCGCGGCGCCGAGCCGAGGTACTGGACCGACGTGCGGGACGGCGAAGAGATCCCCGACCTTCCGAAGGGCACCTACACCACCACCGAGCTGTACATGTTCGCCCACCTGGCGCTCGGCGGCAATCGCTCGCGAGAGGTCGACGAGGGGACGATCGACATGGGCGCGGGCGGCCGGGCCGACCCCGAGTACGCACGATCGAGCAGGGCACAGGCGACGTCCTTCGACTTCGGCCCCCAGCGCTCCTGCTGGCTGATCCAGGCGGTGTCGGACTGGGCCGGGGATCACGGGGCCCTCCGTTACGGCGAGACCCGCCTCAAGCGTCCCAACCTCGTCGGCGATACCAACACCATCCGTGGACGGGTCGAGAAGAAGTACCGCGACGACGCCGGCGCACCCCTGGTCGACGTGGTCGCGGAGAACGTCAACCAGCGGGGCGAGGTGACCGCGTCAGCCAAGGTCACCGTCCGCCTGCCGGAGAACGAGTCGCAGCTTTCCGAATCGATCCCTTCGCTGCTCTTCGCCGCCGAGCGATCCCCCCAGGCTGGAATCTACGGGTAGCGGCGCACCGTTAAGGCGGCGCTGACTCGTGACGACGCCACGGCCGACCTGGCAGCGCTCGCACCCAGAGCCGGCCAGGCCGTCCGTGCGCGCAGCGAGAAGACAGGCCTGACCGGCTTCACAATCGATAGGAGACGGACCGGCCAACTGGCCACACCCAGTGAGTTGTTCTTCAGTAACTGAAGATCGCATTGTGTGATGCCGAAATGGTCCAGTCGCGTTCGTGATGCAGCAGGACGAGTGCCGCCTGGGTGATCTTCCCGATGCGCCAGGGATCGAGGCTGACCCGGCGCAGGGCCTTGAAGGTGACCGTGAGCAGAGCGTTCGCACGCTCGCCGACCCCGCGAGCCCTCGCAGCAGTTTGTTGTAGATGTGCTGGTGGCGTTTCTTCTTCGCCGGGACGTGGGCGACAAGACAATGGCTCAGTGGCTGAACGACGATCTGCCCGGGCGACAGGCTGCTCGCAGCCGCCTCCCGGGCGCTCCGCCGGCTGTGCCGAGCACAGCCGGGGGTTCAGTCGCCGAAGCCGCGGAACTCGATGGCTTCCGCTATGGTCGCCCGCTCGGTACGGAACGCGTTGACCGGGTGCTCGGTGTCGGCGTAGCCGAAGGAGATACCGCACACCACGTGCCGCTCGGCCGGGATATCAAAGTGCGCACGCACCACATTCGAAAAGTTCGCGATCGACGCCTGCGCGATGGTCGCGACTCCCAGGCTCTCCGCCGCCAGGAGGAAGTTGGCGACGTAAGCCCCGCAGTCCACGTACCCGTAAGGACCGAGTTGGGCTTCGCTGGTCACGATCGCGACGTGCGGCGCGCCGAACAGTCGGTAATTCTCGAATGCCTGACGCATCCGGCCCTCGGAGTCTTCGCGGGTGATGCCGAGACTGTCGTAGAGGGCATATCCGGACCGTCGCCGCCGCTCTTTGTAAGGTCCCTCGTAGCGGCCAGGCGGCGGCACATCGTATGTTCCGCGCACTTCGGCGGCGCCTCGCATGAGACTACGCCGGAATGACTCAGTCTCTTCGCCCGAGGTGACGATAACCTGCCATGGCTGCGAATTACACCAGGACGCGGTCCGCTGTGCCGTATCAAGAATCCGCAGAATCGCTTCCCGCGGAACCTGGGTATCGAGAAAGGCGCGACAGCTGAAGCGCCTGTCCAGCAGCCGCCTCAACACCCGCGCGTCGCCAAGGTCCTCCACAAGTTTTACATCCGAACTGAGTGTCATTTTCCGCACTTCTCATTCGACGGTCACCGTGATTGAGGCAACGCTCTCACCCACCGAAGATAGCAACTATTTGACTAACTATCAAGCAACTATCTCTCGACTACGCGCCCGTCGCCAGCCGGGAGCCTGATCTCGCCTGCGTCGGTCATCGCGGCGAAGGACCCGAGGATGAAGTTGTCCATGAACCAGGTCGGGCGCAGAATCGCCGAGGTGACGGGGAGGCTCTGCAGAGCCAGTTCCGCCGTACGCGATGGGTCGGTGTCGGGGGCCTTTCGGCATCGAGAGTGGACAGCAGGACGATCGTGTCGACTCCCACCACCGCGATGGTCTCCAGCAGCCGCGGAGCTTTCTCCGGCGCGCCGGGATGGCTGTAGGGAATCACGAAGTACGCGGCGTCGCTGCCGGAGGACGCGGCTGTCCAGGTGTCCTCGTCGTCCCAGTGGAAGGGAACCCATTCGCCGTGTCCGGAAGGGCTCCTTCCGGCCGCTCGCACCCGCCATCCCACGGCCGCTGCCAGCCGGGTGACATGGCGGCCGGTCTTACCGGTCGCACCGAACACCGTGACCGTATAGGGAGGCATGCGTCCGGAGTGACATGAAGCGCCCGGCCGAGATGACGTTGGTGTCCATCCGGCCAGAGCCGACTTGGATGCCATGGCTACCTACGCCTAAGGCCGATGCGGATCGGGTGGAGCATGTACTCCGCACGCCTCCTCAGCATCGCCAGCGCCATGAAGACGAACATGAGCAGGCTCGCGGTCGCGAGAAACGCGGCTATCGCCGAACCGGCGTTGGGCAGGTAGCCGGCGACCCGGTCGCCCTGCCGCACACCTTGTGATCGCAGCCAGCCGGCCACCGCCGCCGTCCGCCGTTCCAGCTCCGCCCAGGTGATCTCGGTGAACCGGCCGTCCTCGGTCACCTCGACGACGGCCACCGCGCCGGGGTCGCGGTCGCGGAAAACGTGGGTCGTGTAGTTGAGCTCGCGTGCGCCCCGCGCGCCCCCAACGAGGGTCTCCAACCTGTTCAAGGCGGTCGCCGCGTCAGCAGAAGGCTGTAGATGCTTGCACGTCGTCGAGTGCTTGTCGCGCGATCTCGCTGAAGTCGTCCACCGCCGAACCCGGCCGCGCCGCCTGCGACGGCGAAGCCGCGATCGGAGTCGCGCTCCTGATGAGGCGCTCCATGCTGTACCGCGCCCGCGCAGGCCCGGGCGCTCGACCTGCGATCCGGCTCGTCATCCGAGCGCTCCTGCCGCACGCAGCCGACATGGACGCTGTCGAAAAGCGGCGACCTGGATCGCCGGTAAGGTGGTTGCGTTGTTTGCGACTTGAAGAATTCTTCAATTGCCTACATGATGGGTTCGGGTTGGAGTTCCCGGAGCGGAAGGAGTGGGAGGTGCCTGTACCGCTTTATCAAGCGAAGGCGGACTTCTTCCGTACGCTGGGGCACCCGGTGCGGATTCGGGTGCTGGAGCTGTTGCAGGCCGGGCCGCTGCCGGTGCGGGAGCTGCTGGCCAATCTGAACGTGGAGGCCAGCAACCTGTCGCAGCAGCTGGCCGTGTTGCGGCGGACGGGGATCGTGGTGTCCAGCCGCGAGGGGTCCACGGTCATGTACGCGCTGAGCAGCGACGAGGTGGTCAATCTGCTGAAGGTGGCGCGCACCATTCTGGCGGACCTCATCGCGGGGCAGGAGGAACTGCTGGCCGAGTTGCGCGAGTCCGAAGCCCCGTCCGCGGGTGGATCTGGGAGTTCGGTGTGAGCTTGCTACGGAAGATCAGGAAGACGGGGCGGGTGGCGGAGCCTGTTCCCGAGCGCGAGGGGAAGGACCTGCCGGCAGCGGCCGAGCTGGGCGGGTCCGTGCAGATCAGGCATGTGGACGCGGGCTCGTGCAACGGGTGCGAGGTTGAGATCGCTTCGGCGTTCGGCCCGGTTTATGACGCGGAGAGGTATGGCGCCCGGCTGGTCGCCTCGCCGCGGCATGCCGACGCGCTGCTGGTGACGGGCCCGGTGACGCGGAACATGGAAGTGGCGCTCCGGCGCACGTACGAAGCGGTGCCCGAGCCGCGGTTGGTGGTGGCATTGGGGGACTGCGCCCGGAACTGCGGCGTCTTCGCGGAGGCGTACGGCGTGGTGGGCGCGGTGAGTGACGTGGTGCCCGTCGATCTGGAGGTGCCCGGCTGCCCGCCGGAGCCGCAGGTGATCGTCGATGCGTTGCGGCGGATGACCGGCCGATGAACCTCGTGGCTGTCTGCTTCGTGGCGGCGTTGTGCGCCTGCGCGCTGGCCGCGTTGGCCGCGCTGCTCGTCCCGGCGCGCCGGCGTCCGGCGGTGACCGGCGTGATCACGGCTGTCGCGGGGGCGCTCGCGGCCGTCGCGGGGGTGGCCGCGATCGGCGACGGCGGCTGGCAGGTCTGGCTGCCCGATCTGCTGCCCCTGGCCGGCGTCCGGCTGGCCCTCGACTCGCTGGCCGGCGTGTTCGTCGCCGTCACCGGCGCGGTCACTGTCTGCGCGGCCCTGTACGGCGCGGGCTACACAGCGGGCGGACGCGACCGCGGCCAGGGCGGAGACGATGCGGGCGGGCACGGGGGGCATGCGCTGGATGGGCGTATCACCCAGGCCATGGTGCCGTTGTTCGTGGGATCGCTGCTGCTCGTCCCGGCGGCCGACAGCGTGAGCACGCTGCTGCTGGCCTGGGAGTTGATGGCCATCACCTCGTTGTTGCTGGTGATGGCCGAGCACCGGCAGCGGGAGGCGGTGCGGGAGGCGGCGGTCTGGTACGCGGTGATGACCCACCTGGGGTTCGTCGCGATCTTGTGTGGGTTGCTGGCGTTCGTCGCGGCAGCGGGCGGGGACTCCTTTGAGCAGCTGCGGGTCGCGGCGGTTGACCCGGGCACCCGGTCGGCGGTGTTCCTGGCGACGTTCGCGGGATTCGCCGCCAAGGCGGGCATCGTGCCGTTGCACGTGTGGCTGCCGAGAGCCCATCCTGAGGCGCCCAGTCATGTGTCCGCGCTGATGAGCGCCGCCATGGTGAACATGGGTGTTTACGGCATCCTGCGGGTCGGGTTCGATCTGCTCGGCGGCGGGCCCGCGTGGTGGTGGCTGGTCGTGCTGACGGCAGGAGTGCTGTCCGCCCTGTACGGAATCCTCCAGGCCGTCGTGGCCACGGACCTGAAGCGCCTGCTCGGCTACTCCACGACAGAGAACATTGGTTTGGTGCTGATCGGGACGGGTGCGGCGGGATTCTTCGCGGCCGGGGGTTCCGGGGCGCTGGCGGGGCTGGCGCTGGCGGCGGCGTTGCTGCACATGGTCAACCACTCGGCGTTCAAGACGGTGCTGTTCCTGGCCGCCGGTTCGGTGCTGCGGGCCACGGGCAGTCGCGATCTGGACGCGCTGGGCGGGTTGCGCGAGCGCATGCCGTACACGGCGGGGCTGTTCGCGGTTGGGGCGTTGTGCGCGTCGGCGTTGCCGCCGGGGAACGCGTTCGTGAGCGAGTGGCTCCTGTTGCAGAGTCTGATCCAGTCGGGGTCCGGCGCGGGGCTGGCCGGGGCGGTGCTGATGCCGGCGGCGGTCGCGGGTATCGCGTTGTCGGCCGGGCTGGCGGTGGCGACGTTCGTGAAGGCGTTCGGAGTGGGGTTCCTGGCGCGGCCCCGCAGCGCGGACGCCGAGCGGGCGGTCGAGAGCCCGCGATCGATGGTGGGCGGGATGGGGCTGGCCGCCGGGTGCTGTGTGGCGCTCGCGCTGGCTCCGGCGCTGATCCTGCCGGCGCTGGCCCCGGCCGTCGTGGCGCTGACCGGTGATTTCGGGGTGAGCGTCCAGGACGTGACCCTGCGGGTGGACGCGGGCCTGAGCACGGTG
Organism: Acrocarpospora catenulata; assembly: GCF_018476525.1. Classification (GTDB taxonomy): domain Bacteria; phylum Actinomycetota; class Actinomycetes; order Streptosporangiales; family Streptosporangiaceae; genus Acrocarpospora; species Acrocarpospora catenulata. Next base: position 75,246 of record NZ_JAHCST010000006.1, read on the forward strand.
TCGCCGACGCTGATCGCGGTGTCGCTGCTGGTGGCGGTCGTCGCCGTGCTGGGGCTGGCGCGGGCGGCGATGGCCCGGCGGGCCCGCCGGGCGGCCCGGCTGTGGGACTGCGGGCTGGGGCCGATGTCGCCGCGCATGGAGTACACGGCGACGTCGTTCGCCGAGCCGCTGCAGCGGGTGTTCGACGACGTGCTGGCCCCGGAGAGCGATGTGGACGTGACACCCGCCAGGGAGTCGGCCTACCTGGTGGAGCGGGTGAGCTTCCAGACCCGCGTGCCCGACCGGATCGAGCGCCGCCTCTACGATCCGCTGGTGGCCGCCGCGGCCGCCGCGGGCGGGGTGGCCCGGCGGCTGGCCAACGGCAGCGTGCACCGGTACCTGGCCTACGGTTTCTGCGCGCTGACCGGCGCGCTGGTGGTGCTGGCGGTGATCTGGTGACCGGTGTGGCCGGGGTCGTGCTTCAGGTGTTGCTCGTGGCTGTCGGGTCGCCGCTGCTGGTGGGCGTGATGCGGCAGGTCAGGGCCAGGCTGGAGGGCCGGGCGGGAGCCGGGCTATGGCAGCCGTGGCGGGATCTGCGGAAGCTGATGCGGAAGCAGGCGATCACTCCGGCCGGGACCGGGTGGGTGTTCCGGGCGGCGCCGATGGTGCTGGCGGGCACGGCGCTGGTGGTGGCGGCGGTGGTGCCGCTGGTGACCACGGAGTCGCCGCTGGACGGGGTCGCGGACCTGTTCGCGGTGACCGCGTTGCTGGCGCTCGGTTCGGTGGCGCTGGCGCTGGCGGGGCTGGACACCGGGACGGCCTTCGGCGGGATGGGGGCCAGCCGCGAGGTGACGGTGCTGGCGCTGGTCGAGCCGACCATCCTGGTGTCGGTGTTCGCGCTGTCCATCCCGGCCGGATCCACCAACCTGGGCGAACTGGTGGCGGCCGCCGAGGCGAACTGGCTGTCGCTGCTCTCGCCGGTCACCCTGCTCGCGGCGGTGGCCCTGGCGATCGTGTCGATCGCCGAGTCGGGGCGGATCCCGGTGGACAACCCGGCCACCCACCTGGAACTCACGATGATCCACGAGGCGATGATCCTGGAGTACGCCGGGCCCGACCTGGCGCTGATCGAGTGGGCGTCGGCGATGCGGCTCACCCTGCTGCTCGGCCTGCTGGCCGGGCTGTTCGCGCCGTGGGGGATCGCCACCGCCGGGGCCGGGGCACTGGGCCTGCTGGTAGCCGCGATCGTGGTCGTCGTCAAGGTGACCGTGCTCGGCGTGGCACTGGCCGCAGGCGAGGTGTTCATGGCCAAGTTGCGGCTGTTCCGCATCCCCGAACTGCTGGCCGGCTCCTTCCTGATGGCACTGCTGGCGGTCGCCGCCTCCTACTTCCTGGTCTGACTGGTGTGATGAATGCCTGATCTCACGTATACCGAACTGCTGTACCTGGCCTGTGGCGCCTTCCTGCTCACGGGCGTGATGGTGCTCTGGCGGCGTGACCTGCGCGCCGTCATCCGGCTGTTCGCCCTGCAGGGCCTGGCCCTGGCCGCCGTGATCGGCGTGCTCGCGGCCCACCAGGGCGACCTCGAACTCGCCCTGGTCGGGATCGGCGTCGGGGCGCTGCGCGCGGGGCTGTTGCCGTACCTGATGGCCAGGGCGCTGGCGGCCGGGGGCGAGGACCGGGAGACCCGGCCGCTGGTGAACGTGTCGGCGTCGCTGGTGGTGGCCGCCGCGCTGGCGATGCTGGCGTACGCGATCTCCCGCCCGCTCACCGAGCTGGCGCCCAGCCCGGCCACCCGGGCGGTGCCGGTGGCGCTGACCGTGCTGCTGGTCGGATTCTTTGTGCTGGTCACCCGGCGGCGGGCACTGTCGCAGGTGGTGGGCTTCCTGCTGATGGACAACGCGATCACCGCCACCGCCTTCCTGACCACCAGCGGGGTGCCCCTGGTGGTGGAGCTGGGCGTCTCCCTGGACGTGCTGCTGGCCATCCTGGTGCTGTACGTGCTGACCAACCGGATCCGCGCCTCCTTCGGCGGCACCGACCTGGACGAGTTGCGGGAGTTGCACGACTGATGCGCGCGAGCGAGCTGCTGGTGGCCGCGCCCGCCGGGGTTCCCCTGCTGGCCGCGGCGGTGTACGCCGTCTTCGGGTGGACCCGCAGGACCGCGTGGCTGGGGGCGGTGGCCGCGGCCCTGCTGCTGGCCGCCGCGGTCGGCCTGGCGGTCGCCGTCACCGGGAAACCGGCCCTGACGGGGTGCTGGGGGCTGCTGCGGGTGGACGCGCTCAGCGCGTACATGCTGATCGTGATCGGCGCGGTGGCGTTGCCGGCGATGTTGGCCGGGCCGGGGTACCTGGCGGACAGGACCGGGCCGCGGGCGGCGGTGCTGGCCCGCAGGTACGGGGTGTTCACCCAGCTCTTCCTGGCGGCGATGGCGCTGGCGGTGCTGGCGGCCAGCCTGGGCCTGGTGTGGGTGGCGGTCGAGGCCACCACGATCGTGACCGCGTTCCTGGTCGGGCACCGGCACACCCGCAAGGCCACCGAAGCGGCCTGGAAGTACGTGGTCATCTGCTCGGTGGGCATCGGTCTCGCGCTGCTGGGCATCGTGCTGCTGTACTTCGCGGCCCTGCACGCCGGGCTCGGCGAGGGCGAGGGCCTGGACCTGGCCCTGCTGGCCGAGCGGGCCACCGCGCTGGACCCGGGGGTGACCCGGCTGGCCGTGCTGCTGCTCCTGCTCGGGTTCGGGACCAAGGCGGGTCTGGCGCCCATGCACGCCTGGCTGCCCGACGCGCACAGCCAGGCCCCGGCGCCGGTGTCGGCGCTGATGTCGGGCGTGCTGCTGGCGGTCGCCTTCTACGCCATCCTGCGCGTCAAGGTGGTCGCCGACCAGGCGCTCGGCCCGCAGTTCACCCGCGTGCTGCTGGTGGCCGCCGCGCTGGCCTCGCTCGCGGTGGCGGCGGCGCTGCTGCTCGCCCAGCGGGACTTCAAGCGGCTGCTGGCCTACTCCAGCATCGAGCACATGGGGCTGCTGGCGCTGGGCGCGGCGGTCGGCGGCGCGCTGGCGCTCGGCGCGGTGCTGCTGCACATCCTCGGGCACGGGCTGGCCAAGTCGGCTCTGTTCCTCGGGTCGGGCCACATCCAGCGGGCGGCGGGCAACAGCCGGATCGAGTCGGTGCGCGGCCTGGCCGCGCGCGCGCCCCTGCTGGGCGGCGCGTTCGGGGTGGGCCTGCTGGCACTGCTGGGCATGCCGCCGTTCAGCCTGTTCGCCAGCGAGCTCGGCATCGCCAGGGCGGGGTTCGGCGCCGGGCTCGGCTGGGTGATCGTGGCCGCGTTCGCCCTGATGCTGGTCATCGTGGCCGCCGTCGGGCGGCACGCCCTGCTGATGCTGCTCGGCCGGTCGTCGGAGCCGGGAGATCGGACAGATCGGGTGGATCGGGGCGCCATCCCGCTGGTGGCCGCGCTGGGCGTGTGCGCGGTGCTGGGGATCACCCTCGGCCCGCTGGGCGACCTGCTGGGTTCGGCCGCCGCCATCGCCACCGGAGTCGCCCCGTGAGCATCCGCACCGTCACCGAGATCCGCCCCCGCGACCTGCCGGGGGAGGCGGAGCGGCTGCTGGGCGACGGGTACCGGCTGGCGCTGGTGTCCGCGCACGAGCAGGCCCGCGGATTCGGCCTGGTCTACCTGTTCACGGCCGCGGACCCCGACCGGCGCAGCGAACTGCGGCTGCTGGTGCCGTTCGAGAACCCGGCCGTCCCCAGCCTGGCCGGGCTCTCCTTCCCGGCCGGGCGCTTCGAGCGCGAGGTGCGCGACCTGTACGGCGTGACCCCGCTCGACCACCCGTTGCCGCGCCGTCTCGTCCGCCACCACCACTGGCCGCGCGGCTGGTATCCGATGCGCGCCGACGCGGGCCCGCCGCCCTCCTTCGGCGATCCGGAGGGGCCCTTCCCGTTCGTGACCGTGGCAGGCCCCGGCGCGTTCGAGATCCCGGTCGGGCCGGTGCACGCCGGGCTGATCGAGCCGGGACACTTCCGGTTCTCGGTGGTGGGCGAATCCATCATCAAGCTCAAGGCCCGCCTGTGGTTCGTGCACCGGGGCATCGAGAAGCTGTTCCGGGGCCGCGCCGTCGCCGACGGGCTCCCGCTGGCCGAGCGCGTCAGCGGCGACACCTCACTCGGGCACGCGCTGGCGTACTGCCTGGCCGTGGAGGAGGCGCTGGGCGTGACCGTGGAGCCGGAGGCCCAGGCGAGGCGGGCGGTGCTGCTGGAGCTGGAACGGCTCTACAACCACGTCACCGACCTTGGCGCGCTCTGCAACGACGTCGCCCACTCGATCCTGCACGCCCAGGCCGGGCGGGTCCGGGAGCGGCTCCTGCGGATCAACGCGGAGGTCACGGGCCACCGGCTGCTGCGCGAGGCGGTCTCGGTCGGCGAGGTGAAGCTGCGGTCGCTGCCCGACCCCGCCCAGCTGCGGGAGATCGGGGCCGACGTCGCCGAGATCGCCGCGCTGGCCCTCGGGCACAAGGTGGTCGCCGACCGTTTCACCGGCACCGCGGTCCTCGGCGCGCAGGCCGCCAAGGACCTCGGCACGCTCGGGTACGTCGCGCGGGCCAGCGGCCTGGACGTGGACGCCCGCCGCGACCATCCCACCCTGGACCTCGGGGCGTTCCCGCCCGCCGTCGAGAGCGGCGGGGACGTGCTGGCCAGGTTCCAGGTCCGGGTACGGGAGATCGCCGCCTCGATCGAGCTGATCGCCCGCCTGCTGGACCGCCCGCCCGCCACCGTGCCCGCGACCGGCCCGCAGGGCACCGGAGTGGGCATCGTCGAGGGCTGGCGCGGCACCATCGTGCACCGGGTGGAACTCGGCGCGGACGGCACGCTGGCCCACGTGAAGATCGTCGATCCGTCGTTCTTCAACTGGCCCGCCCTGCCGGTGGCGCTGCGCGGCGCCATCGTGCCCGACTTCCCGCTGGTCAACAAGAGCTTCAACCTGTCCTACGCGGGCAACGACCTGTGATCAGCGTGGGCTCCTTCGGGTCCGCCGGCGGCTATGAGTACGAAAGACGATCCTTTCGGGACCAAGGACCCAGGTGTCGCTGGGCCTGGCGCACGAAGGTGAGAAAGATGATCCGGGCATCGGTCTCGACACGTACCTAGGAACGGAGCGGTCATGCCCAAGCAAGCGAGCGCCCCGCCGTACCCTCGCGTACGAGGACGGAACGCATCATCTGCTGCCGTACAGGGACTATCGGCCCTTGGATCCGCCGAAGGGCGTGAGCAGTATGACCGGCGCCACCGCTGAACAGGTGGTGCCGCTCGGTGCCGCGGCCGCGGCCGTGATGAGGCCCGCGGACGTGCTGGAGGCGCTGTCGACCTCCGCCGATGGCCTGTCCTCTGGCGAGGCCGCGCGTCGACTGGCCGGGTACGGTCCGAATGCTGTGCGCTCGCACCGCGCCCGCCCGTTGCGGGTGCTGCTGCGGCAGTTGCGCTCGCCGCTGCTGGTGCTGCTCGCGGTGACGGCGCTGGCCTCGTTCTTCCTGGGCGAGCGGACCGACGCCCTGATCATCGGGGTGATCCTGCTGGCCTCGGTCGGGCTGGGCTTCTTCAACGAGTACCGCGCCGAGCGAGCCGTACAGGCGTTGCACGAGCAGATCAGGCACCACGCGGCCGTCCTGCGAGACGGCCGGCCCTGCCAGGTGGACGTCGTGGATCTGGTGCCCGGTGACGTGCTGCGGCTGCGGCTGGGCGAGGTGGTGCCCGCCGACGCACTGGTGCTGTCGGGTACGGCGCTGCAGTGCGACGAGTCCGTGCTGACCGGGGAGTCGATCCCGGTGGACAAGCCCGCGGGTTCCTCCTGCGTCCTCATGGGGTCCGTGGTGAAGGCGGGCAGCGGCAGCGCCGTGGTCGTGGCGACCGGCGGCGGCACCGCGTTCGGGAAGATCGCGCTCGGCCTGGGCGAGGAGGAGCCGCCGACGGAGTTCCAGATCGGGCTGCGGCGCTTCTCCACGCTGCTGATCAAGGTGGGTGCGGTGCTCACCGTGGCGATCTTCGTGGTGAACCTGGTGCTCCAGCGGCCGATCCTGGACGCCCTGCTGTTCTCCCTGGCGATCGCGGTCGGCATCTCCCCCCAGCTGCTGCCCGCGGTGGTCTCCACCAGCCTGGCGGCCGGGTCCCGGCAGCTCGCACGGCGTAAGGTGCTGGTCAAGCGGCTGGTGTGCATCGAGGACCTGGGCGACATCGAAGTGCTGTACACCGACAAGACCGGCACCCTCACCGAGGGCAGGATCAGCTTCATGCGTGCCCTCGACACCACCGGCGCGCCCTCGCCGCTGCCGCTGGCACCCGGCCTGATCTGCACCGACGCCGAGGTCGAGAACGGCAGGGTGGTCGTCGGCAACCCGCTGGACGCGGCCCTGTGGGAATCCCCTGGGACGTCGGCGGCGGCCGCCGGCTGGCGGCGGATCGCCACGCTGCCCTTCGACCACGACCGGCGCCTGGTGTCCGTGCTGGCCGACGATGCCGCAGGGCAGCGCATGATCATCGCCAAGGGTGCGCCGGAAACCCTGCTCGACCGATGCGTGGACGTGCCCGGCCCGGCCAGGGCCGTGCTGGAGGCCGAATTCGCGGCGGGCCACCGCACCATCGCCGTGGCCGCCAAACCCGCACCCGGCAAGGCGGAGCTGGCCTTAGACGATGAGCACGACCTGCGTCTGCTGGGATTCCTGGTCTTCCTCGACCCGCCGAAGACCAGCGCGCGTCAGGCGTTGCGGCGGCTGGCCGAGCTCGGCGTCCAGGTCAAGGTGATCACCGGCGACAACGCGCGGGTGGCCGCGCATGTCTGCCGCGAGCTCGGACTTCCCGAGGGCGGTACGCTCACCGGCGACGACCTGGCCGGCATGGACGACGAACGCCTCGCCGAGGCCATCCCCGCCACCACGGTCTTCGCCAGGATCGACCCCGAGCAGAAGGCCCGCATCGTGCGGCTGCACCGCCAGGGCGGGGTGGACGTCGCCTTCCTCGGCGACGGCGTCAACGACGCGCTCGCGCTGCACGCCGCCGACGTCGGCATCTCCGTCGACTCCGGCACCGAGGTGGCCAAGGACGCGGCCGACGTCGTCCTGCTGGAGAAGGACCTCGCTGTGCTCGCCGACGGCGTGGTGACCGGACGACGTATCTTCGCCAACACCATGAAATACGTGCTGATGGGCACCTCCAGCAACTTCGGCAACATGTTCAGCGCCGCCGGCGCCTCGGCCTTCCTCGGTTTCCTGCCGATGCTGCCCTCGCAGATCCTGCTCAACAACCTGCTGTACGACACCAGCCAGCTCGCCATCCCCACCGACACGGTCGACGAGGAGCAACTGGCCAGGCCCTCCCGCTGGGACATCACGCTGATCCGCCGCTTCATGCTCTTCTTCGGGCCGATCAGCTCCCTGTTCGACTTCGCCACGTTCGGCGTGATGCTCTGGGCGTTCTCCGCGGGGCCCGCCCTCTTCCGCTCCGGCTGGTTCGTCGAGTCGCTGGCCACCCAGACCCTCGTCATCTTCGCCGTCCGCACCCGCCGGGTTCCCTTCTTCCGCAGCCACCCCAGTGTGCCGCTGCTGCTCGCGGCGCTCGGCGTGGTGACCGTCGGGGCGGTCCTTCCCGCTACACCCTTCGCGGCCTCGCTCGGGTTCAGCCCACTGCCCGGAGCCTTCTTCCTGGCCCTGGTGCTGATGGTGCTGGCCTACCTCGCGCTGATCGAGCTCGGCAAACGCCGCTTCTTCCGTACGGCTCCCGCCGTACCACCCGAACGCCCGCGCCGGCCAGGCCACCGGACCCACCGCCGCGCCGCACACTTCAACACAACGAGCTAGAGAGGCCCCGGCTGCCCGTGCGGCGCGACGTGCTCAGGACGGTGAGGATTTCCAGGCGGCGGCCACCTCGACGGACCGCATGATGTGTTCCGGCAGTGTGGCGGTCACGACGTTCTCGATGGTGACGTTCTCCAGTAGGGCCCGCAGGTCGGCCCGCAGGGCGATCCAGACGAACTGCAGCGCCTGCGCGCTTCCCTCGTACCGCAGGTCCTGCGGGGCCTCGCCGCGTATCGTGGCCAGGGGCCCGTCCACCGCGCGGATGACGTCGGCAAGCGAGATTTCGCCGGCCTTGCGCGCGAGCAGGAAACCGCCCGTGGAACCGCGCTGGCTCGTGATGAGTCCGGCCCGGCGAAGGTCGCGGAGAATGAGATCGAGGAACTGACGCGGGATCTGTTGCGCTTGGGCGACCTCGACGGCGGAGGTCGGACCGCCGCCGGTCGCCGCGAGTTCGATCACCGCCCGCAACGCGTAGTCCGTTCGTGCCGAGAGCCTCATGGTTCCCCGAGTCTCGCCATGGGCGCATACCCTGCCTGTCCGGTTGAGTCTGAATTGTTCCGATATGCGACGTGATTAATCTACGACGGCCGCCCCGTCAGGAATACTAAACCGGCTCGGTGGCCGGGTGCCCACCGTCCAGGTACGGCCGGTGTTCACCTGCGGTGACCGCGACGTCGAGCTGGTTCCGCGGCGGCGCAGAAACCGCAGGGAAGCGTGTCGACAGGGCGGCGAGCGGCAGGACTGCCCGGTTGAAATCGATCGTCGTCTCATTCCCCACAACCGGGGCCGGAACGTGGATATTGCGGAATGGGTAGCCCATGCCCCGCGTCGCGTCGCGGAAGATGGCGTGGAAGGCCCCTCGTGGCTCGTGCGTCGCGATCAGTTCGAACCGGCGCCCATCGATTTCGAACTGGATCAGCGCGTCGAGGATGATCCAGCGTTCGTGACCGTCGGTGCACGGGGCGACGGTCCGTACGACCCGGTCGGGTTCCAGTTCCACGACCGTTGCGGGAAGTACCCAGTCGTAGTGCGGCTCGAAAACCTCAAGCCCGCCGAACGTGATCCGATGGATGCGGTCTTCGATGGCGTCCAGGGCGAAGACGCCCTCGGCGTCGATGAGATTCCGTTGCTGCGGGGTCAGCGATTCCAGGTCCACACTGTTGTTGGGCAGGCAGAGCGGCACTCTGATGAGCCTGTCGTCCCAGGTGTGGGCGAGGTCGGAGCCGACCGGCGAACTGGGTTGGATCTGGTGCACGTCGTCGGGGTAGGGCGCGACACCCGCCGAGCCGCGCACGCGGATACCGCACATCGCGGAGAGAGGCCCGTACGGGGCCGCGAGCGCTTCCGCCCGCGCGGCGTGCCAGTGCCGCCACTCGTCGATGTAGGCCAACTCTCACTCCTTCATGACGGCGCTCCCGGGTTCCCGCCCGAGGGTGCTCAGGCGGGAACAGGGAACAGGAACGGAGAACAGCTACTTGGCCCACTCGAGATCGTAGGCACGGTTGAGGTCGTCGGCCCGGGGGGTGTACTTGATCCGCTTGGACACCACGTAGGTCTGAGGCTGGGGCCACATGTCGATGATGCGGACCGTGCGGATGTTCTCGGCCGTGAACCGCTTGATCGCCGCTGCCTGCTCCGCTACCGTCTTCGCGGTCCACGCGGCCTGGACGGCGGCGTCGATCTCGGAGCTGACCGGGCCTTTCGCGTTGGTCGCGGGGTAGGCCTCCTTCGACTGGTACTTGAGCGTGGCCTCGGCGCTGGAGTTCGACGGCGACGCCTCACCGATGAAGATGAGCTCGGGGGCCGTCTCCTCGGACTTGAGCAGATCGCTCCAGGTCGCCAGCGGCAGCCGGCGCAGCGCCGCGTCGAACCCGACGGCCTTGAGCTGCTCCACGATGACCTCAGAGGTCTGCGGGCCGCCGGGGAACTGGTACTCGGCGACCGCGAGTTCCGCCCTGGCGCCCACCGCGCCGGCCTCCTCGAGCAGTTTCCGCGCCCGCGGCGGATCGTAGGGCCACGGCTCCAGGTCCTCCTGGTAGCCGACGTAACCGATGCCGAACGGCTGCTTGCGCGACGGCTCGACCAGGCCCTTGAGGATCGTCTTGGTGATGGTCGCCCGGTCGATGGCGATCGCCGCCGCCTCGCGGACCCGAGGGTCGTCCCACGGCTTCTTCGAGGCGTTGACCTGCAGGATGTGGATGCGGTTACCCGGCCGACCGCCCGTGATGAAGTCGCCGGTCGCCTCGAACTGCTCAAGGTCCGACGGGCTGAGCTGCACCGCGACGTCGATCTCGTTGGCGAGCACACCCGAGATGATCGCCGCCTGTTCGCTGAACACGCGGTACTCGACGCTCTTGACCTGCGGTGCCTCGCCGAAGTACGTCTCGTTGACGGCCAGCTTGATGCTCTGGTCCGGGGCGAACGACACGAGCTTGTAGGGGCCGGACGCGTTGACTTCGGTGTTCGGGTCGTGGGTCTTGAGCCACTCGATCGGCAGGAGGTGCCACCCGGCCACGATTCCGGGGAAGGACAGGAAGGTGCCCTGCGTGCGGAACACCACCTCGGTGTCGGAGGTCGCCTCCGCCTCCCGCACCGCCGAGACCACCTTGGCGCCGGCGACGAGCTTCGCGTCGTTCTTGAGCCGCTCGAAGTTGCTCACCACGGTCCGCGCGGTCAGCGGCTCGCCGTCCTCGAAGGTGACGCCGGAGCGCAGTTTGAAGGTCCAGACGTCGTCGGCGGTCTGGCTCCATTCGGTGGCGAGGTCACCCACGAGCTTTCCGTCGGCGCCGAACCGGGTCAGCGCGGCGTAGACGTTGCCGACGACGGTCAGGTTGGCCTTGCTGTTGGAGGCGAGCCCGGGGTCGAGGCTGACCACGCTCGACACGGCGATCACGACGGGCGCTTCGCGGTCGGCGGCCGGGGCCGCTCCCGTGGAGCCGCCGCAGCCGGCCAGAGCCACCGATGCCGCGAGCGCGGTGATCACCACGGAGTTTCCGGCACGTCGTCGACGCGCCCGGCGGAGAATGGGCATGACTTACCTTTCCTGGTTCTTCCGGGCCGTGCCGGTCGGTGTGGCCTTTGGCCCTGGCGCTTCGGCGAGCCGGTCGTAGGCGGGGACGAGCACCTGGTCGAAGGTGAGCTCCCGCGCGCCGGCGGCACCGGGAACGGGTTCGACGCCCGCGCGGAAGGTGGGCACCGCGAACCGGGTAGGCCCGCCGACGTCGAGGACGAGCGTGTCGAACAGCTCCCAGGGGAACTCGGCGCGAACGCGCCCGGACAGCAACGCACCGCCCGAGGCCGCTTCGCTGATCACGACGTTGACGGCCTGCGCGGCTCCCAGCAGGTGCCCTCGCCCGATGTCGCCCGCCAGGTGCGTCTGGCCGTGCTCGCTGAGCAGTTCCCTGACGAGGCGAAGGTGCCCCCGCACGATCGCGGCGAGTTCACCGTCGAGCCCGCCGAGTACGGCGTCGAGCTCGGCGGCGACACCGTCGAGCCCGCCGCCGAGTTCGCCGTCGAGTTCGCCGCCGAGTTCGAGGAGCACGGCGGAGACCACCGCCTCGCCCCACGCCGACGCGCGGATCAGGTCCAGTGCCTCCCGCAGTACCGGCACTCGCCCGTCGGCGCCGGGAATGGCGCCCGCACGGAGTACCTCGGCGATCGGTGTCGCGAGTTCCTCGGTGAGAATGGCGACCACCTCGTGGCCCCTGGTGGTCAGGTGCGGAAACGCGCGCAGTCGCCGCGGCGGGATGATGAACGTCGCGCGCCGCGTCACCGTCATGAAGGAGTTGATCCCGTTGCGGTGCCGGGCGCCCACCGCGGGGTGCGCGTCGGCGGCGTCGGAGCCGTTCATGATCGCACGGGTGTTGTTGAAGTCACGCAGCTCCCGCTGCAACGAGACGAAATGCGTCCCGGGCGCCCCGTCGTCGAGGGTCGCGAAGTCGCGTCGATTGATCAACGGGACGTCGTTGACCCGGGCCCGCGCCGCCGCCTGGGCATGGCCGATGATCCCGTGCTCGGCGACGGTCGCGCGAGCCTTGAGGTGGTCACTGGGCGCGTCGTCGACGAAGGCCTCCGCCTCGGCCGCGGAGACGGTCGGCGCGTGCAGCAACGCCGACTGCTCGTCGCGGTCCTTGGCGTGCCATTGCTCCAGGTTCAGCACGATCCGGCTCACGTGCGCGGTCGTTCCACCGGCCCACTCCCCTTCACGGATCGTGACGGTCTCCTCCGGCGCCTGGCTCTTGCGGTACACCGAACGGAATCCGAACAGCAACGGGGAGGACTCGGGGATCGCCACCGAGCTGACCCGTTCCGCGGGCAGCCCGGCGCCCACGAAACCGGTCCGCTCGTCGCGCAGCCGCAGCACGCCGTCGAGCCCGGTGCCCTCCGGGCCGAAGAGGAGTCCCTTCGCCGCGTGCAGCGGAGCCTCCTCGTCGCTCGCGAGGTGGATGAAGAAGTCGTAGTCCTCAAGGACCGGGTCCTCCCACCGCGCCATCTTGACCGGCCGGTTGACCGGCGAGGCCGTGTGGGTGAAGCGCTCGAACCAGGTCGTCCCCCAGCCGAGCGTGGTCAGCAGTCCCGCCGGGCCGTACGGGTGGCGTCGTTCGAGTTCCGCGAAGAGCGTTTCCAGCGCCGACTGGTCACGCGACGTCGGCGTCCGCACGACGTCGCCCAGCAACAGCAGATGGAACCTGGGGGGAAGCGGGCGGCCCTGCTCGTCCCGGGCGAAGGTGGCCTCCCATTCGTGCTGCCCCACCGGTAGCCCGCTCACGTCAGCACCCGCTCGCGGAGGAACTCCCGGTCCTTGCGGAGTTCGGCGAAACGCGGCAGGGACACCCCGCCGGCCTCCGGCGGGGTCGCGTAGATTCCGAAGGTGGTCCCCTGCGCCGCCGTACGCTCCCGCGCGGCCGCGATGATGGTCGCGGCGAGGCCGTGCGCGCTGACCAGCCCGTCGACCAGCGGGCTCTGGCTGGCGTGCACCGAGTACGCCCGGGTGTCCGGCTCCAGCGACAGCCAGGTCGGCCGCACGATCGTCCAGCTCAGCGAGGTGCTCCGCAGCGCGCGTTCGAACTCGTGCAGTCCCCAGGTGCCGGCCTTGGCGTTCGGGTGCGCCCGGCCGTGCCCGACCAGGAAGTGGCTGACCAGCACGGTGTGGGCCGAGGGCGCCCGCGCGGCGAGCGAGGCGACCAGGGAGGTCGCCAGGAGCCGGATCCGGCTCTCGTCGCCGGGCGCCGGGGTGGACTGCGGCGCGATGACGACCACGTCCGCCCCTTCCGCCAGGGCGCCCGCGTCGGAGTGGCGGGCGCTGGGCCCGTCGATCGTGTCCAGGACGTGCGCGCCGGCGGCGGCCGCCTGGCGCAGCGCGGCCGCCGACATCCAGGGGCGGACGTTGAACTCGACCCCTGGGTCCAGTTCCTCGGTGACGTGCAGCCCGGGCGTCAGCTGAACGATTCTCATGCGGTGTTCCTCCCAATCGCGGGGTTCGGGTGACCGGCCCACCTGCGGCGGCCGGCATCCTGCAGGGCCAACGGCGTGTGTCCCTGGTCGCGCTCGATCAGCGCGCTGCCGGGCGGCACGATCTCGTCGATCGCGTCGAGTACGGCGTCGTCCAGGCCGGCCTCGGGCGCGGACAGGGCGGCCCGCAGATGGTCGGCCGTGCGCGGTCCGACGATGGCCGAGCTGACCGCGCGGTGGTGCAGGACGAAGGCGATGGCCAGCTCGATCAGTGTCAGGCCGGCCTCGTCCGCCAGCGCGCTGAGGCGGCCGACCGCCGCCAGCTTGCGCTGGTTCTCCTCAAGCGTCAGGTTCGTGCGCTCCGGCTGTTTGCGCAGGCGCTGCGACCAGCTCTGCACGGCGTGCTCCTCGCCTGAGCGGGTCAGGCTTCCAGAGAGCCAGCCGGCGGCGAGGGGGCTCCACGACAGCACCCCGATGCCGTACTGCTCGGCGACAGGGAGCACCGCGCGCTCGGCGCCGCGGACCAGGATCGAGTACGGCGGCTGCTCGGTGGCCGGGCGCTCCCGGTGCCGCAGCAGGGCCACCAGCTGGGCCTCGACGAGCTGGTGCGCCTCGAAGGTGGAGGTCCCGAAGTAGCGGATCTTGCCCTGTGACACCAGATCGGTCAGCGCGCCGAGCGTCTCGTCGATGTCGGTCAGCTCGTCGGGCCGATGGGACTGGTAGATGTCGATGTAGTCGGTGCGCAGCCGCCTGAGGCTCAGCTCGACGGCCTGGAAGATCCACCGGCGGGTCCCGCCCTGGCGGAGCGGGCCGCCCTTGGGCCGGAAGAACTTCGTGGCGAGCAGGACGTCGTCGCGGGCGCCGCGCTCGGCGAGGACCTCCCCGATCACCTCCTCGGACTGTCCCTGGAAGTACGAGTCGGCGGTATCGATCACGTTGATGCCCGCGTCCAGAGCCGTATGGATGACCTGGCGACTGGTTTCGTGGTGCTCGGCCGTGGCGTGGCCGAGGTTGAGCGTGCCGAGGGTGAGCGGGGTGACCTGCAGGCCGGTCCGGCCGAGGATGCGGTGTGACATGGGGTCCTTTCGGGCTACCACAGAGCGGGAGACTCCAGTTCCTCGTCGATGAGGAACTGGCCGAGCAGCCGCGCCTTGGTCGCGGCGGGATTGTGCGTGGAGACCGTCCGGATGTTGCGCCAGTGCCGGTCGAGGTTGAGCCTGCCGCGCGTCGAGGACGCCCCGCCGAGATCGAACAGCAGGTTGGCCGCGTACGGCCCGGCCTGGTCGATCACCACCTTCGCGCGCGCGATGCGGACGGCGAACTCCCGGGCCAGGGACGGGTCCGGATCACGGGCCAGCACCGTCGCCATCGCCCGGTCGAAGGCCCGCGCCGCCGAGCGGACCAGGTCGCCGGCGAGGGCGGCGACCGACGCCAGCTCGCCGACCACCCGCCACAGCTGCGGGTCGTTGACCGGGTCGGCGGCGAGCGCGGTGGAGAAGTTGCGGGTACGGGAGCGCAACAGCGCGATCCCGTCGTCGACGACGCCGCGCAGGATGCCCACCTGCATGGCGAGGATGTAGATCTGGCCGAGCACGTAGTAGTTCAGGTCGGTGCCGGAGCCCTCGCCGTCCTCGATCAGCTCGTCGTCGCCGACGGCGACGTCGTCGAAGACGGTCGTACCGGAACCGGTGAGGCGCTGGCCGAAGCCGTCCCAGTCGTGCAGCAGGCGCACCCCCTCCCGGCGGCGGGGCACCACCGCCGTCACGCTGCGGCCGTCCGATGCGACCGATGCGGAGACCGCGAGCAGGTCCACGTACGGGCTGCCGGTGGAGTAGAACTTCTCCCCGGACAGGTGCCGGCCGGTGGCGTCCGAGGTGACCGTGGTGGAGAACTTCTCGACGCGGAGCCTCCCGACCGCGCTCGCGGAGAGCTCTCCGGCCAGGTTCGCGAACAACTCGCCCGCCGCCGCACGGCGCAGCCAGTACGCGCGCTCGCGCTCCCGCGTCGAACGCAGCCGCGCCTCGACGAAGGCGAAGTGCGTACGCACGATGTGGGCCAGGTTCGGGTTGACCTGGGCGATGTCGGCCACGATGGCGAGCAGGTCCTCGATCGAGCCGCCGCTGCCGCCGTACTCCACCGGTACCCGGAAGGCGCTGAACCCCGAGGAGCGCAGGAGTTCGACGAGATCGGTGAATCCTTCGAGCTGCTCCTCCCGCCCGCGCGAGCGCTCGGCGATCTCCGCCAGGAAGGCGCGGTAGCGGTCGGAGTCGCGGGTCAGGACGGTTTCCAGTCGTGTGGTCACTGGTTCCTCCCATTGCCGGCCCGCACGAGCGGGCCGCGGTCGGCGGCGAAGACGGGTTCGCCGGTCAGCAGATGCCGCCCGACCGCCTGCTGCAGGTAGGAGTGGGGCAGCGCGCGGGTCGAAGCGAGAAAGTAGGTGAGCGCATCGAGATAGGGGTCGGCCTGGGCCTCGCCGGGAACCAGGTCGTGCTGCGTCCACGCGGCGAGGTTCGCCACCGCCGCGGCCGTCGCCGCGATCCGTCGCCCGATCTGGTCGCCCGCGCCGCCGGAGCCGGGGGCGAACTGCCCGGCGGCCTCCTCGACCAGGGCGTCGAGCGCGGTCGCCCCGGCCCACGCGATGGCGTCCACCCGGCCCAGCCGCTCCAGGGTCAGGGGATCATCCGTGGGCGCGGCTCCGCCGGCGGTGACCTGATGCGCCGCGACCTCGCGCCAGCGCAGCAGCGCGCCGACGCTGACCGCGGTCGCCCACACCGTCGCGTAGGGCCGGCGCAGCTCAGGGTCGGCCAGTCGCGCCCGCGCCACGCCTGTGCCGAGGAGGTGCGCTTCGGGCTCGCCGCGGTGGCCGAGCTCCAGGGCGACACCCCAGGACTCCACCGGGCTGAGCGGGGCCGGCTCTGCGGTCAGCAGCGGTTCGAGCTCACGCCGGCTCGTCGTGGCGGGCAGCCCGGCCAGCCACTGCCGTCCCGCGCGGAGGCGTTCGTCGCTCTCCAGGACCAGCCGTGCGGTGGTCACCGGCGAGTCGGCCGGTCGGTCGCCGGTGGTGCCGGAGGGTCTCCCGGCCCCGCCGCGGGAGCCGGCCGACGACGGCCGCCACGGCGGCGTCGGCAGGCCGAGGTGATCCCGCAGCGTGGTGCCCTGGTAGTCGGCACGGTAGAGGCCCCGCTCCTGCAGGATCGGGACCACCTCGTCGACGAAGGCGGCGAGTCCTTCCTCGACCACGTCGAACCCGAGGTTGAACCCGTCGGCCGCGCCGCTGCGGTACCAGTGTTCGAGCTTGTCGGCCAGGCCCCGCGGGGTTCCCACGAATCCGGTGTGCCCGGCCCCCGTGCGCAGGATCTCCCGCACTGTCCTGCCCTGGTCGACCAGGTGCAGGACGGAGTCGACGAACCCCTCGGAGTTGCGGCGGTACTGCCGTTCGACGTCGATGCGGTCGCGGTCGATCGGCTTGTCGAGGTCGAGCGTCGCGGGATCGAGCCCCAGGCGCCCGGCGAGGAACTCCAGCCGGTGTGCGCTGTCGCCCAGCTCGTCCAGTTCCGCGCGGCGCCGGTGCGCCTCCTCGTCGGTGCTGGCGAGGTTCACCGTGACGCCCGGCATCACCAGGATCTCCGCCGGGGAGGAGCGCTCCACCCGGGACCGCGCGGCGGCCAGCTTCTTGCGATAGTCGACCGCCACCTGGCGTTCGCTGGCTGCCACGAAGACGGCGTCGGCGAAGCGCGCCGCGAGTTCCAGCCCGTGCGGGGACGCGCCGGCCTGCAGAATGACCGGGTAGCCCTGGGCCGAGGGCGGGACCGCGGATCCGCCGCGGACCCGGAAGTGCCTGCCCTCGTAGTCGATGCCCCGGACCTTGCCGCGCTCGGCGAAGACGCCCCGGGCCTTGTCCGCGACGACCGCGTCGGGCGCCCAGGTCTGCCACAGCCCGAGCACGACCTCGACGAACTCGCTCGCCCTCGCGTAGCGCTCGGCCTTCTCGATCATCGTGTCCAGGCCGTAGTTCAGCGCGACCGCGGGGGTGTGGTTGGTGACGATGTTCCAGCCCACCCGGCCGTTGGAGACCCGGTCCACCGACAGCAGCGACCGGGCCAGGTTGTACGGGTGGTGCCAGGTGGTCGAGATCGTGGCGACCAGCCCGATCCGCTCGGTGTGCTGCGCCAGGGCCGACAGCAGCACCAGCGGATCGAAGCTCTGGTGCTGCGGGGTCGTCTCCACGTCGGGCGACAGCCGCGGGACGTCGGAGAGGAAGAAGGCGTCGATGAGACCTCGCTCGGCGAGGCGTGCCACGCGCACGAAGTAGTCGAGGCTGAACCCCGCCTGGGCGTCGGCCTCGGGAAGCCGCCACGCGCCGTTGTGCGAGCCGACCCCCGTGATGTTCACCCCGATGTGGATGCCGTTGCCGTTCTGTCTTGTCACGATGCGGCCCTCCTGGACTCCGTGATCTCCGCGCCCGCCTGATCGGCCGCGCCCGCCGAGGTCGCGGCCAGGACGCCGCCGGCGGCGACCGCAGCGATCAACTCGGCCGTGTAGGGGTGCCTCGGCGCACCCAGGACACTCGCGACGTCGCCGTGCTCGACGACCTCGCCTTCGTTCATGACCAGAACCCGCGAGCACAGATAGGCGATGACGCCGAGGTCGTGCGAGATCACCAGGAACGCCGTGCCGTGGCTGCGGTTCAGCTCGATGATCAAGTCGAGGATCCGCTTCTGGATCGTCGCGTCCAGCGCCGAGACCGGCTCGTCGGCGACGATCAGTTTGGGCCGGCTCACCAAGGCGCGTGCGATGCCGACCCGCTGTCGTTCGCCGCCGGACAGCTGCCGGGGATGGCGCCCGGCGAAGCCGGCGTCGAGCCCGACCGCGCTCAGGACTTCACCGAGGCCGGTCCAGCCGAGCTCGGGCAGGGTGCGCCCGCTCGCCCGCAGCGGCTCCAGGACCGATTCCGCCACCGTGTAGCGCGGGTTGAGCGCGCCGTAGTTGTCCTGGAAGACGAACTGGACATCGCGCCGCCACATGGCCCGCTCCCGGCGGCTGAGGCCGGTCACGTCACGGCCGTCGAACTGGACGGTGCCGGTGTCGGGCGTGACCAGACCGACGAGCATCCGCGCGGTCGTCGTCTTGCCCGACCCCGACGCGCCGACCAGGCCGACGATCTCGCCGGGGTGCACGGCCAGGCTCACGGCCTCGACCGCCGCACGCGGTCGGGTGCGCGGCCCGCCGCCAGGACTCTTGGCCTGCGGCGCGTACCTTTTGGTGACCTGCCGCACCGAGACGACGGGGGGCTCGCCTGTGGGGGGTGCCGGGCGCTCGTGGAGACGCGGGCCCGACAGCAGCACCGACGGCGACGCGGCGAGCAGCTCCCGGGTGTAGGGATGGACGGGCGTGGTCAGCAGGCCCCGGGTGTCGCCCGCCTCGACGACCTCGCCGCGGCGCATGACCACGGTACGGTCGCAGCGGTCCCGCACGACGTCGAGGTTGTGTGAGATGAGGACCACCGACAGGTCCCGCGACCGGCGCAGCGAACCGATCAGGTCGAGGATCTGGCGCTGGACCACGGCGTCGAGCGCGGTGGTGGCCTCGTCGGCGACGAGCAGCTTGGGGTCGCGGGCCAGCGCCATGGCGATCACCACCCGCTGGGCGATCCCCCCGGACAGCTCATGCGGGTACTGCCGGAGCCGCCGTGCCGCCTGGTCGATCTCCACGGTCTCCAGCAGTTCCCGTACCCGCCGCGCGTCGGCGAGCCGGCCGCGCTCGCGGGTCGCGGGCAGCGCCTCACGGACCTGGCTGAAGACCGTCATCCTGGGGTTGAGCGCGGTCGCGGCGTTCTGGAAGATGACGCCGATGTGGTGAGCGTGAATGGATCGCCAGGCCCGGGCGTCGGCGTTGGTGACGTCTCGGCCGAGGATCTCGATGGTCCCGGCGCTGACCCTGGCGGTGCCCGGCAGCAGGCCCGTGGCCGCCTTGGTCAGCATCGTCTTGCCCGAGCCGGACTCGCCGACGATGCCGAAGATCTCACCGGGAGCGACATCGAGGCTGACGCGGGCGACGACCTCCCGTTCGCGCCCGTCCCGGGTGGCCGTGACCGTGAGGTCGCGTACGGACAGCACGTGTCCTGTGGAGTTCACGTGTCGGCTCCTTCCAGCGAGAACCGCTTGGCCAGCGCGTCACCGAGTAACTGGGCCGAGAACAGCAGCGCGGCCAGCGCCAGGCCGGAGAAGACCGACACCCACCACGCCGAGGCGATCTGCGTCCGCCCGAGGCTGACCATCAGGCCCCAGTCCGCGGTGGGCGGCTGGATGCCCAGGCCGAGGAAGCTCAGGCTGGCCTCCATCAGCACCGCCGTGACGAAGTTCGCCGTCGCGGTCACCGCGATGACCGGCAGCAGCGCCGGGACGAGGTGCCGGGTGATGATGGTGCGGGTCGGCAGGCCGAAGACCCGCGCCGCTTCGACGAAGGCCCGGTTGCGCAGGCCCTGGGCGAGCGCTCGCGTCACCCGGAAGTGGAGCGGCCAGGACTCCAGCGCGATCACCAGGATCACGTTGACGAAGCCCCCGCCGAGCATCGCCAGGACGAACAGGGCGATGACGATGCCGGGCACCGAGAGCTGGATGTCGGCGACACGGGCGAGCACGGAGTCGAGCCGGCCGCCACGGAAGCCGGCGAGCACGCCGAACGCCACCCCGACGGCCACGGCGGCCGCCACGGCGAGCACGCCGATCAGCAGCGGAGGACGCCCGCCGTGCAGCACCCGGGAGAACACGTCCCGGCCGAACAGGTCGGTGCCGAACAGGTGGCCGTCCGTCAGCGACGGCGGCTGGGACATGCTCGCCAGATCCTGGGCGTTGGGCGGGTACGGCGCCAGGAGCGGGGCGAAGACGATCGCCAGGGTGATCAGCGCCGCCGGGGCCACGGCGGCGTAGCGCCACCACTGCCGGCGCCTGGCGCCTCGCCCCCGCGTGCCGGGGGCGGTGAGACCGGCCAAGGTGCTCATTGGTCAGGCCCTCCGGCTCGCGAGCGGGTCGACCAGCGCCGCCAGGATGTCGGTGACCAGCGTCGCCAGGATGTAGGCGACCGCGACCAACAGGACGCCGGTCAGCGCGACGGAGTAGTCGCGGTCGTTGACCGCGTCGATCAGCATCGAGCCGACCCCCGGCCAGCGGAAGATGACCTCGATCGTGACGGCTCCGGCGATCAGCCCGCCGAGCTGGATGCCCATCAGCGACAGCGCGGGGCCGAGCGCGTTGAGGCCGACGTGGCGCAGCAGCACCCGGTTGCGGCTCACCCCCTTGGCGACCGCGGTGATGACGTGATCCTCGCCCGCCGTCTCCAGCACCTGGGCCCGGTACAGGCGCGCGGCGCCCGGCAGCACGCCGATCGTCAGCACCGTCGCCGGCAGGATGAGGTTCTCGACGGTGCCGTACCCCGCCGAGGGGAGCACGCGCAGGTGGACGCTGAACAGGATCACCAGGAGCAGGGCCAGGTAGAAGGCGGGCAGCGAATGCCCGATCCGGCTCAGCCCGAGCGGCAGCGACCGGAGCGGCCACCAGCGGCTCGTCGCGGAGACGTATCCGATGAGCAGGCCGAGGAGGTTGCCGGCCACGAAGGCGACGGAGCCGAGCAGCGCCGTGGCGGGGACCGCGTCCAGGACCACGTCGATGGCGGGTACGTGGTAGTTCACCGAGTCGGGGAAGCTGCCGGTGAAGGTCTTCACGAAGAAGTCGACGTACTGCCGCGGCAGCGGCTGGTCGAAACCGTACGCCGCGGCGATGCGGTCGATCTCTTCCTGGCTGGCGTCCGGCGGCGCGACCAGGCGTTCGGGGCTGCCGGTCGCGTTGAGGAAGACGAAGGCGCCGGTGACCGCCATCCAGACGGCCAGGAGGCCCTGCAGCAGGCGCCGGAGCAGGAACCGTCCTGACAACGGCACGCGCACGGTGTCGGACCAGCGCACTGCCTTCGGCACGCGCGTCATGGGGCACCTCACTCGCAAAAGAGGATTTAACCAATCAGATAAGTAGGTTTTTGGCCGGCAATGGTCCCTGCGGGACGCGAGCGCGTCAGCGTGATAGAGGGTCTGCCGGGAATGTGTGCGGCGACCGCCGGTCCGGTATCCGGCGGAGCTCTAAGCCAGGCCGCCTCGGCGGCGGAACGTTGGTGCGAGGTGCAGCCGACATCGGCACGAGTCGGGCGCGCGGCCGATCGGCCCCACACCCGGCTTCGTCTGGATGAACATCGCACCTCCTCGAACTGTCATCAGCATATATCCCTACAAATCAGATTGGAATACTCTGGTTTCTTCCTCTCGGATGGTGAGACATCCGCGCGAAGTCGCCGCCCCGCTCCCGCAGCGTCGCCGGCGACCCGTCTTCTACGATCCGGCCGTCGCGCAGCACCACCACCCGATCGGCCATCTCCACCGTGGACAGCCGGTGCGCGATGATCAGGGCGGTGCGGCCCTCGAGCAGCCGCACCAGGGCATGCTGCACCGCCGCCTCACCGGCCAGGTCGAGCGAGCTGGTCGCCTCGTCGAGGACCACCACGGTCGGGTCGGCGAGGAACGCGCGGGCGAAGCAGACCAGCTGCCGCTGACCGGCCGAGAGCCGGGCGCCCCTGGCGTTGACCTCGGTGTCGTAGCCATCCGGCAGGGCGCGGACGAAGCCGTCGCAGCCGACCGCGCGAGCCGCCGCGACGATCTCGTCCCGGGTGGCGCCCGGCTTGCCCAGCGCGATGTTGTCGGCGACGGAGCCGCTGAACAGGTAGCTCTCCTGCGTCACCAGCAGGACGTGCCGCCGCAGATCCGCGAAGGACAGATCGCGTACGTCGATCCCGTCCAGCCGCACGCGCCCCGCCGCGACGTCGTAGAAGCGCGCGAGCAGCCGCGCGATCGTGGACTTGCCCGCACCGCTCCCCCCGACCAGCGCGACGGTCTGCCCCGCGGGGACCCGCAGGTCGAGCCCTGGCACGGTGTCGACGCCCGGGCGGTACCGGAAGACCACGCCCTCAAAGGCGATCTCGCCGCGCGCGGTGGGCAGCGCGACCGGAACCGGGCGCTCGCCGACGGCCGGGCGCCGCGCGAGCAACCCGGAGATCTTCTCCAGCGAAGCCACCGCCGCCTGCAGCGCGTTGTAGAAGCGCGCCATCTGCTCCAGCGGCTGGAACGACCGCTTGGCGTACAGGACCGCGGCGATCAACGTGCCGATCGCGAGCTCACCGGAGAGCATCCGGTAACCGTCGATCGCCAGCAGCGCCGCGACGGTCAGATTGCCGATCAGGACCAGCGCGGGATCATAGACGCCGTTGAGCGAGATGGTCCGCATGTCGGCGTCCCGGAACGCCTCCGACAGGCCCGCGTACTCCGTGGCCGCGCCGCGCTCGCGCCGGAACGCCTGTACGGCCCGCATGCCGACCATCGTCTCCACGAAATGCCCGATGAGGTTGGCCGAGGCGGTCCGCGACGTGCGGTACTGCCGCTGCGACGCGCGGTGGAACCACCGGGTCACGCCGAACACCGGCACCAGCGCGAGGACGAGGACCGCCGCGCTCGGCGGGTCGAGCAGCAGGAGAAGGAGCGCGTTGAGGAGCATGAACATCAGGCCGGACAGGAGCTGGCCGGCACCCGTGTCGAGCAGTTCGCGGATGTCGTCGACATCGCTGGTCTGCCGGGCGATGGCCCGGCCGGAGGTGTAGCTTCCGTGGAAGTCGAGATCGAGCCGCTGGCAGTGCCGGAACACCCGGCGCCGCAGGTCGAGCAGCGCGGCCTGACTCACCGCGGCCGTCAGCCGGATCGACAGCCAGCTCAGCGCGCCGCCGGCCAGGCCCACCGCCACGAGCGCGGCGCCGTACCACAGCGCGGACCGCGCGTCACCGGCGCGCAGTCGCGGCAGTGCCTCGTCGACCCCGACGGCGATGAGCAGCGGACCACTGGCCCGGGCCGCCTGGGCGGCCACGACGACGGCGACGAGCCGGGCGACCCTGGCGCGCATCGGGCGCAGCAGGCTGCCGAGCAGCCGGAAGGAGCGCCGCCGCACGGCACGGTTCGCCGCCTTGTCGAGCTCGATCCGGTCCTCATCGGCCACGCCGTCGGCCACGCTGTCGGCCACGCTCGGTACCCCGGGCGGCGCACCGTGGCTCATGTGCCCACCACGGTCGGCGCCGGTCGTGCCGCGGCGTGCGGCTCACCGTAGACGATGGACCGGTAGACGGCGCTGCCGGCGGCGAGGTCGTCGTGCGTACCGGTCGCCACGATCCGCCCACCGTGCAGGACCGCGACCCGGTCGGCGAGGGCGATGCTCGACAGGCGGCCGGCGATGAGCAGCGTGGTGGTGCCCGCCAGACGCGTCCGCAGCCGCCGCGACACGGCGGCCTCGGTGTGCACGTCCAGCGCCGACAACGGGTCGTCGAGGACCAGCACCCGCGGCCGGCACAGGATCGCCCGCGCCAGCGAGAGCCGCTGCCGCTGACCGCCGGACAGGCTCATGCCCTCCTCGCCGATCCGGGTGTCGAGCCCGTCGGGTAACTCCCGCACGAAGTCCGCGTGCGCTATCTCCAACGCCTCCCACAGCTCCTCGTCCGTGGCCTCGGGCGCGCCGAGCGTGACGTTCGCCCGTACCGATGCCGAGAAGAGGACGGGTTCCTCGAACGCGACCGCCACCAGCCGGCGCAGATCGTGGCGGCGCAGCTCGCGCACGTCCACTCCGTCGATCCGCACCGCGCCGGCGCTCGCCTCCCAGAACCGGGGAATGAGCTGGCCGATCGCGGACTTGCCGCTGCCGGTGAGCCCGACGAGCGCCAGCGTCTCCCCAGGCTCGATGACGAGGTCGACGTCGCGCAGGAGCGGTTGCGTGCCGTCGTAGGAGAACGACACCCGGTCGAAGACGACCTGGCCGCGACCGTCGGGTACGGGCCTCGGCTGGGCAGGGTCCGCGATGCCGCGACGGTGGTCGAGAAGTTCCAGAAACCGGTCGAGAGCGGTTTTCGCCTCCATCGAGACCGCGAACTGTTCACTCAGCCGCTCCAGCGGACCGCCCATGACCGCGGTGAGCGTGAAGATCGCGAGCAGGCCGCCGACGGTCAGGTCGCCGGTGGAGATCTCGTGGAGACCGGCGAACAACAGCGCTGCGAGCAGGATGTCCGGTACCCCCGTCACGGCGAAGGTCATGACGGCCCGTTGGCCGGCCTTGCCGAGTTCGGTTCTTCGCAGCGCGCCGGCCCGCTCGGTGAAGCCGTCGAGGGCGTCGCGTTCCCGGCCGAACGCCTTGAGCACCCGGATTCCGTGTACCGCCTCCTCGACGGTGGCGGCCAGGTCGCCGGCCTGGTCCTGGGCGCGGCGGGACAGCACGGCGTACCTACCCCGGGCGCGGAAGCTCAGCGCCAGCGCCGGGACCGAGCCGACAAGATAGACCAGGCCCAGCACCCAGTCGATCCACAGGATGAGCACGACGCCGGCGACGATGGTGATGGCGTTCACACAGGTCTGGCTCAGGCCGAAGATGAGCCATCGCCGGAATCGGCGCACGTCGCTGATGGTGCGGCTGAGCAGTTGCCCGCCGCTGTAGCGGCCGTGGACCGAGAGCGGCAGGTCGGACAGGTGGCTGAAGAGCAGCACACGCAGGTCCGACTCCAGCCGGGTGCCCGGTCCGACCAGGGTGCGGCGACGGGTCACGATGAGCGCCGCCTCGCCGATGCCGAGCGCGGCCACCACCGCCACGCCAAGCCACAGTCGCCGCTCGCCGCCGCCGGTCAGCGTGTCGTTGACGATCCACCGCAGGGCCTGCGGGATCGCCAGCCCCAGCAGCGCCGCGCAGACCGCCGCCGCCAGGCCGAAACCGAGCCGCGGAATCACGCTCCTGGCATACGGCAGGACCCTCCGCAACGATGCCGTGAACGATCGGCGCGCAGGTGTCATTCGACATCCACCAGCGCGAGGCCGGAGGCGACTGTGGCCACGGCGGCGGCCAGGTCCTCCACCAGGTTCGGATCGTCGGGAAGCCGGGTGGTCGCGATGCGGATGTGCGGCTCCGGGTCCGGTTCCAGCCAGGCGTTGCCGCCGGCCACGACCCTGATCCCGAGCGCCGCGAGATCCGCCACCGCACCGAGTTCCCCGCGGACGGGGATCCAGGCGAACAGCCCGCCGCGCGAGGACACCCGCAGGTCACGGCGGCGCAGGGCCCGCTGCAGGGCGGCGTGACGCCGCGTGTAGACCTCGCCTGCCGCCGCCGCCCGCGCCCAGGCGTCACGATCGGCCAGCAGGCTGGCCAGCACGCTCTGCAGCAGTCCGCCGACCCGCACCCCGCTCCCCCGCTGCTCCTCGCGCAGGCGGTCGACGACCGCCGGAGCGCCGCCGACGACGGTGACCGCGAGATCGCCGCCGAACGCCCGCCAGTACTGGCTGATGCGCACCGTACGCTCCGGGAAGCGCGCCCCCAGGGTCGCACCGCGGAACAGCCCCGCAGCGGCGTCCTCCTCGACGATCAGCGTACGGGCGCCGTGGCCGGCGATGACGTCGGCCAGCGCGTCGCGGCGCTCGGGGGTGAGGCTGACGCCCAGCGGCACCTGACCACAGGGCTGGTAGACGAAGATCTCGGCGCCGGCGCGCAGGGCCCGGTCCAGTGATTCCGGGAGCGGACCCTGCTCGTCACCGTCGACCGCGAGCGCGCGGCCGGAGACTTCCCTGATCACGCTGGCGGTGCGCAGCAGCCCCGGTGTCTGCGCCGCGACCACCCCCGTGCGCCCGGCCAGCGCCGCGCGCACGGTCATCCGCAGCGCCGCGTAGCCGCTCGGAAGCGCGGCGAAGGAGTCGGCGGGGAACGGCCAGGACTCCGCCAACCGTGAGCGCAGCACCCGGTCGATCACACACGTGTGGTCCATGGCGCGCCCCGGGTCGACCGCGGCGGCGAAGATCCCCGCCGTCGGCGGCACCAGCGCGACGTCGGGGAGCGCGTGGATCAGTTCGACCGCGGCCCAGCCCGCGAACGGCGTCGCGGCGGCGGTGGACGATCCCCGCTCTCGCGGGCCGATGACCCGGGTGCCGCCCCGCCGGCTGGTCTCGACCAACCCGTCGTGGCGCAGCAGCACCCATGCGTCGGTCACCGTGCTCACCTTCGCGTTCAGCGTGGCCGCGAGCGAGCGGATGGTGGGCAGCCGCGCCCCGGCCGGCACCTCGCCGGAGTCGATGAGGCGGGCCAGACCAGTGCTCACCTCCCGCGCGCTGGTAGCGGCGATCCGGTGCGCCAGCCAGTCCGCGGAGATGACCTGACTCTCCATTCGCCCCCCGCAAACATATTTTCCAAACATAAAATTGCCATACAAACATTGAATCGCCCTATCGGCGCATTCGTAGCAAACACAACCACAGGGCGATCGGCTCTTCAACCCTTTACCAGCAGAATCCCAGAACTGGCTGGTGCACAGCGGGCGGCGCCTGGGACATCACAATCAAACAATAAGAATTATGTTTGGACTGGGCGTCCTGGGGCGGCCGACTGTTCAGCGGGTGTGCTGGGCGAGCAGGGCCGTGATGGCGGCGGTGGCGTGCCGCCTGTCGGCGTCCGGGAGGGTCTGGCCCATCGCGTCGAGTCTCGCGGAGATCTCGTTGTGCACGTCGCGGGCGAGTTGTTCGCCCGCGGGGGTCAGGCCGGCCTGGCAGGTGCGGCGGTCGCGGGGGTCGCCGACGCGGGTGACGAGATCGCGGCGCTCCACCCGGTCCACGAGGCCGGAAAGGCTTGACTTCTCCAGGTGCAGGAGGCGGCTGAGCTCCGACATGCCGAGCGGGCCGCCGATCAGCATGCACAGCAGCTGCGCCTGCTGCGGGGTGATGCCGTGCTCGCGGCTGACATCGACGAACACGTACTGCACCAGGTGGGACATCCGCACCAGCGCGGTGGCGAACTCCGACTCGACCGTCGTGTCGATCATGGCACCTCCCGATACGAGTCTAGTTGACGATGGTTCGTAGTCCTAACTAATCTAGTTCGCAGTACCAACTATTCGTGATGCGAACTAGGGAGGGGTCGTGATCGCACCCACTCCGACGGAGCGCCCACCCGGCCGTGTCAACAGCGGCAACGGGGTCCTGGCGGCACTCGTCACGGCGGTTTTCGGCTACGCACTCATGCAGACGGCGGTGGTCCCCGCGCTCGGCCTGCTCACCAGGGAACTGCGGACGACGCCGACCTGGTCGGCCTGGATCCTCAGCGCGTTCCTGCTCTCCAGCGCCGTGCTCACCCCGCTCCTGGGCCGCCTGGGTGACATGTACGGCAGGCGTCGGGTGATGGTCGGCGTGCTCGTCGCGTACGCGGTGGGAATGACCGGCGCGGCGCTGGCACAGAACATCGGCCAGCTCATCGCCGCCCGGGTCGTGCAGGGTGCGGCGCTGGCGGTGGTGCCGCTGTCGATGGCGATCCTGCGCGAGGCACTGCCCCGGGACCGGCTGCCGTACGGGATGGGGCTGGTCTCCGGCATCGTCGGAGCCGGGGCCGGCGCCGGGCTGGTGGTCGGCGGGTTGCTGGCCGACCTCCTGTCCTGGCGGTACCTGTTCGTTCTGGGCGCCGCCCTGGCGCTGGTCAGCCTGGTGCTGGTGGGGCGGTGGGTGCCCGCCCACCACCACACCGCGCCGGGCCGCCTCGACCTGCCCGGGGCCGCCCTGCTCGCCTTCGGCCTGGTCTCGATACTGCTCGCCCTCACCCAGGGTCCCTCATGGGGGTGGACCTCGGCGTGGGTGCTCGGCCTGTTCGGGCTCGGCCTGCTGCTGTTCGCCGCGCTCGTCGCGGTGGAGCGGCGCAGGGACGACGCGCTCATCGACATCGGCGAGCTGACCGATCCGCCGATGCTGGCCACGCACGCCGCCGCCCTGCTGTTCGGCGCCGGCTCCTACTTCTTCTACCTGGCGATGCCGCTGCTGGCCCAGCAGGAACCGGGAGCCGAAGGTACCGGTTTCGGCGCCTCGGTCACTGTGGCGGGCCTGCTGATGCTGCCGGGCATGCTGGCCATCATCCCGGCGGGTATGGCGATCGGGCGGATCTCGGCGACGCTCGGCCCGCGCTGGCCGCTGGCGGGCGGATTCCTGCTGTTCACCGCCGGGGCGGCGCCGCTCGCCCTCGCGCATGACGCGTACTGGCACCACCTGGTGTTCTACACGGTTGTCGGGGTGGGGTCCGGGCTCGTCATGGGGGCGCTGCCCAAGCTGATCGCCGACGTCGTGCCGCCGGCCCGCACGGGCACCGCCAACGGCATCAACAACATCATCCGCACCGTGGGCAGCGTCATCGGCAGCCAGCTCGCCGCCGCCGTCATCGCCTCGACCGTCTCCGGCCGCGCCGCGGCGGTGCCCGACTCCGCCTTCGCGGCCCTGTTCTGGCTGGGCGCCGCCGTCGCGGCCGTCGGGGCGGTCGTCTCGCCGTTCGCCGTACGTCGGCGCGTCCGCGCATGAGGCTCAGGATCGGTCGAGCAACCAGGCGGGCTCGCCTACCGTCATGGCGGTGATCGTCTCCGGCGGGATGCCGCAGCGGGCAAGCTCGGGCACCATCCGGGCTCAACCACGGCCGGTCGTCGCGTCTACCTCGACTCCGGCTCGAGCGGCGAGTTGTTCGCGCACTCGGGACAGGCGGGCGATCTCTTCGTCGAGGGCGGTGAGCCTGCGTTCCACCACGCGGTTCGCAGTGGAGCAGCCGGGGCCGCCACGCGGCGGCAGCGTGTCGCCCTCCAGGAGGTGCAGGCGATCGGCGCAGGTGCGTACGTCCTCGATGGTGAGCCCGAGTGACAGCAGTTCGCGGATGATACGGACGCGGGCTACCTCGCTCTGCCCGTACTCACGTTGGCCGGTCAACGTGCGCGGGGGTGGAGGCAGCAGCCCGCGCTGCTCGTAGAAGCGGAGTGCCCGGGGCGTGGTGCCCGCCGCGGCGGCGGCGTCGCCGATGCGCATCAGTCCTCCCAGAAGTCCTACAGTTCGACGATGACGGTCCCGAAATGCCGTCCATCGATCAGTTCCCGCAACGCTTGCGGCGCGGAATCAATGCCCGCTACCCGAACGTGCGGGAACGTGATGTCGCCCGCGCGTAGCCAGCCGCCGAAGCGTTCGAGCCACTGGGATCGCGCCTGCTCATCGCGGCCTTGGAAGGCTTGTATGGAGATCCGCTTGAGGATCAGCTGGTAGATGTCGAGCTCGACGGGCGCCGTGCCACCCGTTCCGTGGCGTGACATCTGCCCGGACAGCGCACCGACCAGGACGAACCGGGCACCGGGCCGGGCCACGGCGAGCGCCGCCTGGAGGTGGTCGCCGCCGACGTTGTCCAGGTAGACGTCGATGCCGTCGGGGGCGGCCTTCGCCAGCTGCTCCTCGATCGTCGCCGTGCCGCGGATCACGGCCGCGTCGTACCCCAGTTCAGAGGTCAGCCGATCAGCCTTCTCCTGGGAGCTGGTGCTGCCGATCACCTGACCGGCGCCGAGCAGCCGGGCGATCTGCCCGGCCAGCGAGCCGACCGCGCCCGCGGCACCCGAAACGAACACCGTATCGCCCGATCTGACCTCGGCATCTCTGGTCAGCGCCGCGTAGGCGAGCCCGCCCTGGCCCAGATGCGCGACGGGGTCGGGCAGCGCGTCGCCCAGCAGCTTGACCTGGCCGACCGGCACAACCGCGTACTCGCGCCAGCCCAGCCAGTGGGAGACCAGGTCGCCCGCCTGCGGCCCGTCATCCCCGGTGGTCGACACGACCTCCCCGATCGCGGGTCCGAGCAGGGTGTCGCCGGGGCGCAGCGGCGGCATGGGCGTGCCCTTCGCGCTCCCGCTGATCAATGTGCGAAGCGCGGCGAAGACCTGGAAGAAGCGATTGCGGACCAGCACCTGGCCCTTGTCCGGCACAGGCAGCGGGACCTCGGCGACCACGAAATGCTCTGGCTTGGGCAGCCCGTCCGGCACGGTGACGAGCCGGACTTCTCTTGACACTTGCGGAAGGGACGGCATACTCCGCTCCTCGGATGTACGGGTCGAAAGGGCGTGGCGACCCTAACCCTTGACCCGCACGTCAAGAGCAAGGGTGCCCGCAGAGCGGATGGCAGGTTGATCACAGAGTCGGCCGTCATCCTCGCCTGCGCCCTCGGCCGGCGTGGGTACTCGTGCTCACCTTCCGCAGGTGCGGCCTCGACGATCTCCCTCAACGGACGCGGGTGAGGCCGGCGACGGCTCTCATCGCCTGGCCGTGAACGTGGGCGATGGCCGTCGAGTCGAGGGTGGCGCTCGCGGTGTCGAGGAGGGCTTCGACGGCGTGGAGGCCGGCGGTGCGGTCGGTGGATCGTTCGGTTGTGGGGGCGGGTTTCCAGTAGCCGTGTTCGGACCAGGCCGGGTAGGTGTCGGGTCCGGTCAGCGCGCGTTTCGCGGCGCCCAGTTCGATGGCGGTGAGCAGGAGCAGGGCCAGGGAACCGGAGGAGTGGGCGCTGCCGGCGGCGTTGAGGAGGTGGGCGCGGTAGAAGTGGGCGAGGTCGGGATCCGCGGTGGCGATGATCGTGACGATTCTGGTGAGGACGCGCGGGCTGACGCCGGGATCGCCGATCTTGATAGCGAGGAGGCCGGTGTCCTGGAGGCGGTCGATGCGGTACCCGTCGGCCGGGTAGGAGGCTGAGGTCAGGTCGTTCGCCAGCGCGCGGGCTGCCGCGAGGGCGGCGAAACCGTCGGGGCTGCCGGAGCGGTGTTCGTGCAGGTGGGTGGCGGGATTGGTGGGCATGGTCCACCTCCTGGGCAGCACCGGTATTTCATGTATATTAGATCGATAATACATGAAATCCGGCCGAGGTCGACCGCTACAGCCGCGCGGCCGAATTCCTGCAGACCGCCAGGGAACTGTGGGCTCACCCGCGAGCGGATGCCCCTCCCGTCACTCGCCGTTCGAGAGCAGCCCGAGCACGAAGAGGCGGGCGAAAATGTCGGCGAGTTCCGCGGGGCTCAACCGGCCGGTCGGGTTGTACCAGCGGGCCGCGGAGTTGAACATGCCGATGAGGGTGCGCGTCATGAGGCCCGCGTCCAGTGGGCGCAGTCGGCCGGAGTCGACCCCTGCCTCGATCACGTCACGGAAGATGGCCACCCATCGCACGTTCAGCTTGTCGATGCTGCGGTGGGCTATGGGTTCCAGGTAGCGCATGTTCTCGTTGATCACTGCGATGGCGTCGCGCCGGGCGGCGACGAACTCGGTGTGGGAACGGATGAGCGCGACCAGCATTGCCACCGGATCCGTGGGGACCCCGCGCAGGGCCGACTGCAACTGCGCGATGCTGTCCTTGTAGGTGTTGCGGTGGATCTCCTCAAGAAGATCGTGTTTGTAGCCGGCGTGGTACATCACGGCGCCCTTGGTGATCTCGGCCACGTCGGCGAGGTCGCGGATCGAGCTCGCGTGGTATCCGGCCCGGGCGAAACTCTTGGTGGCCGCGTCGACTACCTTCTGGCGGCCGGCGTTCACCGCCGAGGTCGTCACCTGGGGCGCGGGCGACGCGGTGGGCAGCGCCTGGCTCCGGTCCGCGGCGGCGCCGCGCAGGAACAGGTCGGTGGTCAGCTCGGCGATCCCGGGCACCGTCAGCGGGCCGTCCGGCTGGTACCAGCGGTGCATCTCGGTCATCGCCCCGAGCATCGCCTGCGCCACGACCCGCGCGTTGACGTCGACGAACTCGCCCTGGTCGATCCCCATGCGGATGATGGACACCGCCGCGGACTCGTAGTCGTCGCGGCGCCGCTCGATGAGTTTGGCGTTCTTCTCGCTGAGATGCTTGCGCTCTCCGAAGAACACTCCGATCGCGGTCGGGTGTTCGGCGACCATCTGCACGTGGCGGGAGATGAACGCCACCAGCAGATCGACGGGGTCACCGTTGTCGGTGGCCTGAGGGAAGAGCTGCTGCACCGTGAAGCTGTCGTGCAGCTCGAAAAGCAACTCTTCCTTGGAGGTCACGTATCGGTAGAGTGTGCGCTTGGTTATTTTGGCCGCCCGCGCGATGTCATCCATGGTCGTCGAATCGAAACCCTGGAGAGCGAACAGCTCGGTCGCGCATTCGAGAATCTGCTGCCGTCTTTCCTCAGCCGGAATTCGATTCGCCGAGCGACGCGCAACCGTCATGAGCCCGCTCCTGTTCGAGACGACAACGACGGCATCTCCGTTTGCTGTGTTGGGGGCGACAAGCCTCCGTTCCGGTGGCTGGTTCCATCAACCAGCATAGGGTAATCCCAACCCGATCCAGTCAGCACGATGTGCCGGCGGCGGGCCGTCGCCGCACCGCCGGCATGTGGTTCATCAGGCTCTTCCGGGAGCCTCACCGCCCGCTGACGCTCGGGATCCAGGGTGTCAACCGGCGACCGAGGAAGGTGATCGCCCCCTGGAAGGCGACACCGAACAGTGCGACGGTGACGATTCCGACATACATCCGCGGCGCGAGGAACAGCTGCCAGGATTGCCAGATCAGGAATCCAAGCCCGTTGTCCCCGTGGACGAACTCGACGCCGATCGCCACCAGGACCGCCATTCCCGCGCTGATTCGCAGCGAGACGACGATGCCCGGCATGGCCGCCGGAATGATCACGTGCTGGAACCGCCTGACCCGGGAGACGCTCATGGAGTTGAACGCCTCGTGGTACCCCTTCGGAACCTCCAG
The DNA here is from genome assembly GCF_018476525.1 of Acrocarpospora catenulata. Lineage (GTDB taxonomy): Bacteria > Actinomycetota > Actinomycetes > Streptosporangiales > Streptosporangiaceae > Acrocarpospora > Acrocarpospora catenulata. The sequence goes on from NZ_JAHCST010000006.1 coordinate 108,150, forward strand.
GACCGCCGCCGTCGTCGAGATGCAGACCACGAAGAAGACCGCGATCATGATGAGCAGGATGGCGGGCCGCTCCCCCAGGCCGAAGATGAGCAGCAGCAGCGGCAGGACCGCGAGCTTGGGGACCGTGTAAAGGGCACTGATGATCGGCCCGATCGCCACACGCAGCGACCGCACCGAGCCGAGACACATGCCGATCGTCACCCCCAGCAGCGCCCCCAGGGCCGTGCCTTCGAGGATGCGCCGGACGGAACCCCACAGGTGTTCCCACAGGATGCCCTCTTCGATCAGCCGTCTGGCCTCGACCGCCACGTCGGTGGGCGCGGGGAAGAAGTTGCGGTCGATGAGCTCGTTGACGGCTGTGAGCTGCCACAACATCACCAGGATGACCGGGGTCCCCCAGCGCAGGACGTTGTCCAGCCGGCGCCTGCGACGCACGGACCCCTTCAGATCGCGTTCCCGTGGGCCCGGCACGACCCGCACCGTCCGCGCACGCTCCTGGCCATCGGGCACTCCGAGCCCGGCCGGATCGCTGACCGTCTCGCTCCTCACTTCAGTCATCGCGAATCCCTCGTGCCGGTCTTCATCGTGCCGGGCAGCGCCTTCTCCACCTCGACCCGCAGCAGATCCCAGATGCGCTGTTCGAGCTCGGCGAACTCCGCCGAGCCCCGGATCCGCGGGTCACGCGGGCGTTCGAAGGGCACGGGGAAGTCGGCGACCACTCGGCCGGGACGCGAACTCATCAGGACCACCCGGTCGCCGAGGTAGATGGCCTCGTCCAGGTTGTGGGTGATGAACAGGACCGAGCGCCGCTGCGTCTGCCACAGGGCCACGAGCTCGTCTTGCATGATCGTGCGGAGCTGGATGTCCAGGGCTGCGAACGGCTCGTCCATGAGGAGGAGTTCGGGCTCCAGCGCGAAAGCCCGTGCCACCGAGACCCGCTGGCGCATTCCGCCCGACAGGGTGTCCGGCAGCACGTCGGCGAAGTCGGCCAGGCCGACACGATCGAGCCAGGCCTCGGCCAGCTCCGCGCTCCTCTTCTTGGGCACCCCGTTGAGTTGGAGGCCGAGGCGTACGTTGTGGGCGACGGTCTTCCACGGGAAGATGCCGTAGTCCTGGAACACCACCGAGCGCCATGGGCGGGCCGGGTCGACGTGGGACACCTCGACCTGGCCGGTGCTGGGCTTCATCAGGTCGGCGACGATGCGCAGCAGGGTCGACTTCCCGCAGCCCGAGGGACCCACCATGCAGACGAACTCGCCCTCGCCGATGGTGAGATCCACGGCGTCCAGCGCCTGGACCGGCGCGGCCTTGTGCGGGAAGACTTTCGAGACCCCTTCGACCCGCACCTTGACCCCGGCCTCCGAGTGCGCGATCACGCTCATCCGGCCAGTTCCTTCAGGAATCCGTCGTAGAAGACGGAGGCGTACTCCAGCGGCTTGTCGTAGTTGAGCATCGCGGAGCCGGCGACCTTGCGTGCGGCGAACTCCGACTGGGCGCCGTCGAGGTAACGCTGGTCCAGCCGCGCGGCCATCTGGGCGGGGTCGCCGGTGCCGTAGTCGTCCGAGGGCAGCTTGACGAGGGTGTCGCCGGGCTGACCGGTGTACTTGCTCGCGATCTTCACGATTTCCTGGTCCTTCGTCCAGTCGCCCTGGAGGTGGTCACGGACGGTACGGGTGAGGGCCCTGGTCAGTGCGAGGCCGACCTGCGGCTCCTTCTCCAGCAGCGACGGGCCGTACAGGTAGGCGGAGACCGGGTACTCGGGTTTGCCCGACACCCAGACGCAGCAGTCGTTCTCCTTGAGGGTCAGCCAGAAGGGGTCGAGGACGAGGCCTGCGTCGATCGAGCCGTTGGTGAGGGCGGTTGCGACGTCGGCGGCCGCGAGTGTTTCGAGCGTGACGTCCTGGGGCGTGATCTTCGCGCCGTCCCCGGCCTTCGCGTTGATCGGCTCCAGGTAGTAGTAGAGACTGACGTTCGGGCCCGAGGGGCCGTAGATCTTCAGGCCCTTGAGTTCCTCAGGTTGGACGACGCCGTCATCACCGGCGACCTTCTTCGACACCCACAGACCGAACTTGGACTCGGGCCGCGTGGTGCCGCCGGGGAAGGCCAGGCGGACGTTCTTGCCGCTCGCCTGGAAGTTCAGGATGCCGGCCGAGACGGTGCCGTTGGTGAAGTCGGCGTCGCCACGCTCCACGACCAGCAGGTTGTCGGGGATCCCGATGGTCTCGAGCTTCAGCTCGATGTTCTCCTTCTCCAGTTCGCCCTTGGCGTCGGCGACGTACACGGGCAGGTTGGAGATGATCGCCCCCACCTGTGCCATGGTCACCGTGGTCCGCTGGGACAGCGGCCTGGGGGCCAGGGGATCAGCGCTGTCGCTTGCCTGCGCCGAGGTGATCTTCGGCGCTTCCGAGTCACTTGACCCGCACGCCGCCAGCCCGCCCAGCACCAGGACGCCGGCGAATCCGGCGAGGGCCACACGCTTAACGGAATCCAACATCGGTTATTCCTCACTGCTCCACCGGGGGGAGCGACTTTCAGGTTCCCGGGCCAGCCGATGTATACTTGACGGTGAGTGTAGACACAGCCGCAGATGCTGGCAAGGTTTCATCAAAGTAAACTTCTCGGTAAGTGTATGGTGGACGGTCACGACTCGCCGCGGCGCCTCCGGGGCCGGCCTGATCAGCAGCGTGCCGGATCGATGTCCGTCCGTCGCTCCTGCCGTGGGCCTCAGGCCAGGCGCTCGACGATCATCGCCATGCCCTGGCCGCCGCCGACGCACATGGTCTCCAGGCCGATGGTGGCGTCGCGGCTCGCCAGGCCGTTGAGGAGTGTCGTGGTGATCCGCGCGCCGGTCATCCCGAAGGGGTGGCCGATGGCGATCGCGCCCCCGTGCACGTTCACCTTGGCGAGGTCTGCGCCGAGTTCGTCGACGCTGGCCAGGACCTGGGAGGCGAACGCCTCGTTGATCTCGAACAGGTCGATGTCCCCCAGGGACATCCCGGCCCTGTTCAGGGCGTCGCGCGTCGCCTCGACCGGCCCCAGGCCCATGATCTCCGGCGAGACCCCGGAGATCCCGGTCGCCACGATCCTCGCCAGAGGGGTCAGACCGAGTTCCCCGGCCCGGACGTCGCTCATGATCACCAGTGCCGCCGCGCCGTCGTTCAGGGGGCAGGCGTTCCCCGCGGTCACCGTGCCCTTCTTCCGGAACACGGGCTCCAGCCGGGCCAGACCCTCCAGGGTGGTGCCGCGCCGGGGGCCGTCGTCGCGCGAGACCACGGTCCCGTCAGGCAGCGTCACCGGGGTGATCTCACGGCCCCAGAACCCGGCGTCGAGCGCCGCTTCCGCCAGGTTCTGCGAGCGCGCGGCGTAACGGTCCTGGTCCTCCCGGGAGACGGCGTAGCGGGTGGCGACGTTCTCGGCCGTCTGGCCCATCGCGATGTAGATGTCGGGGACCTGGCCGTCGGTCCGGGGGTCGGACCAGGCCGTGTTGGCCACGGCCTGGTCGGCGGTCCGGCGTTGAGCCTGGTCGTACCGGGGGTTGTGGACGGTGGTGTCCGAGTCGGGCGGATTCGGGCCGAGCCGGGAGACGGTCTCGACGCCGACGGAGAGGAAGACGTCCCCCTCGCCGGCCCGGATGGCGTGCATCGCCATCCGGGTGGTCTGGAGGGATGAGGAGCAGAAGCGGTTCACGGTGACGCCGGGCAGCTTGTCGAGTCCGAGCCCGACGGCCACGACGCGGCCCAGATTGAACCCCTGTTCCCCGCCGGGCAGCCCGCAACCCAGGATCAGGTCGTCGACCGTGGCGGGGTCGAGGCCGGGAACGCGGTCGAGCGCCGCCCGCGCCACCTGGACGGCGAGTTCGTCCGGGCGGATGGTGGTCAGGCTTCCTTTGTACGCCCTGCCGATGGGCGAGCGGGCGGCACTGACGATGACAGCCTCAGGCAAGATGACTCCTAGGAAACTATATGTTCAGTATACAAATTGGGCCGAGCCTGGGCCATGCCGCGTTCCTGGGATGTATGGATTCCGGGTGAACGTGCCGGGCGGGGTTGCGCGGACTCGGTATACTGACCGTACCGATTACAGGAGGCGGTGTGGAACTCGAGGTGCTCGTCGACGGTCTCGGATACGTGGAGTCGCCGCGCTGGCACGACGGCCGGCTCTGGCTGTCCGACTTCGACCAGGGGGAGGTGCTGACCGTCACCGGCGAACGGGTGACCGGCCGCCTGCCGGTCCCCGGCACCCCGTCGGGGCTGGCCTTCACCCGTCAGGGAGCGCTGGTGGCGTCGATGCGGACCGGGCGGGTACTGGGCCTGGGCCCGGAAGGCGTGACCAGGACCTGGGCCGACCTGAGCGGGGTGGCGGTCGGGCTGCTCAACGACATGACGGCCGACCGGCACGGCAATCTGTTCGTCGGTTGCTTCGGCTACGACCTGGCGGCCGGGGAGCGTCCCCGGCCGGGCCCGCTGCTCCGGGTCGCTCCAACGGGAGAGGTGTCGGTGGCCTGCCCCGACGTCACCTTCGCCAACGGGATGGCGGTTACCGGGCGGGACGAACTGCTTGTCGCCGAGACCCCCCGGCGGATCATCACCCGGTTTCGGATCGCCCCCGACGGAACGCTGCACGACCGCGCGGTCCACGCGGAGCTCGGGTCGCACCAGGCCGACGGCCTTTGCCTTGACGCCGCGGGTGGCGTCTGGTTCGGTTCTCCGTTCGCGGGCGAGTTCGTCCGGATCGACGCCCGGGGCCGGATCACCCACACCGTGCCGACCACCGGCCGCTGGGCGGTGGCCTGCGTGCTGGGCGGCCCGGACGGTGACACCTTCTTCGGCCTCACGGCGGAGACCGACCTGCGGCGATACCACCTCGGCCAGTCCCTCGGGCGCGTCGAGCGCGCCACGGCCCCCTACCCGCGGGCCACGGAGGTGAGCGATGGACTTCGACTGGACTCCTGAGCAACGGCGCCTGGCGGCCGAGGCGGCGAAGGTCGCCGCAGACGCCGTCACCCGGTTCGGCGCCCACTCCGACGCCTGGATGACGGGATACTCTCGCGAGTTCTCCAGGGAGCTGGCCGTACGCGGCTGGATCGGCATGGGCTGGCCCGAGGAGCACGGCGGTGGCGGACGCCCGCCGCTCGACCGGTTCATCGTGAGCGAGGCGATGCTGACCGCGGGGGCGCCCATCGCGGCGAGCTGGTTCGCCGATCGCCAGATCGGCCCCTCGCTCATCGCTTTCGGCAGCCAGGAGCAGCGCCGTCGCTTCCTGCCGGGCATCCTCGCCGGGGAGTCGACCTGGTGCATCGGCATGAGCGAACCCGGCGCGGGCAGCGACGTCGCGTCCCTGCGCACCCGCGCCCGCAGATCCGGGCGCGGCTGGGTGGTGGACGGCCAGAAGATCTGGACCAGCTTCGCCGCCACCGCGGACTTCTGTTACCTGATCTGCCGCACCGGGGACGGAACGGGACACCAGGGCATCAGCGAGTTGATCGTGCCGATGGACACCCCCGGCATCACCGTGCGGCCCATCCTCGACATGGCGGGCGGACGGCACTTCTGTGAGGTCTTCTTCGACGAGGCCGAGGTCCCGGCCGAGAACCTCGTCGGCGTCGAGGGCGCCGCCTTCGGGCAGACCATGAGGCAGCTGGAACACGAGCGCGGCGGCGTCGACCGGCTGCTGTCCAACCGCCTGCTGTACGACACCGCCCTGCCCCACGCCGACCTCTCCAAGGCTGAGGTCCGGCAGGAGATCGCCCGGCTGGAGACCGGCTACCGCGTCGGCCGCCTCATGGTGCTCAGGGAGACCGCGCGGCAGGGCCCGGCGGGTTTCTCCGCCGTCACCAAGGCGTTCTGCACCGAGCACGAGCAACGGGTGGCCGCCTTCGCGTCGCGCACCCTGGGGCTTCCCGCCCTGGCCTGGGACGGCCTCGGCCGCGCCCTGGCCTACGCGCCCAGCTACACGATCATGGGCGGCACCGGCGAGGTGCTGCGCAACATCGTCGCCGAACGCATGCTCGGACTGCCAAGGGAAAGCAAGGTGTACGGATCGTTTGGTATACTTGGTGGGTGAACAACGACACCCTTCCGGACACCGAACGCATCCTCGTGGTCGGGGGTGGCACCATGGGTGCCGGAATCGCGCAGGCGTTCCTCGAGAACGGCTTCGCGGTCTGCCTGACGGAGATCGACGACACCGCGGCCCTCGCCGCCCGGGAGAGGGTCCTCGCCGGGCTGGAGAGACGGGCGGCCAGAAACGAACTCCCCGCCGCGGTGGCAGAGCTCGCCCGCCGGCTCGACGTCGGCGCCGGCCTCCCGGCGCGTACGGACATCACGTTCGCCATCGAGTCGGTGCCCGAAGACGAGGACCTGAAGGCCGGCGTGTTGAACCGACTGGCCCTGGCCTACCCGGCCGCTGTCATCGCCACCAACACCAGCGCCCTGTCCATCGACGCGCTCGCCCGGCGCCTGCCGGACGCGGAGCGTTTCGTCGGGCTGCACTTCTTCAACCCGGTCCCCCGGTCGGCGCTGGTGGAGATCGTACGCGGAGAGCGCACCGCCAGCCGGGTCACGGCCGCCTGCCATGACCTCGTTCGGCGGATCGGCAAGGAGTCGATCGAGGTCAGGGACTCGCCGGGGTTCGCCACCAGCCGGCTGGGCATCGCCATCGGCCTGGAGGCGATCCGCATGCTGGAGGAAGGCGTGGCCTCGGCGGAGGACATCGACGCCGGCATGGTGAAGGGCTACCGCTTCCCCATCGGGCCGCTGGCCCTCAGCGACCTGGTGGGCCTGGACGTTCGGCTGGCCATCGCCGAGCACCTGCACGCGGAGCTCGGCGACCGGTTCCGGCCCCCGGACCTGCTCCGCCGCCTCGTGGGGGCGGGCCGTCTGGGCGTCAAGTCGGGCCACGGCTTCTACGAGTGGGACGCCCGCGGCAGGATCCGGCGCGCGGCCGACATCAGCGTTTGATCAAGGAGTCAGCATGTCCGTTCCGCTACCCGACCTGACCGGACGGGTCGCCGTCGTCACCGGCGCCAGCCGGGGCATCGGCCGGTCCATCGCCACCACGCTCGCCGGGCACGGGGCCACCGTGGTCCTCGCCGCCCGGACGAAGGACTCGGGGTCGGGCGCGTTCGAAGGCGGGATCGCCGACGCCGCGGCCGAGATCGAGGCGGCCGGTGGGCGGGCGCTGCCCCTGGTCACCGATCTCACGGACGCGGCGGGCCGGGAACGGCTGGTGTCCACCACGGTCGCCGAGTTCGGCCGCCTGGACATCCTGGTCAACAATGCCGCCGTCACCTTCTTCGGCGCGATCGACGAGATGCCGATGAAGCGATACGACCTGATGTTCGAGGTGCAGGTCAAAGCGGCATACCACCTGATGCATCTGGCGATCCCCCACATGAAGGAACAGGGAGAGGGCTGGATCCTGAACATCTCCTCCATCGCCTCCGAGCATCCCGGGGTGCCACCGCGGACCTGGACCGACGAGTTGCCCGGCACCGTCTACGGGATGTGCAAGGCGGCCCTGGAGCGGGCCAGCACCGGGGCCGCGGCCGAACTCTTCCGGCACAACATCGCGGTCAACTCCCTGGCGCCCAACCGGGTCGTGCCCACCCCGGGCACGGTCTTCCACGGGCTCGTCGACAGTAGAGGTGAGGACGTGGAGGATCCGGGTCTGATGCCGGCCGCGGCGCTGTTGCTCTGCTCGGGCCCGCCGCGGGAGCTGACCGGCCGCACCGCCCGGTCAGCCGATCTGCTGGCCGAACTCGGCGCGCTCCCGGCGTCCAGATGAGCGGACGGACCCGGGGCGCGAGCCGGGACGGGGCACCGGTCAAGACGTCCAACCGCAAGCCGGCCGACGAGCGCCGCGCGGAGATCCTCCGCTGCGCGACCCGGCTGTTCGCCGCCCACGGCTTCGACACCACGACGATGGACGACGTGGCCAGCGCGGCGAAGATCACCAAGCGGACCCTCTACCGCTACATGAGCACCAAGGACGAGCTGCTCTTCGAGATCCACGACAGCTTCGCCGGATACTCCTCGGTGCTCGCCGGGCTCCCGCCGGGCTCCGACGACCCGGTCGCCGAGCTGACCGAGCTGATCCGGCTGCACGTCGCGATGGTCGCCGACCACACCACCGAGATCGGGGTCTTCTTCGAGGAGCGCAAGCACCTCACCGGCCCGCACGCCCGCCGCATCGAGGAGCGCCGCGACGCCTACGAGAGGCGGGCCGTCGCCATCATCGAGCGGGGGGTGAGCGCAGGCGTCTTCCACGCGCTGCCGTGCCGCGCGGTCGCGCAGGCGATCCTCGGTGCGATGACCGAGATGTACCGTTGGTACTCCCCCGGCGGCACGATGGGCGTCGACCAGCTCGCCGCCGCGCACACCCGCCTCTTCCTGTACGGCGCCGCCGCCGACCGCGACGTCGGCGGGTTCCCGTGCGACCGGCCCCCGGCCCGGCCGGTCGCCCCCGAGTCGCTCGGCGCCAGGGAACGGGTCCGGCGCGCGGCGACCACCAGCTTCGCCGGCCGGGGATTCCACGCGACGTCGATGCGTGACCTGGCCGAGGTCGCCAACGTCACCAAGGGCGCGGTGATGTACCACGCCGGTTACAAGAACGACCTGCTCGAAGAGATCATCGCCGCCGCCTTCCACGGCGGGATCGAGGTCCTGGCCTCCGCGTCCCGGCCGGGGGACCGGGCGATCACCTCGACCCACCGCCTGGTCTGCGCACACCTGGGGTTCCTCAGCACCCACCTCGACGCGATCGCCGTGGTCAACGACAACATGCGGTACCTGGACGGCGAGGCCTTCGCGCGGATCGACCGGCTCCGCGACCAGTGGCTGGGCCACTTCTCCGACCTGCTCCACAAGAGCATGGCCGAGGGCGAGCTGGCCGCCTTCGACATCGGCTTCCTCACCCGGACTCTCGTCGGCATGCTGAACTCGGCGGCGCGCTGGTACCGGCCCGACGGCCCGCTGCCCCCCGGACAGCTCGCCGCCATCTTCTCCCGGCTGTTCTTCTCCGGCATCTCGACCGGGCCGCCTCCCGCGCTCACACGGTGAGCTCCAGGAGGCGGCTGATGCGCTCCCGGTGCAGGGCCGGATCCCCCCACAGCAACTCGCTGGACTTGGCCCTCTTGAAGTAGAGGTGGGCGGGGTGCTCCCAGGTGAACCCGATCCCGCCGTGGATCTGGATGTTGTCGGCCGCCGCCCGGAAGAACGCCTCCGAGCAGGTGACCTTGGCCATCGCGGCGGCGAGCGGCAGCCCCTCGGCGTCGGCGTCGGCCGACCACAGGGCGAAGGCCGACGCGGCCCTGGCCGCCTCGATCAGGATGAGCAGGTCGGCGCACTTGTGCTTGATCGCCTGGAAGGAGCCGATCGGGCGGCCGAACTGGAAGCGGTTCTTGGCGTACTCGACGGCCATGTCCAGGCAGCGTTGCGCCCCGCCGACCTGCTCGGCCGACAGGGCGGCCAGGGCCACGTGGTGGGCCCGGTCCAGCGCCTTCGCCGCGTCGCCGCCGATCGGCGTGGCGGGGGCGCCGCCGAACTCCAGCGTCGCGAACCTGCGGGTCTGGTCCATGGTCGAGTGCGGGTGGCGGCTCAGGCCGGGGGTGTCCGCCTCCACGGCCAGCAGCAGCAGTTCGCCGCCGCTTCTGGCCGCCACCAGGACGAGGTCGGCGGTGTGCCCGTCGGGTACGAAGGTCTTGACCCCCGTGACCAGGTAACGGCCGCCGCACGCCGGCACCGCCTCGGTGGTGATGGCCGCCGGGTCCCAGGCGCCTCGCCCCTCGGTCACCGCGACGGTGGCGGTCACCTCACCGGCGACGATGCCCGGCAACCAGGCGGCGGCCGCCTCGCCGTCGGCCGAGAGCAGGACCGTCGTCGCGAGCACCGAGGTGGACAGGAACGGCAGGCAGGCCAGGTGGGCGCCCAGTTCCTCCATCACCACGCCCAGCTCGGTGGCGCCCAGGCCGAGACCACCGTACTCCTCCGGCACCAGGAGGCCCTGGAGCCCGAGCTGGTCCGCGAGGTCCTTCCACTGCGCCCGGTCGTACCCCCCGGCGCTGTCCATCAGCTCGCGCACCACGCTCTCCGGCGAGTGCGCCGCGAGGTACTTGCGCAACACCCCGCGCAGTTCGAGTTGCTCGTCGGTGTACGTGAAGTCCACGGTGGGGCTCATCCTTTCGAACGGGGACGCGCGGCACGCCGCTCCCGGTACCACGGTTGGGTCGTCGACCACACCTGGCGGCCAAGCTCCAGCTCCAGGCTCCCGGAGTGATCCAGGCCGCGGGTGTCGCTCAGGGTGGACTTGATCAGCCTGGACAGGTCACCCGGCACCCGGGCCGCGCGGGCGGCCAGCCGGTGGGCCGCGGCCGGCACCTCGTCGTCCTCGACACACGCCCAGGCCAGGCCGATGCGCGCCGCGGTCGCGCCGTCGACCCGCTGGTCGAACAGCAACATCGCGGTCGCCGCCGCCGGTCCTGCGGCCTCGCGCAGCAGCCAGGACACCCCGCCTCCCGGGTGCAGCCCGATGGCGGCGAACCTGGCGTCGAAGAGCGCCGACCGCCCGGCCACGCGCAGGTCGCAGGCGAGCGCCAGGTTGAGCCCGGCGCCGACTGCAGGTCCGGCGACGGCGGCGACCGTCGGCAGCGGGGTGGCCCGGACCCGGAGGAAGGCGGCGTAGATGCGCCGCAGCACCTTCTCGTCCGCGCCGTCGAGCTCCCCGAGGTCGGCTCCGGCGCAGAAAGCGGCGCCCTCGGCGGCGACCACCAGAGCGCCCACGTCCGCGCGTGTCTCGGCGTGGTCGACGGCGGCCACGATGTCGTCGACGAAGCCGGGCGTCAGGGCGTTGCGGCGGCCCGGCGCCGCCAGGATCAGGGTCGCGACCCGGTCGGCGACGCGGACGCGCACCTCTCCGAAACGGTGGTCGTCCATGTTCAGGTCCACTGCTTCATGAGGAGGGCCAGCTCCTCGCCGGGGTCGTCGGGGATGATGAACCCGCCGGTGTCACGGGCCTCGTCCCAGTGGTCGCGAACGGTCTCCACGGTGAGGTCGCGCGACAGGAAACCGTGGGTGAGACCGACGAAGTACCGGGCGACCCGGCCCGCACCGGCCGAGATGACCTCGCCCGTGGTAGGGCAGCTCTCGTGCGCGAGCCACGCCACGACCGGGGCCACTCGGGAGGGTTCCAGCGCCTCGGCCGCCTGCGGGGTCAGGATCGACTCGGTCATCCGGGTCCGCGCCGCGGGCGCGACGGCGTTGACCTGGATCCCCCGGCGTGCCCCCTCCTGCGCCAGGACCCGGGTGAGGCCCACGATCCCCATCTTCGCGGCGCCGTAGTTCGACTGCCCGAAGTTCCCGATCAGCCCCGAGTTCGACGAGGTGTTCACGACCCGCCCGTACGACGCGGCCCGCATGTGCGGCCAGGCGTGCCGGGTGACGTAGAACGTGCCCCGCAGGTGCACGTCGAGGACCGCGTCGATCTCCTCCACCGACATGTTGTGGAAGGCCTTGTCGCGCAGGATCCCCGCGTTGTTGATCAGGATGTCGATCCGGCCGAACGTCTCGACGGCCCGCGCGACCATGGCCGCCGCGTCGCCGGGCGAGGCGACCGAACCGGTGTCGGCCACGGCAGATCCGCCCAGGTCGAGGATCTCCTGGACGACCCGCTGCGCGGCTCCCCCGCTCGCGCCCTGGCCACCGACGTCGCCCCCCAGATCGTTCACCACGACGTGCGCTCCGCGCGCGGCCAGCAGCAGCGCGTACTCCCGGCCGAGCCCGCCGCCCGCGCCGGTGACGAGGGCGACGCGGCCCTCGAAGCCGAGTTCTGACATGACGTGCCCGCTCACTTTCCGATGAACTTCGGGAGGCGCTTCTCGGCGAAGGCGACGAGCCCCTCGGCGGCGTCGTGGGAGGTCAGGTTGTAGCGGGCGGCCCGCTCCAGCTCCAGCCGCATCTGCGCCGCGACGCCGAGCCCGGTCTCGATGCTCTCGTTGATCACGAACTTGGCGTTGGCGACCGCGAGGGGACTCATCCGGGCCGCCAGCTCGGCGAACTCAAGACCGGCGGCGAGCAGCCCGTCGTCCGGGACCACCCGGTTGACGATGTTCCACTCCAGCGCCTCGGCGGCCGGGAGGATCCGCCCGGAGAAGATCAGTTCCCGGGCCCGCTGGGCGCCGATCGCCCGGGGGATCAGGGACAGCGCGCCGCCGCCGCCCATCTGCCCGTACCGCAGGTGGGCGTCCCCGATCCGGGCCGACTCGGCCGCGTAGGCGAAGTCCGAGCAGACGATGATCTCCAGGCCCCCGGCGACCGCGACTCCGTTGACCAGCGAGACGACGGGCTTTCTGTGCATGCGGATGGCGAGGAAGGTCTGGTGCGCCTCCTCCAGGAAGTGCGACCAGCCGACCGGGTCCTTCTGCATCGCGATGTACTTCTTGAGGTTTCCCCCGGCGGAGAAGGCGGTCCCGGCGCCGGTGATGAGGATGGCGCGCACGCTCTCGTCGGCGTCGCACTCCGCCAGCAGCTCACGCAGCCGCAGCAGCATGGGCAGATCCAGCGGATTCAGCTCGTCGGGCCGGTTCAGCGTGAGCAGCGCCGCGAACGCGCCCGACTCGCCGACGGGGTGCATGCTGATCAGCACGGCGTCCTCGGCGGCGGTCTCCGGTCTCGAAGTCACTGGCTTCCTCACTCTCAGCTTCTCGGGATGTCACGCCAGGGCACGTCCTTGTCGGCCCTCGGGTCGCCGGGGAGACCGAGGACCCGCTCGGCGAGCACGTTCTTCATGACCTCGCTGGTGCCGCCCTCGATGGAGTTCGCGCGGCTGCGCAGGAACGCCTTCTGCGGGGTGGAGTACTCCATGGCCAGGACGGGACGCACCTTGTCGTACGACTCGTACAGCAGGCCCTCCGCTCCCATCAGGGTCACCAGCTCGGAGTAGACGTCCTTGTTCAGGTCCGCCGCGATGATCTTCGAGATGGAGCCCTCGGGGCCGGGGGTGTCCCCCGTACGGAGCTGGCTCAGCCTGATGTTGGCCAGGCGCAGCACCTCGGCCCGGACCCAGAGATCGGCGACGGCGCCGGTGTGCAGGCGGGCGGTGGCGGGGTCGGTCCTGGCGAGCTCGCGGTACCGCTCGACGAGCCGGGCGATCGGGCCCGAGCCACGCGGCGGGATCACGCCGCCGATCGAGACGCGCTCGTTCATCAGGGTGGTGAGCACGACCTTCCAACCGTCGCCCACCCGGCCCAGCCGCGCCGCGTCGGGGATGCGGACCCCGTCCAGGAACACCTCGTTGAACTCGGCCTCTCCGGTGAGCTGGTACAGCGGGCGCACCTCCACCCCGGGCGCCGACATGTCCAGGAGGAACGCGGTCAGCCCCTGGTGTTTGACCGCGTCCGGGTCGGTACGGGCGATGAGCAGACCCCACGACGACCGGTGGGCCATGGTGGTCCACACCTTCTGGCCGTCGGCCACCCACTCCGCGCCGTCGCGACGGGCCCGGGCCGCCAGGCCGGCCACGTCGCTGCCCGCGCCGGGTTCGCTGAAGAGCTGGCACCAGATTTCCTCGCCGGTGAACAACGGGCGCAGGTGGCGGCGTTTCTGCTCCTCGGTGCCCCACACGACCAGGGTGGGCGCGCACATGCCGTGGCCGATGGGGTTGATCTCGAAGGCGTCCGGACCCCCGGCCTCCTTGATCACATGGTTGACCGCCGCCTGCAGCCGGACGTCGGCGCCGAGTCCGCCGTGACCGGGGGGATGGTTGATCCAGGCCAGGCCGCGGTCGAACTGGGCGGCCAGGAAGTCCCGTACCGGGGTCCGGGCGGGCGGCAGGTCGGCGACCAGGGCGCGAGCCAGCGAACGGGCCTCGTCCTCGTCGATGCGCGGTTGGCTCATCTGACTTCCTCACGGGTGCTCACGAGGGCGACCGGGACCATGAAGTCCCCGCCCGGCAGTGGCCGCATGGCGATGTCCACTCGGGTCCCGGGAGCGACGTCGCCGTCGGTGCCGACGACCCGGGTCACGATTCTGGGCCCGCCGACGCCCCCGACCTCGACGATCACCACCGTGTAGGGGGTGGGGTAGAGCGGGACGGCGGGGTGCCGCATCACCGTGCCGCTGTAGACCACGCCCCACAGCGGCGCGGCCTCCGGCTGGAGCGGGACCGCGCAGGCCCGGCACATCTCCAGGGGCGGGTGCTGCCAGGCGCGGCAGCGGGGGCAGCGCGCCAGGATCAGCCGGCCGCCGCGGGCGCCGTCCCAGAACGGGCCGGTCAGGGCGTCGGGGACCGGCTGGAAGGCGCTCAGGTCGCTCATCGGGCCGCCTCGAGCAGGAGCGCTCCGCCGTAGGGGCCGCCGCCTGCGGTCACCACGGCTGTGCTCGCGCCGTCGACCTGGCGCTCGCCGGCCTGCCCGCGCAGTTGCGCGACGGCCTCGTAATGGTGGTTGAAACCATGGATGTATCCCTCGGAGAGAAGCCCGCCGTGGGGGTTCACCACGACGTCGCCGCCGTAGCCGGCCCGGCCGTCACGGAAGTAGTCGCCCCCTTCGCCGGGCTTGTAGAAACCCAGCCCTTCGAGCGAGACCAGCAGGGTGTAGGTGAAACAGTCGTAGACGCAGGCGACGTCGACGTCGGCGGGCCGCAGTCCGAAACGGTTCCAGAACCGGTCCGCGATCTTGGCGGTGTACATCTCGGTGAAGTCGGGCCAGTTGTTCCACGACCCGCCGGAGTTCCAGGTGAACTCCCCGCCCCTGATGAGCACGGCCGGCTGGGCGAGGTCCCGGGCCCGTTCCGGTGTGGTGACGACCAGAGCGCAGGCACCGTCCACCTCCAGCGAGCAGTCGTAGACCCGCAGCGGGTCGGAGACCATCCGCGAGCCGAGGTAGGCCTCCAGGGTGAGCGGGTCCCGCATGACCGCGTGCGGATTACGCCCCGCGTGGGCGCGCAGGGTGATGGCCAGGGCGCCGAGATCCTCCGGCGTGGTGCCGTACCGCGCCTGGTGCCGCCGGGCCCACATCGCGAACCACTGCGGCGGAACGGCGTAGCCGGAGGCGAAGTCGAAGACCTGGTCCGGGTGGTTGAGCAGGCTCGCCATGCCGGACCCCTGGCTGTAACGCAGTCCAGAACGGCCGCACAGGGAACGGTAGACGAGGGCGTACCTGCACACGCCCGAACTGACGGCCATGGCCGCCGCGTGCACTGAGGTGAAGGAACCCGTGCCGCCCGCGTAGACGTCGAGGTTCCAGGTCAGCTCACCGGCGCCGATCGCGTAGGGCACCTGCCCGAACGTGGCGCTGTCGTTCATGCTGTACGACGCCACCCCGTCGATGTCGGCGACGTCGAGCCCGGCGTCGGCGACGGCGGCCCGGCTCGCCTCGGCGGCCAGCGAGAGCGGCGACCGGGGACCGGCCGGGTCCCTCGTATAGGCCGTTCTGCCGATCCCCACCACCGCCGCGATGGCCTGGCCGCCATCAGACATTGCCCCCACCTGCTTCCCGTTGCGCACTAAACGCTTAGTATACACACGCACCATGCCTCTGACATCACCCCGGTTCCAGGAGGCCCTCGATCCAATGCACCCCAAGCGAAGACCGTTTGAAGATTTTGACATTCAGCCTCTGACCGGTCAGTATACATAGCGGTGAGCGAGCGCTCGACCAAACGCCGAGGGGAGTCGCACGGTGAGCAAGGCGGCAGGAGCACCTGACAGGAGTGGAGGGCCGGATCACGAGTTCATCATCATCGGGGCCGGGATCTGCGGCTTGTACGCCCTTCACCGCCTCCTGGAGATGGGGCGCGACGTCATCGCGCTCGAAGCGCACCCCGGGCTGGGAGGTACCTGGTACAAGAACCGCTACCCCGGTTGCCGGTTCGATTCCGAGAGTTACACCTATGGGTACTCCTTCTCCCCGGAACTCCTCCAGGAGTGGGACTGGAGCGAGCACTTCGCCGCCCAGCCGGAGACGCTGCGTTACCTGAACCACGTCGCCGACCGGTTCGACCTGCGCCCGCACATCCGTTTCGACAGCGTGGTCCGGTCAGCCGTCTTCGACGACGGCGCCGGCGGGTGGACCCTCGAACTCGCCGACGGCCGGCGACTCACCTGCCGTTTCCTCATGACGGCCCTCGGCCTGCTGTCCGCCCCGGTGAAACCGCGCATCCCCGGGATCGAGCGGTTCCAGGGCACCTCGTTCCACACCTACGACTGGCCCGAGGGCCTCGACCTCACCGGGAAACGGGTGGGGGTCATCGGTACCGGGTCGACCGGCGTACAGATCATCGCCGAGCTGGCGGGGCAGGTCGCCGAACTCGACGTCTTCCAGCTCAAGCCGAACTGGTGCGCCCCGCTGAACAACAGCCCCATCACCCGTGAGGAGATGGCGCACATCAAGGCCGGCTACGACGAGATCTTCGCCCGGTGCGCGGAGACCCCCGGCGGGTTCATCCACGGCCCCGACCGCCGACCCTTCCACGAGGTGTCGCGGGAGGAGCGGCTCGCGCTGTGGGAGAAGTTGTACGCCTCCCCCGGCTTCGGAATCTGGCTGGGCAACTTCCGCGACATCCTCCTCGACGAGGACGCCAACCGGGAGTTCTCCGACTTCATCGCCGACAAGATTCGCAAACGGGTGCACGACCCGGTCACCGCGGAGAAACTGATCCCCAAGGACCACGGTTTCGGCGTGCACCGGGTTCCCCTGGAATCCGGCTACTACGAGGCCTACAACCACGATTCCGTGCGTCTGGTCGATCTGGAGGAGACGCCGATCGTCGAGATCAACGAGACCGGCGTCGCCACCTCGGCAGGCCAGTTCGACCTCGATGTGATCGTGTACGCCACCGGCTTCGACGCGATCACCGGGTCGTACGACCGCATCGACTTCCGCGGCCGCGACGGGGTGCGGCTCCGCGACAAGTGGGCCGACGGCCCGACGACCTATCTCGGCGCGCTCGTCTCGGGGTTTCCCAACCTCGTCATGCTCGGCGGGCCCCATTCCGCCTCGGTCGCGACCAATTTCCCGCGCGCCATCGAGACCTCCGTCGACTGGGCCGCCCACCTGTTCGCCCACGTCATGGCCCTCGGTTACGTCCGGATCGACTGCGATCCCGACGCGGAGACGGAGTGGACCCGGCACATCCAGGATCTCTACCAGCGGCAGTTGCTGCGCAAGGCCAAGTCCTGGTTCACCGGGTACAACCCGAACATCCCCGGCCAGGACCGCACGCGCTACCTCATCTACACCGGCGGGGCGCCCCGGTACAGACGCGAACTGGACGAGGTGGCCGCAGACGGCTACCGGGGGCTGGTGTTCAGCTCGCCCGATGAGGTCCCCCATCTCACCTCGTCAGAGGGCGTGACCTCCTGAGCGCCACGCCGCCCCCGGGGAAGGAGACCAACGAATGAGAGGCGTGAAGCATGACTGACACGATCCTGGTGGACCGGCCGCGGCCCGGGGTCGCCGTGGTGACCATGAACCGTCCGGAGAGCCTGAACTCCCTGAACAACGAGCTGTTCGTGGCGCTCGCGGACCGGCTCGGGGAGCTGGACCGCGACCGCGAGGTGAAGGTGATCGTGCTCACCGGGGCGGGCCGGGGGTTCTGCGCCGGGCACGACCTGACGGAAGTGCAGGCCACCCGGAGTCTGTCCATCGGCGAGCGGCTCATCGGCATCGACGACGAGGTGCGCTGCCTGCTGCTGGTCCACTCACTGACCACACCGACGATCGCGGCGGTCAACGGCCCGGCCCGGGGTGGCGGCATGTCGATCGCCGTCGCCTGCGACATGCGGGTCGCCAGCACCGCCGCCACGTTCGGCGTGGCCTTCGTCAACATCGGGATCTCCTCCGGCGACGCCGGGCTTTCCTGGACCCTGCCCCGGCTGGTGGGCTCGGGTGTGGCGGCGGAGCTGATGCTGACCGGCCGGGTGGTGGACGCCGAGGAGGCCCTGCGGCTGGGGCTGGTCAACCGGGTCGCGCCCGCCGGCGAACTGCTCGCCACGGCGCTCGACCTCGCCGAGCAGATCGCCGCCCACGACATGCTGGCGATCTGGATGACCAAACGGGCCCTGAACGCCTCCGGCGGCATCAGCCTGGAGGACGCGGTGCGGTTGGAGAACACGGCCCAGATCATCGCCATGGACTCCGAGACCGCCCAGGCCAAGATCGCCGAGTTCTTCGCGCGCCGCGACTCCGGGTCGCCACCCGCGCCCGCGAAGTGAGTGCGTGGCCCTGATCCCCGGCACCCGCTTGGCCGTGGCCATGGAGGCACCGTCGGACGGAGCCTCCACCTCCGGACCTTGACCCTGCCCTCAGCGCGGGACCCGCTCCAGCAGGGTGCCGGTGCCCAGGCCGCCGCCGGTGCACATGGCCACGAGCGCGCGGCGGGCCCCGGTGCGGACGAGGTCGTGGACCGCGGTCGTGACCAGGCGGGCGCCGGTGGCTCCGACGGGGTGGCCCAGGGCGATGGCGCCCCCGTTGCGGTTGACCCGGGCCGGGTCGACGTCGTACTCCCGCAACCAGGCCAGTACCACGCTCGCGAACGCCTCGTTGACCTCGAACAGGTCGATGTCGTCCAGGGAGAGACCTGCGACATCCAGCAGGGCGCGGGTGACCGGGATCGGGCCGGTGAGCCGCAGCGTGGGGTCGACGCCGACGATCGCCTGCCCGGTGATCCGCGCGAGCGGCCGCAGTCCGCGGGCCCGCGCGGCGGCGGCGCTCATGACCACGACCGCGGCGGCGCCGTCGGTGATCGGGGAGGAACTCGCCGCGGTGTGGAAGCCGTCGTCGCGGAAGGCCGGCCTGAGCGCGCGCAGCGCGTCGAGGCCGCTGTCGCGGACCGGCTCGTCGGCCGTCACCCGGACACCGCCCGCCACGACGACCGGGGCGATCTCCGCGTCGAAGGCGCCGGCCGCCCGCGCCCGCAGCGCCCGCTGGTGGGAGTTCCAGGCGAACTCGTCGCACTCGGCCCGGCTGATGCCCCACTTCTCGGCGATCATCTCGGCGGACTCCCCCGCCGACACGACCGGGTACCGCTCGCGGTACCGGTCCGTGAGGGGATCGCCCATGCCCGCTTCCCGGTCGCTGCCCAGCGGCACCCGGGACATCGACTCGACTCCGGAGGCCAGGACGACGTCGGCGGTGCCCGCCGCGATCGACGAGGCGGCCATGTTGACCGCCTGCTGGCTCGACCCGCACTGCGCGTCCAGGGTCACGGCCGGGACCTCGACCGGCATGCCCCCGGTCAGCACGGCGATCCGGCCGATGTTGTACGCCTGTTCGCCGACCTTCGTCACCGCGCCGGTGAGCACCAGGTCGACGTCCGCGGAGGTGAGGCCGGCGCTCTCCAGGGCGGCGGCGTGCACACCGGCCAGGAGTTCGGCCGGATGGACGGTGGACAGCCCGCCCCGCCGTCGGCCGAACGGCGTCCTCCTGGCCGAGACGATGACCGCTTCCCGATCGTCCATGTCGTATCCCTCCACCGATCGAACTCACTGACAGCATAGTATACTGACCGTTCCGAATATTTGATGGCATGGCGGCCCGCCGGAGGCACCGTGAAGTTCGACCTCATGCTGGATCCCACCCCGACCACGGTCGGCGACTCGTGTACCGCGGCCCGCGACGACGGCTTCGACGGCGGCTGGGTGATCGAGACGAGGCACGACCCGTTTCTCCTGCTGAACACGGCCGCCACCCGGCGTACCGGGCTCCAGCTCGGCACCGCCGTGGCCGTCGGGTTCGCCCGCAGCCCGATGATCCTCGCCCAGCTGGCCAACGACCTGCAGATCGCCACCGAGGGCCGGTTCGTGCTCGGCCTGGGGACCCAGGTCAAACCGCACATCGAGCGGCGTTTCTCCATGCCGTGGGGCCGCCCCGCGCCCCAGATGCGCGAGATGCTCGTCGCGATCCACGCCATCTTCGACGCCTGGGAGACCGGCTCGCGGCTCGACCACAAGGGCGAGTACTACACCCACACGCTGATGACGGACGCCTTCTCCCCCGGCCCCAGCCCGTACGGGCGTCCACCGATCTACCTCGGCGCGCTCGGCCCGGCGATGACCGAACTGGCCGGGCAACTCGCCGACGGCCTGGTCGTGCACCGGTTCATGTCCGAGCGGTTCCTGCGCGAGGTGACCCTCCCCCGGCTGCGGCGCGGCCTGGCCGGCCGGGCCCGTCCCCTCGAGCGGCCCTTCCAGGTCGTCTACCCGCCGTTCGCCGCCACCTGCGACGATCCGGAGGGGTCACGACGGCAGCTCGACGCGATCCGGAGCCAGGTCGCCTTCTACGCCAGCACGCCGACCTACCGCCCGCTGCTCGACCTGCACGGCTGGGCGGACCTCGGCGACGAACTGCACGCCCTGTCCCGCGCGCAGGAGTGGCAGGAGATGTCCCGCCGGGTGCCCGACGAGGTCCTGGAGACCGTCGCCGTGGTCGCCCCGGCGGCCGATCTACGGGCCGATCTGGAGCGACGGTTCGGCGGTCTGATCGACCGATGCATCCTCTTCCCCGAGGAGAAGGCTCCGTCCACCGGCAATCCCCCACGAGAGGCGGACCGATGACCACCGACACCGAACGACTCAAGACCTTCGTCGGCCTGATGAACTCCGGCAGGTTCGACACCGCGCGCGAGATGGTCGCGGAGAACGTGCGGATCGAAGAGCCGGACGCGATCCCGTACGGCGGCACGTTCACCGGCCTGGCCGGCTTCGACGAGTTCCGCCGGATCTTCGCCGCGACCTGGCGCCGGTGGAGCGACGGTCCCATCTGGTACGCCGAGAACGAGGGCACCGTGGTCAAGCTCAACGTGATCACGGCGGTCAGCCGGGCCACCGGCCAGGAGTACACCACCCCGCTCGCCGAGTTCTTCACCTTCACCGACGGGAAGATCAGCCGGATCGTCATCTTCTACCAGGACGTGCCCGGCTTCCTGAAGGCCATCGGCTCATGACCGCCGCGCTTCTCGAGCGGGCCCGCGAGGCCAAGCACCGCTACGTCTGGGCCCTGGACGGACGGGACTGGGCTGGCTACCTGGCCACCCTGGCCGACGAACTGACGGTCGACTTCCGCAGCCTCGGCTACAAGTCCGTCATGACGCTGCGCGCCCACGACTGGATCGCCCAGGTACGCAAGGTGATGGACGGCTTGGACGCCTCGCACCACGCGGTGTCCAACCTGGTGGTCGACCAAGGGCCCGGCGGGCTGGCGGTGCGTTCGTACGTCACGGCCCAGCACGTGCTGCGCACCAAGGGTGAGCCGGACCGGCTCTATCTCCTCGCCGGGTGGTACGACGACCGGATGACCGAGGTCGACGGCGCCTTGAAACTCACCCAGATCGTGTTCAACCAGGTCTGGTCCCAGGGCGACCCAACCGTGATGACCGACGCCGTACGGCGCGGGAGGACCTCCTAGCAAGCCGCTTCCGGTCCGGGGCGCGGGCCCCGGACCGGAAGGCCGCTAGTCCAGCCGCAACGCCTGCACCGGGCAGACGTTCACGCCGAGTTCGGCGTCCTCCTCCTTGCCCGGCTCGACGGCCACCCCGTCGTCGCCCACCGCGCTGTATCCCGCGGGGTCGAGCGGGAACAGCGACTCGTCGACCATCGCGCACTGGCCATGGCCCTGGCAGACCTCGCGGTCAACCGATATCAACACCGCGGGCTCCTTCCCTACGCCGGGGAGACGGTCACCGGCATCCGCTTCACGGGCCGGAAGTAGCAGTCACGCCCGTAGGTCGGTTCGGCGTCGAGACGCACGTCGCTCGTGCGCCGCAGGAACTCCTCCAGGAGGATGCGGATCTCCAACCGCGCGACGAAGGCACCGAGGCAGAAGTGGTTCCCGAAGCCGAAGGTGAGGTGCGCGTTGGGGCTGCGCGTCAGGTCGAACGACATCGGGTTCTCGAACTCGTCGGGGTCGAAGTTGGCGGACCCGTACATCATGATCACGGCGTCCCCCTCCTTGATGGTCGAGCCGTGCAGCTCGATGTCCCGGGCCGCCGTGCGGCGCATGAACACCACCGGCGTGGACCAGCGCAGGATCTCCTCCACCGCAGGATCGGGGACACGGTCGAGGTGCCGGCGGAGGTAGGCCATCTGGTCGGGGTTGTGGATGAGCCCGTGCATGCCGTGCGACAGGGCGTTGCGGGTCGTCTCGTTGCCGGCGCCGATCAGCAGGAGCGTGAAGCCCATCAGCTCCTCGTTGGTCAGCCGGTCCCCGTCCACGGCCCTGGTGAGCTTGGACATGATGTCGTCGCCGGGGTCGTCCCTGCGCAGGTCGGCGAGGTGGAGGCCGTAGTTCCAGAGGCCGTGCACCGCCTCCATCTGGGCTTCGGGGGACGGGGAGTACTCCGGGTCCATCGGCGAGGCGATGGTGTTGGACCAGTCGAGAACCTTGTACCGGTCCTCCTCCGGGACGCCCATCAGGTTGCAGATCACCTGCATGGGCAGCTCGACGGCGACGTCGTGGACGAAGTCGAAGGACTTCTTCTCCAGCGCCTTGGTGACGATCTCGGCGGCCAGGTCGCGGAAGGAGTCCTCGAACGTCTTGATCGACCGGCGGGTGAACGCCTGACTCACCAGCAGGCGGTTCCGGTGGTGCTCGGGCCCGTCGAGGCTGGTCATGGCCGGTTTGCCGCCGCTCTTGAGGGTCGGGCCCGCCTTCTTCGGGCTGACACCCTTGTAGTTGAGGTAGTTCGCCGCGTCGCGGTTGATGTTCCTGACGTCGCTGTGCCGGGTGATGATCCAGCCGGACTCGATCATGCCGGGCTCGCGGTTGGACTGGAGGAAACACGGCGCGTTCTGCCGCAGGTAGGCGAACTGGTCGTGCGGCAGGCCGTTCTGGTAGATCTCCGGATTGAGGACGTCGATGTCGGTCAGCTTCATGGACCTTCTCCTTCGGGCACGTCAGGTGCGGTGTGCCGAGTCGCTCGGCTGAAGCGTGAAGTCGATGACTGTGCGGGCCACGGCCGCGCTGTCGAGGTTGTCCACCACGTCGTTGATCTTCGTGAGCGGGACGGTGTTCCCCACGAGTTCGTCCAGGAGAAGATCTCCGCGCCGGTACCGCTCGACGATGAAGGGCACCTCGCGTGCGACGTTGGTCGAGCCGCAGCGGCAGCCGATGATCGACTTCTGCTGGCTGACGAACGGCAGGTACATCGGCAGGTCCATGGTGGCGTTCAGCGGCGCCGCCCCCACCAGGCACACCCGCCCGCCCGGCCGCGTCAGGTCCAGGGCCTGCCGGACCGTCGACGGCAGGCCCACCACCTCGAACACCACGTCGGCGCCGCGTCCCCCGGTCAGCTCGCGGACCGACTCGAGCACCGCGGCCGGATCCGTCCCCCGGACCACGGCGGAGGCGCCGAACCGGCGGGCGAGCTCCAGCTTCTCCGGCATCAGGTCGACGGCGACGATGTGGGAGGCGCCGGCGATCCGCGCGCCCTGGACCACGTTGAGGCCCACGCCGCCGCAGCCGAGCACGGCCACCACGTCGCCCGGCCGGACGGCGGCGGTGTTGAGGGCGGCGCCGATGCCGGTGAGCACCCCGCACCCGATGAGGCACGCGCTGGTCATCGGAATGTCAGCGGGCAGCCGCACGACCGTGGCGGCGTCGACGACGACGACGGAGGAGAACGTGCCGACGCCGGCGAGCTGGGCCACCGGATCGCCGGCGCGGGTGAGCCGCGGCGGGGCCGACGGATCGGCGGTCGGCTTGGTCTCGCACAACTCGGGCTGCGACCGCACGCAGTAGAAGCACGAGCCGCACTGGGTCAGCCAGGTCAGGATCACCGGATCGCCCGGGGACAGCCCGGTCACGCCGGATCCGACCAGGTCGACCACACCGGCGCCCTCGTGGCCGAGCACGAGTGGCGGCGCGAAGGGGATGGCGCCGGTGAGGATCGACTGATCGGTGTGACAGACGCCGGTGGCGGCGAGTCGTACGCGCACCTCGTGCGCGAGCGGTGCGCGGACGGCCAGGTCGAGGAGTTCGAGCGGGCCGCCGGATTCGGTGAACACCGCCGCTTCGGCGATGACCGTCGAGGCCCCGGTGCCCGTACCAGCTCTGCTCATAGAGCACTTCTAGCATGTATACGATACGTTCGGTAGACTTCGGCGATCGTTCGTAACACGGCGGTGACATCCCTGGGAGGCGCCATGCACACTGCCGAAACACCCGCGAGCTCCACGATCCCGAGGTCGATGGCGGACTTCACTCCGGACTGGTTGACGACGGTGCTGGCACCGTCGTTTCCGGGGGTGGTCGTGAGCTCCGCGACCGTCGAGACCGTCAACACCGGGGTCGCGATGACGGCCCGCATCCATCTCACCTACGAGAACGACTCACCGGACTACCCACGGTCGGTCTGCGTGAAGTGCTGCTTCGGCTCCCCGCACAGCCCGGTCATGCTCGACGGAGGGCTGTACGCCAAGGAGGCGTACATGTACGGGCGCATGTTGCCGGACCTGCCGCTCAACGTGCCCCGCTGCTTCTCCAGCGGCTACGACGACGCCACGAAGTCGGCGTACATCATGCTTGAGGACCTGACCCTCCGCAACGGGACCTTCAGTTCGGCGGACCGGTCGCTCACCGTGGAGCAGGTCGACGACGTGCTCTCCCAGCAGGCCGCCATGCACGCCATGACGTGGGACGCGCCGTGGCTCCACGACAGGCGCTGGCTGCACCACGGCGTCCCGCTCGGCGAGCGTGATCCGTTCTACGACCTCTTCACCGAGCGCATCCCCGAGTTCCTGGAGATGCCCCGGGGCGGAGCCCTGCCACGGCGCTTCCGCGACCCGGTCTTCCTCCGGGAGGCCCTCTACCGGCTGCTGGAGCTGGATGGCAGAGCGACTCCGTGCCTCATTCACGGCGACGCCCACACCGGCAACCTGTTCATCGACGGCGAGGGCCGTCCGGGCCTGCTGGACTGGCAGTGCGCACGCGCCGGCCACTGGAGTCTCGACGTCGCCAAGACGATGATGTCGGCGCTCGACCCGGAAGACCGGCGCAGCTCGGAGAAGGCCCTGCTCCGACGCTACCTGCGGACCCTGTCGGAGCACGGCGCCCCGGCGCCGGACTGGGACGAGGCCTGGGACAGCTACCGCAGGCACGCCGTCTTCGGCCTGTGGATCTGGCTCGTCACCCCTCCGGACATGCAGACCGAGCTCCGCGTGACCGCCACGGTCTACAAATTCGGGGTCGCCGCGATCGACCTCAACGCGATGGAGGCGATGGCATGACCGAAAGCGGAAAGCGCCGCACCGGCTGGGACACCCGGTTCGCCGACAAGGCGGACCACATCGCCCGGTACCTCGCGACGGACGGCGAGGACGGCTACCTCTGGTCGGAGACGCCCACCCTGCTGCTGACCACCCGCGGGCGGCGCTCCGGCCAGGAGCGCACGGTCGCCCTGATCTTCGGCGAGGACGACGGCCGCTACATCCTGGTCGCGTCCCAGGGGGGAGCGCCTCGCCACCCCAACTGGTACCTCAACATCCTCGCGGACCCCGTCGTAACGCTACAGGTGAAGGCCGACCGCTTCACCGCCCGTGCCCGGACGGCCACCGGAGAAGAACGCGAGCGCCTGTGGAAGCAGATGGTCCCGCTCTGGGAGTACGACGTGTACGCGACGCGGACCGACCGGGTCATTCCGGTCGTGGTGCTGGAACGGCAGTAACCGAACGGGATACGAGGGTCATGGAACACGACATCAAGCACCTTTACATCGGCGGAGAATACGTCGCACCCCACTCGGCGAGCCGCATCGAGGTGGTGAACCCCGCCAACGGGCAGCGCATCGGGTCGATCGTGGACGGTGACGCGACCGACGTCGCGCGGGCGGCGGAAGCGGCCGACCGGGCGTTCCGGACGTCCGGCTGGGCTGAGCTCACGCCGAAGGACCGGGCCGCCTACATCCGCCGCCTGGCGGACGCGTACGTGGAGCGTGGCGCGGAGATGGCCCGGCTGGTGAGTTCGGAGAACGGTATGCCGATCTCCTTCTCCCGGCTGGTCCACGAGGAGCGCCCCGCCCGCTACTACCGGTACTTCGCCGGTGTCGCGGACACCCTGGAACTGGAACACACCCGGCCGACCAGCACCGGTTACGCCATCGTGCGCAGGGAGCCGATCGGCGTCGCCGGGCTCATCATTCCGTGGAACGGCCCCCAGGGGCTCATCGCGTGGAAGCTCGGGCCGGCCCTCGCCGCCGGGTGCGCCGTGGTCATCAAGCCGTCGCCGGAGACCACACTCGACGCGTTCCTGCTCAGCGAGGCGATCGAGCAGGCCGGCTTCCCGCCCGGACTGATCAACATCGTCAGCGGCGGCCCCGAGACCGGGCAGGCCTTGGTCGATCACCCGCTGATCACCAAGATCGCCTTCACCGGCTCGTCCGCCACCGGCAAGATCATCGCTGCCCGGGCCGGGGCCCAGCTCAAGCCGGTCACCCTGGAACTCGGCGGCAAGTCGGCGGCCATCCTGCTCGACGACGCCGACCTCGAGGAGTTCGGCGCCCGGATCCTTGAGGTGTGCCTCCCCAACACCGGCCAGCAGTGCACGGCGTGCACCCGGGTCCTGGCTCCTCGCGACAAGTACGACCAGGTCGTCGAACTCGCCACCGAGGTCCTGGCCCGCGTCCCGGTCGGCGACCCGGCCGACCCGAAGTCGGTGTTCGGGCCGCTCGTGTCCGCGCGGCAGCGCGCCCGGGTGGAGTCGTACATCGCGGCGGGTCTGCGGGAAGGCGCGCGCCTGACCACCGGTGGCGGCCGGCCGGCGGGGCTCG
The DNA here is from genome assembly GCF_018476525.1 of Acrocarpospora catenulata. Lineage (GTDB taxonomy): Bacteria > Actinomycetota > Actinomycetes > Streptosporangiales > Streptosporangiaceae > Acrocarpospora > Acrocarpospora catenulata. The sequence goes on from NZ_JAHCST010000006.1 coordinate 134,903, forward strand.
AAGACGGGTGCTACGTGGAACCGACCGTGTTCCGGGATGTCTCCAACGACATGCGGATCGCCCGCGAGGAGATCTTCGGACCGGTCCTGTCGATCATTCCCTACGACGGCGAGGAGGAGGCGATCGCCATCGCCAACGACTCCACCTACGGCCTCAGCGGAGCGGTGTTCAGCCGCGACGTCGACCACGCCACCGACGTGGCGCGGCGGCTGCAGACCGGCACGGTCGGCGTCGACCAGTTCTCGATCGCGCTGGAGGCCCCCTTCGGCGGCTACAAGGAGAGCGGTCTGGGCCGGGAACTCGGTCCGGAGTCGGTCGACGCCTACCTGCGTACCAAGACCATCTACCGCGCCGGCAGCGCTCCCTCCGCGTGACGGCCTGCCACAAAACGGACGTCCCCGATGACGAGTGGTCATCGGGGACGTCCGGCTCGGAGGGGGTTACAGCACGTCGTACTGACCGTTGACGAGCTGTGTGCTCGCCGGGATCAGGACGTAGGGACCCGGGTCACCCCGGAAGTGGCTGTCCTTCGTCCAGTCGAACTTGCTGCTCATCGCGGGATCGAAGGGCGTGGTGGGGTTGTTCTCCATGGCGGCCCGCCAGCCGTCCGGGTCGTCGGTCTTGCCGACGGCGATGAAGGCGTTCATCGACGCGAGAACCGTGTCGTAGGAGAGAGCGTAGGTCAGGAGCGGGGTGGTGTAGGTGACGTTCTCCTCGGCGAGCGTCGCGATGAGCTTCTTCTTGCCGGGCAACATCTCGGCGTCCGTCTGCGCGACGCTGACCTGGTAGGCGTTGAGTACGACGCCCTCGGCCTCCTCGGCCGTGAACAGGCCGGAGATGTTGCCGGTGGCGACCGCCGAATCCCCGTAGAAGGGGGCGTCGAACCCGATCTTCGCCCGGGACTTGATGATGTAGCCGCCGGCGGGCCCGACCGAGAAGAACACGACCGCCTGGGTACCCGCGTCCCGCAGCCGGGTGAGCGGTGCGGACATGTCGAGGTCCGCGGCGCCGTACTTCTCGATGCGCAGGGTGAGCCCGAGATCCTGGAACGCCTTGGCGTAGGGGGCCTCCTGGGCCTCGCCGACCGCGCTGTTGGGAACCAGCAGCCCGGCGTTGGTGTAGCCCTTGTCCTTGAACAGCTTCGCGAAGTACTGGGACTGGACCACGCTCGCGCCCGCGCCGGAGAAGATGTAGGGGTTCGTCGCGGCATCGCCCGCGGCCGCCGCCTGGTTGGGGCAGATGACCGGGACCTTCGCCGCCGTGGTGGCCGCCGCGAGCGCGACGAGCTCACTGCTGGAGGTGCCCGCGAAGACCAGGTCGGGCTTGCTGGCGGCCACCTCGCCCTGGAAGAGCGAGACGGCCCTGGTCGGGTCGCTCTGGGTGTTGAGGGTCTTGACCTCGACCTTCCGGCCGTTCACTCCGCCGTTGGCGTTCACGACGTCGGCGGCCGCCTTCACGCCGGCGAGCAGCGGCTCACCCGAGGGTGCGGAGATGCCGGAGGTGGCGAGAAGGGCGAGAATTCGGATCGGCTCGGTCTCGGACTGTGCGCCGCCTTCACCGTCGGCCCCGCACGCGGCGACCGTCAGCACGGTGATGAGCAGGCTCGCGACAGCGGCAAAGGGCCGCCGGCGCCATGTGTTCTTGGGTTTACCCACCAGGTCCTCCCGCTTCCTGTAGGCATCGCCGGGCACGGCCCACGATGTACAAGAGCTAGCGAGTTAGTTACTGAATGGTCAGTGTCCATAGGTACGGCGGTCGCGTCAAGGGTTTCGGCGTGACCGTCGCGAAGAGGCGCAGTGTGGGGAGTTCTGGGCCCAGCAGCCTGGCGAGCTACGCGAGATCAGTGGGAATTTCGGCCTCTCTGCACGAAATAGGAGACTCAAAGTTCCCTGACTGCTTAGTATAGTTAAGCGTGAGGTCATGCTGAAGGCCGGATCGCGGTCCTGGGCGACAACCATCGGTGGGGGTGCGGGATGCGGCCGGACGTGGGACCTGTCGTGCCGCTCGGTGAACCCGAGCCGTCGGTGCGGCCACGGGGGCGCGACCTGCTACTTCCGGCGGCAGGCCCGCTGGCGTGCTTCCTCCCGCTCTACCTGACGGCGTCACTCGCGCTCAGCATGGGGCGCGAGATGAACCTGGACGCCGGCCGCCTCGGAGTCGTGACGAGCGCGTACTTCGCGGCCGGGGCGGTGGCGACGATACCCGGCGGATGGCTGACCCCGCGCATCGGCTACCCGCGGATGATCCAGGCCGGCATCCTCCTGGCCGCCGGCAGCCTGCTCGCCATCGCCTTCGCCGTCCACTCGTGGGTCGGCCTGGTGATCGCCGTGGCCGTGGCCGGCCTGGCGCAGAGTCTGGTGGAACCGGCCGCCGGCGCCTACATCGGCGCGGCCGTCGACCGTCGGCACCAGGGCTTCGCCTTCGGCGTCAAGCTCGCCGCCCTCCCCCTCTCCTCTCTGCTCTGCGGAATCGCCGTCCCCCTGGTCGCGGCGCCGCTGGGCTGGCGTGCGGCCTTCGTCGTGGCAGCCGCGCTGATCCTGCCGACCGTGCTGGTGACACCGTCCGTACGGCCCCAGGCAGCCCGGCGGACCACCGGCCGCGCGCCGGGCGATGTCACCCTGGTCCTCCTGCTCGGGATCGGCGCGGGCCTGGCCTTCGCCGCGGCGAACAGCTTCTCGGCGTTCGTCGTGAGCTCGGCGGGCGCCAACGGGATCCCGGAGTCGACGGCCGGGCTGCTGGTCGCGCTGGGCGGCATCGTCGGCGTGGTCAGCCGGATCTCCCTCGGCGTCCGGGCCGACCGGGCACGACGCGGCCCGTTGCTCATCGCCCGGAACATCCTCCTCGCCTCGGTGGTGACGTTCGCCGTGCTGGGCCTGGGGTCCACCTCGACATTCGCGGTGGCGATCGTGATCGCCTTCGTGACCATCTGGGGCTGGTCGCCCGTCTACCAGATGGCGTCGGTGAGCGCGTTCGCCCCGGAACCGGACCGGCCGCTGCGGATCGTCACCGCGATGATCTTCGTGGGCTGCATCGCCGGCCCGGTGGGATTCGGCTGGATCGTCCGGACCGGCTCGTTCGGGGCCGCCTGGTTCGCGGCGGCCGCGGTGACGGTGCTCGCGGCGGTGCTCTTCACCGTCGCGGCCCGGGTCACGGACCGCTGAGCGCCATCAGGTCGGGTGCTTCCGGACCAGGTCGCTCAGCCGCACCGGCCGAACCCGTGGGATCGGTGGCGGGCGTTCGGGGTAGGTCCACCGCCACATCAGGACGCCGCGTTCGTGACCGGCGGTGTCCAGCCAGTTGGGCACGCCGGGGTCCTCGGCGGCCACGACGAAGCGCAGCCCGCCGTCCGGGCCGACGGTCGCGGTGGTGCTGTTGAGGTACATCTGGTGGAAGCGGAAGTCGAGCGACTCCATCCAGGCGTTGGTCAGCCCGAGCAGCCAGAAGCTCGCCTTCGGGGGGTCGTCGACCTCGACGACGAGCGCCTGGCCGGGCGCCAGCTCCCAGAAACCGCTCAGGAAGACGGTACGGGGATTCCCGCCACCGGCCTTCCACCGGTCCTGGGCGGCGTCGAACCCCACGCCCCGCCGCTGGAACTCCGCGAACATCCGCCCCCGGGACACGGTCGCGGTGCCGGTCTCCCGGACGATCTGGTCCAGCCCTCGGCGCAGGCCGGCCGCCCGCAACGGGGCCGGACGCTCCGGCGCGAACCGTCTGGAGATCGTGAGCTTGGCCGGCCGGTGGCGCCGGTGGTCGGTGAACCGGCCGTGGAACTCGTTGCGGACCAGGATCATCGTCGAGTTCGGCGCCAGCGGGAGCCAGGCACCGGAGGCCGGAGGCGCCCGCGACACGGTCACCTCGAAGTGGCCGTCCGGGTCCATGGGGATGGCGTCGCTGTCGAGGGTGCCGGTGATCGCCGCGCTGGCCGTCGGGTCGACCAGCTTCATCAGGACGCCCGGATCCGGCGATCCGGGCGCCGGTCCCTGGCTGGTGAAGGTGAAACAGTCGGCGGTGCCGGCCCGACCCCTGATCACGTACTCGGCGTCGCCGTCCACGTAGGCGAGCTGGAGGGTGTAGTCCGGCGCGTCACCGATGAGGTGGTAGGTGTCGTTGAATCCGTCGCCGAAGAACGGGAAGTCCCGGTCCAGGTACTCCACCGCGCGCTCCACCGACATGCGCATGTCGCGCAGTAGGACACGCAGGCCCTCGACCCGGTCGAGTTCGGGGCCGTCGCGATCGAGGATCTCGGCTCCGGCCCAGGCGAGCTTGGCGCCCAGGCCGACGCAGAAGTCTTCCCAGGCCCGCCATAGTTCCTCTGTGTCGTCTCCGGGCATCAGGTCCTGCTGAGCTCGTACGTCAGGTGGACGCCGGCCGACTCCAGGCGGGCCACGACGGCGGCGTCGATGAGTTCGCTGTCGTAGGTGGACAGTTCGCGCTTCCAGTCGCCCACGATGCCCTTGCGCATGAACGGCGTCGCGTCCTCGCGGCCCTCCCGCAGGTCGGCGTGGTTGATCTCGAAACGCAGGTCGCTGTTGCGCATCGCGTTGAACTCGGTCCTGGCTATGACCTCCGCCAGCCGTTCCGGCGACACCGGTCGGCCGACGAACTCGATCACCTGGGCCAGGGTGGCGCGCACGTCCGCGCGGGCCTGTTCGTAGGTGATCTTCAGCAGATTCGGGTGCTCGGTCCGCCGCCAGCCGATGACGTTGTCGGTGTACGGGCCGTAGGGCACCTCGCCCCGGGCGAACTGCTCGGCGAAGTCGTGGATCGAGAAGCCGTCGCCCGTCACGTAGCGGGACCCGGCCGCGTGCGTCCCCAGGCCCTTGACCTCGTAGAAGTAGGAGACGCAGACATCCTTGGGGTTACGGGTGATGTGGACGACTTTGCCCTTCTCCGGCCAGGCCCTGGGCATCAGATCCACCGGGAGATGGGTCTTCATCAGCCGTGGCGAGGGGGACTCGACGCAGGCCAGGTAACCGCGATAACCGGGCCGGTCCTTGCCGGAGAGGTTGGGCACCTGGCGGGAGCCGCCGGACAGCGTGCCCCAGCCGTCCCACAGGCCGCTCAGCATGACCTGCATCCAGTTGGTGCCCGACTTCGGGAAGCCGGAGACGATGACGTCGCCGCCGGCCAGCGGGAAGTCGCGGATGTCGTCGTAGTTGTCGTGCATGAATGTCGGGTCGGGGTCGTGCATGGTGCCGCTCTCCATGGTCGTTGGGAGTCAGGCCCGAGGCGGTTCCCCGAGCCTCTTCAGCCGACGTGAGATGACGACGCGCCGCGGCGTCGTCGAGCATGAGTGGGCGATCTCGACCGGGGTCGCGATGCCGATGGGAGGGCCTTCCACCTCTGCGCACTGTGCGTTTAGTATACACGGAGCGGGGTGCCTGGCCAGGGCCACGCACAGCGAGGAAGGGGCAGCGTGAGCGACGCGGACAGCGGCAAGGACAGCGACAAGGACTACGTCAGGACGGAGGTCGGGGACGGGATCGCCTGGGTGACGCTCAACGAGCCACGCCGGCTCAACCCCGTCACCCTCGCCCGTATCGCGCGGATCCAGGACGTCGTCGCCGGTCTGTCCCCCCGGCCCGACGTCCGGGTGATCGTCGTGACCGGCGCCGGCCGGGGATTCTGCTCCGGCGCCGACCTCAAGGACGAGACGCTGCGCACGGCCCCGATGTTCCCCCCGGCCAGCGGCACACTGCTCGACTCGCGGGACGGCCTGTGGAACCTCAGCGCCGTGCGCCAGCCCGTGATCGCGATGGTCAACGGCCCCGCGTTCGGCTACGGGTACGAACTCGCCCTTCAGGCCGACATCCGGATCGCCGGCGAGTCGGCCAGGTTCGGCTTCCCGTACGCGAAGATGGGCGCGGTCACCGACACCGGCGCGGCGACGTGGCTGCTCCCCCGCCAGGTCGGATACGCGCTGGCCGCCGAACTCCTGTTCACCGGCCGAGTGCTCACCGGCGCGCAGGCCCGGGAGGTCGGCCTGGTCAGCCAGGTGGTGCCCGACGAGTCGCTGCGCGCGGTCACCACCGAACTGGCCCGGGAAATCGCCGCCGGCGACCCGGCGGCGGTCCAGGCGAGCAAACGCATGCTCGTGGCCGGCCGGGACCAGTCGGCGGCCGAGCACGTCCTGATGCAGTTCCAGTACGCCAACCGGTACCGCCCGGACCTCGGCGAGGCCGCCGCCCGGCTCACCGGCGGCCGTTGAGCCGCCCCAGCGACCGGGACCACCTGGGCCATCGTCTAGACGCCCGGGCGCCGGCGCTCGCTGGTCGTCGATCACCTAGCCGGCGAGCCCGGCCAGGATCCGCGCTCGCTAGGCGTCGATCGCCCGGCCGGTGAGTCCGGCCAGGATCTTCGCGGCCTCGGCGACGATGCCCGGGACGAAGTCGGCGATCCGTACCACCGAGTCGATGCCGCTGGCCACCTGGCCGGTCGGGAACAGCCCGTTGAGCACGTCGCCCTCGTCCTGGACCCGGCGGAAGGCGGCCGCCTTCCATTCGGTGATCTCCTCGTCGGAGCGCCCCTCGGCGACCATGCGCTCGATGGTGTCGGTCGCCTGGTTGCGCAGGCCGCGGATCGGGCCGTACACCCCGGGGAAGGTGACGTCGTCGCCCTCCTTGGCCCCGAGGACCCGCTCGATGATCGCCGGATGCCACCCGCTTTCCTCGGTGGCGATGAAGCGGGTCCCCATGGCGACCCCGTCCGCCCCGAAGCAGAGCGCCGCCGCCAGGCCGCGGGCGTCCCGGACGCCGCCGCTGACGATGACCGGCACGTCGACGGCCTCGGTGACGTTGGGGCCGAGCACGAAGGTGTGCACGGGCTTGGAGTGGGTGTGCCCGCCCATCTCGTAACCGGAGGCGATGACCAGGTCCACGCCGGCGCGGACCGCGTGCAGAGCCTGCCGGGTCGAGCCGACCTTGCAGAAGTGCAGGAGCCCGGCGTCGCGGATGGCGTCGCGGAACCTGTCCGGTGCCCCGCCGGAGGTCGTCACCACCCGCAACTGCTTCTCCAGCGCCGAATCGGCGCGCCGGGCGTCGAGCAGGTAGCCGAGGTGCTGGACCGAGGACTCGATCACGTCGCCGGTGTAGTCGATCCCGATGGGGATGTTGGCGGCGAACGGCAGGTCCGTGTGGGAGGCGACGAAGTCCATCTGGGCGCGGAAGACCTTCTCCGCCTTCTTCGGTTCGGCCCACAGGTCGGCGACGCTGACCGAGCCGAGGCCTCCGGCGGCCGACACGGCGGCGGCGATCGCCCCGGTCGTGAACGAACCCGACCCCATGCCGTCCTGCATGACGGGATGCCTGATGCCGACCATCTCAGTGAACCGGGTGGGAATACGGGTGGACATTTCGCCTCCGGCGGGGTTCGGAATCCAGAGGCAGCGGCACCCCTGGCCGGTCTCCTGGGTTGTATCCTGGACGGTCGGTATATGTCAAGCTGTCCTAGTCCCACACAGACAGATACACTAACCATTCAGACTACTTATCGGCCGTGAGGACCTCACGTGACCATGACCGTCCGCAGCTACTGCCGGTTCTGCGTCGCACACTGCGGTCTGCTCGTCGACGTCGACGACGGGCAGGTCGTCAGGGCCACCGGAGACGCCGAACACCCGCTGTCCGCCGGGTATACCTGTGCCAAGGGACGCGCGCTCCCGGGCTTCCACCACGACCCGGACCGGCTCGACACGCCGATGGTCGGCCGGGCCGGCCCGGACCGGCGACCGACCACCTGGGACACCGCCCTCGCCGACCTCGCCGCCCGGCTGGCCACGATCAGCCGGGAGAGCGGCCCCGACGCGATCGCCGTCTTCAACGGCTCAGGCGGCGGGATGGACGCCGCCGGCGCGCTCGCCGCACGGCGGCTCGCCCGGGCGCTCGGGACCACGAGCGTCTACAGCCCCCTCACCATCGACGCGCCGGCCAAACCTCTCGTCGGCGCGCTGGTCGCCGGCCAACCGGGCCTCTTCGCCGCCGGGGTGGCGCCCGGCGCCACCCTGACCGTCCTGGTCGGCTCCAACCCGGTCATCTCCCACGGCCACTCCAGTGGCGCCCCGAATCCACGCACCCGGCTGCGCGAGCTGACCGCCCGCGGCGAGGTCTGGGTCGTCGACCCACGGCGCACCGAGACGGCCGAGATGGCGACCCGGCACCTGGCGCCGCGGCCGGGGACCGACCACGTCTGGCTGGCCGCCCTCGTCAACGAGATGCTGGCCGTCGCCGACCACCGCGCGCTGGCCCGCGAGACGACCGGGCTGGCCGAGCTCGCGGACTGCCTGGCCCCCTACGATCTGGCGCTGGCCGGCCGGGTCTGCGGGATCCCGCCGGATGACCTGGTGGCGATGCGCGACGCGCTGCGGCGGCACGGCCGGTTCGCGGGTCTGACCGGCACAGGGGTGACGATGTCCCGCTCCGGCACGCTGACCCAGTGGCTGATGCTCGTCCTCCAGATCGTCACCGGGTCGGCGGACGCGCCCGGGGGCACCTGGTTCAACCCCGGCTTCATCCGGTCCCTGGACCGGCACCCTTGGCGGACGGGCGACCATCGCCCGCGCCCCGGCCCGCCGAGCCGTCCCGAGCTTCCCCGCCAGTTCGGTGAACAGCCCACCGTCGCGCTGCTCGACGAGATCGAGACGGGCAACGTCCGCGCGCTCCTGATCCTGGGCGCGAACCTGGCCTCCTGCCTGCCGGACACCGGCCGCGCGCTGCGCGCCCTGCGGGCGGCCGAGGTCGTCGCGGTCGCCGACGTCGTGCACAACGGGATGACCAGGCTGGCCACCCACCTGCTGCCCTGCGCCGGTCAGCTGGAGCGGCCCGACCTCACCTACCTGACCGACCAGTACGCGCCCGAGATCTCGGCGCAGTACACCGACGCGGTCGTCCCACCGGCGGCCGACCGCCGGGAACTGTGGCGGATCCTGGCCGATCTCGGCGAACGGCTGGGCCGATCGATCCTGCCGGGCGGCGTGCCGGTCGCCCAGGCGACAGCCGACACGCTGTTCGCCGACGCGCTGCGTACGGCCCGCTGCGACCTGGAGACGCTGCGCGCCGCGCGGGTCGTCGTGGACCCCGAGCCGGCCACGGGCTGGGTGCGGGCGGGCGTCCGCGAGCGAGGCGGGTGGAACCTCGCCCCGGCCGAACTCCGCGCGGCGATGTACCTGCCCGTACCGGCCGGTGAGCTGGTGCTCCTGCCACGCCGCCAGCTCCGGCACTTCAACTCCCAGCTCACCACCGGACCAGCCGGCGACGGCTCGGACGCGGTGTACCTCAACCCGCTCGACGCCGCCGATCTCGGCATCGGCGACGCCGGCCCGGTCACCGTCACCAGCGAGTTCGGCGCGCTCGACGCCCTGGCCCGGCTCGACCGGCGGCTCCCCCGCGGCGCGGTGAGCGTTCCGCACGGCTTCGAAAGGACCAACGTGAACAGGCTGACCAGCACCAGAACGGGCATCGACCCGTTGACCGGCATGCCGACCCTGAGCGGACTCCCGGTCCAGGTGACCCCCCGCACGCCCGGCGGGCAGCGGTGACGGCGGCCCGGGTCGGCTGGATCGGCCTCGGCGACCAGGGCGTCCCGCTCGTACGCCGGCTGCTGACGGCACCGCACGACGTCGTGCTGTGGGCCCGTCGCGAGCAGTCCCTGGAACCTTTCTCCGGCACCCGGGCCTTGGTCGCCGCGTCCCCGGCGGAACTGGGCGAACGGTGCGATGTCATCGCGGTCTGCGTGACGGCCGACAGCGATGTCGTGGACGTCGCCGTCGGCGGCGGGCTGCTGGCGGCGATGCGGCCGGGCACCACGCTCGTGGTCCACAGCACGGTCGCGCCGCGGACCTGCGTGGCTCTCGCGGAGCAGGCCGCCCCGCTGGGCGTGGACGTGATCGACGCCCCGGTCACCCGCGACGGCGCCTCGCACGAGGAGTCCCGCTTCAGTCTGCTCGTCGGGGGCGAGACGGACGTCGTGGCGCGGGTCCATCCGGTCCTGCGCGCCTACGCCGACTTCGTCTTCCATCTCGGACCGCTCGGCAGCGGTCAGCACATGAAGATCATCAACAACACGCTCGCGGTGTCGAACCTGGCGTTGATCTTCGACGCGCTGCGCGTCGGCGAGGCGGCCGGGCTGGATCCCGAGGAGATGCTGGCCGCCCTGCGGCACACCAGCGGCGGGAGCGTGATGGTCGGCCTGACGCCGTTCTACCGTCCCGAGCCGCGAATGGACTATGTGAACCTGCTGGACAAGGATGTCGGCCTCTTCACCGCCCTGGTGTCGGGGCAGACCGGTCAGCCGCCGTCCCTGCTGAACGAGATCGCCCGCGAGATGGTGGACCGCCTGCTCGCGGCCGGCGGAACGGGCCGCACCGGCAAGCCCGAGTGATGATGGGTCGGATGACATATTCTGAATGGACAGTATACTAACGCGCATCCGCAGGCTGCGGGACGGCAGGGAAGGAGCGACCTTGACAGTCACTGTCCAGTCGGAATACAAAGGCCCCCCGCGGGGACTTCCGGCAAGCCCCGACCGGAACATCCCTGCTGCAAGTCGAAAGACGAGGTGACGTCGCCTTGGACCTCTCCCCCGACGCCACGAACCCCGATCTCGCCCGCCGGCGAGCTGATCTCGAACTGAGCCGGCCGACCTGGACACCTCGGACCTTCGCCCAGCACCTCGACCACTGCGCCGAACGGTGGCCGGACAACATCTACATCGAGAGCGCCGGGCAGTCCTGGTCCTACCGCGACGTGGCGGCCTACAGCAGACGCGCGGCGGGTGGGTTCCACCGCGCCGGCATCGGCGCCGGCGACCGGGTGGCCCTGCTGATGGGCAACTCCGCCGAGTTCGTCGCCATGTACGCCGGTCTGACCCGCATCGGGGCCATCGCCGTACCGATGAACTACCTCCTCGGCACCGAGGAGATGCGCTACGTCCTGGACCACTCCGAGCCGTCGATCGTCGTGCTCGACTGCGAGGTCGCCGGCCGGGACGTCGCCACCGTGTTGCGGAACACCGGCGCCTTCGACGGCCGGGGCCCGCGGCTCGTCGTGCGATCCGGCCGGCCCTCGTTCGAGCCGTGGACCGCCTGGGACGACCTGCTCGGCGACGGTGAGGACGCCGCCGCGCCGGACGCCGGGTCCCCCACCGCGCCGTGCGCCATCATGTACACCGCCGGGTCGTCCGGCACGCCCAAAGGCGCGCTCCTGCACAGCGACGCGATGCTCCGGGAGGCGTACGGGACCGCCCTGACCCGCGGCTACGACACCGGGTGGAGCAGCCTGACCGCGCTGCCTTCCTTCCACTTGTTCGGCCTGGCGCAGTGCATCCTGCCGGCCACCTTCGTCGGCGGCCGGGTGATCCTGCGGCAGCGGTTCGACCCCCGGGAGCAGCTGGAGACGATCGCGGCCGGCGCGGCCAGTGACATCGTCGTCGTGGCGGCGATGGCCTACCGGCTGATCGACGAGCTCGCCACCTTCGACCGCGACGCCCATCCCGGCTGGGCGTTGCGGTCGGTCTTCATCGGCGGCGACGCGATGCCCGAGGCCGACTGGCAGAAGGTCCGCGACGCCTTCGGCGTCGACGAGGTGACCTCCGGCTTCGGCATGACCGAACTCCAGGGCACGGCGTTCATGGTCCCGCCCGGTTCGTCGAACGAGGTTCTGGCCAACACGGTCGGCTGGGAGTCGACGGCGGGCTGCGCGGGAATCGCCGCCCTCGGCGGCGCCGAGCACGAGTGGCGGGTGGTCGACCCCGGCGGCGGACAGGTGGTCGCGCCCGGCGAGATCGGCGAACTCCAGTATCGCGGCCCGAGCGTCTCCCCCGGCTACTGGCGAATGGATCCGGAGACCGACGCCTCCCGGGTCGACGGCTGGTTCCGCTCGGGCGACCTCGGATGGGTCCGCGAGGACGGCGCGTTCGTCTTCACCGGCCGCAACTCCGACGTCTACCGGTCCGGGGGCGAACTGGTCTCGCCGCGCGAGGTCGAGGCTCTGATCGCCGACCTGCCGGGGGTCGGGGCCGCCTACGTGGTCGGCGTGCCGGACCGCCGCTGGGGACAGGCCGGCTGCGCCTGGATCGTCCCGGCGCCCGGCGCCCAGCCCGACCTGGACGCCGTCATCACGCACTGCCAGGAGCGCCTGGCCCGCTACAAGGTGCCCAAGTACGCCTTCCTGATCGCCGAGGCGGACGTGCCGGTCTCCGCGTCCGGCAAGTTCCGCAAACGAGGGCTGGTAGACCTCGCGGTGGAACGCCTCGCGGACCGGTCCCTCGCCGTCGCGGAATGAACACCCCGCTTCCCCTGACGGGGGTCCGGGTGGTGGAGCTGGCGTCGCTGGCCCCCGCCCCGCTGGCGACGCTCATGCTCGAGGACTTCGGCGCGGAGGTGACGCTGGTCGAACGACCGGGAGGGCGGGACCAGGCCGGCTGGGCCGGCCGGGACCCGCTCTTCCTCGGCGGCAAGCGCCGGCTGACGCTCGACCTCAAATCCCCCGAGGGCCGCGAGCGCGTACGGGACCTGGCGGCCGACGCCGACGTGTTCGTGGAGGCGTTCCGGCCCGGTGTCGCCGAGCGCCTCGGCCTTGGCCCCAATGACCTGCTGAGCCGGACGCCCGGGTTGATCTACCTGCGGGTCACCGGCTGGGGGCAGCACGGGCCGTCGGCCCACCGGCCGGGACACGACATCAACTACGTCGCGGCGGCCGGCGCGCTGTCCCAGATCGGGCTCGACGAGCCGGTCGCCCCACCGGGCTTTCTCGGCGACTTCGCCGGCGGCTCGTTCCTGGCGGTCATCGGCGTGCTGCTCGCGCTGCAGGCACGGGCCCGCACCGGCAGGGGTCAGGTCGTCGACGCCGCGATGGTCGACGGCGTGGCCCTGCTGATGTCCTGCGTGCTCGAACTGGAGGGCCGTGGCGTGCTCGGCCCACCCCGCGAGAACCCGCTGCGCGGGGCGGCGCCGTTCTACCGCTCCTACCGGTGCGCGGACGGCCGGTGGTTCGCGGTCGGCGCCGTCGAGCCGCCGTTCTACGTCGCGATGCTCGCCTGCCTGGGGATCGACGATGAGGACCCGGCCCACCAGCACGACCGGGCCCGCTGGCCCGCCCTCACCGCGCGGGTCGCCGAGGTGTTCGGCACCCGGACGCGGGCGGAGTGGACGCGCGTGTTCGCCGGGACGGAGGGGTGCGGCACACCGGTGCTGGACCTTGACGAACTGGGTGACGATCCGCACCTGTCCGCCCGCGGCACCTACCGGCGGTCCGACGCCGGCTGGCAGGCCGCCCCGGCACCCCGGCTCAGCCACACACCCGGCCGCCGGAGGAACCCCTCCGGCGGCACCCGCTAGATCACTCCGATGTGGGGTTCGGCGGCCGCCCTTGCTCGCCCCCTCCTGCGCGAACCGGCGGGCTATCGCCCGGCCGATCCCCGACGCCGCCCCGAAGACGACTGCCTGCTTTCCCGCGAGACGTCCTGACATGCACCCGGGACGGCGGCTCCCGGCGCTTCGCGCGATGAGGTCGTCATTGCCCCGAGGCCGAGATAGATGGCCCGTACGTCCTCCTCGGTGACAGCGCTGGCCGGTTCGTCGATGACGACGCGTCCCCGGCCGAGGACGAGCACCTGGTCGGCCACGGAGAGCGCCTCGCCGACGAGTTGTTCGACGAGCACGACCGCCTTGCCTTCGTCGCGCAGCATCCGGACCGTGGCCAGCAGTTCCTTGACGATGACCGGGGCGAGACCGGCCGACGGCTCGTCGAGCATGAGGACCTTCGGCTCCGGCATGAGCGCCTGGGCTATCGCCAGCATCTGCTGCTGGCCGCCGGACAGCAGCGCGGCCTTCTGCCGTGACTTGTCCTTGAGTACGGGGAACCGGCGGTAGGCCACCTCCATGGCGGCGGCCCGGTCGCGGCGGCCCAGGTGCCGGCCGCCCAGTGCCAGGTTCTCCTCGACGGTCCGCTGCCGGAAGACCCGTTTGCCCTCCTGGACGAGCGCGAGGCCCTGCCGCCCCCGCAGGTGGGTGGGGGTCCGCGTCACGTCCCGGCCGAGGAGCTCGACCGTGCCGGCCTGGGCCTTGACGACGCCGGTGATGGTGGACAGCAGGGTCGTCTTCCCCGCGCCGTTGGCGCCAAGGACTACGGTGATCTTGCCTGGTGCGGCGGACAGGGCGACGTCACGCAGGACGGTGAGGTCGCCGTAGCCGGACACGAGGTTCTCGACGCTCAGGTACAGCTCGGTCATGTCAGTCGGTCTCGTCCTCACTCGCGGCGGAGGCGCGCGGAGCCGCCAGGGCCTGGACCACCTCGGTCGGGTCCACCGACCCCAGGTAGCTGCGCGCCACCGCCTCGTCGTCGCGGATCTCGTCGGGCGTGCCGTTGGCGATCAGCCGGCCGCGTTCGAGCACGTGGATGCGGTCGGCGACGTTGCAGACCATCTCGAAGTTGTGCTCCACCAAGATGATCGTCGCGCCGGCGTCGCGCAGGGCGCGCAGCAGGTCGCTCAGCTCCTCCACCTCCGCGGCGCCCAGTCCCGAGGCCGGTTCGTCCAGCAGCAGGACGGAGGCGTCGGTGCACAACGCGCGGGCGACCTCGACGAGGCGGCGGGTGCCCAGCGGCACGCCGCTCGCGTCGGCGTCGGCCACGGGCAGCAGCCCGACCGCGCTCAGCCACCGGGTGGCGGCCTCGCTGTCCTCGACGGCTGACCTGCGGTAGTTCGGCAGCCGCAGCATCGCGGGCAGGACGCCGGTGTAGTGGCGCCGGTACCGGGCCGACGACACGACCTCGGCGACGGTCATCGACCGGGGCACGACCGGGGTCTGGAAGGTGCGCGCCACGCCCATGAGCGCCGCCGTCTCCGGACGGCGCGGCGGGAGCACGTCGGCGCCGAGGACGACCCGGCCGGAGTCGGCGCCGTAGTAACCGGAGATGATGTTGAGCATCGTCGTCTTGCCTGACCCGTTCGCGCCGATCAGCCCGGTGATCTGGCCGGGGGCCGCCTCGATAGTGACGCCGTCGAGCGCCCGGACCCCGCCGAACGACATGACGATGTCCTGGACCAGCACCCGCTTGCCGGGAACCGGCGGCACGTCGCCGACGTCCGCGACGGACTTGGCGATGACGGTCGACCGGATCAGGCCGAGGCGCCGCTTGACCGAACGCACCAGCCGGCGGTACCGGTCACTGGTGAGCAGGACGCCACCGGCGATCAGGAAGGCTCCGTACACCACGAAGGTGTACTCCTGGAACGCCTCCATCTGGTTGGGACCGAGCTGGAGGATCGCCACGCCGACGACGGCGCCGTAGACCGTCTCGGCGCCGCCGAGCACGGCGGCGGCGAGAATGGTGATCGCGAACATGAAGTTGAAGTAGTCGGGGGTCACGAACCGATCGAGATAGGCGTAGAGCCAGCCCGCCACGCCGGCCGGCAACGCGCCCACGACGTAGGCCGTGGCCTTGAGCCGGGTGACGCTGTAGCCGAGCGACTTGGCCAGGACCGGGCTCTCCCGTATCACGCGCAGCGCCGAGCCGTGCCGGCCGAGGACCAGGTTGCGCATCAGCGTGAGCCACAGAATCAGGCAGCCCACGGTCAGCACGTAGAACCCGTCGGTGCCGAGCGGCTGTCCGAACAGCACCGGGGCGTTGATGCCCAGCATGCCCGAGGTGCCGCCGGTGTAGGCGTCCAGCAGGTCGGTGGTCTCCGGGATCAGCGCGACCAGGAAGAAGGAGCACATGGCCAGGCCCCAGCCGGTGATCCGGAGGCCGGGCAGGGCGGTTATCAGGCCCAGGATCGCGACGAAGACCAGGGAGGCCACCAGCGAGACCGCCATGTCGTAGCCCTGGATGGACAGCCAACCGGTCAGGTACGCCCCCGCGGCGTACATCGCGACCTGGCCGATCGCCAGCTCACCGCCGTACCCCCAGGCGAGGTTGAGCCCGCTGACCACCAGGGCCAGGATCGAGATCAGCAACACCTGGCGCATGAAGCCGTGACCGGCTCCCCAGTAGGGCGCGGCCATCACGAACAGGCCGACGACCAGGGGGGCGACCCACATGTAGCGGGTCAGTGTCACGTCCACTCCGCGGATCTTCATCACACCACCCTTTGCTGTCGGCTGCCGAACAGTCCGGTCGGTCTCAGGAGCAGCACCAACAGGAGAACCGCGAACAGGGCCACGGCGGAGAAACTGGCGCCGAGGTAGAGGGCCGAGACCGACTCGACGATGCCCACCGAGAAGCCGCCGACGAGGGCGCCGGGGAACGACCCGAACCCGCCGATCGCCAGCGCGAGGAAGGACTTGAGGGTGATGGCGGTGCCGAGCGTGACGACGGCGTAGGTGGTGGGGCCGACCGCCGGCCCGACAGCGGCGCCGATCGCGCCGGCCGCCGCCGTGGTCGCCAGCGACATGCGGCGGACGTTGATCCCCCGCAGCGCGGCGGCGACGCGGTCCTCGGACATCGCGAGGCAGGACAGGCCGGAGAGGGTGAACCGCGACCACCCCCACAGTCCGAGGAAGGCCAGCAGGGCCACGGCGATCAGGGCCAGGCCGTCGACCGTGACGCGGCCGCCGACCAGGTCGACGACCGTCGGCGAGACCAGGTCCTTCACCTGGAACGGCTGGTCGCCCCAGATGAGGATGGCAACGCCTTCGATGACGATCGAGGCGCCGACCGTGGTGACGAGTTCACCGTGGGAACCCCGGCCCTGGACGGTCCTGATCGCCAGCAGGTTGACCAGGAGGCCGACCAGGAGGCCGAACCCGGCGCCGAGCAGGATGACGACCGCCGGCGGCAGGTCGCCGGTGACGCCGAACTGGTAGGCGAGCATGGTCCCGAGCATCACGATCGCGCCCTGCGCGAAGTTGAACGCTCCGGCGCCGACGAGCGTCAGGTTGTAGCCGAGGGCGACGATGACGTAGATCGATCCGATGACGAGCCCACCGAGGAGGGCGGTCTGCATGGTGAGTCCTTCCTTGACCTGGCGTCGCGGCCCCGTTCGGCCGCCATGGCCACGAGGTCCTGGCGCTTGAGCTTGCCCATGCCGGTCAGCGGCAGCTCCGCGGCCGAGATGATGAACACGTGGCGGGGCACCTTGTAGCGGGCGAGCCGCGTCCGGCAGTGCTCGACCAGTTCCTCCGGCGTCACCGCCACGCCGGCGACCGGGACGATCCAGGCGCAGCCCGTCTCCCCCCACTTCGGGTCGGGCACGCCGACGACGACCGCCTGCCCGACCGCGGGGTGGGTGTAGAGCGCGGCCTCCACCTCTTTCGGCGTGACGTTCTCGCCGCCGCTCTTGTACATCTCCTTCACCCGGCCGGTCAGCACCAGGCACCCGTCCGCACGCAGGTGACCCACATCCCCGGTACGCAGGTAGCCGTCGCGGAAGGACTTGACGTTCTCCAGGTCGTTGTCCCAGTAGCCGCGGGTGACGGTCGGGCCGGAGATGAGGATCTCGCCGTCCTGGCCGTCGGGGACCGGCTCGCCGGTGTCCAGGTCGACGATCAGACAGCGATGCTGGCGCCCGCCGGACTCGGCCAGGCCCGCCGCGCCGGAGACCTTCGCCCGGCCGACGGTGTCGGTCAGCACCTCCAGCGGATCCTCCGGCCGGGCGATGAAGGTGATGCCCGGCGCCTCGGTCATGCCGTAGCCGGTGCCGAGCTCGGTCGCCCCGAGCACCCGCCGGATGTCCATCCAGCTCGCGGCGGGCACCGCGTTCCCCGCGGTGAACAGAGCCGTCAGCGAGGACAGGTCATAGTCCTTGCCTTCGGCGGCCGCGACCAGCCGCTGGCTCATCGCCGGCACCGACACGATGTCCCGCACCCGGTGGCGTTCGACCTGGGCGAGCTGGTGCTCGGCGTCGAACGTCTTCTCCACCACCGCCGCGCCGCCCACGAACATCGAGGCGAACACGCACTGCATGAGGCCGAAGATGTGGAAGGTCGGCAGCGCGGTCATGACCCGCCAGCCGTCGTCGTAGGCCCGGCACAGCGCGGTTCCGTAGGCCTCGCGGAGCATGGCGTCATGCGTCTCGGTCACGCCCTTGGGCAGGGCCGTCGAGCCGGAGGTGTAGAAGAGGTGGGAGGTATCGTGCGGGTCGGCGAGAGAGTCGCCGTCGTAGGACGCCGCGCCGGGGGTGAAGGGGGCGTGGGCGAAGGACGGCGTCACCTTGAAGTCGGCCGGCACGACGAAGACCTGCCGCAGGTGCGGGAAGCCCTCCTCGCCGCCGGCGGCCAGCGTCTCGGTGAACAGCTCCACGCCATCGCGCACCGGTACGTCGGGATCGACGACGACGACGGAACACTGGGACTGCCGGAGGACGAACGCCAGCTCGACCGGCGCCAGCAGGTAGTTGAGCGGGACGACCCAGCCGCCCAGCCGGGAGATGGCGAAGGTGGCGGCGTAGAAGTCAAAGCAGTTCCCCATGAGGAGGCCGACGTGTGCCCCGGGCCCGACCCCCGCCGCCGCGAGCGTGGCGGCGATCTCCCGCGATCGGCGGGCGGTGTCGGCATAGGTGTGGGAGTCGTCGTCGAAGATCAGGTAAGCCCGGTCCGGCCACCGCGCGGCACTGGCGTCCAGCCGCTGGTCGATGGACATCGGCGCCCACGCGCCGATGCTCTCCTCAAGCCGCCGGCGGCGCCGGGCGAGGTCGGCGAGGGCGAAGGGCGTCTGCTCGCCCGCGAGGTCAGGGCTCATGTGGTGGCCTCCGTTCCGGCTGCTCCGGGCTCCTGACGCAGCAGGCCCGGGTCCCAGTAGTGCGGTCGCATCGCGACGATGGATCCCTGCTCGATCTCGAACATCTCGACGAACGGCATCTCGACGACCACTCCGTTGCCGCGCAGCCGGCCCCGGACGGTGCACTCCCGGAAGACCAGGCTTCCCGACTCCGCGAAGCGGTTGGGTGTCTCCCGCCACGACGCCCAGGTCTGACCGATCTTCCGCATCAGGTCGGCGAACTGTTCGTGGCCCCGGTACTCCCCGCCATAGGGCATGGACGGCGGTTCGGATACGTGGACGTCGGCGTGCACGTAGGCGAGCGCGCCGTCGAGGTCGCCGACGTTGACATGTTTCATAAACGCCTGGACGATTTCGGTGCCACTCGGCGGTTCGGTCATTGTTCCTGCCTGTCGGTCCGTTCGGTGGTGGTCAGCGCGGCAGACCCGCGTGCTTCTTCAGCCAGCGCGAGATGACGACGTGCTGGATTTCGTTGGTCCCCTCGCCGATGGCCTCCAGGCGCACGTCGCGGAAGTACCGCTCGATCGGCAGGTCGCTGACGTAGCCGATGCCGCCGTGGATGCGCAGCGCCTCCTCGGTGACGAACAGGCCGGCCTCCGAACAGACGAGTTTGGCCATCGAGCAGGCGAGCTGGATGTCCTCGCCCGCGTCGTACCGCGCGGCGGCGTGGTCCAGCATCAGCTCGGCCGACCGGACGCGCACCGCCATGTCGGCCAGCTTGAACGCGATCGCCTGGTGCTGGTCGATCGGCTTGCCGAACGCCTCCCGCTGGGCGGCGTAGGAGATCGACTGGTCGAGGGCGGCCCTGGCCAGCCCGAGGGCGATCGCCCCGACGTGCATCCGGCCGACGTCGATGCGGTTGAGGAACGCGTGCTGGCCCCGGCCGAGCATGTCCGGCCCGCCGAGCAGGCCGGCGGCCGGGATCCGGTGACCGCTGTAGGTCATCTCCACCGTGTCCGACGCGCGGTGCCCGAGCTTGTCGAAGGGCTGTGAGACCGACAGCGTCGGGCCGGGCGCGGCCGGATCCCGTTCGACGAGAAAGGCGGAGAGGCGGTCACCGGTGCGGGCGGCCAGCACGATCAGGTTCGCCCTGGATCCGTTGGTGACCCAGGTCTTCGCTCCATCGATGACGTAATCGTCGCCGTCGAGTTCGGCCCGGCACAGCAGCGCGCTGGTGTCACTGCCGGCCTGCGGCTCGGACAGTGAGATGGACGCGATCACCTCGCCCGCTGCCAGCTTCGGCAGCCAGTGCTCCTTCTGCTCCTCGGTCCCGAACGTCTGGATCAGGCCTCCGGCGACCCAGATCGTGGTGACGGTGCCGGCCAGGGACGCCCACGCGTACGCCAGCTCCTCCACGATCCGGACCCGGGTCGACTCGTTGAGGCTCAGACCGCCGTATTTCTCGTCGATCCCCGCACCGAAGAGGCCCATCTCCGCGAGTGCCGGGCCGAAGACCCACGGATGGGCGCCCTCCCGTTCCAAGCGTGTCGCGACCGGAGCGACCTCCGTACGGGCGTATCGCCGTACCGCCTCGACGATCTCCACGTTCACACTCATCGGGCACTCCCTGTCCGCACATCTTAGTGCACTGATCGGTCAGACTACTTAGCTGAGGACGGGTCGGCAAGGGTCCGTTAACGCGAACTGAGCGGACCTGCGGGCGGGCCGCACGGCCGGGCGATTGATTAAGTTACTGTATGATTAGTATACTAGCGTCATTATGCATGAAGGGTGGAGGATGGCACACTCCCCGCAGGTCGAGCAGCCGAGCGACGGCGTGGCCCACGTGGCCACAGCCGCCTGTGACGACTGGACGGCGCCCGGCGCCCATGAGGTCAGCGACGGCGTCCACCGCATCCCTCTCCCACTGCCGCAGGACGGCCTGCGGGCCGTCAACGTCTACGCACTCGAAGCGTCTGACGGGCTGCTGCTGGTCGACGGCGGCTGGGCGCTACAGGCGGCACGGGACGCGCTGGAGAAGGCGGTGCGGTCGCTCGGCCACAGCCTGCGCGACATCTCGCGCTTCGTCGTCACCCACGCCCACCGCGACCACTACACGCAGGCCGTGGCGATCCGGCGCGAATTCGGGAGCAGGGTGGCCCTCGGCGCCCTGGAGCGTGAATCGCTGGAGCAGGCGATGGCCCCGGGCCCGGGCGGCAGGTCGATGCTGGCCCTGCTGCGCCGGGCCGACGCCGGCGAGTTGGCCGAGGACCTGCTGGCGGCCGGATTCGGCCGCGCCATGGAGCCGCGCGCCTGGGAGCTGCCGGATCAGTGGCTGACCGGAGGCGAGCGCATCCCGGTCGACGCGCAGCGCCACCTCGAAGCGATCCACACGCCGGGCCACACGCGGGGGCACATCGTCTTCGCCGACCGTCACCGCGACCTGCTCTTCACCGGCGACCACGTGCTCCCCCACATCACGCCGTCGATCGGTTTCGAGGCCGCCCAGGCCCAGCTGCCCCTGCAGGACTTCCTCGACTCCCTCGAACGGGTCCGCGAACTGCCCGACATGGCGATGCTCCCAGCCCACGGCGCGCCGGGACCGAGCGTTCACCGGCGCGCCGCCGAACTGCTGGAGCATCACGAGAACAGGCTGGCGCTGTGCCGGGCCGAAGTGCGTCCCACCGGCACCACGGGCTACGACGTCGCCAGGGCGCTGGCCTGGACGAGCCGGGGCCGACGTTTCCGGGAACTCGATCCGCTCAACCAGATGCTCGCCGTCTCGGAGACCCTCGCCCACCTCGACGTACTGGTCTCCCGCGGCGTCCTCTCCTGTGAGGAACGGGCCGATGTCCGCCGCTACGCCTGCTGACGGGCCAGCTTAATTACTAATCACTCAGTTTATTTGTCGTCTCCAGGTTGATGTTCACGGTGAGCCGTCTCGCCAACTTGGCTGAACCACGGTGGAGGAGTCAGGTGGAAACCGACCTCGCGGCGTTCATCCTGCGACTGGCGCTCGGGCCGATGCTCGTCGCGCACGGCTGGAACAAACTCTTCGGATCGGGGGGATTGACCGGCACACAGGGCTGGTTCGAGGCGCTCGGCCTGCGCCCGGCGTGGCTGCACGCCCGGATGGCGGCGACCGTGGAGATCGGTGCCGGCGTGTTCCTGACGCTTGGCCTGCTGACCGGGCTTGACGCCACGGCGTACGTGGCCCTGATGGTCGTCGCCACCCTCACCGACCACCGCGGCAAGGGCTACTTCGTCTTCAAGGGCGGCGGCGAGTACACGATCCTCATCGCCATGGCGTCGGTCGGTGTCGCCGCGCTGGGTCCCGGCCGCTGGTCGCTCGACCACCTGCTCGGACTCGACCTGTACGGCTGGCGGTGGGCCGCCATCGCCGCGATCGGCGGAACGGTGGCCGCGGCGGGTCTCCTGGCGACCTCGTACCGGCCGACGGAGACCAGACCCTGACCTGCCCCAGGGATGGCGGGCCATGCGTGCATGGCCCGCCATCCCTTTCCTCGAAGAGATCAGCCCCGGGAGGTGTCGATGTTGTAGAGCCTCGCGGCGTTGCCGCTGAGCACGGCCTCACGCTTGGCGAAGTCCACCTTCTCCAGGGTCGCCCCGATCTGCTTGAGCGGCTCGGGGTAGAGGCACGTGGGGTGCGGGAAGTCGGTCTCGAACATGACCTTGTCCCAGCCGACGAAGTCGATGTCGCGCAGCAGCGTCTGGTTCTCGAACCAGAAGCAGGAGTAGATCTGCCGGTGGAAGTACTCCGAGGGCTTCATCGACAGCCGCACGTTGGCCTCGTCGGCCTGGTAGTCGAGCGCCTCCAGCAGGAAGGGCATCCACCCGATGCCGCTCTCGACCGAGACGAACTTGAGGTTCGGGTGCCGCTCCAGGATGCCGGAGAAGATCAGGTTGGCGACCACCCGGGCGTTGCCGAGGTAGAGCATCGCCGAGCCGATGGCCAGGCGCTTCGATTCCTCGAAGCTGGGCCACGGCGAGTCGCCGTACCACTGGACACCGGTGTCGCTGGCTCCCACGTGGAAGTTGATCGGCATGCCGAGCGACTCGCACACCTCCCACAGCGGCTCCCAGTGCAGGTCGCTCAGGTCGGGGAGATCCTGGTGCTGCGGGTCGGAGGTGATGTTGACACCCTTGAGGCCCTGGGCGTGCACCCGCTGGGTCTCCTTGACCGCGGCCTCGATGTCCCACCAAGGGATCATCGCCATGCCGTGCAGGCGGCCGTTGGAGTTCTCGTAGAGCTCGATCATCGTGTCGTTCCAGATCTGGGCGCAGAGCAGGCGGAGCTGGCGGTCCTCGATCGCCTTGAACGCCTGGCCGCCGAAACCGACCACGTTGGGGTAGATGATCTGGCCCCAGATGCCGACCTCGTCCATCAGGTCGAGCCGGGGCTCCAGGAAGGAGGCCGCCGGGGAGACCTCGGTGAGCGGCCAGTGGGTGAAGCCGGGCCCCTTGTGTTTCACGTTCTGGTGGTTGATGACCGACCCGCCTCCGGCGCGGCCCATCACGTTGTCGCCGACGACCCAGATCCACATGTCGGCCGACTCCATCCGGCCCTTGTGGGGGTTGTAGATCTCCCGTCCGGCCGAGGACACCACCCGGGGCACCTGGTCCTTGTACTTCTCCGGTGCCAGGCGGGTCCACAGGTCGGCGGGCTCCGTCAGGTGCGTGTCAGCGTCGATCACCTTGATGCCCTTGATCGACTCAGGGGTCCGGCCGCTGTAGTTCAGCACTTCGGTCATGGTTCTCTCTCGTTCGCAGCGGAATGGTGGTGTGGTCGTTCGGGTGGCCTGGCTCAGGTCACGCCGTCCGCGCGCAGCGCGGCGATCTCGGCGGTGTCCAGCCCCAGCAGGGTGCCGAGCACGTGGTCGGTGTCCTCTCCGTAGTTCGGGCCGGAACGGTTGATCAGACCGCCGATGTGGGCGGGGGTCTTCTCGAAGTGCACAGGCAGCTCCTTGACCGGCCACCGGCCGAGTTCCGTCTGGTCCAGCTCGACCAGCCAGTTCAGGTGCCGGAGCTGGGGGTCGGTCTCGTACCGGTCCTGGGCGGTCTGGCAGACGCCGGCCGGGACGCCGTTCTGCTGGAGGGTCGCCATGAGCTCGTACGCGTCCCATCCGGCGGTGGCCTCGCCGACCAGCCGGTCGAGCAGGTCCTGGTGCTTCAGGCGGGCGGGCAGGTCCGCGAACCGCGCGTCCTCCAGCAGCGCTTGGACGCTGATCACCTTGGCGAGCGACTCCCACTGGGTCTGGGTGAAGCACCCGATCGCGATCCACCGGTCGTCACCGGCCGCCCGGTAGGCGCCGTGCGGCGCGGCCGGTTTGTACGGCGAGCGGTTGCCGTACCGGGACCAGCGGCGGCCGTTGGCACTGTGGTCCAGGATCGCGGTGCCGGTCAGGTAGAGCCCGGTCTCGACCTGGGAGGCGTCGATGTAACAGCCTTCCCCGGTGCGCTGCCTGCGGTAGAGGGCGGCCATCATGGCGGTGCTCATGTTGTACGCGCCGAACCAGTCAAGGTAGGAGTAGCCGATTCCGGCGGGCGCGAACGGCTCGGGCAGGCCGGACATGTCGCTGAGACCGGAGAACGCCTGCGCGGTGGGGCCGTAACTGCGCATGGTGCTGTAGGAGCCCCGCTGTCCCATGCCGGACTGCTGCACGTAGACGATCGACGGGTTGATCTTGCGAAGTTCGGCGTAGCCGAGGCCCATCCGCTCCATGGTGCCGGGCGAGAACCCCTCGATCACCACGTCCGCGCGGGCGATGAGCTGTTTGAGGATCTCCATCCCGCGCGGCGTCTTCAGGTTGAGGCTCAGGCCGAGTTTGCCGGAGTTGATCTCCATGAAGGAGCCTGAGCGGTTGGGGCCCGGAATCTGGGGGTTGGGGATGGGACCGGTGGCCGCGTCCCGTTCCGCGCGTCCGCCGAGCGGGGGGAAGGCGGTGCCGAAGCGCATGCCGTCGTAGCGGGACGAGTGCTCGACCTTGATCACCTCGGCGCCCAGGGCGGTGAAGAACCGCCCGGCCCCGGCACTGGCCAGCAACCAGGCGAGGTCGAGCACCCGGACGCCCCGCAGCGCGAACGGCCGGTCACCGGTCTCGGTGCGGTTCTCCGGCCAGGACCGGGGCTGGAGCTCCGAGCCGAGGACCTCCTGGGTGTGCTCCCCCAGGAGCGGCGGACGCGTGCCGGTGCTCCACGGAACCTCGTCGCAGACCCACTTCGCTCCGACGTAGGTGAAGCTGCGCCCGTGCTCGGGATGGTCGACCTCGACGAACGTGCCGCGCTGCGCCCAGTGGTCGTCGGCGAGGTTCTCCTCGGGCCGCCGGATGGGCGCCCACGGCAGACCGGCCCGCTGCCCCTCGCGCCAGATCTCCCGATCGTTCAGGAACCTTCCGACGAAGGCGGCGAAGACGGCCGCGAGGTGTTTGCGGACGGGCGGCGAGTTGCGGTAGGCACCGTCCTCGTACTTCTCCTCGGCCAGATCATCGGCCATGCCGTGGCGTTCCAGCATGGCGACGGTCTCCCGCCAGGTGGTCGAGCGACCGGGCAGGTAGGTGTTGTACGGCAGCGTCCAGCGGCCGTCCTTGGTGGCCGCCAGTACGGGGGCGCCGGGCGTGGGGAGGGAGTGCCGGCAGGTCTGGCGCCGGTGCGTCTGCCGCTGGAAGATCCAGTTGGGCAGGTCGGTCTCGGTGTTCTTGCTGACCGACTCGTGCACCGAGGTCTCCACCCGCTGGCCCTCCCCCGTGCGGTCGCGGTGCCACAACGCCGCCATGACGGAGGTCGCCATCATCTCGCCGGTGATGTGGTAGGCCTGCCACATCTGCGGGGCCACCGGGGGCAGGTCGTAGTGGCCGTCGGGCTCGGGGTCGTACCCGCAGTTCATCATCACCCCGCCCAGCGCCAGGTGGATCAGGTCGCTGCCGGAGAAGTGGGCCCACGGCCCGTCGTCGCCGAACGCGGTGATCCGTGCGTGCACCAGACCAGGGTTCAGCTCCGCCAGGCGCCGCGCGTCGAACCCGATGCCCGCGAGGTAGCCGCGGGGCCGTGTCTCCAGGAGCACGTCGCTCGAGGCGAGCAGCCCGGCCAGGGCGGCCTGTCCGGCGTCGGTGTCCAGATCCAGTACGACGGAGCGTTTGCCCAGGTTGTAGTGCCAGAAATGAAGGCTGCGGTCGGGGCCTTCCACGTCCTGGTAGAACGGGCCGATCGACCGGGTGGTCTCGCCGCCGACAGGCTCCACCTTGACGACGTCGGCGCCGAGGCCCGCCAGCACCCGGCCGCAGTACTCCCCGAGTTCGTCGGCCAGTTCGACCACACGGATCCCGGCGAGAAACCCGGCCTTCTCATTCGATGACTTCGACATGCACTCCCCAGGGATCCGCCCAGTGCCAACAGCCGCCAGACAACCTTGCCCATAGTTCACTGACTGAATAGTATACTTCGGGCGAGTTAATGCAACCCCACCGGAGCCGGTCAAGTCCAGGAAGGACATCGGGACGTGCCAGATCACCCCCGCTCGATCGACGAGGTCTTCGACGTTTTCCCCAACGCGCCGATCACCCACGACAACCTCGACATCTACCTGGGCCGTCTGGAGCGCCGGCTCCTCGTCAAGCGATGCCGTGCCTGCGACCGCTACCACGAGCCACCACGGTCCTTCTGCCCCGACTGCCTCTCCGGCGACGTGGCGGCGGCACCGGTCAGCGGCGCGGGCAGGGTGGTCCTCTTCAGCCGGGTACACACCGGCCCGGCCGGCTTCGGGATCGACTACGCGGCAGGGCACCCGATCGCCGTCGTCGAGCTGCGAGAACAACCAGGCCTCCGCCTCTCCGGCCAGTTCGTCACGCCGGACGGGCGCGACGCCCGCCTCGACGAGCGGGTCGAACTCGTGTGGATCGACCGCGCGGACGGCCCCACCCCCGCCTTCGTTCCAAGCTCAGAGGAGGTCTGAACCCATGGCTCAGCCGATCAGCGATCAGATCGCGATCGCCGGGGTGTTCTCCGCGCCGTACACCCGCTCGCGGGGCATGACGGCGCTGGCGATGGTCACCGAGGCGTGCGTCGGAGCGTTGCGGGACGCCGGGCTCGGTCCCTGCGACGTCGACGGCCTGTCCGGATCCCAGCTCGTGCACTCGAACACGCTCCAGGCCGCGCTCGGCGTCCCCGAGATCACGTGGTGGTGCAACCAGCGCATCCCGGTCTACCACCAGCTCTTCGAGGCGATGTACGCGGTGTGGTCCGGTGCGGCCACGACCGTACTGGTCTACCACGTCACCTACCGCGCGCCGGGGGTCTCCCGGTCGGCCGCCGCGGACCCGTTCCGGCGGCGGTTCGGCCTGGGCACCAACGTGCCGAACGCGAACCCCGACGCCGCTGTCAACGCCGTCGGCTACGCGACCTGGGCCGGCCGCTACCTCCACGACTACGGTCTGGACCGTACGACCTTCGGCATGGTCGCCGTCAACGGCCGCTCGAACGCCTTGCTCAACGAGCACGCGGCGATGCGCGAACCACTCACCATGGACGACTACCTCGCCGCCCGGATGTTGCGCGAACCGCTGACCATGCTCGACATGGACCTGCCGGTCGACGGTGCCGACGCCTTCGTGGTGACGAGCACGGAACGCGCTCGCGACCTCCCCCGGCGGCCGGTGACCATCCACGCCGCCTCGATGGGCCAGGCACGGGTGAACAACGAGGAGCAACTCGTCGACCTCGACCACACCGGCCAGCAGATCGCGGCGGCCGCCATGTGGTCACGCAGCGACGCCACCCTGCGTGACATCGACGTGTTCCTGCCGTACGACGGGTTCTCCATCATCGAGACCCGCTGGTTCGAGGTCATCGGATACTGCGGGCCCGGTGAGGCGTACGACTTCATGAAGCACCACTGGAACACCGAGCGCGAGCGCATCGAGATCGACGGGAGGGTGCTCGTCAACCCCCACGGTGGCAGCCTGGCCGACGGCGGCACCCAGGGCTCCGGGCACTTCCGGGAGGCGGTGCTCCAGCTCAGGGGGGAGGCGTCGGAGGGCCGCCAGGTGCCGGGCGCGACCACCGCGCTGGTGACCTCTGGCGGCTTCTTCTTCAACTCGGCGGCGGCGGTTCTCCGTGCCGACGAAGGGTGAGGACGTGGCACCGGCCTTCGAACTGGGAATCGGCGGCCCGTCGGGCGGAGCACGCGACGGGAGCCAACTCGCCGAGGCCGCGACCCGGGCCGAGGACCTCGGCTTCGCGTGGTTCGGCAACGGCGAGCACGTCATGTTCCACAACCCGACCTCCAGCGCGCTGATCAACCTGGCCTTCCTCGCCGGGGTGACCTCGCGGATCCGCCTGCTGAGCGCGATCACGCTGGTGCCCCTCTACCCGGCCGCCCTGCTCGCGAAGATGGCGGCGTCACTGGCGATCCTCGCCGACGGCCGGTTCGAGCTCGGCATCGGCGTCGGCGGGGAGTATCCCGCGGAGTTCACCGCCTGCGGCGTGGACGTGCGCACCCGCGGCGCGCGCACGGACGAGGCGATCGACGTGATGCGCGCCATGTGGACCGGCCGGCAGGTCGACCACGACGGCCGGTTCTGGCAGGTGAAGGGCCGCCTGCAGCCCGAGCCGCCGTCGCCGCCCCGGATCTGGGTGGCCGGGCGCTCCCCGGCCGCCGTGCGCCGGGCGATCCGCGCCGGTGACGTGTACATGCCGTACCTGCTGCGCCCGCACCGCCTCAGGGAGCAAATCGGCATGATCGAGCAGCGGGTGCCGATCATGCCCTACGTCTTCCTGCACGTGGACGACAACGGCGACCGCGCCCGCGCAGACGCGGCGGAGTGGGTGGGCCACATGTACCGGCAGAACCCCGAGACCTTCCGGGAACTCGTCATCGCCGGCGACGCCGACGATTGCGCGGCCCGCCTGGCGCAAATACGGGACTGGGGGTGCTCAGGCGCGCACATCACCCTGGTCTGCCCGCCCGGCCAGTGGCTCGAACGGTGCGATCTGGTCGGACAGGAAATCCTGCCGAAGCTGCGATAGGGCCAACATGCCGGCCGGCGGCGTCGCCAACGCCGCCAGCCAGGACTCCTTCTGACACCTGCCGGTCCTGGCGTGCAGGGCGCACGCGAGTGCAAGTGCCGCAGTCGGAGAGCCATCCTGCAAGGTGGAGGTGTCGGTGGCGCCCTGAAACGATCAGTTGCGGCGCTGGGCGGACGTCCTTGTCACGTCCCGGCGAGGGCGGACCGCAGTTCGTCGGTCACCGCGTCCAGGCAGCTGCCGAAACTCGCATGTCCCTTGGCCTCGATCCAGTTCCGGAAGGCGTTCTGAAAGGCCACCGCGGCCAGCTGCGCGACCAGTTCGGCCGTGCCGGCGTTCACCTGACGCCGCATCAGAGCATCGCGGATCGCCTCGATGATCGCTGCGGTCTTGGTCCGTTCACGTTCCTGCAGCTCCGGGCTGGCGTCGATCACCGCCCGGCGCTCCGCCGCGCCGTCCACCTGCTCGACGAGCTGGGCACCGACTCGCGCCAGCGCGTCGAGGGCGGCAGCGAGCGGAGCCGCGTCCGGGTCTGCCGTCAGGACCGCTTCCGCCAGCGCCGGGGGCAGGCGCTCCGAGCCGCCGAACAGGACCTCGCGCTTGTCCGGAAAGTAGCGGAAGTAGGAGCGCCGGGTGAGGCCGGCCCGCTCGGCGATATGGGTCACCGTCACGTTGTCGTAGCCGCGCTCCAGGAACAGCTCCAGAGCCGCCCGCTTCAGGCGCTCCTCGGCACCCGGATCCCACCTCGCCATACGCCGACGGTAACAGGTGATGTCCCGCTGTGCCATCAGTGCTAGCCTGCAATCACGACACACTGTGTCATCACTGGGGGCGCCCGCTCCCGGTGCGGCCCGGAGTAGGCAGGGTGACGTTCGCATGACCGAGACCAGCGAGACCGGCGGGACGACCGGCGAGAGCAGGACGAACGACGAGGTATGGATAGTCGGGGCCACCGGCCGTATCGGCCGAGGCGTGACCGCGCGACTGGCCGCGCGGGGACTGAAGGTCATGCCGGTGGGCCGCAGCCGGGAGCGGATGCTCGCCGCCGGGGCCGCAGCCGGTCTGCCCGGGGACGCGAAGGTGGTCGTCGCCGACTCGGCTGAGCGGATCGCGGACGAGATCGTCCGGAAACGCCCGCGGGTGGTGGTGAACACGATGGGCGCCTTCGCCGCCACGGCACCGGTGATCGCCCGTGCCTGCCTGCCCGGCGGCGGCCACTACGTCGACCAGGCCAACGACGTGGTCGCCGTCGACCGGCTGCTCGCCCTGCACGACGAAGCGGTGCGGGCGGGCAGCACCCTGGTCACCGGCGCCGGATTCGGCGTGCTGGCGACGGAGGCGGTGGTGGCGAAGCTGTGCGAAGGCCGGCCCACGCCGCACCGGGTGCGCGTCGACGCCGTGGCCTCGGTGGCCGTCGAGGCGGGCGCGCTCGGTGCCGCCCTGGCGGCCAGCCTCGTGGACGTGCTCACCACCGGCGGACGGCGGTACGAGAACGGGCGGCTGATGACATCGCGCCTCGGCGCGGATCCGCAGCAACTCACCTTCCCGGACGGGGAGTCAGCGAAGTCGGCAGGTGTCTCCTCCGGCGAGCTCGTCGCGGCGCACGCGGTGAGCGGAGCACCGTTCGTCACCGCCACTTCCGCTCTCGTGCCGGCCGCTCCGCTGATACGCGCCCTGCTCCCGCTGTTCGGCCGCCTGCTGTCGGTTCCGGCGCTGCGACGCCTCGCCGTCGACCGGCTCGGCCGGGTCCCGGTGAAGGCCGCGCCCCGTCCGCGCAAGCACTCCTGGGGGCACGCCGTCGTCGAGTGGAGGGACGGCACCCGGCGCGAGGGATGGCTCCGCGCCGACGATGGCATGGACTTCACGGCCGAGGTCACCGCCACCGTCACCGAACTGCTGGCCCGGGGCGTCGGCAGGCCCGGGGCCTGGACACCGGCAGCCGCCCTCGGGGCGGACCTGGCGACGGCCGCGGGCGGCACCTTCGTACTGGACTGAGGCGCGCCGATGCCTGGCGTTCGTCAAGACGATCAGAGTGCGTTCGGGTGTGGTTATTTGACGCCGCCTGCGGTGAGGCCGGACACGATGCGGCGCTGGAAGATGAGGACTGCTATGACGAGCGGGATGGTGACGACGACGGCGGCGGCCATTTGAGTGCCGTAGGGGGTGTCGAAGCCGTGGGCGCCGGTGAACCGGGAGATGGCGACGGTGGCGGTTTGCATGTCTTTTTTGTTCACCATGGACAGGGCGATGATGAATTCGTTCCAGGCGGCGATGAAGGTGATGATCGCGGTGGTGAACACGCCAGGTGCGGCCAGGGGCAAGATGATGCGGCGGAAGGCCTGCATGCGGGTGCAGCCGTCGATCATTGCGGCTTGTTCTAGTTCGGGTGGCAGCTGGCGGAGGTAGGCGGTGAGGTTCCAGACGGCCAGGGGCAGGGCGAACGACATGCTGGGCGCGATCATTGCCTGGTAGGTGTTGATCCAGCCGATGTCGGTGAACAGTTTCAGCAGGGGTACGACCATGGAGATGCCGGGGAACATGGAGGTCGCGATGACGATGGCGGCCGCGGTGCGTTTGAAGGGGAAGTCGAGCCGCGCGAGAGCGTAAGCGGTGGCGGTTCCAATGAGGAGGGTTACTGCGGTGGTGGTGCCGGCGACCAGGATGCTGTTGAGCAGCGCGCGCTGAAAGCCTACTGAGGGCTCGAATACGGCTTGCAGGTTGGCAATCGACCACGGATCCGGCAGCGGTGTGGTCTGGAATTGGTCGGTGGGCCGGCGGAACGCGGATACGACCATCCAGAAGAACGGGGCCAGGCAGTACACGACGATAACGGCGATCCCAAGGTACTGGGCGGCGGCGCGCACCCTTGACCGGGTGCCGCGCGGCCGGCCTGTGGCGGGCAGGGTGCTGGCGGTCATGCGCGGGCGTCCTTCCGGATGGTGCGTGTTTCTGCGATCAGGTCGGTGCCTAGTAGCCGGACGAACGCGTAGGCCACCGCAACGACGTAGAGAAACAGGAGTGTCGAGTAGGCGGCGGCTTGCCCGTAGTGCAGGTTGCCGGCTTCGTTGAAGGCCAGGATGGAAATGGTTTGCACGGACTGTTTCTGGCTGCCGATCAGGATGTAGGGCAGGTCGAACATGCGCAGCACGTCCATGACCCGGAACAGCACCGCGACCAGCAGGACCGGTTTGACCAGCGGCAAGGTGATGCGGCGGAACTGCTGTAAGGCGGTGGCGCCGTCGACGCGGGCGGCCTCGTAGAGCTCCTGCGGGATGAGCTGCAGCCCGGCGAGGGTGAGCAGGCCGATGAATGGGGCGGTTTTCCAGGTGTCAGCGATGATGATGGCGAGTTTGGCGGGCCAGCCGTCGGCGGTCCACAGGATCTGCTGGCCCAGAAGCTGGTTGGCGATCCCGTTGGACGAGAAGATCCATTGCCAGAGCAGGCCGGACATCGCGGTGGGCACTGCCCAGGGGATGAGGATGCCGGCCCGCACGATGGCGCGGCCCCGCAGCGCGTGGTGCATGACCAGGGCCATTGCCAGGCCGATGGCGACTTCGATGGCCACCGTGGTGATGGTGAAGAAGGTGGTGTTGGCGAAGGCGTTCCAGAACGCCGCGCCACGGTCGCCGGACAGGACGTCGGCGTAGTTGGAAAGGCCCACGAAGTGCTCGTCGGACACGACGAACCCGTCGGCGTCGAACTCTTGCCCTTGGCTGTAAAGAGATTGCCGGATCGCCGATATCAGTGGGTATCCGATGACGAGTGCCAGGGCGAGGAAGGTGGGCGAGAGCAGCAATGCCGCGAGCCGGTTCTGGCTAATCTCGGACAGACTGCGCCGGGTGCGCCGAGGTGGGCGGCCAGTATGCGTGCCGGCATCAGCGTCGGCGAGTGTGGGCATCGATGTCACAGGTCTTTCCTCGCTGGGCGGTCAATCCGGCTTGGTGGCCGGGCACCAGTTGTGGTGCCCGGCCGGGACGGCTGCTTACTGAGCGGTGAGCTGCTTGAGGTTGGCCTGCAACGCGGTCAGCGCGGTGGCCGCGTCGGTGTCGCCGGCGATCACCGGCGCGATCGCGTTCTGGATCGCGGCGGACACATCGCCGTAGTGCACCGCCTTGGGCCGTGCCACCGCCGACTCCAGCGACTTCTGCAAGTACGGCAGGTACGGGAACTGCTTCTGCAAAGCGGCATCGGCGTACAGGCTGGTGCGGGTGGGTGCGGTGGAGGTGGCCAGCAGGTTGGCGCGCTGTGCTTCCTCACCGGTCAGATAGGTGATGAAGTCACGTGCGGTGGCCTTGTTCTTACCGAAGCTGGACACGGCAAGGTTGAGCCCGCCCAGGGTCGACGAGCCAGGCCCGTTCAGGCCGGGCAGCGCGGCGACGGCGAACTTCCCGGCGACCTTCGACGATCCGTCGGTCTTGTTGGCCAGATCCCACACGTACGGCCACTGGCGCAGGAACACCAAAGTGCCGTCCTGGAACGCTTTGCGGCCGTCTTCTTCCTTGTAGGTGATCGCGGCCTTCGGGATGGTGCCGTCGTTGAACGCCGACACCAGCCAGGTCAGCGCGGCTTTCGCCTGCGGGGCGTCGACGGTCGGGTTGCCCTGCTCGTCGAAGACCCGCCCACCAGCTGACTGCACGGCTTCGGCGAAGTTGACGACCAGGCCTTCATATTTGTCGAACTGCCCGGCGTAGCAGCTGACATCCTTGCCCTGCGGCAGCGCTTTGACCTTGGCGCAGGCGTCCTGCATCTGGGCCCAAGTTGCTGGGGCCGTAGTGATTCCGGCCGCGGTCAAAAGGTCGGTGCGGTAGAACAGGAGCCCGCCGTTGGTCTGCCAAGGCACGGCGTACAGGGTGCCGCGGTATTTGGCTGACTCGATGGCCGAGGTGAGCAGGCCAGAGGTGTCGGTGCTGGCGGGAATCTCGTCGATCCACCGGTTGGCGGCGAACTGGGCCGTCCACACCACATCCAGGCCGAGCACCGAATAGGCGTCGGATTTCACCTGGGCGTTCTGCTGCAGCTGCTTGAGCTGGTCGTCAGCTGAGGCGGGCAGCTCGACGATAGTGACCTTCTCGTTCGGGTGCGCGGCATTCCAGGTGTCGACCTGCTTCTGCAGGTTGCCTGAGGTGTCCTTGCCGGTCGCGAACGTGATCGCGCCACGGTCATCGCCGCCCGCCGCAGGATCGGGGCTGGCGTTGGAGCAGGCGGCTAACGCTGACGCTAACGCGAGCACGGCCGCGGCGGCGGGGAGCACGCGCCGGGCCCCGTAGCCGTGGTCCCGTTTACGGTGCGAGTTCACTTCTCTATCTCCTTGGGTTGGGCGGGTAGGTTTAGTTGGGCCGTAGGTGCTGCAGGGTGCGCTGGCCGGGAACAGGGCTACTCGCCGCGATTTCCCGTGTGGTGCCAGAGCTTTCGAGGTAACCGATGACGGCTACCGCACCGGCCGCCGCCCAGGCTTGAGGGCGGCAGGCCGTCGGGTACGCCAGCACGGGTTCGCCGTGATGCGCGCTGGTGCCCGCGTAAAGTTCGGGAAGCCGCCAGTCAAACTGCTCAGCGGCGGTGACCAGGCCTTCGGCCAGGGTGTGGGCGATGTCGTGATATCCCTCGGCGGCCAGGCCAAGCACAGCGATGGCGGTGTCGTGCGGCCAGACGCTGCCGCAGTGGTAGCTCAGCGGGTTGAACGCCTTGCTCGCCGACGACAAGGTCCGCAGCCCATATCCGCAGTTGAGGTCGGGGGCGGCGAGTCTGGCTGCCACCTGTGCCGCTTCATGCGGGGCAAGAAGCCCGGTACCCAGCAGATGAGCCATATTGGACGCGGCGCCGTCGACCGGTTTCTTGTCGCGGTCCAAAGCGATGGCCGGGTAGGTGCCGGACTCGTCGGTGAGCCAGAAGCTGTGACGGAACCGGTCTTGCAGGTCGGCTGCCCACTGGCGCCGTAGCGGTACGCCATGCTGGCCGAAAGCGTCGAGCATGTCGGCGCCGTGCATCACCGCCGCGTAGGCGTAGCCCTGAACTTCGCACAGGGCAAGGGGTGCTTGCGCTTCGCGGCCGTCGGCCCACCGCACCGCGCCGGGGGTGTCTTTCCAGCCCTGGTTGGCCAGCCCGCCACGGGTGGAGGCACGGTATTCGACGAACCCGTCGCCGTCGGCATCCCCGTACGTGGTGATCCAGTCCAGGGCCGCCTGCAGTCCGGGCAGCAGCGCGGCGACCTCGGCCTCGGGCATGCCCGCCCGCCACGCCTCGTGCAGCAGCCGGATCCACAACGCGGTGGCGTCGATGGTGCCGTAGTACACCGGCGGGATCACCATCTCGCCCAGGCGCAGGGTTTCGCGGCGTACCTCGTGCAGGATCTTGCCTGGTTCTTCTTCCGAACCCGGCACGATCCGGTTTCCTTGCCGGCGCTGCAACGCGCGCAGCGTTCCGGCCGCCAGGGTGCGGCTGTGGGGCAGCAGCAGCGACGCCGACCACAGCGCGTCGCGGCCGAAAAGTGTGAAATACCAGGGGCTTCCCGCTGACACGAACTGGTCGCGTGGATCGGCCGGATCGGCCAGGATCATGCGCTCCACATCGGCAAGGCTGGTCTCAAGCAGCCGGCGCCGCCGCGGGTCGGCCGGTTGCGAGCCGGGCGCCAAGACCGGCGGCTGCCCGGCCGGCAGCGGAAGAAAGACCCGCTCGGCTGCGTCACCGGGCGTTTCGGTGCCAAGCACCCACAGCGTCACCACGGCGGGCTGCCGCGCGGTGACCTCCAGGTGAAACGTCAGCACCACGGTGGCGCCGTCGAGGGTCACCTGATGTGGCAGCGGATCGCAGGTCAAGTCGACCATGTGCCCGGCGCCGGCCCAGGCCGCGCCGTCAGCGGTCAGTGAAGGCGTGAGCACGGGCGGATGGGTTCCGCCGCGGACCTCGTGCACCGCGGCGAGGTCGGCCTCGGCCCGCACGGTGACAGTGACCTGCGTGGCTCCCGGGGCGAAGCTGGAGAACTCCAGCTGCTCGTTGACGGCGTCCGGGCCGGCCGTGCGGCGGCGGTACCACAGCAGCGACACATCGGAGGCGTCGTCACCGTCCGGGCGCACATAGGCGGCGAACACCGCCTCAGCTGCCGAAACCTGCCGGCCCACTGGCTTGACCGCCGCGCCCCCCACTTCGGCGGTCAGCCGCGACAGCAGCCGGACATCGCCGCGGTAGAAGCCGTCGAGCTCCCCAGGCCGGACCTGGCCGTCCGGCGCGCTCAGGCACACCGACGGCGCCCACAGCACCGACACCAAGTCGTCCAGAGAAGGCTGGCGGTGGTAACTCACGATGCCCCCGTAGCGTCAGCGGGATCTTCCGATCGTGATTTGCACGTGCAAATTCTTACGTTTCGTGACCGTAGCACTCGTCACACCGATAGGACCAGGGGCCAGGAGGCGGCCCCTGGTAACGGAACGGAAACGAACGCTCCACCGCCATGTCGCCCTGGCGCTCCAGATCCATGCAAAGACCTGCCCATCACGTGCCGGAATTCCCCTGGGGCAGCCCGCAGATTCAGGCCGTCTCGCCAGCCCATGGCCGCATGGGCACATTCCGTTCGACCGGCGGATGGGGGCTATGCTGGCCGTTCGTTTGCTCGTGCCAAGAGTGCTGGACGGAGTTGTTGGGAAGCTGATCTTCCAAAGCAATTTGCACGTGCAAGATTTTTGCTGCGGGGAAGGTAGCATTTCCCCGCGAGACAGGCCAGCGGCACAATGGGGCCTTGCCGACGGGAACGGACACGGAGGATGCAGTGGCAGACGAGGCGCGCCGTGAGATGAACGCCGCAGCTCCGCCCACCGCCACCGATGTCGCCAAGGTCGCGGGCGTGTCGCGCCAGACGGTCGCCAACGTGATCCAGGCCCCGCACCGGGTCCGGCCGGAAACTCGCGCGAAAGTCGAGGCGATCATCGAGCAGCTTGGGTACCGGCCCAACCGGGCAGCTCAGGCGCTCAAGTTCAGTGCGTCGCGCACGATCGGGTTCCGTATCCAGCCCATCGCCCCGGGCGCCCTCAACTCCATGTATGACCGGTTCCTGCACGCCCTGGCCGAGGCAGGCCATGAGGCAGACCGCCAGTTCCTGATCTACACCGCACCTGATGCGGCAGCTGAGATCGAGGTGACGCAGCGCCTGCACCGCAGCGGATCGGCTGACGCGTTCGTGCTCTACGACATTGCCGCCGATGACCTGCGCCCGGCCGCGCTGCTTGACCTGGGTGTGCCGTTCGTGGCGTTCGGGCGCACGGATCTCGGCGGCGAAACGTACACATGGATCGATGTGGACAACCTGGCAGGCATCGCGTCGGCTGTGGACCATCTGGTGCACCGAGGGCACCGGCGCATCGCGTTTGTCGGCTGGCCCGACGGCACCACCATAGGTGACCGGCGTGCGCGGGGCTGGCGTGACGCCGTAGCACGCCACGGTCTGCAGGCCGACTGCGCCGGGCTGGACGCCCGCTGCGACGACTCGGCCACGGCCGCCGCCGAACAGGCATTCGGGCTGCTCAGCAGGGCGCAGCCGCCGACAGCTTTCGTGGCAGCCACCGACACCCTCGCCGTCGGCGTCATGCGCGCCTGCCAGCGCTGGGGCCTGGACGTCGGCCGCGACGTGGCGATCACCGGCTTCGACGACACCCCCACCGCGGCAGCGCTGGAGCTCAGCAGCATCCGCCAGCCGATCGAAACCGTGGGCCGGGCGCTGATGTCCGCGCTGCTCGGGGAGCACGAAGGGGGCCAGCTACTGCAGCCGCAGCTGGTCATCCGGGCGTCCAGTGCCGCCCCCGCGCCCCGCTAGCTGTGACTTACCTGGACTCTTGACGTTCCGGCAACCTTCTGGAAATCTCTCCCCCACCCGATTTGCTCGTGCAAATTCGTTGGAGAGGAACGCCCGTGCATCCCAGCAAACGATCCCGCAGCCGCCTGGTTTTAGCGGCGCTGGCCGCTTTTGCGCTGGTGGGAGCCACTGTGCACAGCCAGTTCAGCCATCCCACGCCTGCCCAGGCAAACCCCACTCAGGTTGACAGTGCCGTCATTGGCTGGGAAGGCGACTGGTGGGCCGCGATGGCCCATCGCGACGGAAGCTTCGACGTGCAGGCCGCCGGCCGGGGCTTCACCGTCAGCTTCGGCATCTACAACAATCCCGCCAAGGTGCAGTGGTTCAACGCCGAAGGTTTCTATCCGGCGCTGGTCACCCAGTTCGAGCGGGACAACTCCACCGTTACGATCACCAGCTTCGGTGACAAACTCACGCTGGGCGGCAACGACTTCGTCGCCGTCTACTCCCGCGTCCGCGTGTTCAACCACGACAGCGTCCCGCACACCCTCGACCCTGCCCCATCCCCGCAACTGATCAAGCTGAACTCCGTGTCCACCACCGTCGCGGCAGGACAGACAGCCACACACGACTACGTCGTCGCCTCAGACCGGTTCGGCAACACCTACCCGTGGCCCAGCGACGCGACCCTGGCCGGTGCCGGCGGTTACGACAGCCACTACGCGCACATGAAGTCCTACTGGGACGGCCGCCTGGCCGGCATCGCCCAAATCGACCTGCCCGATAAGCGGCTGGTCAACGCGTTCAAGGCCGGGTTCATCTACACCAACATCGTCAAGGACGGCAACCGGCTCAACGTCGGCGAGAACGGCTACGACCGCATGTTCGACCACGACCTCATCGGCATGGTCGTCAGCCTGATCGAGCAGGGCGACCTGGCGGTCGCGAAAACCTATCTGCCGCTGCTGTTTCACGACCAGTACCCCGACGCGGTCTACAAGTTCGCCTGGCCCTGGGCGGCGTACCTGCAGAAGACCGGCGACACCGCCTACGTGTCAGCCAACTTCACCACCATCTCCAACATGGTCCACCAGATCCCCGGCGCGCGCACCGGCCCCGGCAATACCATGAAACGCTCCGAAGGCGTCGACAGCTGGGGAGCATGGACCGTCGACAACCAGTCCGCACTGTTCGGCCTGCTCGCCTACAAGTACATCGCCCAGGCCTTGGGCAACACCACCGAAACGACCTGGGCCACGGCCCAGTACGACAGCCTGTTCGCCGCGGTCAACACCCAGCTGCAGAAGACCATCACCGACAACAACCTCACCTACCTGCCCTGCGCGATGGACCAGCCCAACTCGGCCAACCGCTGCGGCAACGTCACCAACGACGCCAACTGGGCCTCGATGTTCCTGTTCGGGCGGTGGAACTGGAACGGCCTGCTGTTCGGTGCCGCGCAAACCGGGCCGATGGCAACCCTGGTCGACGCCACCTACGACTACGGTTTCGCCCACCTGTCTGGACTGGACCCGCACACCTACGGCGGATACCCCGGCTACAGCACCGCCTACAACGCCGGCTACGGCGAAGCAGGCCTGGCCAGCGCCAGGCACCGCACCGAAGGCATCTACGGCTACCAATTCATGGTCAGCAACACGCAAAGTGGCCCGTTCTCCTGGTGGGAAGGCATCCCCACCGCCGGCACCACCAACTGGAGCCCTGGCAACCACGCCACTTCCGGCACCGGCTCCAGCCCACACATGTGGGGGCAGACCAACGCCTCCAAAGTCCTGCTCAACTCCCTGGTCGCGGAGAAGAGCAACGGGCAGGTCATCGTCGGGCGAGGCGTTCCCAGCGAGTTCCTGCGCGGCGGCGCCACCGTGAAGGCCACCAACGTCGCCATCGCCGGCGGCAACCGCATGGGCGCCACCATCACCAGCACCGGCAGCACCATTTCCTTGACGCTATCGGGCAGCACCCCGTCCGGCGGTACGCAGTTCTCCCTGCCGGCGTTCATCGGCAACATCGCCTCGGCCACGGCGGGAACCATCGACAACACCAGCGGAACCGTGACCCTGGCCCCCGGCACCACCAGCGTCACCGTCACCCTGGCCACCGCCCCGGCCTACCGGCAGCTCGGCGGCCTCGACCTCGGTGGCTACTGCAAGTCCATCGGCCACATCGGCGGCGTCAGCCTCGACGGCACCGACGCCTACAGCTGGAAATGCGTCACCAGCAGCGGCGCCCACATCGGCATGGACATGGACGACGCCTGCGCCTGGGGATACCGCACCGTCGCCGCCGCGTTCTCCCGGTACAGCACCTTCAGCAACCCCTACAGCTGGCAGTGCTGGGCATCCTGACCCGCGCCCGCACCACCTGGTGAGGCCCCGCCCGGGGCCTCACCAGCCGACAATCCGGCAGGTACCGAAACACCGGGATCCGGTTGAGGCGGCGCTCCAGGGGCGTGAAGTCACGGCCGTTCTTGGGCAGCAGCCAGTTCGGCCCGAGTTGGAAGCTCCGGGGCGACGTCATCGGCGTTCGTCGGTTTCGTAGAGGTTCCGCTGGAAGTGCTCCTTGATGCCGATCACCGAGACGTAGGTGACTGCGGCGCAGGCGATGATGTACAGCGCCACAGACCAGGAGGCGCCCGTCGTCGCGAGGAGATTCACCATGATGAAGGGCGCGAGCCCACCCGCGAACACGCTGCCGATCTGGTAACCCAGTGACGCGG
Source organism: Acrocarpospora catenulata (assembly GCF_018476525.1). Classification (GTDB taxonomy): domain Bacteria; phylum Actinomycetota; class Actinomycetes; order Streptosporangiales; family Streptosporangiaceae; genus Acrocarpospora; species Acrocarpospora catenulata. The sequence continues at coordinate 175,107 of NZ_JAHCST010000006.1, forward strand.
CCGACATCCTGATGTTGGCCGGGAACATCTCCGCGAAAAGCGCCGGCTGCGGCCCGAACATCGTCGCGTGAATGGTGAAGGCGACGGTCAGGGCGAGGAACATGAGGACCGGTGAACCGGTGTCGATGAGCCAGAACATCGGGAACGCGTACAGAGCCATCAGAACCGTGCCGACGAGGTACAGCTTCCGACGGCCCCGGCGGTCGCTCACCGCGCCGAACAACGGCAGCGTGATGATCTGGGTGACCCCCGCCAGCAGCACGAGCGCCAGTACGGTGCTGTGGGAGAGCCCCAGGTGCGTGACCCCGTAGTCGAGCATGCCGCTGACCAGGATGTAGTACGTCACGTTGACGACGAAGAACGAGCCAGCCGCGCGCAGGATCGACTTCCAGCTATGGCGCACCGCCTCCACCAGAGGCGTCCTGCTGATGCCCGCGGCGGCCTTCGCCGCAGCGGACTTCTGTCGCAACGCCGTGAAGACCGGAGTGTCCTCGATCTTCAGCTGGACGTAGCTTCCCACGCCGATGAGGAGGATTCCCACCAGGAAGGGGATACGCCAGCCCCACGTCTGGAACTGTGTCTCCGTCATGGCGGCCGACGCGAGCAGAAAGGCGCCAGTACCGGCCGCGACGCCGATGATTCCTCCGGTCTGGATCAGGCTTCCGTAGAAGCCTCGCTGTTTCACGGGGGCGTGCTCTGTCAGCAGCAGGGCCGCGCCACCCCACTGGGCCCCGACGCCGAGGCCCTGGAACAGCCGCAGGATGATCAGCAGAATCGGGGCGGTGATACCGATCGCGGCGTAGGTGGGCAGCAGGCCGATCAGGAACGTGGCGGCGCCCATCACGACGAGCGCCCCCACGAGCGCGCGCTTGCGGCCGTGCTTGTCGCCGTAGTGCCCGGCGATGATGCCGCCCACCGGCCGGGCCACGAAACCGACGGCGAAGGTGCCGAACGCGGCGAGCGTGCCCGCCGCGCCGGAGAACCCGGGGAAGAACTGGCGGCCGAACACGAGGGCCGCGGCGGTCGCGTAGATCGAGAAGTCATACCACTCGAGCGCGGTCGCGAAGACCGCGGCGGCCGCGGTCTTGCGCATGGCGGGTCGTGAGAGGTGCTGGGGCAGCGTTGGGGATGGTGCGGACATCTCACTCCAGTCCGAGCAGGCGGCGACCGGCCCTCGACGGATGGGCACACACGACGCCGGTAACACGATCTGAACGATCGTTCGTGCCAACGTAAAATATGTGTGACCGCCCGGCCGCGCAAGCCCCAATCCCGGCGGACTGCCGGTACGATCAGTTGTTCCGCGCACCCACCAGGGCGAGCGCGAAGTCGGCCTGCAGCTCGGCAACGGCCTCGCGGGACAGTTCGCCGTCCGGCCGGAACCAGTTGGCCACGGTCGCGCACAGCAGCAGGACGGCGCGGGTGGCGTCATGCGGTCGCGTGGTGGTGAACTCGCCCGACTCCACGCCTTCCTCGACGAGCCGGAGGAACAGCGCCTCCGTCTCGTCGCGCGCCGCGACCACGGCCTTCCGTCGTTCACCGCCGAGGTAGCGAAGCTCGCTCAGCGCGACGATCGACGCAGGTTGGGCGTCCACCACGAAGCCGACGTAGGCGCGGACCGCGGCCCGCAACCGATCGGTCGGGTTCGGCTTCGCCGCGGCGACGGTGCGGTTCGTCCTGCGGAGCAGTTCGCCGTTGGTGTCCTTCAGGACGGCGACCAGCAGGTCTTCCTTGGACGGGAAGTAGTTGTAGACGTTCGACAGGCTGGTGTCGGCGCGCTTGGCGATGTCCCGCATCGAGGCACCGTTGAACCCGTGTTCGGCGAACGCCGCGAGCGCGCCGTTCATGATGGGCTGGTGGTTGAGACCAGGGGAAGGTTGCTTGGCCGAGCGCCGTTCAGAACGTTCGTTCATAGGACTATAGGTTAGCCGCCACCCGGACTCCCCGTGCCGGCTCACCGCTCCGCTTGACCACTCGTGACGGGAGGGCCTACCGTACAAGAACGATCGTTCGTACCGGATGGAGGTCCAGTGACGCATCGGCCAGCACCCCGTCCAGGAACGCCGTACCACCTCACAGAAGAGCGACTCCAGATCCAGCAACTGGCTCGCGAGTTCGCGATGAAAGAAGTCCTTCCTGTCGCCAACGAGCTCGACCCGATAAAGGGCACCATTCCCGACGAGCTGCGGAACCGGATGGCGGACATGGGCTTCTTCGGGCTGATGATCCCGGAGGAGTACGGCGGGCTCGGGCTCGGCGTCTTCGAGTACTGCCTGGTCGCCGAGGAGTTGTCGCGGGCGTGGCTCAGCGTCGGGAGCCTGCTGGCGCGAGGGAACGGCATGGGCGGCGAGTTCACCGAGGAACAGAGGCGCGTGCTCCTCCCCCGCATGGCCGCCGGAGAGTATCTGGGCGCCTTCGCGCTGTCGGAGGCCGAGGCCGGGTCGGACGTCGCGAACCTCTCGTGCCGGGCCGAGCGGGACGGTGACGACTGGGTGGTGCACGGTACGAAGATGTGGTGCACCTACGCCGATCAGGCCGACTACATCGTCCTGTTCGCCCGTACCGCTCCTCGCGATCCCGGCAGACCGCACCACGGCATCAGCGCGTTCCTCGTGGACAAACCCCGGGGCTCCTTCCCGGCCGGCATGTCGGGAACCAAGGTGCGCAAGATCGGTTACTTCGGGTGGAGCACCTGGGACCTGTCCTTCGACGGGCTCCGCCTGCCGGCCTCGGCGATGATCGGTCAGGAGGGCCGCGGCTTCTACCTCGCGCTGAGCGGCCTGGAGGTCGGCCGGGCGCACACCGCGGCGCGCGCCATCGGCCTCGCCCGCGCGGCCCTGGAGGACGCCGTCGAGTACGCGCACACGCGACGCCAGTGCGGCGGTCCCCTCTCCCAGTTCCAGGACATCCGCTTCAAGATCGCGAAGATGGCCGCCGACATCGAGGCGGCGCGGCAGTTGCTGTACCACGTCGCGACGGAGATCGACAGCGGGCGGCGGTGCGGCAAGGAGGCCGCGATGGCCAAGTACGTCGCCAGCGAGATGGCCGAGCGGGTCACGAGCGAGGCCCTGCAGATCCACGGCGGGGCCGGCTACACCACCGATTTCGCCGTCGAACGGCACTGGCGCGACGCCAGGCTCACCAGGATTTTCGAGGGAACCTCCGAGATCCAACTCCGCGTGATCTCCGACGACATCCTGGGCGGACAGCGGTGACCCGCGCGGAAGGCACGCCGCGGACGCGACCGGCGCCGTACTTCGAGGACTTCCGGGTCGGGCAGCGCTACACCGGACCCGCGCGCACCTTCAGCCGCGGCGTGGTCGCGGCGTTCGCCGAGGTCACCGGGGACACGCATCCGCTGCACACAGACGGCATCGTGCTCGGTGCGCTCGTGTTGTCGGCGTTCTTCGGCTGGCATCATGAGCTGGGGCTGTCGACGCACGTCGAGGCGGCTTTCGACGTCCAGTGGGAGTACCGCGCCCCCGTCCACGTGGGCGACACGGTGACCTACGAGATGACGATCACGCGCTGTCGCCGGACCTCCGGCCGTACGAACGGAGTCGTCGGCCGGCACATCGTGGTGCGCGACCAGAATGGTGTGGTCGTCCAGGCCGGGACGAGCAGCATGCTGGTCACCGCCCGGATGGCGGCCGACGATCAGGACCTCCGGACCGGGCGCGCCTTCGTCACCGAGGCATGGGCGGCCGCGCTTGCCGAACGGCTCAATCAGGACCCGGACTTCCGCACCGCCACCAGCACGTGGGACGGCACCATCGGGCTGCGGTCCGGCGCCCAGGAGATCCACTTCCGGGTCTACCAGGGACGGGTGCACGACACGGGCCCGCGTACGCCGAACGGGCCGAGGTTCGTCCTCGCCGCCGACGACCTGACCTGGACCGAACTGCTGACCGGCCCGGTCAACGACTTCACCAAAAGGGCCATGAAAGACGAGTTCCGGGTGCACGGTGACGCTTACGAATACCTGCGCCTCACCAAGGCGTTGATCGCGCTGGTGGGGCAGGCCCGGGTCCTCGCGGGCGAGGAAGAGAGCATGCGATGCGCGCCGACTACCTGACCGTGGACGACACGACCTCCTTCATCCTGCAGGAGGGAGAAGGCCGGCCCGTGCTCTGCCTGCACACGGCGGGCCAGAACGGCGTCCAATGGCGCCATACGCAGTCGGAACTCGCCGCGCACGGATACCGCGTCGTCGTCCCCGACCTGCCGGGGCACGGCCGATCGGAGCCGGCCCCGAACGGACCGGTACGCGACATCGGCCGGTACGCCGTCTGGTGCGAGCGGCTCATCGACCAGCTCGGCCTGGAGAACCCCTACGTCGTCGGATGCTCGATCGGCGGCAGGATCGGCCTCGACCTCGCCGTACGCCGAGGCGATCGGCTCGCCGGCGTCGTGGCGATGGCCGCCCACGGGGCCCGGGACTCGCGGCCGCTGTTGTCGTTGCGCCGCCTCGAGCGGGAGCTCATCGACTCGGCGGCGCCGGCGCGTTCCGACCGCACCTACCACGGCACGCTGGCCGTCGTCGGCGACCGCGTGCCGGCGGCGAAGGCGGAGCTCATCGCGCGTATGCATCGCCGGGAGGACCCGGAGATCTCCAACAGCGACCTGATCGGCTGGGTCACCCACGACATCAGCCACGGACTGCCCTCCGTGGCCTGCCCTGTCCATCTCGTCGTCGGCGGCGACGATCTGTGGGTGGATCCCGCGGACGTCCAGGCGACGGCCCGGTTGATCCCCGACGCGCGCTACACGCTTCTCGACGGCATCGGCCACTATCCGATGGAAGAACTCGACGGGTTCGGCGAGACCCTCCACGGGTGGCTCAAGGACCTCGGGGATCGCCGGAGGACCGCGGCATGAACGAGACCCTGACCGATCTGCTCGCGGCGGTCGTCGCCGCGGACCCGCAGGCTCCGCTCGTGATCGACGCCGCGGACGAGCCGGTGTGGACGACCCGTGGGCAGTTGTGGCGGCGCGTCGTGTCGCTGAGCCGGGAACTGCGCGAGCACGGCGTCGGACGCGGTGCCTGCGTGGCGCTGTGGCTGCCCAACTGGTCCGACTACCTGGTGTGGCAGTTCGCGACCGCCGCGCTGGGCGCCCATGTGGTCGGCGTCAACACCCGGTACGGCCTGAGCGACGTCGTGCACATCCTCGACCACGCCCGTCCCGTGGTCCTCGCCGTCGCACACGGATTCCTGCGTCTGGACCTCGCCGGACTGCTGCGCGAGGCGATGAATGTGACGTCCGCGCCCGCGCCGTCGACCGCGGTGATCACCGGCCCGGCCGCGCCGCCGCCGGACGCGGCGACGCTGGCCGCGTACGACGTCGGCGCGGGCTCCTGGACGCCACGGACACCGGCGGCACCGGGGCAGGGGCGCGACGCCGGCCTCGACCTGACGGCCCTGCGCGGCGCGCCCGACGAGCTGGCCGTCGCGTTCACCACTTCGGGGTCGACCGGTAGGCCCAAGCTGGCCGCGCACCGTGGCAGCGCCGTCGCCCGGCACGCCCGCAACGTCGCCGCCGCCGGGGCATGGGACGCCTCGTCGGTCAGCCTGGTCTGCCTCCCTCTTTCCGGGGTCTTCGGCTACGTGCCCGCGCTGGCGGCCATCGCCGCCGGCGGAAAGGTCCTGCTTGAGCCGGCGTTCGGCGAAGACGCGGTCCTGAGCGACATGGCCCGGTTCGAGGTGAGCCACCTGGCGAGCGCCGACGACGTCGGCGGCCGGCTCATGGCTGCCTGGGAGCGGCACCCGGTCGAGCTGGGCGCGTTCCGCCTGATGCTCATCGGCGACTTCTACGGCAACTCGCGCAAGGTGTCCCAGTGGATCGAGCAGGAGATCGGCGCGACCGCGGCCGGGATCTACGGGTCGAGCGAGCTGTTCGCGCTCACCGCCCTCTGGCACGGCGGCGATGCGGAGCCGCCCCGATGGAGCGGAGGCGGACGCGTGGTCTCGCCGGACATCGAGGTCCGCGCGATCGACATCGCGACCGAGCGGCCGGTCGAGCCGGGTACCCCGGGCGAGCTGCAGTTCCGCGGCTACTGCGTGGTGGACGCCTACCTCGGTGACATCGACGGCGCGATCGCGCGGCGGTCGCGTCTGGACGACGGCTGGTTCCGGACCGGCGACCTCGGGACCGTTCGCGCGGACGGCGGGTTCGTGTACCTGTGCCGCATGGGTGACTCGCTGCGGCTCAAGGGCTTCCTGGTCGAGCCGGCCGAGATCGAGAACCGCCTCGCCGAGCATCCCGAGGTCGCCATGGCCAAGGTCGTGGGGATCACGGTCGGCGAGGAGACCAGGGCGATCGGCTTCGTGGTGCCCGTCGAGGACGCGGAGCCCGATCCCGATGATCTCGTGCGCTGGTGCGCGGTGACGCTCGCCAGGTTCAAGGTTCCGGAGACGGTGCACGTCATGCGCGAGATGCCGATGACCGCCGGCACCAATGGGATGAAGATCCGCGCCGCGGCACTTCGCGAACTGGCGCTGGAGCTCGCGGCGAAGAAACTGGAGAACCACCCGTGAAAGACATCGTGATCTGCGATCCGGTCCGGACACCCGTCGGAGTCGACGGCGGGATGTTCCGCGACCTCACCGCCGCCGACCTCGCCACCCAGGCCCTGCGCGGTCTCATGGAACGGACCGGGCTGCGCGCCGGCGACGTCGACGACGTGGTGCTGGGGTACTGCTATCCGACCAGCGAGGCCCCGGCGATCGGCCGGGTCGCGGCCCTGAACGCGGGCTTGGGCGTCGAGGTCGGCGGCGTGCAACTCGACCGCCGCTGCGGATCCGGCCTGCAGGCGGTGCTGTACGCGGCCTCGACCGTCGCGCAGGGGTGGGCCGAGGTCATCGTCGCCGGCGGCGTGGAGGCGATGAGCCAGGCGGAGTTCTACGCGCTTGGCCTCAAGCAGGGAGTCCGGGGCGATTCGGTCCAGCTCGTCAACAGGATCACACGCGGGCGCACCACGGCCGGCGGGACCGATTTCCCGGTACCCGGCGGCATGCTGGAAACCGCGGAGAATCTGCGGGAGCAGTACGGCATCTCCCGCACCGAACAGGACGAGTTCGCCCTCGACTCGCATCAGAAGGCGGTGACCGCCCGCGAGGACGGCAAGTTCGCCGACGAGATCGTGCCGGTCACCGTGCCGGCCACGCGGCGCAGCCCGCAGCAGGTCATCTCGCTCGACGAACATCCGAGGCCGGCTCTCACCATGGACGATCTGGCCCGCCTGACGCCGGTACGGCGTTCCGTCGACCCCGACGCGACCGTCACCGCCGGCAACGCCTGCGGGCAGAGCGACGGGGCGGCGTTGTCGGTGGTCACCACCGCCGCGAAGGCCGCGGAACTCGGCCTGCGCCCGTACCTGCGCATCGTCTCCTCCGCCGTCGCCGGAGTGCCGCCGCGGATCATGGGAATCGGTCCCGTACCGGCGGTGGCCACCGCGCTCGCCAGGGCGGGACTCACCCTGGCGGACATCGATCTCATCGAGATCAACGAGGCGTTCGCCGCCCAGGTCATCGCCTGCCTACGCGAGTGGCGGCTCACCGGCTCAGACCGCGAGCGGCTCAACGTCAACGGCTCCGGCATATCCCTCGGCCATCCGGCCGGCGCCACCGGCGGCCGGATTCTGGCCACGCTGGCCCACGAGATGAAAAGGCGAACAAGCCGATACGGGCTCGAAACGATGTGCATGGGCGGCGGGCAGGGGCTCGCCACGATATTCGAACGCGTCGGCCACTGAGGACAGCCGTTTCCGGCGAAAGGACATGAACATGCGATCGAAGGCGCACCGGCCGCGCCGCTCCTGCCTGGCCGTGCCGGGGTCGAACACCCGTTTCTTGGAGAAGGCGCAAGGGCTCCCCGCCGACCAGGTGTTCCTCGACCTCGAAGACGCGGTCTCCCCACTGGCGAAGGAGAGCGCCCGCAAGAACATCGTCCACGCGCTCAACACCGGGGACTGGGGCACGAAGATCCGCGCGGTGCGGGTCAACGACTGGACGACGCGCTGGACCTACCGCGATGTGATCGAGGTGGTCGAGGGCGCCGGTCAGGAACTCGACTGCGTCATGCTGCCCAAGGTCCAGAGCGCCGATCAGGTGGTGGCGCTGGACCTGCTGCTGACCCAGATCGAGACCACCATGGGGTACGAGGTCGGCCGCATCGGCATCGAGGCGCAGATCGAGAACCCCCGCGGCCTGATCAACGTCGACGCGATCGCCGCCTCGTCGCCTCGCGTCGAGACGATCATCTTCGGCCCGGCCGACTTCATGGCATCGATCAACATGAGGAGCCTGGTCGTAGGTGAGCAGCCGCCGGGGTACGACGTCGGCGACGCCTACCACTACACGCTGATGCGCATCCTGACCGCCGCCCGAGCCCACGACAAGCAGGCCATCGACGGTCCGTACGTGCAGGTGCGCGACCTCGAAGGATACAGGCGCGTAGCCGGACGATCGGCGGCGCTGGGCTTCGACGGCAAGTGGGTGCTGCACCCGGATCAGATCGAGGCGGCCAACCAGATCTTCGCACCCGCGCAGTCGGACTACGACCACGCGGAGAACATTCTGGACGCCTACGCGTACTACACCTCGGAGACGGGCGGCGCGAAGGGCGCGGTCATGCTCGGAGACGAGATGATCGACGAAGCCTCCCGGAAGATGGCGCACGTGATCGCCGGCAAGGGGCGCGCCGCCGGTATGACCCGCCAGGACGTCTGGCGTGCTCCCCTGTCCCGGCAGTCGCAGGAGAACTGACGTGAAATACGGACGCAGCTACGAAGAGTTCGAGATCGGCGCCACCTACCGGCACTGGCCCGGCAAGACCGTGACGGAGTACGACGATCACCTGTTCTGCCTCTTGACCATGAATCATCACCCGCTCCACCTCGATCGGCACTATGCCGAGACCACCACGGAGTTCGGCAGGAACGTGGTCGTCGGGAACTACGTCTACTCCCTGCTGCTCGGCATGAGCGTCGCCGACATCTCGGGCCTGGCCATCGCCAACCTGGAGATCGAGTCGCTGCGGCACGTCGCCCCCACCTTCCACGGCGACACCCTGTACGGCGAGACGAGCGTCCTGGGCAAGTGGGAGAGCAAATCCAAGGACGATCGCGGCATCGTCCACGTGGAGACCACGGGCTACAAGCAGGACGGCACCATCGTGTGCACGTTCCGCCGCAAAGTGCTGGTCGGAAAGGAGTCCCACCTCGCGAAGATCGGCGGCCGGCACGCCGGTCGCCCGGACCCTACGGCAGTTCGTTGAATCGAGGTCCCCTCCCTGCCGGCGCGTCGTTCTGACGAAACCTTGGACGAGTGTCGAATCTGTTAGTAAACTTTATTTAAAGTTTCTGGCGGGTCCGCAGGTAGAAGGAGCCTCATGAACAGACATGCGCTTCGACTGGCGGTCATCGCCCTCGCGATGACCGCCATCGGCGGCGTCGCCGCCTCCCCCGGCACCGCCGCATCGGCCGCCCAGCAGGCCGTGGCTCGCGGCCGCACCACCCTGGGTGGCGCCGACCCCAGCGTCATCAGGGTCGGCAACCTCTACGTCGCGGCCAAGTCCGTGAACGGCGGCATCGCGGTACGGACGGCGACCACTCTGGAGGGCATCGCCGCCGCGCCCCGGCACCAGGTGTGGAATGACACCGGCAACCTCGGTGAGGTGTGGGCGCCCGAGATCGTGCACCACAACGGCCGCTACCACATCTACTTCGCGGCGGGCAGCGGCGCCGCCCACCGGATGTACCACATCAGTTCCGCCACCGCCGACTCCGGCTATTCCGCCGCGACGAAGGTCGCCCTGCCCGGCGACAAGTGGGCCATCGACGGCGTGCCGTTCACCTTCAACGGCCAGCGCTGGTTCGTGTGGTCCGGCTGGGCGGGCGACAGCAACGTCGAGCAGAACCTCTACATCGCCCGGATGAGCAGCCCGACCACGACCACCGGCGGCCGTTACGTCATCTCCCAGCCGCGCGAGCCGTGGGAGCGGGTCGTCGGCAACCCGTTCATCAACGAGGCCCCCGAGCCGATCCTCGACCCGAACGGGCAGTTGCACATCGTGTACTCCGCGAACGGCAGTTGGAGCAGCAAGTACTGCATCGCCGATCTGCGACTGCGCTCCGGTGGTGACCCGACGTACGTGTGGGACTGGTACAAGAGCAACGGTTGCCTGTTCGGCTCGTACGCGGCGTACATGATGCAGGGCTGGACCCCGACGCTGCACGTGGACGGCCCCGGCCACCACACGTTCGTGCTGGAGCGCGGGGACATCGCCACCAGCCCGCCGTCCGGCAACCGGTTCCCGACCATGTACCACGCTGTTGCCAAGGGCACGCCGTACTCGTGGTCCAACCGGTACTGGTACACCGGCACGGCCGTCTGGTGGAGCAAGACCACCTACCAGCGGGCCAACGTGCCCGGCGCCAACACCGACGTCGGGTACAGCCTCAAGTTCTTCGAATGACGCACCTGGGCTTCAGGAGCATCGCGACCGGCGTGCTGGGACGACCGTGTTCGTTCACCGACGCGAGCGCCTGCCCGCCGGTCATCCTCCCTGAATATGAACGGAATGTCCGCGCGAGACGCCGGTCGATCAGCATGGTCACAGGTGGTCGCCGAGGCGTGGACTCCGACCAATGTGATGGAAATCGGTGTCGCGGTGACATCGGTTGATGGTTGCCGCCGATTTGGTGCGCGGAGTTTGCCACCAGCCCGGTGCGGCTTTTTTATGTTGTCGGCGAGTCATTCTCATGTTGACAGGGGCGGATTCCTGTTACATTTTGGCAACGCCGTTTAACCTATCGGAAACATGATCACTAAAAGCAGTCGAGTAGCGACTCGTTGCAGAATCCCGGCATCAATCGTCTTTATCGTCATCTCGTGCCGATGAATCGTTCATCTGCCGTACACCACGCGGCACTCCAGCCCGACTTGTATGCGTGTTCAGGGAATCCGCGACACCCGCAGGGGGTGTGCTTCCTGAACCGAGGGCGAGGGAAAATGTCTGGTAGCGGTATCAACTGGGTGAGGAGCCGGCCGGCTCATCACCGTGTCCGGAGGCTGATCGCGGCCGCGATGACCGCCGCCGTTGCGCTGGCCGTGGGTGTGACGCTGCCCGCGCCCGCCCAGGCCGCGGGGTACGTTGGCGAGAGCATCCTGCGGAGCAGGTTGACCAAGCAGTGCCTGGACAGCAATTTCGCCGGGCAGGTGTACACGCTGCCGTGCAGCGCCCGCGGCACCAACGACCACCAGATCTGGGAGCCGCTCCTTCAACTGCGCAGCGGCCCCGGCGGCCCCGCATATGACATCGTCGCCCTCAAGAACAAGGCGACAAAGATGTGCCTCGCGTTCGTTTACTCGGGCTCCAGGATCAAGACGACCTCCGAGTGCAGCGACGCCAATTCCGCTCTCGACCCCGAGTGGTATGCGCAGGGCACGGGCTGGAGGGACGTCGTCTTCTACCAGTGGCACGGCAACCCCAGCAGGAAGTGGACTCTGTTCACCGATGTATCCGGCGCTGTCTACTCGCAGATCACCGGCAACTACCAGAACGAGCACTGGCAGTTCGACTGGTAAACACCCGTCCGAGATCCCCGCGTAACTCATGGTGAGTCGCGCGAGCGTGAAGGTGTGTTGACTCCGGCCTCGCCGGGGGTGGACAGAGGTTGCATCTGCCCCCGGCGGGGCCGCGGTCATGATCCGCCTGGCTGTGACCGGGCGTACCCGCCGAAACAAGGAGCAGGCCGTCGGCCCGGCCTGGGCTGTCAGGAAACCACACGGTGCTCCTTTGCGGTTGATGCGAGACCCCCGATTTCCTCATGAGTGGAGGAAGAATGGCTGTCAGATTAGATGGCGGCGGCGCGCAAGGACGACGCGGGTGGGGCAGGATCGCGGTGGCGATCCTGGTCATGATGTCGATGGTGGTGAGCCTGGCGCGGACGGCCGAGGCCGCCGACGACCCGCCGCCCACCAGCTACACGATCTCCATCCCGCTGCCCGACGGCGTCGACCTCGCCAGGGTGCGCGCCGAGGTGGCGGATCTCAACAACCGGAATCCGCAGCTTAGCGACACGTTCCAGCAGGAGGCCGCGCACTACCCGTTCCGTCTCCAGGACGGGACGTTCACGGTGGAGCAGGACTTCGACGGCACTCTCGCCGTGACGGGTTCCATCCTGTCACTCACGATCGAGGCCGACGAGGTGCAGGCCAACAGTTTGAGCTGGTGGCAGGATGTCCTGTTGGCCGCCGCCAGTGGCCTCGCGGGACTGGCGGTCCGCATTCAGTGCGAGGGCTTTTTCGGTCTCGGTACCGGCGGGACGGGCAGCGTCTTCGCCGCGGCATTCTGCGTGGCCGTGGGCAGCGCCCTTGGCACCTTCATCTATCAGATGGTGAACATCTTCGCCGACGGCGCCCAGCAGGACGGGAGACGCTGGGGTAGGGCGGTGGGGCTCGCGGTGGTGGCGGCCCTGATAGGAGTCGCCTGGGAAGGGGGGCTCAACACCTGGGCCCGCACCAAGCTCCCGGGCATTATGCGGAACGTGGGCCGATGGGTGAAGGATACCGGCCGGAGCCTCACGGGCTGGGCGAGAGGGGCCGGATCCCGCCTCGAACAGGTCGGCGAGGCGATCGACATGAACGCCGGCCCCTTCGCCGAGAGCCTGGCGGACGCGCTGGAGGAAGGCGCCGCGACCAACTCCGTGAATCTGCGGGTCCTGCCGCTGGGTGACTCGATCACCTACGGAGACGGGACGCCGGACAGCTCCAGCTACCGGGCTCAGTTGTGGGGTCTTCTCCTCGCCGGTGACGTCGACCGTCTCGACTACGTCGGCTCCCAGAAGACCGGCCAACTGGCGGACCGGGACAACGAGGGGCATCAGGGCTGGACGATCAGTCAGATCAGCGCAATCGCGTCCTGCACGATGCGTGAATATCGGCCGAACGTCGTCACGCTGCACATCGGCACCAACGACATGGCCCGCAACATCGATGTGGCGGGCGCCCCCGAACGGCTGCGCGGCCTCATCCGCCAGATCCTCGCCGCCGGCCCGGAGACCACGGTCCTGGTCTCCACCCTCATTCCGTCGACGACACCGGCGATCATGAATCGCATCCAGCAGTACAACGCGGCGATCCCGGGGATCGTCGCCGGCTTCCAGGCCGCGGGCCGGGCCGTGTACTTGGTCGACATGGGCGCGGTCACACCGGGAGACATGACCGACTCCCTGCATCCGAACGCCAACGGCTACCGGAAGATGGCCGCGGCCTTCGACAAGACGATCAGCACCGCCCTGCGGTGGGGCGGCTTCCTGACCGCCAAGAACGGCGTCCCCGGAGCGTGCGGCACGACCCCCGAAGACCCTTCGGTCGCCGGCATGGACGGCTGGAACCGATTTGAGCGATTTGGGGGCATGATCGCCGCCGGCGTACCGGGCGGGACGCGGGAGGAGTTGCGGTTCGCCGACATCGACGGCGACGGCCGCGACGACTACCTGCTGGTCGACCCGCGGGGACGGGTACGCGCCTGGGGCAACGCCCTCCCCTCCGTGATCTGGACCCCATGGGGTGAGGTCGCCGCCGGTGTGCCGGGCGGGACGCGGGAGGAGTTGCGGTTCGCCGACCTCAACGGGGACGGCCGCGACGACTACCTCCTCGTCAGCCCGGAGGGACGGGTACGCGCCTGGGGCAACGCCTTCCCCTCCAAGATTTGGACCCCATGGGGTGAGGTCGCCGCCGGCGTACCGGGCGGGACGCGAGAGGGATTGCGGTTCGCCGACATCGACGGCGACGGCGCCGACGACTACCTGATGGTCGACCCGCAGGGACAGGTACGCGCCTGGGGGAACAAACTCCCCTCCAAGATATGGACGGAATTGGGCGTCGTCGCCTGGGGTGTCGGAGCGACCCAGCAGGAGGTGCGGTTCACCGACATCGACGGTGACAGCCGCGACGACTACCTGGTCGTGAACGCGCAGGGGAAGGTGCGGGCCTGGCTCAACACCATCGGCCAGTCCGGTGGCGGGTCGTGGCTGGTCCAGGGTGAGATCGCCTCCGGTGCCGGGGTGTCCAGGGAGAACGTCGAGTTCGCGGACGTCGACGGCGACGGCAACGCCGACTATCTGACGATCAACGCCGCCGGACAGGTCTGGGCGTGGCTGGGCGAGCGGTTCGCCGGGCCCGAGCGCTGGGATCCGCAAGGCATGATCGCCGCCGGGGTACCGGGCGGGACGCTGGAGGGGTTGCGGTTCGCCGACCTCAACGGAGACGGCAAGGCCGACTACCTGATGGTCGACCCACAGGGACGAGTACGCGCCTGGGGCAACAAACTCCCCTCCGTGATTTGGATCGAATGGGGCGAGGTCGCCGCCGGGGTACCGGGCGGGACGCGGGAGGAGTTGCGGTTCGCCGACCTCAACGGGGACGGCCGCGACGACTACCTCCTCGTCAGCCCGGAGGGACGGGTACGCGCCTGGGGAAACGCCTTCCCCTCCAAGATTTGGACCCCATGGGGCGAGGTCGCCGCCGGGGTACCAGGCGGGACACGGGAAGGGTTACGGTTCGCCGACATCGACGGCGACGGCCGCGACGACTACCTGATGGTCGGCCCGCAGGGACAGGTACGCGCCTGGGGCAACGCCTTCCCCTCCAAGATATGGACCGAATGGGGCGAGATCTCCTCAGGCATCGGCCTTCATGATTCGATGATCACCTTTGCCGACATCGACGGTGACGGCCGCGACGACTACCTGTCGGTCAACGGTCGAGGGCGGATCTGGGCCTGGCTGAACAACCGGGGTAGCGGGGGTCCGGACTGGCTCATTCAAGGTGAGATCGCGACCGGCGTCGGGGTGACCCGTGATCAGGTCTTCCTGGAGGACGTCAACGGTGACCGCCGCTTCGACTATCTGGTCTCCACCTCCGCCGGTGCAGTGACGGCCTGGCACGGCAACGGGCAGGTCCGCAAGGGCTGACCCGGACGCGGACCGGCCGGCGGCCTTCAAGGCTCCGGCCGGTCCGCGGCGTTCGGCTGTGCTCGGCCGACCCCCGCGTACACGCTGACGGTGTTGCCGCCGGGGGTGGCCTGTATCCACATGGTGAGACGGCTTGGCCTTTGAGTATCAAGGCACTTTATATTGGCGACTCGTCGGTATTTCCCCTATTACCGACTGGTTAACCCGCTTTGAAGGAAGATCGCCGTGCATCCAGCCACCTCGACCCCGCCACATACGCGCCGCCGCCTGGCCACCGGGCTCGCGCTGCTCACCCTCGCCACCCTCGCCGCCTGCGGATCGGCCGAGACCGCGACGACGAGCACCCCCACCGCCACCAGCGCCGCCCCCCAGAGCAGCCAGGCCACCGACCTGTCCGGCCAGGCCCAGCTCACCCCCGCCTACCAGGCCGACCCCGAGCTGCGCGCCAAACTCCCCAAGAGCATCCTCGACTCCGGCGTGGTGCGGACCGCCACCAGCGTCGGCCTGCCCCCGATCAACTTCCCCGGCCAGAGCTCCGACGAGGTGAAGGGCCTCAACGCCGACCTGGTGACCGCCGTCGAACAACTGCTCGGCGTGACCTTCGAGTCCGAGAACTTCCCCAGCACGGCGGCCCAGCTGCTCGCCCTCGACGCCAAGCGGATCGACCTGACCACCTCCACCAACGGCGACACCAAGGCCCGCCAGGAGAAGTACGACTTCGTCGACACCCTGATCTCCCGGAACGTCCTCATGATCAAGAAGGGCAACCCGGCGGGGATCCAGTCGGCCGCCGATGTCTGCGGCAAGAACTTCGGCGAGGTCAAGGGCTCCTTCTCGGTCCTGTCCGTGCTCCAGGAGGTGTGCGGGAAGGCCGGGGCGGCCGAGCCGGTCCTGTCCGGCTTCGAGGACATCCCGTCGATGCAGCTCGCCCTGGTCTCCGGCCGGATCGACACCTACGTGGGCAGCGACTTCAACGTGGTCTGGGACCAGTCCCAGGGCAAGCCGGTGGACGCCGTCCAACTGCCCGAGGCCGGCACCCTCGTCCTCGGCTGGACGGTGCCCAAGGGCCAGGACGGCCTCCGCGACGCGGTCCTCGGCGCGCTCCAGAAGCTCAAGCAGGACGGCTACTACGACAAGGCGTTCGAGCGCTGGGGGGTCGCCGACAACAAGCTCGACCCGGGCGTGAACATCGGCGACCTCGGAACGGGGTTCGCGAGTTGAGCGCCGCCCCTGGGCCCCTGTCCGGCCTCGTGATCGTCGACTTCACCCGGTTGATCGCCGGTCCGGGCGCGGGCGACCTGCTCGGCGCGCTCGGGGCCGAGGTGATCAAGGTGGAGGACGCGGCCGGCGACCCGATGCGGAACGCGCGCTCGCGCGGTGTGGGCCACGGCAGGACCGCGCCGTCCTTCGCCGCGTACAACGTGCACAAGCGGTCGGTCGCGCTGGACCTGAAGGACCCGGGGGACCACGCCGCCGCGCTGCGCCTGTGCGCCGGGGCGGACGCGGTGATCTCCTCGTTCCGGCCCGGGGTGATGGACCGCCTCGGCCTTGGCGTACGGGACCTGCGCGCCCGCAACCCCCGCCTGGTGGTGGGGCGGCTGTCCGCCTTCGGCGAGGACGGTCCCGACCGGGACCGCGGCGGGGTCGACATCGTCCTGCAGGCCGAATCCGGCCTGATGTCGGTCACCGGACAGCCCGGCGGGCCGCCGACCAAGGTCGGCGTGCCCATCGTGGACGCGGCCTCCGCCTATGTCCTCGCGCTCGGCGTGGTCAGCGCCCTGCTCGGCAGGGAACGCGGCACCCCGCCCGAGGAGGTGGCGGTGTCCATGCGTGACGTCGGGCTGCACCTGCAGGCCCAGCCGCTCGCCGAGTACCTGGAGTCGGGCGAGGAACCTGAGCGGGCCGGCAACCGGGCCCCGTACGCCGCGCCCGCCGACGTGTTCCGGGCCGCCGACGGCCTGCTGGTCCTGTCCGCCCATCTGCCGCAGCACTGGGCGCGGCTGTGCGACCTGCTCGGCCGCCCGCAGTGGCGTGACGACCCCCGGTACGCCACCGTGGGGGCCAGGGTCGCCAACCGGGAGGCGCTGACCGCGGCCATCGAGGACGTCCTGCGCCACCACCCCGCCGACCACTGGCTGGAACGGTTCGCCGCCGCCGGACTCACCGCGGGCCGGATCCGCACGTACGGCGAGGCCGCGGGGCCAGGGGCGATCCTGGCCGCCAGGGACGTCGACGGCAGCCCGATCCGCGTGGTCAGATCGCCGCTCCGCTTCACCGGCTGGGACGACACGGCGCTCGACCGCAGGGTGCCCCGCGTCGGCGAGCACACCGCGGCCGTTCTCGGCCGCCTCCCCGCAGGGGAGCCGGCATGACGGCGCTCAACGTGACGACTCTGGACGGCGGCGTGGCCGTCCTGGAGATGGCGCGGCCGGAACGGCTCAACGCCATCTCACGCGACCTGGCCCGCGAACTCACCGAGGCCCTCGACCGGCTCGCCACGGACGCCGCCACCCGCGCGGTCGTCCTGGCCGGGGCGGGCGAGCGGGCCTTCGGGGCCGGCATCGACGTACGGGAACTGGCCGAGCTGACCCCCGGGGAACGCGATGAGCAGCAGGACCTCATGGTCGGGCTGCAGCGCACGCTCAGCGACTACCCGCTGCCGGCCCTGGCCGCGGTGCACGGCATCGCCGCCGGGGCCTCGCTCCAGCTCGCGCTCCACTGCGACCTGCTGGTCGTCGGGCCCAGGGCCCGCCTGGGGATGCCCGAACTGGGCGCCGGACTGCCCGGCATCCTCGGCGCCTGGCTGGTCCACTCCCGCGTCGGGCCGCAGCTCGCCGCCGACCTGCTGCTCACCGGGCGCTGGCTGTCCGGCGAGGAGGCCGTCGCGGCGGGACTCGCCGCCCGGCTGGCCCCCCTCGGCGAGGAGCGCGCCACGGCCGTCGCCATGGCCAGACAGATCGCCACCCGGCAACCGGACGCGCTGACCGCCACCCACACCTGGCTCCGCCGGTTGCGGACCCAGGGGGCGGCGACCTTCGCGGACGCGGTCGCGACCGCCTCCGGCGCGCTGCACGCCGCCAACCGCCGCTGGGAGGGCTCCGATGGGTGAACACGCAGGACTGGACGTGGCCGCCGTCCGGGCCGACCTGCCCGCGCTGGCCGGGCTGGTCTACCTGAACACCGGGACCGCCGGCCCGCTGCCCCGCCGGGTGCGGGACGCGATGACCGCCGCGCTCGACGCCGACCTGGCGCGCGGACGCGCCTCGGGACGGCGGTTCGCCCGGATCGCCGAAGGGCTCCGGGAGGCCCGTGCGCTCCTGGCCGGCCTGGTACACGCGGACGCCGCCGAGATCGTCCTCACCACCGGCACCACCGACGGGATCCAGCGAGTCCTTGCCGCACAGCCGTGGTCCCCCGGCGACCACGTCCTGACCACCTGCCTGGAACACCCGGACGTACTGGAGGCGGTACGCGCCGCCGCCCGCCGCCACAACCTCCACGTCGACGTGGCGGGCGAGCCCGAGCAGTCGGCCGAGGAGATCGCAGCGAGCGTGCTCGCCCGGATCGGCCGGGCCCGGCTGGCCGTCGTCTCGCACGTCGGCTACGCCACCGGGGCGGTCCTCCCGGTCGAGCGGATCACGGCGGAGGCCCGGCGGCACGGCGCGCTCGTCCTGGTGGACGGGGCGCAGGCGGTCGGCGCCATCGACGTGGACGTGGCCGCGCTGGGCGCCGACTTCTACGCCTTTCCCGGGCAGAAGTGGCTGCTCGCCCCGGAGGGCACCGGGGCGCTCGTGGTCCGCGGGGCGGGCCTGCCCGCGTCCGGCACCAGTCCGGGGCTGCTCTGGGCGGGTCTGCGCGAAGCCGTACGGTGGCGGCGGGAGCACGGTCATCAGGACCTGCTCGACGCGGTGGCGCGGGGGGCCGGGCTGGCCCGGCGGCTGCTCGCCGACATCCCCGGCGTCCGGGTGCTGACCCCGGCGCGGCACGCGGGCCTGGTCGCCTTCCGCGTCCCCGGGGCCGATCCGCTCGGCGTCGCCGCTGAGCTGGGGGCCAGGCGGATCGCCGTCCGGGGCATTCCCGAGAGCGACGCCGTACGGCTGTCCTGCGGTCCTTTCACCACCGAGGACGAGCTCGTCCTCGCGGCGCGGGCCGTTGCGGAGGTGACCGGCCGATGAGCCTCTCCCCCGACGAGACCCTGCTCAGGGACCGGCTCGGCATCGAGGTGCTCACCGCGGCCCCGGCCAGGGTCACCGCCAGGATGCCGGTGCGCGGCAACCGCCAGCCCATGGGCCTGCTGGCCGGAGGCGCCTCCTGCATGCTGGCCGAGAGCGTCGCCTCGCAGGCCGCCAACCTGTACGCGGCCCAGTTCGGTGCCACTGCGGTCGGGGTGGAGCTGAACGCCACCCACCACCGTTCGGTGCGCGAGGGGAACGTCACGGCCGTCGCCGAGGCCATCCACCTGGGGCGGACGCTGGCCGGTTACGACGTCGTCATCACCGACGACCACGGCGCGCGCGTCTGCACCGCCCGGGTGACCTGCCTCATCGTCGGCCCGCGTACGGAGGAATCGTGACAGGCCCCGAAACGGCGGAGACGCCGGTCCTGGTCGGCAGGCGGCACCCCCTGCGGT
Organism: Acrocarpospora catenulata; assembly: GCF_018476525.1. Classification (GTDB taxonomy): domain Bacteria; phylum Actinomycetota; class Actinomycetes; order Streptosporangiales; family Streptosporangiaceae; genus Acrocarpospora; species Acrocarpospora catenulata. The sequence continues at coordinate 194,717 of NZ_JAHCST010000006.1, forward strand.
GGGCGGCCGGGGCGCTCGCCCTGCTCGCCGTCGGGGCCTGCGCCGTGTCGCTGGCCCGCAACCCGGCCATGGAGTGGCCGGTGGTCGCGGAGTACTTCCTGGCCATCCAGGTGCTGGAGGGCCTCTGGCTGACCGTCTGGCTCACCCTGGTGGTCACCACGCTGGGATTCCTCGCCGGGATCGCGGTGGCCGCCATGCGGCTGTCGGCCAACCCCGTGCTCCAGGCGATCAGCTGGGCGTACGTCTGGTTCTTCCGGTCGGTGCCCGTCCTGGTGCAGCTGCTGTTCTGGTTCAACATCGGCTACCTGTATCCCACCCTCTCCCTCGGCATCCCCGGCGGGCCGACGCTGCTCTCCGGCAGCTCCAACGAGCTGATCAGCGCCACCACCGCCGCCGTACTCGGGCTCACCCTGCACGAGGCGGCGCACGCCGGGGAGATCATCCGGGGCGGGATCCTCGCCGTCGACCCCGGCCAGCTCGAAGCGGGCACCGCGCTCGGGCTCCGCCGGTCGCGGATCTTCCGCAAGGTGGTGCTGCCGCAGGCCATGCGGAGCATCGTCCCCGCCACCGGCAACCTGCTCATCGGGACCCTCAAGGGCACGTCGATCGTGAGTGTGATCGCGGTGAACGACCTCCTCTACTCCGTGCAGTACATCTACAACCGGACCTACGCCATCGTCCCGCTGCTCGCCGTGGCCACCGCGTGGTACCTCATCGTCACCTCGGTGCTGTCGGTGGCGCAGTACCACGTCGAGCGGTACTTCGCCCGGGGGTCGCGGCGCGCGCTGCCGCCCTCGCCGTGGCAGCGGGCCCGCCGCGCCCTGGGGTGGGGCCGATGAGCGGGCAGCCCATGGTCCGCCTGGTCGGCCTGCGCAAGAGCTACGCGGGGACGCCCGTGCTCCGCGGCGTCGACCTGGAGGTCGCCCGCGGCGAGGTGGTCTGCCTGGTCGGCGCGTCCGGCTCGGGCAAGAGCACCCTGCTCCGCTGCGTCAACCACCTGGAGACCCCCGACGCGGGCTTCGTCGAGGTGGACGGCGAGCTGATCGGCTACCGGCCGGACGGCAGGGGCCGGCTGCGGGCCCTCCCCGAGGGCCGGATCCGCCGCCAGCGGGCCGACATCGGCATGGTCTTCCAGAGCTTCAACCTGTTCCCGAACCTCACCGCGCTGGAGAACGTCGTCGAGGCGCCGATCTCGGTGCGCGGCCTGTCCAGGGCCGAGGCGCGGGCGCGGGCGTCGGAGTTGCTCGCCCAGGTCGGCCTGGCGGGCCGGGAGCACAGCTACCCGCGCCGGCTCTCCGGCGGCCAGCAGCAGCGGGTGGCCATCGCCCGCGCGCTGGCGATGCGGCCGAAGGTCATGCTCTTCGACGAGCCAACCAGCGCCCTCGACCCCGAACTGGTCGGCGAGGTCCTGCAGACCATCCAGACCCTCGCCGGGCAGGGCATGACGATGCTCGTCGTCACCCACGAGCTGGCCTTCGCCAGGGACGTCGCCGACCGGGTGGCCTTCGTCGACGAGGGTCGCATCCTCGAACTCGGCCCGCCGGAGGACGTACTGACCACCCCCGGCCACCCACGGACCCGCGCCTTCCTGGGGCGGCTGGCCCAGACCACGACAAGGGAGCCCTGATGACCGACGAGGTGACCACGATCTGGTACACCCGGTGCCCGGTGCCGACGGCGTCCGGAGTCGCCCTCGACACCGGACGGCTGGCGGCGAGGCTGGCCGGGCTGACCGTGGCCCCGCTCCGCGCCAGCGGAGTCACCGAGGCCCATTTCGACCATCGCCTGCCCGCGCTGTTCCGGGAGGGCGGCAACGTGCCCGCCCTGTGGGCGCGGTCCAGGGGCGAGCGGACCCGGCTGGTCGGCCTGACCTGGGTCCCCGAACTCCAGGCGGTCGTCACCCGCAGGGACAGCGGGATCACCGGGCCGGGCGACCTGGCCGGGCGGCGGCTGATCCTGCCCACCCACGGCGGCGAACGGGTGGACTTCTTCCGCGCCATGGCGCTGCGCGGATTCGACGCCACCCTCCGCTCCGCCGGACTCGCCCTGGCGGACGCCGTCCTGGTGGACGCGCCCGCCCCGCTGCCGCAGACCGAGGACGTCGGCGCGGACGGCTTCTACGGCGCCACCGTGGCGGCCCTGCGCGCGGGCCTCGGCGACGCCGCGTACGTGAAGGGGGCGCCGGGGGCCGACGTGATGGCCTACGACGACCTGGTCTGCGTCCACGACCTCAACCGCACGGCCGACCCGCGTCTCCAGATCAACAACGGCACGCCCAGGACGCTGACGGTCAGCGCCGACCTCGCCGACCGGCGCCCCGACCTGGTCGCCCGGTACATCGCCGCGCTCCGCGACGCGGCCCGCTGGGCGGCCGGGCATCCGGAGGAGACCGCCGGGATCGTCGCCGCCGAGACCGGTTCGACCCGCGCGGGGGTGGCCCGCGGGTACGGCGACACGCTGCACCACCGGCTGGAACCCGAGCTCCGCCCGGAGTGGATCGCCTACCTGGAGGACCAGAAGCGATTCCTGCTCCACCACGGCGTGCTCCCCCACGACTTCGCCATCGGCGAGTGGATCGACCCAGGTCCGCTGGCCGCCTCAGACGCCTACCTCACCACGGACACGGAGGACATCGCATGAGCATCACCATCGGCACCCACCCCAACAACCTGGCGACCTGGATCCTCAGCCACGTCGAGGCCCTGCAGGAACCACTCCGGCAGGTCGCCCGGGACGTCGCTTTCGTCCGCTACGACGACGGCCGCCGCACCACCGGCCTGCTCGTCGAGGGCGCCATCGACGTGGGCGCCACCGGCTCCACCCCGCCGATCGTGGCCCAGGCCCAGGAACTGGACGTCGTCTACCTGGCCACCTCCCGGCCGCACCCCGACCCGGGCGGCATCGTGGTCCCCGCGGACTCGCCGATCCGCACCCTGGCCGACCTGCGCGGGCGGAGCATCGCCTTCACGGTCGGCTCCTGGCAGACCCACGCCCTGGCCGTCGCGGTCGACCGAGCCGGGCTGGCCTGGGAGGACGTGACCGTGGTCGACGTCGCGGCCACCGCCAAGGGCGAGGACTTCCTGGCCGCGGGCACCGACAGCTGGCTGGTGGTGGACCCGGCCTACAGCGGGCTGCGGGCCATCGCCGACGTCCGGGTGGTCGCGCCCACCGAGGAACTGGTGCGCAACCGCTCGGTCTTCTTCGGGCGCGGCGCGTGGGTGCGGGAGCACCCGGAGGAGGCCCGCGCCTTCGTGGCCGCGCTCGCCGCCACCGAGGAGTGGGCGGCCGGCCATCTGGACGAGGTGGCCGAACTGCTCTCCCGGAGCAGCCGGGGCGGCGCCCCCGCCACCTGGCGGGCCGCGCTGGCCACCAGGCACTGGGGAGTGCACGCCGTGGACCCGGCATTCCTGGCCGAGCAGCAGCACGCGGCCGACCTGTTCCACCGGTTCGGCGTCATCCAGAGGCCGATCACCGTGGTGGCCGCGGTGGCCGCGTGACGGGACCGGCGGGACGCCGCCACGTCCCGCCGGTATACCCTGCCCTGGTGTCGAAGCCCATCAGAAGAGGGCAGGACGACGTCGTCTCCCCCCAGCAACTGCGGCTGCTCTACGCGATCGGCCGCCTCGACCGCGGCATCCAGCGGGAACTGGAACAGGGCCTGCGGCCGCTCGGTCTCTCCCCGACCCAGTACGCCACCCTGACCATCCTCCGGGCGCGCAGCGGGCTCAGCAACGCCCAGCTCGCCCGGCGCGCGTACGTCACCCCGCAGGCGATGAGCCAGGTCCTGGCCTCGCTCATCGCGGCGGACCTGATCTCCAGGACCCCTTCAGGGGAGAACCAGCGCGTACTGGAGACCCGGCTCACCCCCAAGGGGCACGAGGTCACCGCCCAGTGCGACCTGATCGCCGACGAGATCGAGGACCGCATGCTGGAGGGCGTCCCCGCGGCGGACCGGCAGACCCTGCTGGCCGCCGTCCGGGCCTGCGTCCAGCGGATCAACGCGGGTCTGCCGGGGACCTGACCAGGACGCGGTAGAGGGCGAGTTGCCGCCGGGCCGCCTCGGCTCCCGGATGATCTGCGCGGCCGTCCACTGGTCTTCCCGGATCTCTCCGGGAAGGGTCACCACCCGCAGGACCTCATTCGATCTCGACCACGACGGGCGTCACGAACCGCACCCACGCTGTCGTCACCTTCGCCGCCGGGCTCGCCTTCTCCTCCACGAGGCCCGATCATGCCGGGCGGGGCACCGCGGACGCGGGCCGGTGACGGGATCAGCTGAGCTGCTCGGCCAGCGCGATGATGAACCCCTCGGGGCCACGGACGTAGCAGAGCCGGTAGCTGTCCTCGTACTGGGCCAGCTCACCGACGAGTTCGGCGCCGTGAGTGCGCAGGCGGGCAACGACGTCCTCGATGTCCTCGACGGCGAACATGACGCGATGCATGCCCAGCGTGTTGTGCGGCGGGTTATGCGGGCTGGCGCCGATCGCCGCGGGGGTGTGGTATTTCGCCAGTTCCAGCCGGCCGTGGCCGTCCGGGACCCGCATCATCGCGATGTCGCAGCGGACGCCGTCGAGTCCGACGGTGCGGTCCGCCCAGAGGCCCTCGATCTGCGCTTTGCCCTCCAGCTCCATGCCGAGTTCTACAAAGAACGCAATGACAGCCTCAAGGTCGTCGACGACAATGCCGACGTTGTCCATCCGCCGGAGCGTCATGGTGGTTCTCCTTTGTCGCACGGCCCGTCGTGGGCCACTGGTGTACCCAGGACGGAGCCATCCCCACGTTCTCGACACTGGGACGCGTGCTGAGTTCTGGCTCCTGCTTCCGGCGCGTCACCGCCATGGGAACGAAAAGTCCCGCTAAGCCGGGGCCCGCTGCGCCGCTTGTGGCGTGACTTTTCGTTCCGATGTCGCTCGGCTGGGAAAGCAGGCTGGTCCCCTTCGGTGCGTTTATGCGCGTAGTCGTTGCTTCAAGGGCCTGGTGCACAACACCGAGTTGGCCGACCGGCACATCGAGGCTCCTGAACAAGTCGTCCAGGTCGGCGACGAGGTCCGTGTGAAGATCCTCGAAATCGATCTTCACCCTCGCCGCATCATCCTCTGTGATCGCTACCCACGGGCGCGCCCCGGACGCCGGGTAGATTCACTCCCGATTGCGGGATCATCGACGTCCCGCCCAGGGGCACCAGGAGCCGTTGATGCATCACCGGGACGGGCTGCAGGCGGCGCGCCTGACGGCCTACCAGGCCATTTCCACGGACCTGTCGCTGCTGAGCGACCGCCACCTCGGCGACGCCATGGCTGCGGCCACCCCACATAGATCTGGCATCGGCGGCAGGTCGGCGGAGCTGGAGGTCGGCGGGAGGCAGGTGTTCGTCAAGCGTGTCCCCCTGACCGACCTGGAAACACGGCCGCAGAACATCCGATCGACGGCGAACCTGTTCAGACTGCCCACCTTCTACCAGTACGGCATCGGCTCGGCCGGGTTCGGGGCCTGGCGCGAGCTGGCCGCACACACCATGACCACCAACTGGGTCCTGGCCAACCAGTACGCGGGCTTTCCGCTGATGTACCACTGGCGCATCCTGCCCGACTCCCCTCCCGAAGGATTCGCCGACGAGTTCGGCGGCATCGACGGAGCGGTCGCACACTGGGAAGGTTCACCAGCCGTGCGAGAACGGCTGGAAGCCATCGGCCGCTGCTCCCTCAGTCTGGTGCTGTTCCTGGAACACCTCCCGCACACGCTGGCCGCCTGGCTGACCGACCACCACGATGCCGCCGTGTGGGCCGAACAGGCCCTCGCCCGCGGGACCGCCTTCATGAACTCCCACAGGTTTGTGCACTTCGACGCCCACTTCGACAACATCCTGACCGACGGGCGGCTGCTCTACTTCGCCGACTTCGGGCTCGCCCTCAGCTCCCGGTTCGACCTGTCAGCCGCCGAGGCCCGATTCCTGTCCAGCCATCTCACCTACGATCGCTACTACACCGCAAGCCGCCTGCTCCACCACCTGCTCCGCAACCTGACCGACGGCGCGCGCGGCGACACCGTAAACGAGAGCTTCCTCCGCGACTGGACCGCACACGCCATCGGGCACGAACGCCTCCCGCCCGCTCTCACCACGATCATCGACCGGCACGCCGGGCCAACACTCATCCTGGACAGCTTCCACAGCCGTCTGATCACCCATAGCAGGCAGACGCCCTATCCGGCCGACGAACTCGAGCTCGCCGAAGCCTTCCGACACGCCTCTCCGCACTGAACGACCCGGTTCGACATCTGACCAATTCTCCGGAACAGGGAAACGATCAAAGCGCATCCGGCAAGCTTCCGACCACTTCGGCGCCGAGTTCTTGCCTCATCGTGTTTGCGATGCAAACATGTTTGTATCGCAAACGTCGAAGGAGGTTCGGACATGCCCAACGACCCGGCCGGTGAGGCCAGCCAGTTACTCGGTGACGTGCACGCCCTGCGAAACCGCGCCCGCGCGGACCGACACGCCTTCCGCTTCCCGCTCTTGTACTTCGGGACCTTCACCCTGGCCACCGCTCCGCTCTACGTCCTCAACTACGCCCTGTTCCTCCCGGGCGGATGGATCGACCTGGTCTGGCTGGCCGGACTGATCATCGGTGCGGTGCTGACCATCTGGTGGTACCGTCGCCACGGCGACCGCTCCGGAATCCAGACGTCGGCCAGGAAATCCTTTCTCGTCTGGACCGGCGCGGGAGCGGCCCCGCTCGTGTGGATTCTCGTGGTCCCAGTGTTCTTCTTCCTGTGGCCGTTCTTCGTGCGCGGCACCTTCGGCCTGCTGGCCATAGCCCTCGGCCTGATCGCGCTGGCCCGCGCAGAACGCAGCCGCCGGTTGTGGATCATCACCGGGCTGTACACGGCGGCGGCGATCCCCGCCGTCGTCTACAACATGGAGAACCAGTACTACCGCCTGTTCCACCTGTTCGGCGTCTCCGCCGAGGACATGCCCTACAGTCTCATCCAGGGCAGCCCCGTCCTGCTCCCCGCCCTGATTCTCCTCATCGGCGGACTGACGACCCGTAGGACCGTATGACCCACCCAACGGGACAGCTGAACGACACCGTCCACCAGCGCCATCGGCTCGGCATTCTCACCATCGCAAGCGAGGCGTCCCGGGTCGAGTTCACCTACCTGTGTGAAGCGCTCGAACTGACCAGGGGGAACCTCAACCGGCATCTCGCCGTGCTGGCGGAGGCCGGGCTGGTCACCCTGGAGAAGGGGTACGACGGCACCCGACCGAAGACGTGGATCGTGATCACCAAGCCGGGGCGTACCGCGCTGGCGGCCGAGATGGACGCGCTTGAGCAGCTGATTCGCCGCCATCGGGGCGACTAGGACGACTCCCGCACGACGAGTTCAGCCCACCATCCACCGCAGTGGGCAGACGCGACGGAAACCCCCGGACACGGCCCGACAGCGTGGCCGCCAACCGCACCTACCTGCGGTGGAGCAAGATCCGGCACATCACTCCCGAGCCCCGTGACCAGCGAGCAAACCGGCGCCAGCGTGGGTCGGCGGGAGAGGTTGGCCCTGAGCTGAAGGAGAGCGCGGAAATATACGTGATTTCGTAGGCTGTACCTCTGTCAGTTCTTCCATCATGAAATGGAGAGGTTTGACGTGCGAGCCACCAATAAGCCCCGCAGAATCCTGGTCGCCATCGCCGCGCTGATCGCTGCCACGGTGACTACCGTGGCGTTGTTCGCGCCCGCGCCGGCCGACGGAACCCTGGCGAAGAAGTCCCCCTACAACCACGGAGGCTGATCTCCGGAGTTTGGTCCGTCGGCGGGAAACGGCGCGCCGTGACCGGGCACGAGAAACGCCGGTCACGACGCTCCCTTCCAGGGTGATCGCCGGTGGAGACGATGCCCAGGTTATGCCCGCCCACCCGAACCGATCGTGATCCGGGCGGTTCCGCCCCGCCCCCGGCCAGCCCGACGGGACCGGCGGGCTGATCCGCCACCGTTCCAGGTCGGAGATGCGGCGGCCTTCCGGCACCGCAGCAGGTCCGACGTCCTTGCCGTTGCGACGACGAGCGTCAGCCAGGCACGCAGGAGCCTCACGGCGGTGGCCTCTCGATGGGCGGCGCACGGACAGTCCGAATATGCGCCGCGTCCGACTGGGCCGCCGGTGGGCTACCCTCCGATTGCCCTGATCAATAGGTCAGGATGAGACCCTTCTCCAGGTAGCCGCGCGCGATGTGCTTGGCGTAGCCGCCTTGGTGGTGCTGTCGATGGCAGCAGGCCGTTCTGCGTACCGAAGAAGCCTCGCCGCCCCAGACCCTCCACCGCGGCGCCGCGATTGCTTGTTACCGGCGAACTGATCCCTCACGGCAAATCGGGACTGACAAGTTTTGTGCAGTTCTCATAAGTAGGATCGTCCGCGTGGATCTGGACGACATCGCCGCCCGGCTCGGGGTGCCTGTCGAGGACGTCGACCGTGTGCACCGGCTCGCCGGGGACCGGCCGTCGGCTCCGCTGCCCGCCAAGGCCGACGCGCCCGCGATCCTCGACCGGCTCGGGGTGCGGGCGGACGATGCCGCCGAAATCATGGCGGGCTGGCCCGACCCAGGCTCTCCGCTGTGGACTCCGGAGCTGCGCTGGCTGCTCGACCGCTCGATCGCCCTGGTCCGGGCCGATCTCGGGGGCCACGGCTGGCTGTCGCCCGGTCCGGAGCTGCCGCGCGAACGGGGACCCGCCTGGCGGCATCTCTACGTGTACGCGTACCTGGCCCTGCTCGACGTCGTCACGGGGTACCACCGCGAGCACGGCATCGCCGATGCCGTGTCGTGGGCGACCCTCGCGGACCTGGGCCGCAACCTGGCGATCGACCGGCGGATGCACCGCGAGGGCTGGCCGGTCATGCAGAGCTGGCTGACGCTGCACGCGCGCGGCGGCGTCTACGAGCTGGGCCGGCTGCACCACCAGCGCGGCGGCACCTCCATCGACGTGCACATCCCCGAGTCGGGGCCGATGACCCCCGAGGCGGTCGACGCGTCGCTCGAGGAGGCCCGTGCGTTCTTCCCACGCCACTTTCCCGACGAGCGCTACACCGCGTTCTCCTGCGGCTCGTGGCTGCTGGACCCGCAGCTGCTGGAGTACCTGCCCGGGGACTCCAACATCGTCCGGTTCCAGCGGAGGTTCGAGCTGGAGCCCTACGAGGAGCCGGAAGGGCTGGACGCCGACGTCGAGGTGCTGCGGTTCGTGTTCCGCACCCTGACCACGCCGCTCGACCAGCTGCCGCGCCGCACCGTGCTCCAGCGCGCGATCGTCGACCACCTGAAGGCCGGCCGCCACTGGTACTGGCGCCGCGGCCGCTTCCCGATCTAGGCCTCAGTTAAGGCTTCGAGGCCGGCAGCGTTCTTCCCGTCGGCCCGCAAGCCCTCGTGGAGGTGATCAGCCGTTTGGGTTGATCCATAGCTGGACTGCCAGGCCAATGCCGATCAAGGCCACCAGCCAGCGCAGCAGAGGGGCCGGTAGGCGCCGTGCGACGCGGGGGCCGAGCGTGGAGCCGAAGAACATGCCCAGTCCCAGCGGTGCGACGGCCGTCCAGTCGACAGGGCCGAAAACGGCGAAGGTAGCGGCGGAGAGGAGCGTCCCGGCGCCGAGGACCATGTTCTTCAGGGCATTGGCGGTGGCCAGACGGGGCTCTGAGGTGATCAGGAGGAGCGCGAGGATCATCACACCGGACCCGGCGCCGAAGTAGCCGTTGTACACCGACATCGTGATCAGTCCCAGCGGAAAGACCACACCACCCGCTCCTGAAGGACGGCCGCGCCGGTGGCGGGCGGCAAGCCAGGGCTGGGCGAGCAGAGCCAGCGAACCGGCGGCCACCAGGAACGGCACGACGCGGGCGAAGACGCCCGGCGGTGTGGACAGGAGCAGCAACGAGCCCGCCGCCCCGCCCAAGGCCGACGGCGGCACCCACCGGCCCAGCCACGGTCTATGGCCGACCAGTTCGGGCTGAGAGGCGAGGGCCGAGCCAGGCCAGCAGGCGGTGAGCGCGACGATGTTGGCCACGTTCGCCGACAGAGCGGGAAGCCCCACCGCGAGAAGGGCAGGATAGGAAATCAAAGAGGTGATCCCGCCCGCAGTGCCGACCACCCCGGCGAGTAATCCTGCGCCGACCAGCAATGCGACGTCGCCAAGGCCGGTCATGACCGGACCCTCCGTGCTGCGGCTACGGGCTTGACAGCCGTGACGAGGTTCACGGAAAGGCCCGGCCCGGCCGAAAGGTGGGCAGGCCGATGGAAGTTCATCCCGTCAGGGCGAAGGCCGAAAGCCTCCGCCCCGGCACCGCTCGGTCCAGTCCAAGTCGACCTTGCCCACCCATTCATTAACGCCACACCCCCGCCGTGATCACGGTTCGCGAGTATGACAGGGCCGGTGGCGTGGTGGATCGCGTTGACGATCACGTTCGGGACCGCTGTCGGATAATGTCAATCTTTTAGTAAATGCTCCTTTTTGTTAGCGTCCTTGCGCGATGTCCTTGATCACTGGCATGCCCAAGGAGCTTTGATGATCGTGTGGCCGTCCCTCCGCCTGAGAAGGGTGCACCCCCTGCTCGTCGTCGCAGCGATGACCTCGATAGTGTCCTCAGCCGGGCTCACCGCCCTCCCGGCCGAGGCCAACTCCACGACCGACGTCACGACGATCGAACGTACCTTTGTGTTGTCCCCGGTCGAGGACGTCGACGTGTCCGATTGGAACGACGAGAACTCGCCGGCCGGAAACTACAACGCTCATCTGTTCGCGGGCACCTACTACGGCCACCCGACCCGCGCGTTACTGAGGTTCGACACAGGCGTGCTGCCACTCGGCACCGTTACTTCCGCCACCTTGTCACTCTCCAACACCGCTGCGCCGAGTTGCGGCCCAGAGGTCGGAGAGGGCATCCAGGTTCGCCGCGTCACCAGCGCCTGGATCCAGGATTTCCTGCACTGGGGCAACAAGCCCGACTCGACGACCGAGGATGCCCAGATCGCCACCAAGGGGGTCACCCCGGAGTGCGAGACGTGGCCCGGCCGCGTTGAATGGCAGGTGACGGGTATCGTCCAGGACTGGGTGGACGGGGCGGAGAACCATGGTCTGGTGCTCCAGTCCCCGACCGAGGACACCAGCGTCGACAACTATCGGTGGTTCTGGGCCTCGGAGAACCCGGACCAGGATCCGCGGCACGACCCGCCCGTTCTCACGGTCACCGTCTCCGTGGTCTCTGCGCCCAGGGTCATCAGGTGTTCCCTTAGTCCGGTTGACCTGCCGATGAGCGGCGGCGTCCTGATACTCTCACTGACCCCGAGCGTCGGCATGATCGCGACCGACCCGGCCGGAGGCGCGATCGGCGAGGTCGAGATCGAGCACGACCCCGCCGCCACGGGCCAGGGCGCCGGCCAGGTCTGGAGCGCGTCCGCTGCCCGCAACGTCACGGTTCCCCCCGGCGTTCTGCAGAACGGCTGGGACATCCGCTGGCGGTGCCGCGCGGCGAACCCCGAAGCCGGAACACACTCCGACTGGCGGCCGTGGCAGTACGCCACCGTGGACGTGCCCGCCACCTGACCGCATCGTGGGCAGGACGCTCCCGTCGGCGTAACGCATGTCGTCCAGGAGCCACTTCCAGAGCCGCGCTGGTGGTCTCGTCGGGCATTCGGTTCGGTGGGAACGGCACGGGCGCGGACCGTGGCCGTCCAGCGGCGACTCCATGCCGCCGGAGTCGCCGCTGGACGAGGCGTGTTTCGCACGGATGCTTGAGGGGATCGCGCGCCGCAGCTACATCCCCGCTAGTCCTTGGCCATCACGGTGAAGGTGAACCCGGCGCTCGTCGACAGCGCAGTGGAATGTCGCACTTGATCCGGCGCAGCACCTCGTTCCTGCTGAGGCCGAGCCCCTGCGCGATGAGCCGCTCCGGGCGCACCGGTACCGGATCCTCGAAGACGACCTCCACCTGGACCGGCCACGCCTCGTCGAGCCATGCCGACGCGCGACGGCCCCGACCACAGCCAGCGCGGTCGGGACCCGTCACTAGGCAAGGCTCCGCGTCAGAGTGGGGTGAGGACGCAGAACTCGTTGCCCTCCGGGTCAGCCAGGCACGACCACGGGACGTCGCCCTGGCCGACGTCGATGTCGGTAGCGCCGAGAGCTCGCAGCCGGGCCACCTCCGCCGCTTGATCGTCACCGGGGTACGGCCGGAGGTCGAGATGGACGCGGTTTCTCACGGTCTTCACGTCGGGCGTGCGGAGGAACTCGAGATACGGGCCGACGCCCTTTGCGGAGCGCAGCGCCGCGTGGTCGTCGGTCACCTCGTGCAGGGTCCAGTCCATCGCCTCGTCCCAGAACCGGGCCATGGCCCGCGGGTCGGCGCAGTCGACGACCACCGCGGCGGTCGGACCGGTGTCCCGGTAGGTCGATCGAGGCTCCAGTACGCAGAACTCGTTGCCCTCCGGGTCGGCGAGGACCGTCCACGGCACGTCGCCCTGACCCACGTCGGCGGGCGTCGCACCGAGACCCCGGAGGCGCGCGACCAACTCCACCTGATGAGCGGCGGAGGTGGTGGCGAGGTCGACGTGCACGCGGTTCTTCACCGTTTTGGGTTTCGGGTCGCGGACGACGTCGATGCAGACGGCGGCGGGGTCGGGATAGACGAAGCCTTCGGGTTCGAGGTTGGTCACGCCGGGCCCCTCGCTGGAGGTACCCCAGCCGAGCGCCTGCGCCCAGAACCGGCCGACTGCGGAGTCATCCCCGGCTTTCATGTGGATCTGCACAAGCCTCGTTGCCATGCCGCCGATCCTATGTCCGCGCGGATCACATTCACGGCCCTCCGCTCGGGTCCGTGCGACCAGCCCCAAAGCGGCTGGGTGGGCGGCGAAGCAATAAAAGGGGAACCCTTGCCACTACCAGCGTATAGCGCATGGGGGGCCTTGCCACAAGGCCCCGGTCATACCGCACAATCACCCCTTCGACACCGGAACGTACGGAAAGTGGGGGCTCCGGAATGCGTGTTGTATTGGCGACCTACGGGTCGCGCGGGGACGTCGAGCCGATGACGGGGCTGGCGCTGCGGCTAAAGGCTCTCGGCGCCGAGGTGCGGATGTGCGCGCCGCCGGACTTCGCGGAGCTGTTGGACAGTGTCGAGGTGCCGCTGAGTCCCGTCGGCTGGCCGATCCGCGCGCTGGCGACGGGGGCGGTCCCCGGCAAGGCGCAGGCGGGCCTGTCCGGCATCGCCGCCGAACTGACCGCCATGGCCTACGAGGCGGTCGCCGGGGTGGCCGAGGGCTGCGCCGCGGTGGTGGCCACCGGCTCGTTCCCGGCCGCGGCCGGTGCGCGGGCGGCTACCGAGAAGCTGGGCGTGCCCTATGTGTTCACGTCCTTCTCCCCGTGCTACCTGCCGTCGCCGCATCACCCGCCTCTCCCCCGGCCGGGCCAGGTGATCCCCGCTGAGGTGACCGGCAACCGGGAGCTGTGGGACCTCCACGCCGAGCACATGAACGCGCTGCTCGGCGAGACGATCAACACCCACCGGACCTCGATCGGCCTGCAGTCGGTCGACGGCATCCGCGACCATGTCTTCACCGACCACCCGTTCCTGGCGGCCGACCCGGTCCTGGGCCCGTGGCAGCAGACGCCCGAGCTCGACGTGGCACAGACCGGCGCATGGATCCGGCCGGACCAGCGCCCGCTCCCGGCCGGCCTGGAGGCGTTCCTGGCCGCCGGTGCGGAGCCGGTGTACGTGGGCTTCGGCAGCATGCGGGTACGGGACGCGAACGCGCAGGAGGTCTCCCGGGCCGTCATCGAAGCGGCCCGGAGACAGGGGCGCCGCGTCGTGCTCGGGAGCGGCTGGGCCGACCTGGCCCTGATCGACGACCGGGACGACTGCTTCGTCGTCGGCGAGGTCAACCAGCAGGCGCTGTTCCGCCGGGTGGCCGCCGTCGTGCACCACGGCGGCGCGGGCACCACGACGACGGCGGCCCGTGCCGGGGCGCCGCAGGTGATCGTGCCCCAGGTCGCGGACCAGCCGTACTGGGCGGGCAGGGTAAGCGAGCTGGGCATCGGCACCGGACACGACGGTCCGACGCCGACCGCCGAGTCCCTGTCGGCCGCACTCAAGATCGCCCTGGCCCCCGAGATCGGTGCCCGCGCGGCCGCCGTGGCCGAGACGGTCCGCACCGACGGGGCGGAGCTGGCCGCGAAGCTGCTGCTCGACATGGTCGGCCGGAGCGGGTCCGCGGGCTGATCCCCGGAGGTAACAGACGTAGGCACCCCGGCCGGTCTCCATGCCCTCATCCGGTAGCACCGTTGAGCCACGCGTAGCGGAATCCGTCCGGTCCGGAGACGATCCGGCCGGCCGTGGGCTCCGGGAAGTGGGCCGGCAGCACGATCACGTCCCGGTCCGCGAACTCCGACCACAGCCGCCCCCGGAGGGAGCGCGCCCGCTCCGGGTCCTGGTCGCCCAGTTGGGCCAGTTCGGGGTGTACGAACTGCAGCGGGTGGTGGACCACGTCACCAACGATGACCGCGCTTCGGTCGCCGGATGTGACCTCGACCACCAGATGGCCGTCGGTGTGTCCCGGCGCCTGGCGTAGGGTGACCCGCTCCTGGCCTCGCTGGTAGACGACGTACGGCGGCTCGACCAGTTCGGCCTGGCCCGAGCGGGTGACCGGGAGCACGCTGTCCTCGAACATCCTGGCCAGGTCGGCGGCCACCGGGTCCGCCGGAGCCGACTCCCACAGCTTGGCGAGTGTCTCGAACTCGGTTCGGTCGAACAGGTAGCGGGCGCGCGGGAAGGTCGGCGACCACTGCCCGTCGGCCAGGCGGGCGTTCCAGCCGCAGTGATCAGGGTGCAGGTGGGTGCTGACGACGATGTCGACCTCACCGGGGTCGACCCCGAGCCGATCCAGGTGGTCGGTGTGGAAACGGTGGTGCGCGAGCAGGGCAGGTCGTTCCTTGTCGTTGCCGTTCCCGGGGTCGACCAGCAGCGTCAGGCCGGGCGCGCGAACGACGTAGCTGTGGATGCTGAGGATCAGCCGGCCGGTGCCCGGCTCGACGCAGTTGTCTCCGAAGCGCCGGCCCGCGTCGGCGACCTGCTCCGGGGTGATGTCGGGGAACAGGTCACGCGGGGCGAACGCCCACCGCTCCAGTTCGGTGGCGCGGTGCACGGTGATCGCGCCCAGTTCGATCGTCCGCATCCGCCTCACCTCGCCGTACCGGACGCGAGGTGGCGGACGATCGCGTCCCGCACCCGTTGCCCGGCGGCGAACTCGGCTGCCGCGGCGGTCTCGTTCACATAGGAGATGATGCCGTTCTCCCAGGTGTCCATGCCGTTGCTGATCTCGGCGGAGTCGTGGCTGACGGCGATGCCCGCGACCGCGCCGGCGTCCAGGGCCCTGATGCCGGCGATGCCGGAGCCGTCCTTGCCGATTCCGGCGTCGTTGAGGACGACGCAGTGGCATCCGTGGCGCAGGCCCACCTCGCCCGCCGTGCGCCCGCCGTTCGACCCGGCGACCACGATGTGATCCCGGTCGGCGGCGGTGGCGAAGGAGATGCTGTCCATGACGACGACGTTCCGGCCGAGATGCTCGAACACAACTTCCCTGAACACCTGCTCGCTCGGCCTTTCCCCGTCCCGGCTCACGTTCCCGCGGAGTCCGGTCCTGTCGCCGAGCGGACGTCCACGATCACCCGTCAGGAAGTCCCTGAGCTGGTCCTGAAGTCGTTTCCCCACGGTGAACCCTGCCCGCCTGGCCGTGTCGTTGACGTAACTGACGACTCCGGCCTCCCAGGCGTCCAGTCCGTCCCCGATCCGGGCGGTCTGGTGCCCCACGGCGATGCCGACGATGCCGTTGCGGTCGAGGTCGCGCAGGCCGGCGACGCCGGACCGGTTCTTGCCGAAGCCCGCGTCGTTGCAGACGACGCAGGCGACGCCTCGCCGGCGGACGTATTCGCCGGCGCTCATCCCGCCGTGCGATCCGGTGACGATGGTCTGCCCCGCGTCCTCGGCGGAGGCGAACGAGACCGAATCCATCACCAGCACCCGGCGAGCACCCAGGTCGAACACCACGACCCGGCCGTCGCCCTCATCCGCCGTCTCCGACGAAACCGTCATAGCGTCCTCTCGATCTCGGTGCCGCACCCGTCCGGCGTACCGGCCCGGGGCGTTTCAGGTCGGGATTCACGCTAACCACGCGGTCTTCGAAGGTCATCCGGGTACGTACGGATCCGCGGCCGGTTACCCCGTCTCCGTATCCGTACGTACCTCCGGTCGGCCGGAGCCGTTCATCTCAGCCGTCTTGGTCCACGGTCAGAACGACCTTTCCGCTGAGCTCACGATCGTGGTACCGGCGGGCGATCCCGGGCAGTTCCCGCCAGGACGCCTCGGTCTCGACGGGCATTGTCAGCCGCCCGTCTCGTACCAGCCCGAGCAGCCGGTCCAGTCCCCCGCCGGCGGACCGGTCACGTAACTCGGTACCGAGGAAGAACCCGTAGAGCGTGGCCGCGCCGCGCTGGTAGAAATCCCAGGGCTGGAACGTCGTCGCGCGCTCCGCCGCGTTGCCGTAGAGCACGCACGTTCCGTCGACCTCCAGCCCGGCCAGCGACCGGGCCAGTGAGTCCCCGCCCACGGACTCCAGGATCAGATCGAATCTCCGCGGCAGCGGATGATCGGCGAGCACCACCTCGTGCACCGCGTCCAGGGCCGCGGCCTGTTCCTGGCCGCGCACCGAGGCATACACGGTCGCGCCGGCGGCGGCCGCCAGCTGGCAGGCGAGCCGCCCCACTCCCCCGGACGCGCCGGTGACCAGCACCGATCGCCCGAGCAGCAACCCGCCGCGCTCCAGTGCGAACAGCGCCGTCAGACCGGCCACCGGCAGACAGGCCGCCTCCACCAGGGAGACCTCGTCCGGCACGACGGCGAGATCGGCCGTGCGCACCGCGACCCGCTGCGCCCAGCCACCGCCGCCGAGACCGGCGAAACCCACCACCCGGGTGCCGACGGCGGGTCCGGATCCATCGGCGGCCGCGCTCGCGACGACTCCGGCCAGGTCCCACCCCGGACGCCAGCGGCGGGCCGGGGCGAGCGATTCGCGCACCTCGCCGGCGTTGAGGGAGAACGCCGACACCGCCACCACGGCGTCACCCGCGCCCGGTCGCGGGGGCGGCACCTCCTCGATCCGCATTCCGCCGGGGATGGCAGGGTCGGAGACCACCGCACGTATCATCATCTGCTCCTTTGGAGATTGCCTGTTGTTTTCAGCCCGCCGCCGGGAGCGTGTGCTCGGGGGCGTTGGCCAGGGTAGGGGCGAGCAGGATGCCGCAGCGGTCCCGGATCGCGGCCATTGCACCCCGATGACCAGCTTCTTCATCACGACCTCCAGCTGCGCGGTTGTCGCATCCTCATCGGCCGATCACGAAGCGGCAATGGAGCCGTCCCGATCATCGGGACGCCAGGTCGGAATCATCGTCACGACAGCGGCGGCGCCGGGTTCGTATAGGCCGTTCATCGGCCGAGGCCCAGCACCGGGCGCACCACCGACGCATCGCGGGCCAGGTCGTGGGAGATCCCCAGGGCGCCCGCACGCACCGCCGTGTCCACCCGCGACAGACTGATCCGGCCGACCGGACCCGAGATCGCCAGCGCGCCGAGCACCGCGCCGTCACCGTCCCGCACCGGCGCGGCCGCCCCCACCACCCCCGCGATGGACTCCTGCCGGTCGAACGCCACCCCGGAACGGCGGATCTGCGCCAACTCGGCGAGCAGCGCCGACGGATCGGTTATGGTGCGAGCGGTCAGCCGGGGCAACACCCCGCCGAGAACTCCCCGCACCTGGTCCGCCGGGGAGAAGGCGAGCATGACCTTGCCCGAGCAACTGGCATGAGCGGGCCACCGGCCCCCGACGCGCTGCGGCAGTCGGCGTCCGCGGTCTCCCCGGAATATCTCCACGTAGACGACCTCGACCTCCTCCAGCACCGCCAGCGCCACGTTGTGCCCGGTCGCGTCGTGCAGGTTCACCATGTGCGGCCGCGCCGCCTCCACCAGGCCGTTCGCCCGGGGCGCCGTCTGCCCGAGCTCGAACAGCAACAGCCCGATCCGAAAGGCACCGCCCGCCTGCTCCAGCAAGCCCACCCGCACCAGCTCATGCACCGCCCGGTGCACCGTGGACTTGGGCAACCCCGTCCGCCGGGTGAGCTCCGCGATGCCCAGCGCGGAGTCCCCCTTCCGGAACTCCTTCAGCAGAACGGCCGCACGCCCGATCGCGCTGACCTCACCATCGTTCCGATGAGCGGGACTCACCCTCGCATCGTACGCAGCACTGAGAGGTTCTCAGCTGGTGGCACCCCAGGTGAGCGAGAGGCCGGTGGCGGCGCGTTCGGTGCGGATCTCCATCATGCTGCCGAGGATGGTGGCATGGTCGGACACCACGGGCGTGGCGTCGGGCGTGTAGGTGATCCGGGTGCTGACCAGCACCGGGCTGCCCGGCGGCTCGTGGAGGTGGCGGGCGGCGGCGGGGTCGAGCAAACCGGGCCGGACCACCTCGGACGCCCGGGCGACCGTCACTCCCGCGTCGGCCAGGGCCGTGTAGAGGGAGACGGCGGTGAAGTCGCGGTCGCGGATCTGGTCGGCCACCGGCCGGCGGACCCAGGACACCTGGTGTACGGCGGGACGTCCCGCGAACTCGCGGACCCGCTCCAGCCGCAGGGCGGTGTCGCCGGGACGCAGCCGCAGCTCCGCGGCGATCCGGGCGGTGCCGAAATTAGCGGTAGCGACGATCTTGAGAGCTATCGCAGATAGTGGCTGATTTATCTGCAATAGCGTCGGTGCCGTCTTGGGGTGCCGGTGAGAACGCGTCGCACGGCCCAAACCGGGAGGATCGAGCTGGTGGCTGCTGCGCGCCCGTTACGTTCGTCGCCCACCAGGACTTCGCCCCCGATCCGGGGCCGTGGACGCGGGGTGGGATCTTATGGCCCCCTGTCAGTGGCTGCTGAGAGGGCGTCAAGGTGGCCGCTTCTGGTCGCGTTATTGGCGGGAGAGTGCGCGAGTGAGGCCTGCCAGGATGGTCGTTGCGAGGATCCACCCTGCAGTGATCATCGCCGCGGCGAGCCACTGTTGTGCGCCGCGCGGGCCGAAGGCGCTCTCCTGTCCGAAGCTGATGATCGGGAGGAGCAGGTCCAGGGTGTAGAGGAAGGCGTTGAAGGGGGGAGCCTCGCCTGGCTTGAAGGCCGGTGGCTGGTGGGCGGTGAAAACGACCGTGCCGATAAGGAGAAGGGCTGCGAGCCAGAGCGCAGCGCGGAAGGGTCGGTAGCCGTACCCGACGGTCCAGTCCTGCGCATATCCCCACAGCCGCACCCCGAGCCGCCGCCCCGACCGGCGGCGACGCTGTTTGGCCAGCAGCACGTCCCGAGCAGCCTCATCGTGGCCCTGCCGGCGGTAGACGGCGGCCAACTGCTCATAGGGTTGAGGTTGGTAGGCCTCCCTGGCCAGCCAGTCAAGTCGCTCCTGGACAGGCAGGGGAGCCTCCAGGCCGTCATAGGTGAAGCCGTTCATCAGGACGTGAGCAGGCCACCGGCTGGGAACGTCATCGAGCACGCCGACCCGACTGTGGCGAAGGTCGACGGCCCGCAGCAGTTCCGTCTGGGGCCCGATCTTCAGCGAAGCCGCTTCTACACCACGAAGGTGAAGGTCACCGTCGATGGTGGTCTCCGCAAGGCACAGTGTGGCGGCGATCCGGGAGTTCCTGATCGAGACGTCTCCCGTGGCCGTGAAGCCTTCGCAGCAGTCGATGCCCCCGCCCGCGATCACCTCCCACAGGGACAGAACCCGCCCGCCGGGATTACTGAGGGCGGCACCGTGAAAGTGCAAGCTGCCCTCGATTCGGGCGTTGATGAGCACGATCTCCCCGTCGGCACGGAAGCCTTCGCTGCAGCTGAGCCTGCCGGTGACCCCCAGCCGACGCAGGGAAAGCGCCGTCGCACCCGGGTTGGCCAACGTCCCGCCGTCGAGGTTGACCGATCCGCGGACCTGGGTGGAGTCCAGAAAGACCTCTCCGCTCGCCACAAAACCTGGTGTGAGCCGCAGTCCGCTGCCGATCTCCATCAGCGGCGCGTTCAGCGCGCGTCTTCCCGGATTGGCGAGGCTCGCCTGCGCGAAACGGAGCGAACCAGCCACGCGGGCTCCGCGCAGAAGGACTTCACCTTCGGTCGAGAAGCCGTCATCGATGCGCAGCCCGCCCTCGACACTGAGTCTCTCCGCGTTCAGGGCGATGCCGTCCGGGTTGGACAGCCGGGCTCCGCTGAAGACGCACCGGCGCCCTATCCGGGCGTCCTGCACGCTCAGCTCCCCCCGCGAGCGGAAACCGCGGGCACACGACAACCCGCCGTCGATGACGACCCCCTCGGCGGTGAGGCTGAAGCCGCCTGACCGCCCGACCCGTGCGCCATCGAGGGTCATCGTCCCGCCGATCCTGGCGCCAACAACGCGTAACTCACCGTCGATGACGGCGTTCGCGCACAGAAGATCACGGTCGACAATCAGGCCGTCGGCATGGACGGCCTGAAGTGCGTGGATCGCTGCGCCGCTGAGATTCAGTGTCCCGGACACGTGGGCCCCGGCGAGCTGGATCGGGCCGGCCATCTCGCAGCCTTCCAGGCGCAGTGCCCCGCCGATCACAGCGTCTACGGCCTGCAGTCCGGGTGCCCGGGAGGCCGCGAGGTCCACCAGGCCGGTGCGGGCCCCGGTGAAGACCGGCGTTTCCTCGAACTCGCACTTGGTCAAGATCAGAGGGTGTTGTACCTCGGCGTACGACAGGTCCAATCGGCCCACGATCCGGGCGCCGGACAGGTGCATGCCGGGCGTCTGCCCTGCAAGGCGTTCCCGGGCGCCGAGCAACATCCTGGCGATGATCGCAGCCCGAACGGGGGCGCCGGGAAGATCCACAGGACGCGCTGCGGGAAACGCCTCCCAGAGGGCGAGTTCCGGCTCGGACAGATCCTCGATGATCACAGGGCACTCCTGGAAGAGTCGTACGCGGCGTTAAGGAGAGCCTCCAAGATCACCACCTGTATTAGCAACCTTCATGCCCGGCCCATCCCTTGGATCGCAAAGTGCGCGATTCGCAGAAATGACCAGTTCTGCGAGAGCCGATCACCGTCCGGCGCATGTCCGGTTTATCCTCGATCTTCGTTCTCAGAACCTCTCGCAAAACATCGTTCTCAGAATGCTCCCTGCGATCCACGCCGGCCGTCAGGACACGGATGTCGTTGCAGAGCGGGCGCATAGGATCGCCGGCATGGCACTGCGACCTGTTCAGGTGAACATCAAGGCTCTTGATGCCTCGGCGGTCGGCCGGTTCTGGGCGGAGGCGCTCGGCTGGAGTGCTTACAGCCCCGGCGTCACCACCTACGTGGGACCCGTCGGCGGCCTCGTTTGGCCGGACCCGGTCGCCGTCGGCGTCGACGTCGTTCCCGTCCCGGGACCCAAGACAACAACAAAGAACCGTGTGCACCTCGATCTCGCCACCGCCTCCGCGGCTCATCAGGCGGAGTTGGTCGCGCGTCTGAAGGCTCTGGGTGCGACGCCTTCCGACGTGGGTCAGGGCGAGGTGCCGTGGACGGTCCTGGCCGACCCGGAGGGCAACGAGTTCTGTGTGCTGGAGCCTCGGGAGGTCTACCGGGACACCGGTCCGATCGCGGCGGTGGTGGTCGACTGCGCCGATCCGCGGGCCATGGCCCGGTTCTGGGGCGAGGCGATGGACTGGACCCTGCACGAGGTAACTGACGATTATGCGGTGTTGCGTTCCGCCAAGGGTGTCGGCCCGTATCTCGAGTTTCTCCGCACGCCCGGCGTGAAGACCGTGCCAGACCGCGTCCATCTTGACCTGCTGCCGTACCCCGGTGACGACAAAGCAGCGGAGGTGGCCCGGCTGCGAACCCTCGGTGCCACCGACCTCGACCTCGGCCAGGGCGACGTCCCGTGGACGTGCCTGGCCGACCCCGAGGGCCACGAGTTCTGCGTCCTCGCCCTGTCCTGACGCGAAGCCTTAACGACAGCCTGGGCGGCGCCGAGGGAGGGTCGATGTGTGACGCTGCGTGAACCCGTACGACGGTCACGTCGCCGCAGCGATGTGGGCGTCGTCACGCGGTGCTTCCTGGAGCGCGCCACAGGCCTGTCGACCTTGGCGCAGAGGGCAACGATCCCGGCGAGGCGTTGAGGGGAGTACATGATTCTCCCTTGCTTTGGGCGTGAAGGAGGAAGGCCGCGGGGCGGTGTCCCCGCACCCTGGTGGTATTGATGTGGCGGTTAGTCCTCGGTGTCGGGGTACTGGAAGACGTCGTCGAGCGGCACCCGGAACACTTGGGCGATCTGGAAGGCCATCTCCAGTGACGGCGAGTAGCGGCCCTGCTCGATGGCGATGATGGTCTGGCGGGTTACACCGACACGGTCGGCCAGCTCGGCCTGCGTCATCTCTCCGTGGGCGAACCGCAGGGCTCGGATCGCGTTGGTGACCCTGGTGGGCTTGGCCATGGGCTAGAAGCCCCGCCGGTACGCGACGATCTTCACGATTGAGGAGGCGAGGGCGGCCAGGACGAACGCCAGGTAGAGCGTATTGGCGATCCAGAACTGCTCGATGTTCGCCATCGCCAGGCCGAGCGGGACGATCGCGGCGACGCTCATCACGTAGAACCCGACGTACTCGCCCAGCCGGTTGATCTGCTTGTCGCGCTCGTCGGTCTTGTCGGCCTCCCTCGGTGAGAGGATCGCGGCCACGATGTTCAGGACGATGTTCGCGGCGATCCCGACACCGATCGCGGTGAGCATCGGCCACACGTAGGCGATCGTCGCCACGTCCGTTCCCGGCACCTTTGACAGGACGGTCGCGAAGTAGACCACGGCTACGCCGACCGCGACCACGACGTAGATCCACGTGCGCTTCTCTTCGGAGGACATGCGCGCTCCCATGTACAACAAACTTGACATAGTCAAAAGTAAAGCAGCGCAGACGTGATGTCAACAAATCTTTACGCCGCCCCGCGGCGCGAGTGGGGCCTTGATCGACAACGGAACGGTCAGTGGCGTTAGCGAGCCGGCGCGAGCGGAGTTACCGCCAACCACCGTTCCGATGTCGGCAGGCGCTGGACGGCCTCGCTGTAGTCCCGGGGAAATTTCCAACGGATTTGCCTGACCTGCGCCGATACAAAGGGTCGGCCGCACAGGGCATCATCGTGGCAGACCAGCCCAAGATCACGCACCGCAACGCTGGGTCTCCAGTGCAACGCAGGTCAGCGGCGGGGTAGCACGCCCAGGAGGGTTGCGGTCAGGGCCAGCTTCAAGTAGTCGTTCAGCTCCAAATGGAAGCGGGCCAGGTCGGGCTCAGCCTGGTAGGCCGCCTGCAGGCTGGGTGGAGGTGTGCTGTACGCCGACAGCGCGCCGGCCATGACCATGGTTTGCAGGCTGAACAGTGTTGCGTTCTCGCCCAACTCCGGCAGGTACTTCCGGATCAGGGCGCTCATGGTTGTCAGGCGGTCCAGGGAGGCGCGCTTGTAGCCTGCCACGACCTCGACGGAGACGTTGTGTTCCAGGACGCTGCCCTGTGCGCCGAAGAGTTCGCACAGCACCACTCGGCCGGACAGTGAGCGACTGAGGATCTCGGCCACCGCTGCGGCTCGCTCGGCCATGGATAGATTTTCGTCGATGCCGGCGGCCAACTCGCCTGCCAGTTCCGTCAGCCACTCCTGCAGGAAGCGGTCCAGCAGTTCCAGCAGCACCGCCTCGCGAGACTCGAAGTAGCGCAGCACGTTCGGCTTCGCCAGGCCTACCCGGCGGCTGAGCTCGTTCAGGGTGACCGCGGCCACAGGCATCTCGTCGAGCATCGCCGACGCCATGTCGAGGATCGCCCGTCGGCGGATCTCCCGCTGCTCTTTGGTCCGCGCCCGCTGGAAAGTCACGATCGCCAGCCTAACTTAGGTACCTGCGGTACTTTGACAACGTACCGAAGGTACCTTAACGTTGTCGGCACAAGATACCTTCGGTACTTTGGGAGTCTGGCATGAGCGAGAAGTGGACGACGGCGAACATTCCGGACCAGCGCGGGAGGGTGGCCGTGGTGACCGGGGCCAACACCGGACTGGGGTACGAGACAGCCAAGGCGCTCGCCGAGCGCGGGGCGTCCGTGGTGCTCGCCGTGCGCAACGTCGAGAAGGGCGAGCAGGCCGGGGCCCGCATGACCGGCGACGTGACCGTGCAGGCGCTGGACCTGACCTCGCTCGACTCCGTCCGGACCGCAGCGGCGGCGCTGCGGTCCCGGCTCGACAGGATCGACCTGCTGATCAACAACGCCGGCGTGATGTACACCCCGAAGCAGACCACCCGGGACGGCTTCGAGATGCAGTTCGGCACCAACCACCTCGGCCACTTCGCGCTCACCGGGCTGCTGCTGGATCTGATGCTGCCGGTGCCCGGCTCGCGCGTGGTGACGGTCAGCAGCACCGGCCACCGCATCCGGGCTGCGATCCACTTCGACGACCTGCAGTGGGAGCGGTCGTACAGCCGGGCCGCCGCCTATGGTCAGTCCAAGCTGGCCAACCTGATGTTCACGTACGAGCTGCAGCGTCGGCTCGCCACGCACGGCACCACCGTAGCGGTGGCCGCGCACCCCGGCCTGTCCAGCACGGAGCTCGCCCGCAACACCCCCGCGGCCCTCCGGCTTCCGCTCACCTGGCTCGCGCCGCTGATCACCCAGACGCCGGCGATGGGCGCGCTGCCTACCCTGCGCGCCGCGACCGATCCCGCCGCGCTCGGCGGCCAGTACTACGGTCCCGGCGGACGCAACGAGGTCATGGGCCACCCCCGGCTGGTCACCTCCAGCCCGGAGTCGTACGAGATGGGCGTCCAGCAACGGCTGTGGGCCGTCTCCGAAGACCTCACCGGGGTGAAGTTCCCCATCGTTCAGTCCAAGCAGAACTCGTTTCCCTCCGGATCGGCCATCACGATGTAGCCGGCCCTGGATACCGCGAACCGGCGGGCGGTGGTGACCCGAAAGGGCGGCGCCCGCGATGTGATCGTGTGGCAGACCGGCACCGCCCGGCTGCCGGCCGGGCGCAAGACCGGCCCGGTGTTTCTCACCGACCACAAGGCGCGCCCCTCGGTGGCGCTGGTCGACGTCCGGAACGCGAGGACTACCTGCGGACGCAGATCGCGCACCGATTAGGTTTCCGCGCCGCCCCCGTCTGTACGTGTGAGATCGACTCACGAGAGGCTGGCACGATGCGGAAACTGATCTTCGCCATGAACGTGACCCTGGACGGCTACATCGCCGCGCCCGGCGACGACCTCGGCTGGAGCGGGGGAGAGGGACCGGACTCCTCGTCAAGCGCCGAGCTGTTCCAGTGGTGGTCCGACCGGGTGGACGCGACGGGCCTGGCGCTGTACGGGCGCAAGCTGTGGGAGACGATGAGCTCCCACTGGCCGACCGCCGACCAGCGGCCCGGCGCCACACCGGCGGAGATCGAGTTCGCGCGCCGCTGGCGGGACATGCCGAAGGTGGTGTTCTCCTCGACGATCGACAAGGTCGACTGGAACACCCGCCTGGTCACCGGCGACGCGGTCGCCGAGATCACCCGGCTCAGGGCCGAGGACGGCGGCCCGATGGACATCGTCGGCGCGACGCTCGCCGGGGCGGCCATGCGGGCCGGGCTGATCGACGAGTACGCGATCGTCACCTATCCGGTCCTGGTGGGCGGCGGCACGCCGTTCTTCACCGCGCTGGACAGCTGGGTGAACCTGAAGCTGGTCGAGACGCGGACATTTCCCGGCGGCGTGGTGCTGACCCGATACGAGACGAGGCGATGAGCACGGGTCGAATGCTCGGCTCGTAAGGCCAGGCCGAGTTCCTTCCTGGCGTGCTCACCGTGACCCTCGGCGATGAGGGAACCTTCCCCGGGCCCTTCCTTGCTTTCCGTGTGAGCTGTTGACCGGCTCGCTGAAGATGAGGACGACGGCGTCGTTGATCGTGACGATGTTCTTCGGGCATAGGGATGCCCCGCCGGCGTTGCCGGCGGGGCGGTGGTGCTCGCGTTGCCGCGTTGGTGTTCAGCTGGTCGGGGTGCTCATTCCGATGTGACTTCGGTGACGCCGGCCCGTGCGCTGGACTCGTCGACGATGGGGACTTGCCTGATCACAGCGTCGCGGGCAGGCTCAGCCATGGTTTGTCGGTGGCGTCGAATCCGGTGAGCTCGGCGATCTTCCCGTCGACGATGTGCAGGACCGCGATGGTGAACAGACGGTATTCCGGGTCGTCGGGGGTGCGGAGGTACAGCGCGGCGGCAGGCATGCGGTTGACCGTCGTGGCGATGCAGCGCCAGTCGTCGTAGCCGCGCTGGAAGAGCCCATTGGAGACCCAGCCGTCCACCGCGTCCTTGGCCGTGACGATCAAGGTGCCCGGATCGGGCAGCATCGCGAAGCGCAGGTCGTCGCGCAGCAGGGCCATCAGCCCGTCGAGGTCGTTGCGCTCATGGGCGTCGATATACGACTTCACCACGCCGCGCTCGTCATCCGACAGCTCGTGCGCGGCAGGGCTCCGCCAGTCGAGGCGGCGGTCGGGCAGCTGCTCGCGCATCGTCACGCGCGCCCGCTGCAGTGCGCTGGTCACCGACGCGACGGTCAGCTCGAGGGCGTCGGCGGCCTTCGACGCCGGCCAGCCGAGGACGTCGCGCAGGATGAACACCGCCCGCTGCCGCGGCGGCAGGTGCTGGACGGCGACGATGAACGCCAGCTCGATCGTCTCCCGCGCCACCACCGATTCCTGCGGGTCCTCCGGGAGCATCCGGTCCGGGTAGGGCTGCAGGTAGTGCACTTCCGAGCCCGCGCCCGGCAGCTCGGCAGGCACGGGTGTGCGGTCGTTGCGCTTCTCCAGGAAGTCGAGGCAGGCGTTCGTCGCAATCCGGTAAAGCCAGGTCCGCAGCGCAGCGTGGCCCTTGAACGACTCCCGCTTGCTCCACACCCGCAGGAACGTCTCCTGCGTCATGTCCTGGGCGTCCTCGTAGTTCGCGAGCATCCGGTAGCAGTGCACCTGCAGCTCACGCCGGTAGCGCTCCGTGATGAGCGCGAACTGTGCTGCGTCAGTTGAGCGGGCCGCCGCGATGAACGCGGCCTCGTCGTCGCCTGGCAGTCTGGCGTCGGTCATGGTCGTCAATCCTTCCGCGGGTGGCGAGGGGCTACCAGAACTGACGACGTGGCGGAGGATTTCTGAGCGGTGAAGCCGCTGACACCGAGGCGGTCCAACTCGCGGACCGCCTGGGTGTAGATGAGGCCGGTCTCGGCCATCAACATGCGGATCTCGCCCCGACGCTTGCGATTCTGGCTGGACATACGAATCCTTCCAGCGAAGTCCCCACGTCACTCCGCCGACAATGATCTGTGTCCAGCGGGCTCTCGGGTCGTGCTGCGTCGGAGCCGCTTGTCCTCACCGTCGTCGTGACGTGGACACGATCGACTCGGAGTCGGGCCAGCACGGTGGCCAACCCTCACTTTACCAGTCACCAGATCCGGACTTTCGTGAACGGCCACCCTCTCCGCCCCCGCGAAGCAGGTCGGCCGCGCCCAGCGCACCGTCTTCGCCGGCGGGGCGTCGGCGATACTGTGGGCGTGGAGTACGTGTCCAGAGTGCCGCGGCCGCCGCTGGACGGGCTGATCGACGACCTTTACTACCTGGAGGGTGCGCCGCCGTACGCCCGGCTGATGCTGCCGCCGATGCCGGCGGCGTTGCTCATCGTCAACCTCGGGGCGCCGTTCCGCATCCGCGCCGGCACCGACATCGAGACGGCCGAGTACGCCGATGGCTGCGTGGTCACCATGCCCACCCGCGCCTTCGAGTTCGGCTATCCGCCGGGGACCCGGTCAGTCGGCGTGCACTTCAAGCCGTGAGGGCTGGCGCCGTTCCTGCCGATGCCCGCGGCCGAGCTGTGTGACCGGCCAGTGACGGTGGAGCAGGTTTGGGGCCGGCCCGCCATTGCCGAGCTGCGGGACCGGCTGGCCACGGCGGCCGGGCCGTACGAGATGCTGACGCTGCTCGAGGAGGAGCTGATGCGACGGCTGTGCGAGACCGCCGGTCTGGGGCTGGTCCGCCATACGAGCAGCGTCATCGCGGCGACCAGCGGGGCGGTGGCGATCGGCGACCTGAGCGTGGCAGCCGGTGTCAGCAGCACTCATCTGGCGCAGCGGTTCAAGGAGCTCATCGGCGTCACGCCGAAGCGACTGGCCCGCACCTACCGCTTCACCGCCACCGTATTCGCGATCAACCCCGCCGGACCGATCGACTGGGGCGACCTCGCCGGTGGCGCAGGCTACTTCGACCAGGCCCACTTCGGCCACGAGTTCCGGGCGTTCACCGGGCTCACGCCGACCCGGTACGTCGAAGTCCGGCGGCGGTTCCTGCGCGAACATCCCGGCCACGCGCTGGACGGCTGGCCGCTGCCGGCCGATTGATTTCTTACAAGAGTGCCAGCTCACGACACGCTAATTTTGGGGGCACCCCAAAGCAGAGGAGAGCTCCGTGGGCAAGGTGGTCATGTACAGCTCGGTGTCGGTGGACGGCTTCGTCGCGGACGAGAATGACCAGCCCGGACCGCTGTTCGACTGGTTGTCCAGCGGTGACGTCCCGTTGGACGAGAGCGGCGCGCTGAAGGTGTCGCAGACGTCCTACGACTACACCCGGGCGTACTGGGACCAGATCGGAGTCACGATCGTCGGCCGCCACGTCTTCGACCTGACGGACGGCTGGGACGGGAAGCCTCCCAGCGGGATCGACCACGTGGTCGTCGTGACGCACCGGCCGGAGCCCGAGGGCTGGGACCCCGAGGCGCCGTTCCACTTCGTCGACGGTGTCGAGGCAGCCGTGGCCAAGGCGCAGGAGCTCGCGGGTGACCGCATGGTCGAGGTCGCCGCCGGCGACGTCGGTGGCCAGGTGCTTGCCGCGGGCCTGGTCGACGAGGTGCGCATGGACGTCGTACCCGTCGTGTTCGGGTCCGGCAAGCGCTACTTCGGGTCGGTCCACGCGCAGCACCTGCTGGAGGATCCTGACGTGATGATTCAGGGCAACCGGGTCCTTCACCTGCGCTATCAGGTGCGCCGTTGACCGATCTGAGCGGGTACGCGAAGAAGTCCACTGCGAACGGTGACACAAGATCGGGCCTCCGGCTGCGTTTGCGCATCGCTGTCCCTGGTCGGGCAGCCGACGCCGATCCGCCCCAGCAGCTCACCTGCGGCCAGTTCAACTCAAGATCACTGGTTGCCGGTTTCCGTCGTATCTTGGCCGACCCCCGAACGGACTTGGCCTGAGCATGGCCGGATCCAGGTCCAACTGCTCCGCAACCAAGGCCACCGCGCCGGGTGGGACTGCCAGCGGGTCCTCGGCCAGGAACACCCCGACGGATAGGGATCTCCTATGTCATACCGTGACGAGGGTTCGGGCGCGGTGGAAGTCTGCGGGGAGGGCGCTGCCGGTCAGGTCCCAGACCCATAGGCCGAAGAAGGCTCCGGTGAAGCCCAGGGTGCGTAGGCCACCTGCGTCGATGTCTTCGGCGTGCTCGTCGGAGACCACGGTGGCGTCCAAGGGCTGTCCGAACTCCTGCCAGGTGCCCTCCAGCCGGACGCGGGTGCGCAGCAGCGGGCCTTGGAGATCCAGGGCGAGGCTGATCGGGGCGGTGTCGGTATCGGGCAGGGGCAGGCCGCCGTCCTCATCGACGGTGGTGACGCCGCGGTCGCAGGTGGCGCGGTGGAGCACGGCCTGCCCGGTGTCGTCTGCGGTGATGTGGAGGAAGTGCCAGTTGCGGGTGTTGTAGTAGAGGGTCACGCCGGCCAGGTGCTGGAAGCCGAGGGGGCGGAACTCGATGTCGGCTTCGAAGGTGGACCACGGGGCGGGGACGCGGCGGGCGACGAGGCTGGGGCCGATGAGGCTCTGGGGTGAGCGGCCGCCCCGGATGCGCAGGTGGGAGGGGCGTTCGGTCAGCGAGAGCCAGTCGGGGGCGGCGTGGCGCCGGAGCGTGGACCACTGTGGGCCGAGGTTCGGGGCGTCGAAGTCGTCGTCCTCGGCGGGCGGCAGGGCGGGGGTGAGGGCGGTGTCCTCCGCTGTGGAGCGGACCTGGTCGTGGCCGACGGGCACGGTGATGGCCGGACGCCCGCCGGGAACGCGGGGCCAGCCGTCGTCGGTCCATTCCACCGGGGCGATGGCGGTCTCGCGGCCGAGGATGCACGGGCCGCGCCGGCCGACGGGGCGGGCGGCGAGATAGGCGATCCAGGTACGGCCGTCCGGCATGGTGAACAGGCTGCCGTGCCCGGCTTTCTGGAGCGGAAGGTCGGGGTCGTGGAGCGAGGTGAGCAGCGGCCCGGCGGGGTCGGTGACGTACGGGCCGGTCAGGTGGCGGGAGCGGGCGACGGTGACCCGGTGTTCCCATCCGGTGCCGCCGTCGGCGGTGGTCAGGTAGTACCAGGGGCCGCGGCGCAGCAGGTTCGGTCCCTCGATCCAGCCTGCCCTGGGTGGGAGCTGGATGCGGACCGGGTCGCCGGTCAGGCGGCGGGCGGTACGGTCGTAGCGGACGGCTTCCAGGCCGGCGCTGCCGCCATGGCCGGGGCGCCAGTCGTGGACGAGGTTGAGCAGCCAGCTGTCCGGCCCGTCGTGGAAGAGCGACGGGTCGAACCCGCGCGAATGCAGGGGGACGGGGTCCGACCAGGGACCGATGGGGGCGGCCGCGGTGGTCAGCAGGTTGGGGCAGTCGGTGAAGCCGCCCGCGTAGGTGGACACGTTGCTGTAGACGAGGTGGAACAGGCCGTCCGCCCAGGTCAGGCTGGGAGCCCAGACGCCGCCGGAGTCCGGTGTGCCCTCCAGTCGCAGCAGCCGGTCCGCGCCGAGCGCGCCGCCGAGCGGGTCCCAGCGCACGAGGTCGCGGGAGCGGTGGATGCGGACGCCCGGACTCCACTCGAAGGTCGAGGTCGCCACGTAGACCCAGCCGTCAACGACCACGGCCGACGGGTCGGGGTGCGATCCAGGCAGTACCGGGTTGCGTATGGCCGGTGCCGACGGTTGTGTCATGCGGTCCTTTCCGACCACCCGCCCCCGCCCATCGGGAAGGGGCACCAGAGGAGTTCAGCGGCAGTCGGCCGGGCCCGCGCCGAATGCCGCGCGGTGCTGCACGGCAAGGACCAGCACACCATGAACGACACCCACGACAGCCACAGCACCGGCAACGCGGTCACAGCCGTCGCCGACGCCTCCGTCGCCACTACAGCTGGTGAACGCCGCGCCGTCGACTCCGCCACCCGCACCTTCGTCGCCGCCCACCGTGGCCTTCCCCGGCGCGCCGCAGCTGGTGGTGCGCGAGGTTTCGTCGGGCAAGGCCTCGCCGTACTCGCCGCGACGCACCGCGGCCCGATCATGCAGGCCCGGATCGTGCAGGACCTGGTGGGCGGAGTCGGCGTCGGGGACGGCCCCGGCGAGCGCGTCCTGGGTGGCGCTGCCTGCCAGTTCCTCAACCCCGAGAAACGGTGCGGCGTTATCCTGGGGGCGTGGTCTCAGGTGATGATCCCCGCACGACCGACACCCAAGTCTCCATCATCTCGGCAGTTGGCGCGCAGGGTTTGACTCCCGTGGCTGACATTCGACATGCCGACACGCAGATCTCCGGGTTCTCGCCTGTCAGCGGGCAGACCGTTCCGCCGGGTACGGGTCGCCCGGCCGTACGGTATGGCCGAGAAACCATGATCGCGGGCATTCTCCTCGGCCGTGCTCCAGGCACGCTGAGCTCTCACCATGCGAAGGCCTGGGCCACCAGCCTGCTGCGGACGCGGCTGCTGCCCTGGAAGGAAATCGAAGAGGACGGCTGGCACACCACCAGTGACCTGCTCATCCAGCAGTACGCGCTCTTCCCCGACCGCGACTGGATCCTGCTAGGCGGGGTCGTGCGGGCGCCCCGGCCGCCCGCGGCCACGGACGCGTACATGCTGGCGTGGGCTGAAGAGGCGCTCGGCTTGGCCGATCCTCCGGCCTGGCTGCCCGGACCGGAACATGACGGCACATGGTATGCGGCCTTGCCCGACAGGACGCCCTAGGTGTAACTGACGCGACTGTCGGCGCCCGGCGAAGCAGGTCCACGCCGACAGACAACGATGGCGCCAGTCGTCTGGATCAACCAGCTCGGCGTCGATGGCCCGCTGTACGTGCCCACCCTTTTCGCTCTGCGCTACCCCCGGAACCATCATCAACAGGCGGCGGTTCAGCGCATCCCGGGAGCCAGGTCGCCCCGGACCAGGCCCGTGCCGTCCGGCACGGCCGCCGGGTCGCTGCCGAGGTGGACCGGCCGGTTGTGCTGGTCGACGAAGACGACGCTCGGCTTCAGCGCATCGATCTCCGCCTCGGCCACCAGCGCGTACGCGATGATGATCACGAGGTCGCCCACGTCGATGAGCCGGGCCGCGGCCCCGTTGATCCCGATCACTCCGGAGCCCGCCGGGCCCTCGATCACGTACGTGGACAGGCGGTTGCCGTTGTCGATGTCGACGATGTCGACCTTCTCGCCCTCAACCAGGTTGGCCGCGGCCATCAGGTCCGCGCTGATCGTCACCGACCCGACGTAGTGCAGGTCCGCCTGCGTGACGGTGGCGCGGTGGATCTTCGACTTCATCAGCGTACGGAACATCATCCCCCACAGGGTCTGCGCGGTCCCTCGTAGTGGGCCCCCAAGGCGCCTTGATGGTATGTCACCACCGAGGGGCCACCGCCATCCGGGGATCACTAAGGTAACGCGGGGCGCCGCTGACCTGCGTACCGGGACTATGGCAGGCGTTGTGCTCGCAGGACGGTGTCGTGGGTGTGGTGTGTGCCGACGAGGGCCGGGACGGTGCGGGGGCGGGCTTTTGATCAGGACGTGCCAGGTGTGGTCGAGCAGTTGTGCGATGTCGTCGGGCTGGTAGTTGTCGGCGGGGTCGAAGCCCTGCTCTGGGCGTGGGGCCAGATCAGCGGGGGCGTGGGTGGCGAACAGCAGCGTGCCGCCGGGGGCGACGGCGTCCAGCAGGCCGCGCAGCGTGGCGTGGTGCGGCTGGCGCCGGAGCGGGAAGTACTGGATGGATACCAGGTCGAAGGCGCCTGCTGGGGGTGCCGTGGTGGTGAGGTCGGCCAGTGCCCACGCCACTCGGCCCCTGACGTCCTTGGCCGCGGCGCGTTGCAGGGCGATCTGGGAGATGTCGACTGCGGTGACCTGCCAGCCGTGCCGGGCGAGCCAGAGTACGTCGGCGCCTTCACCGCATCCGACTCCGAGCGCCTGACCGGTGGCAGGCCGGTGATCTCGGTGCCCTTCCTGCATTGTCGCTCGCGCGCGTGCCTGTAACCCGTCCCGGCATGACAAATTACTGCGCAGAAAGGTAATTCCCGACGAGGTGCTCGATATTGGTTTCCGGTGGCTTACCGGACCACACGATCGAGCCGCGACTCATGCACAGGATATGGTCGGCAAAGTGGAGTGCGTTCTGCGCATGTTCCTCGACGAGCAGAACGGCGGTGCCGAGGGAGCTGAGTGCGACGATCGCGTCAAGCACCTGCTCACCGACAAGTGGGGCGAGGCCGAGGGTCGGCTCGTCGGCGATCAGCACACTGGGTGGCCGGGCGAGGGCCGGTGCGAGGCTGAGCATCTGCTGCTCTCCACCGGAGAGGAGACCGGCTGCCTGGTTTCTGCGTTCACCGAGGATCGGGAAACGCTCGTATACGAGTTTTCGTTGCTCTTCTTCCTTGAGCAGGACCAGAAGGTTCTCCTCGACGGTCAGGCCGGGGAAGACACCACGCGCTTCGGGGATCAGGAGAAAGCCGCTGCGCGCACGCGAGTAGGTCGGCACGTCGGTCATGTCGGTTCCGCCGAGTACGACCGAGCCGGCAGTCTGGCCGACCAGCCCGGCCGCCACCGCGCATAGTGTCGATTTCCCTGCGCCGTTCGGCCCGATGAGCGCCGTCACTGTTCCGGGTTCGAGACGAAGTGTGACTCCGTGAAGGACTTCGACACCGTCGTAGCCGGCGACGACATCCTTCATCTGTAGCGCGACGTCGGCAGACGCTGCGGTCACGATCGGCCGCTCTGTCGCATTGGTGTCGTGCTCGTGGACTTTGGGGCTCGCAGAATCGCGGCGCTTGGCGAGCTTCTGGTTCCCGACCAGGGGAAGGATGCCGTCGGGTTCCTGTGCGAGCTGGATCGCCCCGAGGCCGGCGAGGATCGGCAGGAGGTGGGGCGAGTTGAGCAGGTCGTTGACCCATGAGCCGGGCGCGATGCTCGCGAGCGCGTGGAAGACCGCGTTGCCGCCGGCGAACGCCAGGCCCGCGAGCAGGGCGCCGCCAGGCCGGCGGATGCCGAACAGCACGGCCAGGGCGAGCCAGAACAGGCTTGTCATGGGTGGTGCGGTCGAGTTGCTCACCTGGAAGCTGAAGAGACCGAGCAGAACGCCTCCGAGGCCGGCGATGCCTGCGGCGAAGGCGAATACGAAGATCCTCGTCCGGTTGACACGAATGCCGGATGCTGCCGCGGCCACCTCGGAACTGCGGATGGCCAGCATGGCACGACCTGACGCCGATCGGGAGAATCCGTGGATCGCGAGGGTGATGAGTCCGAACACCGCCAGGAACAGCAGGATCTGGTCGGGCAGTTGGGACGCGTCGAAGTAGGGCTGCGGTCCGGGGAGCAGCAGGTCGTGGATCTGATTGAGCCCAGGAATGTCGAGGGCGGGCTGCCTGATCGCCCAGCCGCTGTCTCCGTTCCCGATGCTCTGCTGCGGGAAGATGACGGCCGCTGCGACGAGTGCGACGGCGAGGGTGCCGAGCGCGAGGCTGATTCCGCCGAGTCGCGTCATGAGGAAGGCGACCAGCAACCCGGCGCCGGTGGCCACGCCGACGCCGACCAACACCGCCCAGACGAAAACGAGTTCACCATCGTGGACGATGAGCGGGATGTCCGTTCCCCACTGGTGAGACAGTACCCAGCCCGCAGCGAAACCCCCGGCCGTGACGAAGGTCGCCTGAGCGAGGCTGACCATTCCGCCGAGTCCGGTGACCACGACGAACGACAGAAAGATGACCGACACAGCGAGGCCTTGGGCGATCCAGGTCTGGGTGTAGGTGCTCGCCTGAAGCACGTCGACGGGCACCCACTGAAGGCCGTACGCCAGCAGGATCCCCGTCCAGATCAGCCACGGCAGGCGGCGGCGGAGTGGGGACAGCGATGATCGGTGGTCGGGTCGCGGGGACTCTTCTGCCACGGTTCCGCCCCGCCGCGAGCGGTCCTTGCCGAAGATCATCAACAGGATCAGGGCGAGGATGAACGGGACCGCGCCCTTCAGGCCGCTCAGGCTGCTGATGGTGTCGGGCAGGAAACGGTCGCCGTACCCTGCGATCCAGTTCTGCACCACCCCCAGCGCCAGACCGCCGGCGAAGGCGATGGGGATGGACCTGAGCCCGCCGAGCACGACGCCCGCGAGTGACCCCAGCACCACGAGGGTGTAAATGCCCTCGGTGAGCGAGAAGAGCGGTGCCATGAGTACGCCGCCCAGCCCGGCGAGCACCATGGTGAGAACCCAGGCGACGGCCGAGGCGCGAGCCGAATTCACTCCGCGCAACTCGGCGAGGGATTCACGGTCGACCACCGCCCTCATCTCGAGGCCGACGCCGGTGCGGCGGATGACGTACCAGAGTGCGACCGCGGAAATGCCGGCGGCGATGAACACCGCGAGTTGGTCCGAGCTGATCACGATGTTCGGCAGCGGCTGGAAGAGACGTGCCGGGCTCGGGCCGATGCCGGGGACCGCCGTGCCTTCCTGGACCGCGGCGTTGTCGGCGAAGCCGATTCCGAGAACATCGCGACCGAGGGTGACACACAGCCACATCACCAGGTTGGGCAGGGCGATCAGCAGGCCGATGGTTCCGACGATTCGCGCGTAGAGCGGTGCGCGGGCCAGGCGCCGGAGCATCAGGCGGTCGAGGAGGAACCCGAGGAGCGGCGCGAAGACGAAGACGCTGACGATGAAAGCGAGCGCGGCGGGCCAGCCGAGGCCGGTGTTCAGTTGGTAATAGAGATACGCGGTGGCGAACGCGATGGCGCCGTGGGCGAGGTTGAAGAGCCCGGAAGTGGTGTAGGTCAGGACGAGCCCGGACGCCATGATCGAATAAATGGCGCCGGTGACGAGTCCGGACACGGTGAGGTTAAGGAACTCTCTCATGCCGTCCGCACCTTCTCGCCGCTGTGATCGGCGCCTAGATACGCGACGCGAACAGCCGGGTTCCGCTTGATGTCTTCGGGTAGCCCTTCGGCGAGGACGGCGCCCTGATTGAGAACGATTACCCGGTCGCTGTGCTTCATCACGAACGCCATGTCGTGTTCGACGAGGACGATCGCGCATCCTGCCCCGGTGAGGGCCTGGATCTGCGCACCGAGCCGGCCGACTTCGTCGTCATCGAGCCCGGAGGCCGGTTCGTCGAGGAGCAGCAGCCGGGGTTGATCGATGATCGCTCGCGCGAGTTCGACCATGCGGGCGACCCCGATGGGGAGGCCGGCGGCCAGTTCACGACGGACGCCCTGAAGCCCGCACAGTTCGACGACTTCGGCGACCCGGCGTCGGCGGCTCTTCTCGCGGCGCCCGCGGGCGGGGAGGGAGAAGATGTCGCCGAGGAAGCCGCCCCCTCCTCCCCCGCAGTCGAGTGGAACGAGAATGTTGTCCTCGACGCTGAGCCACCCGAAGGTCTGCACGCGCTGGAAGG
Organism: Acrocarpospora catenulata; assembly: GCF_018476525.1. Taxonomy (GTDB): domain Bacteria; phylum Actinomycetota; class Actinomycetes; order Streptosporangiales; family Streptosporangiaceae; genus Acrocarpospora; species Acrocarpospora catenulata. The sequence goes on from NZ_JAHCST010000006.1 coordinate 231,501, forward strand.
TTCGCCGCAGTCCCTTGCGGGCGCGCTCCGCTTCAGATCGGCCGGTGACGTCACGCTGGTCTAACAGCACGCGGCCCTGGTCCGGACGGCGGACGCCGGCTATTACGTCGAACAGCGTCGTCTTGCCGGCTCCGTTCGGACCGATAAGGCCGAGGGTTTCGCCTCCGAGGACTGAGAAGCCCACGCCGTTGAGCGCATGAATGCCGCCGAAGCGCACGCTGATGTCTTGGAGTTCCAGGATTGGTGATGACTGGCTGGTGGTGTGCAACTGAACTACCTCGGGCTCGGCTGGTTCGATGGAGCGCGTCAAGAGACGGGGAAGCGCTGCTCAAGGCACTGGAACGGCTGAACCGTCTTCCACTCGGTGCCGGTGGCCTGGAGGAGAGCGCGGCAGCCGGTGGCGACCGAGGATGCGTCCGGGTATCTGGTGGGGCCGACCAGGTCCTTGATCTCGAATGTCATCGTCGAGGCGGCGTCGCGGACGGCCCGCGGCGTGATGTTCCGCGCCCCGCCGTTGGCCGCGATCTTGAGGGCGTCGATGAACATCGAGGCTCCGAAGTAGCCGGCCACGGCTCCGATGTCGATCAGCTGGTCGGGCTTGACAGTCTTGAGGTCCGCGCGCATTTGGTCGGCCGCCGGGGTGGACTCGTTCGGATTGGCCCACGCGACCGGGACGACGCTGCCTTCCATCGGCTTCAGCACGGCGTCAGACCAGAGACTGTGCGCGTAGATGCCCTTGAAACCGTTGGCCTTGAGAAGCGCGTATATCTGGACGCAGTCGGCCGAGAGGTAGCACTGAATGACGTCGGGCGCCTGTCCGTTGTTCGAGTTCAGGAGCTGCTGGACGTACGGCGTGAAGTCGGAGACCGGCGGCGGCGGAACCATCGCCTTGGAGAAGACGACATCGAAGCCGGTTCCCCTGAGCTCGGCCTCGCCGTACTTGGCCGTGATCCGTCCGGACTCGGTGTCGCTGCTGAACATGGCGATCGTCGGCTTGGTGGACCCGGTCTTGTCGACCGCGTACCTGTAGAGCAGGCCGAAGGCGTCGGGGAGTTCCTTGGGATCGGCCGGCGTGAGGCAACCGGAGAAGCCGAAGCCCCACAGCTGCTCGGGCTTGTCGGAGCAGTAGGTCGGGTCGATGCCGAATCCGAAGTACGGCACCTCCTGCTGCGCGTAGTACCGGCCGGGAGAGGTCATGGAGACGTTGCCGACGATGGCGAAGATGTTCTCGGACGTGACGAGACGGCGTGCTTCGGCGAGCGAGGTGGCGGGGTTGGCCTGGTCGTCGACGAACGCCCTGTAGTCGATCGTGATCCCGTCGAGCTCGTTGTCCTTGTTGAACCGCTCGATGCGGGCCTTGGCACCCCACTCGGCGGACGGCATCTGGGACTTGACTCCCATTCCCGCGACCGTGATGGTCTTGCCGTCGAAGCCTCTGACCGGGCCAGATGAACCGGGCGAGCCGGACGATGTCTGGCCGTCCGGGTTCCCGCAGCCGCTGAGCACGGTTCCGAGGGCAACCGCTGCGATCATCGCGGCCCGCGATGCCCGGTTCCAGTTGGTGAGTCTCACGTCTTGCCTTTCCTTTCAGCCCAGCACCGAGAGGGCGAGGGTGGTGCCCAATTGTGATACGGTATTCCCGTATCGTAAAGAGTCGCATGCCTGATTTTTTGAGGACGGGCTGCCTTCGTCGACTCGCAAGGGAGCTGGCAATGGAACTGGCTGGAAGGCGTGCGCTCGTCACCGGCGGAGCGTCCGGAATCGGCTTGGCGACGGTTCGCCGACTCGCGGCCGAGGGCGCGACCGTCGCCGTGGCGGATCTCGACGTGGATCGGGGCACGCGGGCGGCCGAGGAGGTGGCCGGCCTCTTCCTGCGAATGGACGTAGGCGACCCGGTGCAGGTGGCCGAGGGTTTCCACGCCGCCGCCGCCCGTCTGGGCGGGCTCGACATCGCCTATCTCAACGCCGGCGCGAACACCGGCGAGGCGGATATCGCGGCGCTGACCGACGCTCGGTATCGCCGAGCCCTCGCGGTCAACGTGGACCAGATGGTGTTCGGAACCCGCGAAGCCGTGAAAATCATGACGGCCGGCCGGGGAGGGGCGATCCTGGCGACATCCGGCCTGGCCGGCCTCTTCGCATACGCGCAGGATCCGATCTACTGCATGGCCAAGCATGCCGTCATCGGGCTTGTCCGAGGTCTCGCCCCGACGCTGACTCAGCACAAGATCACGATCAACGCGATCTGCCCGGGCGTGGTCGCGACTCCGCTGGTGAGCGAAGCCGCGACAAAGTACCTCAACGAGGTCGGGCTTCCCCTGCTCCAACCGGCGGACATCGCGACCGCGGTCGTGCGCGCGATCAGTTCGGGCGGCACCGGTGAGGCGTGGATCTGTCAGCCGGGGTCGGAGCCGCTTCCACTCGGGGAGCGCATCACGCTCGCGGAGGTCGAAGAGCATGTGCGCCGGATGGAGGCAGCGCTCTACAGCCCCGACTTTCCACGAAATTAAGGATCTGGCAATGAACTCCATACATGAGCTCGCCGGTCACGACGACCTCGCGCCACTGCTTCACGGCGCCATCGAACTGGAGCGATCCGCCGCCGGTGGCGTGCTTCCCCACCGGCTCCCCGACTGGGCCCGCGCCCAGGCGGACGGCCAGCTCGCCATGGCCGAATCGCAGCCGTCCGGTGTGCGCCTGGTATTTCGCACCCGGGCGAACGTCATCGAACTGGACACCGTGCCGACCAAACTCGGCTACGTAGGCGCGCCACCTCGGCCCGAGGGCGTCTATGACCTGGTCATCGACGGCGCGCTCACCGCTCAGGCAACCGCGACCGGCGGAAACTCCCTGACTGTCGACATGATGTCGGGCACCTCGACATTCCAGCCTGGCGCGCCGACCACCGTCAGGTTCGATCAGTTGGGTACGAGCGAGAAGACCGCCGAGATCTGGCTCCCGTGGAACGAAACTACCGAGATCATCGCATTGCGCACCGACGCTCCCGTCTCCGCCGTTCCGGTCGGCGGCCGTCGACGCTGGCTGCATCACGGAAGCTCGATCAGCCACGGATCGTTCTCAAGCAGCCCGACCGCCACCTGGCCCGCGACCGCCGCGGCGCTCGGCGAGGTCGAACTGACGAACCTGGGCTTCGGGGGTAGCGCGCTGCTCGATCCGTTCACCGCGCGGACCATCAGGGATACGCCCGCGGACCTGATCAGCGTCAAGATCGGCATCAACCTCGTGAACACCGACCTGATGCGGCTGCGCGCCTTCGCCCCGGCGGTCAACGGCTTTCTCGACCTGATCCGCGAAGGCCACCCGGACACGCCACTGCTGGTCATCTCCGCGATCTGCTGCCCGATCCACGAGGACACCCCCGGCCCGACCCTTCCGGACTTCTCCGCCATGAAGGAGGGCGGACTCAGGTTCCGCGCCGCCGGCAACCCTGACGAGGTGGCAGCCGGGAAGCTGACCTTGAATGTGACCCGGTCCGAGCTGAAGCGAATCCTCGAAGAGCGCTCGAAGAGCGACCAGAACATCGCATACCTGGACGGCCGGGAACTCTACGGCGAGTCCGACGCCATCGATGTCCCGCTGCCCGACGACCTCCACCCCGGCCCCGAGACGCAACGACTCATCGGTGAACGGTTCGCCCGGCTGGCCTTCGAGCCCGGTGGAACCTTCGGCGACGCACGCTGATTGAATAACGATACGAGAATACCGTATTGTTAATCGGGAGAGCCCGACAGGAATGAAGGACGGATCACCAAGATGGAGAACGCGTTCCCCAAGGCCGGCCACGCCCTGGCACCTGAGGATGTCGCCGAGTACGAGCGCCGCGTGGCGGCTGTGCGTGCCGCGATGCGGCAAAAGGGCCTCGACGCCCTCGTCGTGGGCGACAACCCGTACGGCCTGGAGGCCGGGTTCCGGGCCGGCGCCTACCTATCGGGCTTCGGCCTGAGATGGCCGCTCTACTACACCGTGGTCGTCCTCCCCCTTGAGGGCGAGGCGACCTTGGTCCTGTCGCCGGGCCCCGGCGGCGGCGCGCTGGCCAAGGCACGCGACCGCACGTGGATCAAGCAGATCGTCGGCACGTCGGCGAAAACCCCCGAGGAGAACGCGCGCACGTTCTTCGGCCTGCTGGGCGCCACCTACGACCAGGACGTGATCCCCACGCTGAAAGGCTACGGGCTGGAGCAGGGCCGCATCGGAACCATCGGCGCCTGGCCGGGTCTGGAAGAGACCAAGGCGGCGCTTCCGAACGCGTCATTCGAGATCGCGGACTCGATACTCAAAGGCATCGCGACCACGATCAACTCGGCCTGGGAGGAGACCCAGCTGACCTACAGTCAGCGGGCGGCCGAGGCGACCATGCGCGCGCTGGCGGAGGCCGCCCAGCCCGGCGTCACCTATCGGGATGCGTTCCGCGCCATGTACCGCACGTTGGTCGACCATGAGATGAACGCCTACCCGCTGTTCTCGGTCATGACCGGCGAAGGGAAACCATGGTGGCCGTTCGACCCTGGATACGAACTTCCCGACGACCGAATCCGCGAAGGCGACATGATCGGCGGCGAACTGCCCGTCACCTACCGCGGCTGGCATGTGCAGTACTGCCGCACCTGGGTGGTGGGTGAGCCGAGTAAGGCGCAGACGCACGTGCTCGATGGCCTCAAGGCCGTCCAGGAGACGATGCGGGACAGGTGCCGGGTGGGCATGACCGGTGACGCCCTGTGGAAGGTCACCCTGGACGCGTGCGACAAATACGGCTTCGAGCCGATCGCACGCTCCGGCCACTGGATCGGCTACTGGTCGGCCGGCGAGCTCGGGAAGATCAGTGGTGACCGCGACGGTCATTTCCAGGAGACATCTCTTCAGTTCATGCCTGACAACCCCATGACCGTCGAGGAGGGGATGGCCGTCGTGATTCACCCGACCGTCGTGCACCGAGCGACCAACTATTTCGGCATCCTGGGCGACACGGGCATCGTACGAAACGGGAACGTCGAGTACCTGACGTCGCCCAGTGAACTGCCATGACAACCCCACCGCGCCCGCGCGACCGGTACCTGCGCACGACCGGCACCGTGGAACTCACCGGTGTTCAGGCGCTCGTGCGACTGCCGATGGACGCGCGTCGATGGGACAAAAACGCCGGCCGTGCGACAGCCGCGTTCATCTCCGGCTATGAAGGCTCCCCCCTGGGCGGATACGACCTCGAACTCGCACGCCAGACACCGCTGCTGGAAGAGCTGGACATCGTGTTCCGGCCGGGCGTCAACGAGGAACTCGCCGCGACATCGGTGCAGGGAACCCAACTTGCCTCGGCCAGACCCGAGAAGAGGTTCGACGGTGTCAGCGGATTCTGGTACGGAAAGTCGCCCGGCCTGGACCGGGCGGCGGACGCGATCCGGCACGGCAACCTGGGCGGAACCCACCCCGCCGGCGGAGTGGTCGCCCTCGTAGGGGACGATCCCGCCGCGAAATCGTCCACCGTTCCCGGCTCGTCGGAAGCGCTGCTGGCCGACCTCGGGCTCCCGATCCTGTATCCGTCAGACCCGGCGAACGCGCTCTGGCTGGGCATGCACGCCGTGGAGATGTCCCGCGCCAGCGGCCTCTGGGTGTCCCTGAAAATCGCCACCAATGTCGCCGACGGCACCGGCCAGGTCGATCTCGACGCCTTCGCGTTCGCCCCGATCCGCCCCGAGATCATCCTCGACGGGAAGCCATACCGGCACGAAGTGACGGCCAGGCTCCTCCAGCCCGCGCTCACCGGGCTGGAGGAGAGCCGCAACGGCGTCCGGCTTGAGATCGCCCGCCGCTACGCG
>NZ_JAHCST010000006.1:237341-293074 GCF_018476525.1 Acrocarpospora catenulata
GAGCCCCCCCCCCCCACCGCGGCGGCCAACGAGCTCAACCGGCTGCACGGTCACGGCGGTCACGACCGCGTCGGGATCGTCGCGGGCGGCAAGACGTTCCGCGATGTCCGCCAGGCGTTGCACGCGCTGGGCCTTGACCCCGAGGAGCGTGCCATGGGCGGCCTCCGCCTCCTGGACCTTCGCATGATCCATCCGATCGAGCCCGGCATCATCGACGCGTTCGCCGCGGGCCTCACGGAGATCATCGTTGTCGAGGAGAAACGCTCGTTCATCGAGGCGGCCATCCGGGACATGCTCTATGGGCGACCGAACGCGCCCCTTGTGACCGGCAAGCGATATCCCGATGGAACGAGCGCGTTCCCCGCGAGCGGCGAACTCGAACCCGACACGATCGCTCCCGTTCTCGCGGCCCGGCTGCGCAGCTACCCGGGGTTCGAGACCGTCAAGAGCTGGGAGCTGGCCCGGCGGCCGCGACGGGATCGGCGCCTGCTCCCGCTCGCGGTGCGCACGCCCTACTTCTGTTCGGGATGTCCACACAACACCTCGGCGAAGACGCCTGACGGGGCTCTGGTGGGCGCGGGCATCGGCTGCCACGGGCTGGTTCTGGGCATGTCCGCCGAACGGGTCGGCGAGGTCACCGGGCTGACGCAGATGGGTGGTGAAGGCGCGCAGTGGATCGGGATGGCGCCGTTCCTGGATCGGCCGCACCTTTACCAGAATCTCGGTGACGGCACCTTTCACCACTCAGGCAGCCTGGCCATCCGGGCGGCCGTGGCCGGCGGCGTGAACATCACCTACAAGCTGCTCTACAACTCCGCCGTCGCGATGACCGGTGGCCAGCAGGCGCAGGGCGCGATGACGATCCCTGAGATCACGCGAAGCCTCACAGCCGAGGGCGTCTCCAAAATCATCGTCACGACCGACAGCCCCAAGTCCTACCGGCGGGCCGGGTTGGCGCCGGGCACCAGGGTCTACGGCCGGGACCGGATCGTCGAAGCGCAGGAGGAACTCGCCGCGACCCCGGGCGTGACGGTCCTGATCCACGACCAGGAGTGCGCCACCGAGCTCCGGCGCAAGCGCAAGCGCGGTCTCGCGGCCGATCCGGCGGCACGGGTGATGATCAACGAAAGGGTCTGCGAAGGGTGCGGTGACTGCGGACGCAAGTCGAACTGCCTTTCCGTGCATCCCGTGGACACGGAGTTCGGCAGGAAGACGCGCATCGACCAGTCCTCCTGCAACAAGGACTACTCATGCCTTGACGGCGACTGTCCCGCGTTCCTGACCGTCGTTCCGGGCAAGCGAACCAGGCACAGGCGTGACGTGGTCGCTCTCGGGGACCTTCCGGAACCGCCCGAAGCGCCGATCGCGGGTCACCACACCACCCGGGTTCTGGGCATCGGCGGGTCGGGTGTCGTCACGCTCTCCCAGATCCTCGCCGCCGCCGCGAACCTCGCCGGCCGCCAGGCCGTCTCGCTCGATCAGACCGGCCTGGCGCAGAAGGGCGGGGCCGTCATCTCCGACGTGAAAATCGGAACGGACGCCGAGTCGATGGCCTCGAAGGCGGCGTCCCAGGAGGTCGATCTCTACCTGGGCGCGGATCTGCTGGTCGCGGCGGATCCACGCAACCTCACCTCCACCGACCCCGGCCGAACGGTTGCCGTGGTGTCGACCTCCCAGGTGCCGACCGGCCGGATGGCAGTCGATGTCACGACGCGCTACCCGGACACCGCTGCGCTCATGGACGACATCCGCGAAGCGACCGATGCCGGCAGCGCGGTGTTCCTCGACGTACGCGCGGCGAGCAGTCAGCTGTTCGGCGACGATCAGTTCGCCAATCTGATCCTCACGGGGATCGCCTACCAGCTCGGCGCGCTGCCGCTTCCGGCCGGCTCGATCGAGCAGGCGATCGAAACGAACGGCGTACGCGTCGAGGAGAACACCCAGGCGTTCCGCCGCGGCAGGCAGTACGTCGCGAACCGCGGCGCGTTCGAGGCAGCCGTCTCCCCACCGTCCGAGCCGACCCTGCCGGCCGAACGTCCGGAAATCGAGGAACTGGTGCGCCGGACCGGCGTCGACGCGAGTTCTCTTCTCGGGCTAGCCGTCCGTCGGCGCGTCGGCGAACTCCTCGCCTACCAGGATCACCGGTACGCGGCCAAGTTCGCCGACATCATCGCTCGGGTTCATCGGGCCGAGAGCGAGTCTGTGCCCGGCTCAACCGCGCTGACCGGTGCCGTCGTCCAGAATTTGCACAAGCTCATGGCCTACAAGGATGAGTATGAGGTCGCGCGGCTTTCGCTGCTCCCCGAACTGGAGGCGGACATCCGCGCCCAGTTCGGAGACGGCGCCACGTTCGTCTACCGGCTGCACCCGCCAACCCTGCGGGCCATGGGCATGAAGAAGAAGATCAGTCTGGGGCCGTGGTTCCGGTTCGTCTACCGGGCACTCGTCGGCATGCGCCGTCTTCGGGGGACCTCATTTGACCCGTTCGGAAGGGCAGAGGTCCGCAGGGTCGAGCGAGCCCTGGTCGGCGAGTACATCGATCTGATCAACGCCGTTCTGAAGAGGCTTTCGAGGGAAACGATCGAACTCGCCGTACAGATCGCCGAAGCTCCTGACGTCATTCGCGGCTACGAGCACGTGAAACTCGCCAACGTCGACCGGTTCCGCTCAACCATCGCCGTACTACTCGAAAGCTACGAATCCCGGGCCGGGCTGATGGCAAGGGAGGGACGCGGATGACCACATCACTTCAGCAACGAACCCTTGCCGGAAAGACGATGGTGATGTCGGGCGGCAGCCGAGGCATCGGGCTCGCGATCGCGCTGCGCGCCGCAACGGATGGCGCGAACATCGTTCTCATCGCGAAAACAGCGAAACCTCATCCGCGGCTGACGGGAACCGTCCACACGGCGGCGGAAGCCATCAGGAAAGCCGGCGGCAACGCCCTGCCATGGGTTGGCGACGTTCGCTCCGACGAGAGCATCGCCGCAGCCGTCCAGGCCGGTGCCGAAATGTTCGGCGGAATCGACATCTGCGTCAACAATGCCAGCGTCCTGGACCTGAGCCCAACGGCGCGGCTCACGAGCAAGGCGTACGATCTCATGCAGGACGTGAACGTCCGCGGGACCTTCATGCTTTCGCGCGCGTGCCTGCCGCACCTCAAGCGGGCGCCGGACCCGCACATCCTGACGCTCAGCCCGCCCCTCAACCTGAGCAATCGGTGGCTGGGCGCGCACCCGGGCTACATGCTGGCCAAATTCGGCATGACGTTGGCGACTCTCGGCCTGGCCGCCGAATTCGCCGATGACGGCATCGCCGCGAACTGCCTGTGGCCGCGAACGCTCATCGCCACCGATGCCGTCGCCAATATTCTCGGCGGCGACGAGAGCATACGACGATCTCGCCGGCCGGAGATCATGGCGGATGCCGCCTATGCGATCCTGACCGGCGGCGGCCGGACCGGCCAGACCCTGGTCGACGAGAGCGTCCTGCGCGGCATGGGCCAAACCGACTTCGACCAGTACGCCGTGTCGGGCGAACCACCCGACACCGACCTCTTCTTGGACTGAGATGACGACCCGACGCACCACCCCTGGGAAGGACGAAGTGACGATGCAGACGTCATGGGAAGAGCCACCGGAGCGTGGCCGCCCCCGCCGTTCCGGTGCGGACGAGGCCATACTCAAGGCAAGTCGCGAGCTGATGTTCGAGCACGGCTACGCCGGCTTCTCGATGGACGAAGTAGCCAGTCGCGCCGGTGTCGGCCGGCAGAGCGTCTACCGCCGCTGGCCGTCGAAAGCAGCGCTGGTCGTCGCCTCGATGACCTGGACGTTCGACTCACCTGACGTTTTCAAGGACACAGGATCATTCGAGGGCGACCTTCGCGCCGGTCTGGCCATCATGCGCGACCTCTACGGCCAGTCGAGCACAGACATTTTCGGCGACGTCTACTTCGCGATGGCGAGCGACTCGGCGGCGCGCGAACTCTTCAATCGCAACTACGTAGCCCCACGCCGCGAGTCGCTGGCGCGAGCGATCGAGCGCGCGATCGCCCGGGGGGAGCTACGCGAGGAAACGGACGCCGTGATCGTCAGCGACATGGTTTCCGGCCCCTTCCTCTACCGGATACTCATCGGCGATTACGAACTGAACGACTCCCTCGTGAACGCGATAGTCGAGGGAGTCATCAAGGTGTTCGGAACAGGGCAGACGACAGATGTCGTGACGCCACCGTCAGGGACCTGAGCGGACCCGGGCGGAAGGCCCTAAAAGCGTCCCCCCGCTTGGCCGCTCGTTGGAACACCTCTTCTGGAACAGTGAAGCCGCTGACCCTTTCGAAGCGAGACTCACCCCGGCCCCTACAGGAGCCCGAGGGAGGTCATGATGAGGATGGCCAGACTGACCGTTCCGCCAAAGGCTATCCCGCCATGGCGGATCGCCTCGGTGACCCGAACGCGAGATTTGCTCACACAGGACAAAATCCCCGTGACAAGGCCAACGATGATCCCCAGCATCACCGCAAGGGTGATCAGCAAGAGCAAGGCGGTCCTGGGCTGGGCGATGGCCGATCACTACCGCACCGAGCTGATCAAGGACGCGATCCGGATGGCAGCCGATACCCGGCTGCTCCAGCCCGGCGCCGTGTTCCACACCGACCGCGGCTCGAACTACACCAGTGACGAGTTCGGCCGCTTCCTGACCGGTCAGGGCATCCGCCGCTCGGTCGGCCGCACGGGTGTCTCCCTCTTAGCCGGCTAATGTTTGCGTTTCTGCAGGTCAGTGACACGCCGCGATCTTCGAATACATCGAGAGCTGGGCGGCGGTATCGCGAGACAAGTGAGGCACTGGCCGCGACTTGCTGTACCGATGGCCGGCCCGGTTGGATTCCGGGCCGGCCATGTGGTGGGGTGAGTGCGCGTTACGGTGCGGACACTCCGTCGAGGATGCTCACCGCGTCGGTGCCCGGGGTGACGACGAGCTTGCGGGTGAGGGTGTAGGAGCCGCCCGCCGGCACGTCGACGTTGAACCGGCTCATCACCCAGTTGCCCGCGGCGTAGACGTCGAAGGCGCCGGCCGGCGTGCCGTAGACGAGACCGAAGACCTGCGGGTCGGTCCCGGTCATGCCGATGTACGGCTTGGTCGGGACGTACGCCGCCGTCGCGCCCGGCGGCACGATGCCGGTGCCCGGGATGACACTGGCCTGGCCGGCCGCGTCGTGGTCCATCGCGTCACCGGTCCACACGCTGAGTGGAGCCGGGCCGGAGTTGCTCAACTCCGTCGAGACCGTGGCGAAGTCGTCGCCCGGCTTCAGCGTGTACGTCGTCGTCGCCGTCAGACCCGTGAAGCCGTTGACCGGCCCGGATACCCGGACGACGGCCTTGTCGCCGGTCGCCTGGACGATCTGGACGTCGGTCGCCGCCACCGACCGGATGTCCCACGCGCTACCGCCGGTCGGCTGGGTCGCCGAGACGTAGGGCAGGTTGATCCAGTCGAACTGGTCGGCCATGCCGCGGACGGCGATGTCGACCGGCTTGCCGCGGGTGCCACCGGAGAGCTGCGAATCGTTGTAGGCGTCGGCGATCGCCATCGAGAGCTTGTCGTTCTCGAGCATGACATCGCCGTAGCCCGCCTCGACCAGACCCGAGCCGATCTGCTTGCCGTAGCTCGCCTCGACCGTGACCGGGCTCAGCGCGATGTCGGCGACGCCGCTGCCCGACGCCGGCACGGTGACCGTGCCGGTGGCCGTCTGGTAGCCCAGCTTGGACACCCGGACGTCGTACTGACCGGTCGGGGCCTTGACGAGGTACTTGCCCTGGGCGTCGGTGCTCGTGGTCGCGACCACCTTGCCGGCCTGCTCGAGGGCGACCCGGGCCCCGGAGACGGCGGCGCCGTCTGCGGTGATGGTGCCGCCCGCGCGAGCGGCGTCCGGGACGGCCGGGTCGTGCAGGTCGATCTCGTCGGCCCACTTCGCGATGTTGCGGGTGGGGTCGCCACCTGAGGTCGCGTAGTCGGTCAGGTGGTAGAAGCTGAACTGCTTGGTGGCGCCGGGCGCCATCGTGGCGTCGTAGTAGAGACCCTCGATGTAGCCGTACGCACCGACCGCGGTCGGCGTGTCCAGTGCCCACGCGAGACCGTGGGCGGCCTGGCCGTTCGTGGTGGCCGTATCGGCACCGACGTAGACGTAGTTCCCGGTCCAGCCCGAGGTCTTCAGGCCCGGGTTGATGCCGCTGAACCCGGGGATCCGGCCGTTGTCGACCGAGCTGTCGGGGTCGATCATGTAGTTGAAGTAGCCCTGGTAGCCCGTCGTGCCGGTGTTGGTCAGCTTGACCGTCAGCTTCACCATCGGAGCGTCGGGCAGGGTCTCGTAGCGGACCTGCGCCTTGATGGCCGGGTTCGCCCGGTACTGACCGTTGCCGACCACGGCAGCGCCGTCGACCGCGAGGTCGGTCAGGTCGAGCTGGTCGTTCGGCCGGTCCCACGAGTCGGGCGGCGTGAGGCTCGGACGCAGCAGCATCTCGGCCCAGTCGAGGGTTTCGGCGCCGTTGGCGTCGTTGAGCATGAGGTCCGACAGCGCGCCCTCGCCCAGACCGCCGACGCCGTTGTTGCCGCCGACGCCGTTGTCGCCGGCGGCGTACGGCGTCACGGACGCCCGGATCTTGTCGTTGGCCAGGTAGTAGTACTCCTTGCCCGTGACGACGTCCGTGCGCGTGCTGCCGTTGCCGTAGTCCGGCACGTACGTCGACTTGCCGGCGACCGGGTGGGTCACCTTGATCAGTTTCAGGTCGGCCGTCGCGTTGCCGGTGGTGCCGAGCGTGACGCTGGCCGCCGAGCGGTCGTCGGCGATCAGGCCGCGCTTGGCCGCCGTGACGGTCCAGGTCGACGCCGGCAGGCCGATCCGGTAGTGGCCCCGGGCGTCGGTGCTGGTCACCGCGGTGTCCTGACCGGCGGCGACGGCGGTGACCTTCGCGCCGGCGATCGGAGCATCCGTCTCCGGGTCGCTGACCGTGCCGGTCACCGTCGCCCAGCGCTGCGCGGACTCGCCGCCCGGCACGTAGGCGTAGAGGTTGCCGTCCCAGGCGCCCGTCACGACGGTGTTGCCGCTGACGGCCGGGCCGGCGCCCACCCAGGTGCCGATCTCGTGGCTCCACAGGATCTGGCCCGTGTCGGTGGCCAGGGCGTAGAACCTGCCGTTGTTGGCGCCGACGAAGAGCGTGTCGCCGGCCACGACCGGGCTGGACATGACGCCACCGTGGTAGATGTCGCCGGGCAGCACCCGCTCCCAGAAGACATTGCCGGTCTGGGCGTCGAGGGCGACGACGGCGCCGCTCGGGAAGCCCATGTAGACGACGCCGTCCTTGACGGCTGCGGCGCTCGGGGTCGAGCCGCTCGAGACGAGCGAGGAACGCGAGCTCCGGTAGGTCCACAGCGTCGCGCCGGTCTTGGCGTCACGGGCGGCGATGCCGTTGTTGGCACCGATGAAGACCTTGCCCTCGGCCGCGGTCGGTACGCCGTCCTGCCAGCTGCCGAGCGACTCGGCTCCGGTCCACTTGCGGGCGCCGGTGGCCAGGTCGTAGGCGAGCACGCGGTCGGCGGTCTCGTTGCCGACGTACACGGTGCCGTCCATGACGGCGGGCGTGCCGTCGCTCATGGTCGCGCCGGACATCGGGGAGGCCCAGATCTGCGCGCCGGTACGGGTGTCGAGCGCCTTGAGGACGCCCTGGCTGCCGATGCCGAAGCGGGTCTGGTAGGGCCAGAGCACGGTGTGGCCGGAGACGGCCGGCGAGTAGTAGCCGTAGGTGCGCTGGTTGTTGGGGGCCGGCGCCTGCTCGGGCACGGCCTTCCAGCGCAGCTTGCCGGTCACCGCGTCCACGGCGTAGAGCTCCGAGCCGAGGGTCGGCGCGAAGATCAAGCCGTCGCCGTAGGCGAGGCTGCCGTGGATCGACTGCGGCACCTGGAAGTTCCACAGCTCCTTGCCGTTCTTGAGCTGGACGGCGTGGATCCGGCTGTTGCCGTCGCCGTTCTCGTCGCGGGTGCCCGCGTAGACGACGCCGTCGTGGATGACCGGCGATCCGGTGAGGAAGGTGCCGTCGGTGCGGAAGCTCCAGGCCAGGCGGCGGCCGGCCTCCTGCGTCGGCGCGACACCGGAGTGGGCCTGGTTGCCGTGGTGCTGGTCCCAGTCACCGCCGGCGACCGGCTTGAGCGCCGGCTCGTCGGTGAAGGTGAAGTTCGCCGACTTGGTCCAGGTCTTGCCCGCCGCATCGACCACCTTCACCTCGATGCTGTGCTCACCGACCCTCTGCAGGCTGTCGGGCAGGTTGCTCTGCCAGGTGAACTCGCCGCTGCGGTGCAGCGGCATCCAGTTCTTGTCGCCGGCGATCCGGTAGCGCGCCGAGACCACCTCGTCGCCGGTGTCGTAGGCGTTGACCTGGATGCCAGGGAACTTCGCGGCCGGCACCTTCGAGCCCGGCGCGGGGCTGACGATGGTGAGGTGCTCGTTCTCGCCGTACATCCGGAACGGGTTGTCGAAACCCGGACCCGCCATGTGGATGTAGCGGAAGCCACGGGGCGCGTTGTCGATCGTGTACGAGCTCGACACGGTCTGGATGTGCTTGGCGGTCGAGGCGAACGCCGAGTTGTTCTCGACGTGATTGGAGTGCTCGTGGCCGACCAGGATCAGCTGCGCCTTGTACTGCTCGAGCACGTCACCGAAGGCGTCGTACGTTGACGGCGAGCCGAACGGAACATTCATCGGCTGGTGGGTGAGGACGACGACCTCGATGTCGTTGGCCGGGTCGTCGTCGAGCGGAACACTCGCGGCGAGGTCGTCCTTGAGCCAGTTCAGCTCCTCCTCGAACGGCGCCGAACCGTTGTTCTCGAGCACCACGAAGTGCCGGTTGCCGTAGTTGAACGAGTACCACTCCGGACCGACGTTCTTGCGATAGTTGTCGATCCTGTCCGCGTACGCCGACCCGCTCGCGTACTCGTGGTTGCCGACGGCCGGCCACACGCCGACGGCCGACTGCTGGGTGCCGCGACGATAGGTGTCGAACTGCGCCTGGCTGGCGTCGTTGGTGAGGTCGCCGCTGACCGCGATGAAGCGCAGGTCGGTGCCCGTGGAGTTGATCTCGCGGATCTGGTCGGGCAGCTGTGCGTTGACGTGCGGGTCGGCGATGTTGGCCCAGGAGAAGGTGTCGCCGTCGGACAGGCGGTCACGGACGAGCGCGAAGTCCGCGGTCGGCGTGGCGCCGTCGGGGAGCTGGCCGAGGTTGGCCCAGAACCTCGGCTCCTTGTACTGGTCCAGGCCGAACCGGTAGCCCCGCGGCTGGCCGGCCCACACGATGTCCGTCTTGCGACGGTCGGTGGAGATCGTCAGCGAGTAGGAGCCGTCGGCGGCGGTCGTGGTGGCGACCTCGCCGTCGGAGACGCGCACGCCGGCCAGGCCGACCTCGCCGGAGTCGCGCCGGCCGTCGCCGTTGGCGTCGACGTACACGACGCCGCTGACGGTGGCCTCTGGCGGGTCGATGGCGTGCGCCGCGTACGACGTGAGCGGGCCCGCCACGACACTGGCGGCAAGCCCCAGCGTGGCGGTGTACAGGACGACGCGCAGGCGCGCGCGCGTCCATGTTAACGCGAACATCAGGATCCTTCGGGGTGGGGAGAGACGGGTCTCAGGCCAGGAGCGGGGAGCGTTCCACGAACCAGACCAGACCGGCACCGGCGACGGCGACGGTCGCCGCGACGGTGCCGAGCGCGAGGGCACGAGCGGCGAGCGGCGTGGTCCCGGCCCTGCGCAGGAACAGCAGCGCCGGGAAAGCGAGCGCGATGATCGCCAACTGGGCGAGTTCGATGCCGACGTTGAAGGAGACCAGGCCGGCCAGCGTCGAGGCCGACAGTGGCCCGTCGACGCTGAGCGCGCCCGCGAAGCCGAGCCCGTGCAGCAGCCCGAAGCCGAAGACCACGGGCAGCCGGTGGCTCGTCCTCGGCGAGAGCAGGTTGTCGAGCGCGACGAACGCGATCGACAGCGCGATAAGCGGCTCGACGATCCACCCGGGCACGCTGACCCAGCCGATCGCGGCCAGCACCAGGGTCACCGAGTGGGCGACCGTGAAGGCCGTGGCGACCTCGACGACGTCGCGCAGCCGCTTGGCGCCCAGCAGCAGCGCCAGTAGGAACAGCACGTGGTCAAGCCCGAAGAGCAGGTGCTCTGCCCCGAGCCGGACGAAGCGCGGGATCTCGCTGAGCAGGTCGGTGCGCCCCACCGTGGCGCTGGTGTGGTCGGTGTCGAGCAACGTCGAACCGCGGCGGCCATCGATGTCGTAGGCCACCATCGTGCGGATGTCGTCGACGACGCCGTCGGAGGAGCGGAAGATGTCGCTGCGGACGGTGAGCGCGCCGGACGCCGGGCAGTCGTAGGCGAGCGCGACCCTCACCGCGCCGGAGTCGGCGAGTTCGACGCGGGCCCCGTCCTCCGCGATGCACCCGATCGAACTGCGGCTCAGCCGCAGCCGCCCGCCGACGTACACCGCCACGTCGCGCGCGTGAGCGTCCAGCGAACCGCGCCGCACCTCGGTCGGCACCTCGACGGCTGCGCCGTCCGCGCCGTCCGCGTCCGGGCTCAGGACACCGTCGAGACCCAGCAGCCGGGCCAGGACGTCGTACTCCACGTCAACGACGGCCGCGACGCCGTCGCCCTGGCCGCGCAGGTCGACCGCGACCGAGGTCGCGCGGACGTGCGCCTGCGCCGGAGCCACGGCGAGGAGCATGACAACAAGGGCGGCGAGGAACGCCAGTAGACGCACGGGGAAGCACTTCCGTCATTGGGGGGAAAGGCGGTCGTTCCCCAACCCTGCAGTGGTCGCTCCACACCCGGCAATACGAGACGGTCCAATTCACTGACCCTTCCGCTGACGGTTACCCGCTAGCCGAAAGATGGGTTTCTGGGCGCCGAAATCCGGCTTCTAGGCCCGGCTACGAGACCCGCGCAAAGCCGCGTAAGCCCAGAACCGGCGCAGCTCGCCGCGGAAGCGGAGCTGCCGCTGCGCCTGGCCGCCGGGGCCGACGCGATTGTCGACGGCCCGGTTGAGCTCGACCACCGGCTACCACCGGCGAGTGCTCACCGAGCTGCTCCTGCCGCGGCTGCGAGACGGCGCGCCCAGCCGCCCGGATCGGCACTCGCCGGTTCGACGCGGCCGAGGTGCCGGGTGGCTACTACGGGCTGCACGCCTACGGCCGCGCGAAACTCGCCAACCTCGTTTACACCCTCGATCTGGCGAAGCAACTGCGGGGAACCGGTGTCTCGGTCTTCGCCGCCGATCCCGGGGGTGCGGTCACCGACATGACCGCCGGCACCATGCGCTCCTCCCAGGTCGTCGCTCCGTGGCTTCGGCCCTTCTGGCCCCTCGTTCTCTGGGCGTTCCGCCGCACCACCGGCGGTACCCCGTCCCAGGCGGCGCGGTCGTCGATCGTCGCGGCCACCGATCCCTCGCTCGACGATCAGACCGGCCTGATCATCGGCCGCGACGGCCGGCGGGTCACCCCGGCGCGCGGCGTGACCGCGCCGGAGCTCGCTCGCGCTGTCCAGCGCCTCAGCCGGCAACTCGCCCCGCTCGGAAGGAACTGACGATGCGCGTCTTCGTGGTCGGCGCGAACGGACGGCTCGGCCGCAGTGCGGTGGCGCGAGCGCTCGCCGAGGGTCACCAGGTCACCGCCTTCGTCCGGAACGCGGGCACCCTGCCCGACAACCCCGCGTTGTCGATCCGCATCGGCAGCATCACCGAACAACCCGATCTCGTCCGCCAGGCAGCGCAAGGCCACGACGCCGTACTGTCAGCCCTGGGCAACCCGTTGTGGCTGAGGGGAATGCGTGGCTCGGCCATCCTCATAAAGTCATCGGCCCGAGCGGTTACCTCTCCTCGCGCGTGCGGGGCGCCGTGCCGAGGACTAAAGCGCTCCGAGGTACGACCAGGTGCCCTCATGCCGTACGAAACGGCTGTGCTCGTCCATGTGGCCCTCGACGTCCCGGCTGAGGTAGTGGGCGCGGAAGCGTACAGTGCCCTCGGTGTGGAAGGGGCTGCCTCCGGTTGTTTCGAGTACCTCCAGGCGTACCCATTGGAGCCCTTTGTCGAGATCGATGCGGGGTGGCCGCGTCGTCGGATGCCAGCTGCGCAGGAGGTAGGCGACGTCGCCGACGCTGAACGCGCTGTACCGCGACCGCATCAGCCTTTCCGCGGTGGGCGCGGCCGCCACCCCTTGATGCAGCGGGCCGCAGCACTCCCGGTACGGCATGGCGAGCCCGCACGGGCAGGCGGAGGTGGACGCGGAACGTGGCTGAGGCTGTGCACGACGTCGGGACACGCACCCATTGTGCCTGCCGACCGGCAGCCGCTACGCCTTCACCCGCGCCGACGTCACGAGCGGCCCGCGCGCCCGCGACGGCGCTCAACCGCGCAGCTGCGCGTTGAGTCGTGCGGCCTGTCGTGTGAGGTGGTCGCGTTCGGGGAGGCTGGACGCCTGCCGGGCGGCTTCGGCGTAGAGGCGGGCTGCGGTCACCGGGTCGCCGGCGCGCTCGTGCAGGTAGGCCGCGACGGCGGTATGACGGGGCAGGGCGGGGTCGAGCCCAGCCAGCGCGGCCAGACCGGCCCGCGCGCCGTCGGCCTCGCCGACCGCGACGGCCCGGTTGAGACGGGCCACCGGGTTGCCGGTGAGGCGCACCAGCTCGTCGTACCACTCGACGATCTGCACCCAGTCGGTCTCCTCGGCCGTCCTGGCGTCGGCGTGGAGCGCGGCGATGGCGGCCTGGGCCTGGAACTCGCCCAGCCGGTCGCGGGCGAGGGCCGCCTGGAGCACGTCGACGCCCTCGGCGATCAGGCGGGTGTTCCACAGACCGCGGTCCTGCTCGGCCAGAGGCACGAGCCTGCCATCGGGAGCGGTCCGTGCCGGACGCCGGGCGTGGTGAAGCAGCATGAGCGCCAGAAGGCCCGCGACCTCCTCATGTCTGGTCACCGCGGCCAGCTGGCGAGTGAGCCGGATCGCCTCGGCGGCGAGGTCGACGTCGCCGGAATAGCCCTCGTTGAAGACCAGGTAGAGCACGCGCAGCACCGTGGCGACGTCACCTGGCTGGTTGAACCGTACGCCGGAAACGGTGCGCTTGGCCCTGCTGATCCGCTGGGCCATGGTCGCCTCCGGCACGAGATAGGCCTGCGCGATCTGCCGCGTGGTCAGGCCGCCCACCGCCCGCAGCGTGAGCGCGACGGCCGAAGCCGGGGTCAGGGAGGGGTGCGCGCACAGGAAGTACAGCTGGAGCGTGTCGTCGGCCGGCCCGCCCGGGCCGGGCACGGGCTCGCTCTCGACGCGTAGCTCGCGGTGCCGTCGCGAGGTCTCCGCGCGGGCGGCGTCGAGGAACTTCCGCCAGGCCACGGTGATCAGCCAGCCCTTGGGATCCCGCAGCGGGCCGTCCTGCCACCCGCGTACGGCCTCGACCAGGGCATCCTGTACGGCGTCCTCGGCCGCCGCGAAGTCGGCTCCGCGGCGGACGAGAACACCGATCACCGCGGGCACCAGCTCCCGCAGCAGCGGCTCGTTCACTCGATCACCGTGTGCTGATGGGCCATGAACGGCCGCACCTCCAGCCACTCGTGGATCGGCTTGCCACCCGCACCCGGAGCCGCGGACAGCTCCCCGGCCAGCTCCAGCGCCCGCTCGTAGGTCTCGACGTCGATCACCATCCAGCCGGCGATCAGATCCTTGGTCTCGGCGAACGGGCCGTCGGTGACCGGCGGCCGCCCCTCACCGTCGTAGCGGACGAACGTCCCCTCCGGGGAGAGCGCCTGACCGTCGACGAACTCGCCCGTGCCCTCCAGCCGAGCGGCGAAGTCCGCCATGTACCGCACATGGGCAGAAAGCTCCTCCGGCGTCCACTGGTCCATCGGCACGTCGTTGACCGCTGCCGGCGCGCCCCGGTAGTGCTTGAGCAGCAGGTACTTGGCCATCATGTCCTCCTCCGTACGGCACGCCCATTGTGGTCGTGTTCACCTCGGGGACGAAACCACATGCGGATTCTCGACATCTCTTGGCGGACTTCACAGATGGGTTCGCGGTTCTTCTCGGATACGCGGACCTCACCCAGGACCCTAGGATGCGGAAGTGACTGACAGCATGCGAGGACAGGCGCTGGTGGACAGGGCAGAGTCCGGGCAGGGCGGCGTCGGCCGCTGGCGCGCGGGCGTCCGCCGGGCGATCCTGATCGGCTCCCGGCCGGAGCCCTGGAGGCGTGGCCTGGTGCTCGCAGCGCTGGCGCTGCTGCTGGGCCTGCTCATGCTGCTGCACGCGAAGATCCCGAACCGGCCCGGGAACCTCGGCAGCCTGGTGGAGACCTTCCTGCCATGGTTCGGCCTGGGCATTCCGGTGCTGCTGGCCGGGGCGCTGTGGCGCCGCTCCGCCTCTGCGGTGGCCGCGCTGCTGCTGCCGGTCGTGGTGTGGGTGTACCTCTTCGGCGGGCAGCTCATCGACAAGTCCCACCCGGGCGCCGACCTCACCGTGGCCAGCCACAACGTCGGCGCCGCCAACCCCGACCCCGCCGGCACCGCCCGCGACCTGGCCGCCTCCGGGGCGGATGTGCTGGCGCTGGAGGAGCTGATCCCGCAGACCACGGGCACGTATGAGAAGGAACTGGCGAAAACCTACCCCTACCACACGGTGCTGGGCACGGTCGGGCTGTGGAGCAAGCTGCCGCTGTCGGACACCCAGCCGATCGACATCATGAACTACGGGCCACTGGCGGAAGCCATATCGGCCGATGAAAAGATGGCCCCGAACCGGGCGCTGCGCACCACGGTGGCCACGGACCACGGGCCACTGACGGTGTATGTGGCCCACCTGGGGTCCGTACGGGTGAATCCCAGGGCGGGCTTCTGGACGGCCTCGCGGAACATAGGCGTGCAGGCGCTCGGCAGGGCCATCGCCGCCGAGAAGAACAAGCGGGTGGTGTTGCTCGGCGACCTGAACGGCACCATGGACGACCGCGCGTTCGCCGACATCACCTCACAGATGCACTCGGCCCAGGACACGGCCGGGGACGGCTTCGGCTTCACCTGGCCGGCGTCCTTCCCGGTGGTACGGGCCGATGAGATCCTGGTCCGCGGCATGGAGCCGGCGAGCTCGTGGGTGCTGCCGGCCACCGGCAGCGACCACCTGCCGGTGGCGGCCGGAATCAGCTGGTGAACACCGCACCGCACCGGAACCGGAGCCTGCCCCGGCCTAGCCCGGAGCGCCCCTACCTCGGGGAAACCGCGGCCTGGCTCGACCCGCCGACCCGGCGAATTAACGGTCCTGACCACTAGCTGTTGACAAGTAATGTTAACGATAACAGTCTTTTCCCATGATGGACCCTTCCCCCCTGACCAGAATGGCCGCCATCGTCGCACTGGCCCTTGGACTCGCCGCCTGCGGCTCCACCGAGAAGACCGTCGACCAAGAAGCCGCAGCCTCCGCCTCCGCAGGGAACGCGGGCGCACTGGTGGGCGTCACCATGCCCACAAAGTCCTCCGAGCGCTGGATCAGCGACGGCGACAACGTCAAAGCCGGGCTCGAGAAGCTCGGCTACCAGGTCGACCTGCAGTACGCGGAGAACGACATCCCGACACAGGTCAACCAGATCGAGAACCAGATCACCAAGGGCGCCAAGCTGCTCATCATCGCCTCCATCGACGGCACCGCCATCACCACACAGCTGCAACAGGCAGCCGACAACAAGATCCCGGTCATCGCCTACGACCGGCTGATCCGCAACAGCCCGAACGTGGACTACTACGCCACCTTCGACAACTTCAAGGTGGGCGTACAGCAGGCCACCTCCCTGCTGACCGGCCTGAAGGTGCTCAACGCCGACGGCTCCGCGGGCGACGCCAAGGGCCCTTTCAACATCGAACTGTTCGCGGGCTCCCCCGACGACAACAACGCCACCTTCTTCTTCAACGGCGCGATGTCCATCCTCAAACCGCACATCGACAGCGGCACCCTGGTCGTCAAGAGCGGCCAGACCGACTTCAAGACCGTCGCCATCCTTCGCTGGGACCCGGCCACGGCACAGAAACGCATGGAGGACATCCTCACCAAGACCTACAGCGGCGGCGACCAGGTGAACGGCGTGCTCTCCCCGTACGACGGACTGTCGATCGGCATCCTGTCGGCGCTGAAGAGCAACGGCTACGGCACCTCCGGCCAGCCGTACCCGATCGTCACCGGGCAGGACGCCGAGCTGGCCTCGGTCAAGTCGATCATCGCCGACGAGCAGTACTCGACCATCTACAAGGACACCCGGCAACTCGCCGACATCACCGTCAAAATGACCGACGCCCTGCTCAAGGGCGGGACACCCGAGGTGAACAACACCACCGACTACGAGAACGGCAACAAGGTCGTGCCGTCGTACCTGCTCGAACCGATCATCGTCGACAAGAACAACTACAAGCAGGCGCTGATCGACACCGGCTACTACCAGGCATCCCAGCTCGGATGAACGATGACATCCTGCGCATGCGCGCGATCACCAAGACCTTCCCCGGCGTACGGGCACTGCACGACGTGAACCTGTCGGTACGCCGGGGCGAGATCCACGCGATCTGCGGAGAGAACGGCGCCGGCAAATCGACCCTGATGAAAGTGCTGTCAGGCGTCTACCCGCACGGCTCGTACGAGGGCGAGATCACCTTCGACGGCGACCACGTGCGGTTCTCCGACATCCGCGACAGCGAGCGGCGCGGGATCGTCATCATCCACCAGGAACTCGCGCTCTGCCCGCAACTGTCGATCGCCGAGAACATCTTCCTCGGCAACGAGCGGGCCAGGCGCGGCCTGGTGGACTGGAACCGCACCAACCACGAAGCAGGCCGACTGCTGGACCGGGTCGGCCTGCGGGAGAGCCCCGTCACCGCGGTCGCCGACATCGGCGTCGGCAAACAACAACTGGTCGAAATCGCCAAGGCCCTGGCCAAGGAAGTCCGCCTGCTCATCCTGGACGAACCGACAGCCGCGCTCAACGACGAGGACTCGGCGCACCTGCTGGACCTGCTCCGCGGCCTGCGCGAAGACGGGGTCACCTGCGTGATCATCTCGCACAAACTGAACGAGGTCGCCTCCATCGCCGACTCCATCACCATCCTCCGGGACGGGAAACTGATCGAAACCCTCGACCTGGCCGCCGACCCGGTCACCGAGGAACGCATCATCGCCGGCATGGTCGGCCGAGACCTGGAACACCGATTCCCGCCACACGAACCGAACATCGGCACCGAGGCCCTGCGCATCGAGGACTGGACCGTCCACAGCCCCGTCCAGCGAGGACGCGTCGTCGTCTCCGGAGCCACCCTCTCGGTACGCCGCGGCGAGATCGTAGGGCTCGCCGGACTGATGGGCGCAGGCCGTACCGAACTGGCGATGAGCGTCTTCGGACGCTCCTACGGCACAGACATCTCCGGCCGGATCTACCGCGACGGCCACCAGGTCGAGATCCGGACCGTACGCGACGCCATCCGGCACGGCATCGCATACGCCACCGAAGACCGCAAACGCTACGGCCTCAACCTGATCGAGGACATCAAACGCAACATCTCAGCCGCCGACCTCGGCCGGCTGGCCCGGCGCGGCTGGGTCGACGACAACGAGGAATACCGCGTCGCCGACCGATTCCGCCACGAACTCGGCATCAAGGCACCCAGCGTGCTCAGCGTCACCGGCAAGCTGAGCGGCGGCAACCAACAGAAGGTCGTACTGTCCAAGTGGATCTTCACCGACGCCGACGTGCTCATCCTGGACGAACCCACCCGCGGCATCGACGTCGGCGCCAAGTACGAGATCTACTCGATCATCAACCGGCTGGCCGACGCCGGAAAGGCCCTGCTCGTCATCTCCTCCGAACTACCCGAACTGCTCGGCCTCTGCGACCGCATCTACACCCTGTCGGCCGGACGCATCACCGGCGAACTCGCCCGCGCCGACGCCACCCAGGAACGCCTCATGGCCTTGATGACCAAGGAACAGCCCAGATGATCGCATCACTGCTCGGCAGGTCGCTGAACATCCGCCAGAGCGGCATCTACATCGCCTTCGCGCTGATCGTCGTGCTCTTCTCGATCCTGACCGACGGCGCCCTGCTACAACCGCAGAACATCTCCAACATCATCGTCCAGAACAGCTACATCCTGATCCTGTCCATCGGCATGATCCTCATCATCATCGCCGGCCACATCGACCTGTCGGTCGGCTCAGTCGTCGCCGTCACCGGCGCGATCGCCGCCGTCCTGATGGTCGAGTACGGCCTACCCTGGCCCCTGGCCCTCGTCATCACCCTGATCTCGGGCGGCGTCATCGGCGCCTGGCAGGGCTACTGGATCGCCTACTTCGGCATCCCCGCCTTCATCGTCACCCTGGCGGGCATGCTCCTGTTCCGCGCCCTCACCCTCACCGTCCTCGGCAACCAGGGCATCGGCCCCTTCCCCGATCCAGTACGGACACTGTCCAACGGCTTCACCGACGGCTACCTCGGCAACATCGGCCTCGGCCCGCTCGGCGGCGCCGACCTGTTCAGCCTGATCGTCGGCGCGCTCGTCATCGCCGGCATGGCCACCACACAGTGGCGCGCCCGCGCCGCCCGCCTCGGCTACCGCCAGAGCGTCGACCCGCTCCCCATCTTCCTGCTCAAGCTGCTCTGCGCCGCCGCCGTGATCATCGTCGTGGTAGTCCAGCTGGCCCGCTTCAAGAACCTCCCCTGGGTGCTGATCCTGCTCGCCTTCCTCGTTCTCGCCTACTCACTGCTCACCACCCGCGCCGTCTTCGGCCGCCAGATCTACGCCATCGGCGGCAACCTGCAGGCCGCCCAACTGTCCGGCATCAACGTCAAACAGGTCGTCTTCTGGATCTTCGTCAACATGGGCGTACTGGCCGCACTCGCCGGCGTGATCTTCGCCGGCCGCCTCAACCAGGCAGGCCCCACCGCCGGCAACGCCTTCGAACTCGACGCCATCGCGGCAGCCTTCATCGGCGGCGCGGCCGTCCAGGGCGGTGTCGGCAAGGTCGTCGGAGCGATCACCGGCGGCCTCATCATGGGCGTAATCAACAACGGCATGTCCCTGATCGGCTCCCCCAGCGAGCGCGTCATGCTCGTCAAAGGCATCGTCCTGCTCGCCGCCGTCGCCTTCGACGTCTGGACCAAACGCCGCGCGACCCGCTGAGCCGCGAGCTGTTAACGATCAACGTTAGCTGGACGCTGGGGAGAAGCGGCCCGCAAGCCAGCACTCGATATCCTGCAGCGCCGCTTTGGCCATAGTTCTGTGCAATAGCCCTGTTTCGACGAGGCCCGTCGCGTGCGGTGGTTGTTGGGTTTGTTGATCAGAAAAGTGCAAAAGCCCACGCCCTTTACAAAGTAAGATATCCGGTCCTCTCAACCGGCGCCGCCGGGCAAGATCAGGCCGGTCTCGTAGGCGACCACCACGGCTTGGACGCGGTCGCGCAGGCCGAGTTTGGACAGGATGCGCGCGACGTGGGTCTTCACCGTGGTCACGCTGAGGGTCAGCTGGTCGGCGAGTTCGGCGTTGCTCAGGCCGGTGGCGAGCAGGCGCAGCACGTCCAGTTCCCGAGGCGTCAGCTGGGAGAGGTCGCGGTGGAGGGTGGGCTTCGCATTGTCGCGGCGGGCGAAACGTTCGACCAGGCGGCGGGTGATGGTGGGGGCGAGCAGGGCGTCGCCGGAGCGCACCAGGCGGACCGCGGCCACCAGGTGTTCGGGGGTGACGTCTTTGAGGAGGAACCCGCTCGCCCCCGCCGCGAGCGCGGCGTACACGTAGTGGTCGAGGTCGTAGGTGGTCAGGATCAGCACGCGGGTGTCCTCGGCGCCGCCCGCGAGGATCCGCCGGGTGGCTTCGAGGCCGTCCATCCGCGGCATCCTGATGTCCATGAGTACGACGTCGGGCCTGGTACGGCGGACCGCGGCGACGGCTTCGTCCCCGTCGGCGGCCTCAGCCGCCACTTCGATGCCGTCGGCGGCGAGGATCATGCGGAAGCCCGTGCGTACCAGTGCCTGGTCGTCGGCGATGACGGCGCGCAACCGCTCGGTCATGTAGTCCTCCACGGGACGCGGGCCTTGATCCGGAATCCGCCCCCGGCAGTCCGTCCGGCGTCCAGAGTGCCGCCGTAGACGGCGAGCCGCTCGCGCAACCCGATCAGCCCCCTGCCGTCGCCCGTCCGCGGACCGGCGGTCCCTACTCCCCCGGTGTCAGTCACCTCGATATCCAGCCAGTCGCCGTCATGACCGATCGTCACGGACGCGGCGGCTCCGGCTGCGTGCTTGATCGTGTTGGTGAGGGCCTCCTGGACGACGCGGTAGGCGGCGAGGTCGATCCCGGGAGGCAGCGGCCCAGGCGGCGACACCTCGACGCTCACCGGCACGCCAGCGGCGCGGACCCGTTCCACCAGGGCGTCGAGCTGGGCGAGCCCGGGTTGGGGTTCGAGCCCGTCGGCGGGCCCGTCGAGACGCTCGCCGCCAGGGCCGGCGAGCAGGCCCATGACGTTGCGCAGTTCGGCCATGGCGGCCCGGCCGCCGGACTCGATCGCGAGCAGAGCCTGCTTCGACTGCTCCGGCTCCACGTCCATGACCTTGCGGGCCGCGCCGGCCTGGATCACCATCACGCTGACATTGTGGGTCACCACATCGTGGAGTTCGGCGGCGATCCGGGAGCGCTCCTCCGCGACAGCCCTGCGCATGGCGTCTTCCTGCGCCTGCTGCAGCTCGGCGAGCCGATGCCGGCTGGCTCCCAGCTGTCGCCGCCAGAAACGGACGAAGCTTGCGAAGACGCCGACGCTCAGCAGGACGACGAACGGCCCCATCCAACTCGGCAGCCCAGGCGCGACGTCCCGGAAGGCGCCACCGGCGAGCCCGGCCGCGAGCACGAGGCCACCCATCGCCAGGAACCGGCTACGGCCGTGGACGACGGCGCCGTACGCGGCGACAGCGCAGGTCAGCACGGTGATCCAGGTGGCACTCGCGTGGGTGGCCCGCGCGGCGGCAAGCACCACCCAGAAGGTGATGAGCGGGTACCGGCGCCGCGCCGCCAGCGGCAACGCCGTCAGCGCCACAAGGAACGCGGGCGGGTCGTAGGGCAGAGGCGGGGCAGGCACGTCGCCGGGCAGGTCGCCAGGAGGTGGCAGGTAGTCGGTCGGGGGATCAGGAACCGCCGGGAGATCAGGAGCCGGCGGTGTGGGCGGAGAGTCAGGTTGGAGCCGTAAGTACTCGATCACTTCGGGGTGATCCGCGATGGGGCCGATCCCTGGATATCTCGCCGATATGGCCACCACGATGACCGTCAGAACGAGCGCGACCACCACGTCGGCGGCGAGTGCTCGGCGAGACGGCCTTGGGGGTCCGTCGCCACTCGGCCGGGGCGGGTCCGGGTAGTCCTCGTCCAGCCGGCCGTCCAGGTCGAGCACATGCCGCCACCACGGTGGTCGTTCACCGGTTCTCACCGGGACATTGTCACCGCCTGCCTGTCCGTCACGCATCGGCCGTTGTGACGGGGCTCACGGTCTTTGGGGAGTACATCGCAGGGATGACCTGGCGGCCCTTCGTTCTCAGGAGGTACGCGATCTCGGTATGACGGCCGACGCGCATCGGCATGGGCAGTGCCTAGTTTCGTTCCCGCCGCTCTGGAACCTCGGTTCCGGGTTCATGACCACCTTTCGGACCACCACTCAGGAGGACACAGCGTGACCGCTGTCCTAGCAGCCCAGGCACTGGGCAGGAAGTACGGCAAGCGCTGGGCGCTGCGCGAGTGCACCATCGACATCCCGGCGGGCCACGTCGTGGGGTTGGTGGGCCCCAACGGAGCAGGCAAGACGACGCTGCTGAAGCTGGCCGCGGGCCAGCTCGAACCGACGGCGGGCGGCATCACCGTACTCGGCGGCCGGCCGGGCACCACGCCCGCGCAACTGGCCAGGGTCGGGTTCGTCGCCCAGGACACCCCCGTCTACGCGGGACTGACCGTCGCCGAACACCTGCGGCTGGGAGCCCGGCTCAACCCACGCTGGGACGCCGCCATGGCACGGGAGCGCATCGCGCGGCTCGGCCTCGTCCCCGCCCAACGGGCGGGCAAGCTGTCCGGCGGCCAGCGCGCCCAGCTCGCCCTCACCCTGGGCCTGGCCAAACGGCCCGACCTGCTGATCCTGGACGAGCCGGTGGCCTCGCTCGACCCACTGGCCCGCCGCGAGTTCCTGCAGGGGCTGACGGAGGCTGCCGTCGCGCACCAGCTGAGCGTGCTGCTCTCGTCTCACCTGGTCTCTGACCTGGAACGCATCTGCGACTACGTGATCGTGCTCGCCGACTCCCGCGTCCAGCTGGCCGGGGAGGTCGACCGGTTACTGGCCGCCCATCACCGGCTCACCGGCCCACGCCGCGATCCCGACCAGCACGTCATCTCCGCCAGCCACACCGAGCGACAGAGCACGTACGTGGTCCGTAGCGACGCCCCGATCCACGACCCCGCCTGGACGGTCAGCCGGCTCAGCCTGGAAGACCTCGTCCTGGCCTACATGGACAACCGGCGAACCGTCCTGGAGGTGCAGCGATGATCTGGCTCACCTGGCGCCAGTTCCGCGGCTCGGCCACGATGGTGGCCGCCGTACTCGGGGTTCTCGCCGCCGCCCTGGCCCTGACCGGCCCGAGTCTGGCCTCCGACTACGCCGCCGGGATCGCCGACTGTACCCCGGACGACACCTGCCTCGACTTCTTCGACCGGTTCTTCGGTGAGTACGACCTCCTCTTCCTGGCCCTCACCCTCGTCGTGCTGATGCTGCCGGCGCTGGTCGGGCTCTTCTGGGGAGCGCCGTTGATCACCCGGGAGCTGGAGGCGGGCACGCATCTGCTGGTGTGGAACCAGAGCGTCACCCGCGGGCGCTGGCTGGCGGTCAAGCTCGGGCTCACCGGCCTGGCGGCCATGGCCGCCGCCGGCGTGTGCGGCCTCGCGGTGACCTGGTGGTCCGGCCCGCTGGACAGGTCGGCCGTTCCGGAAATGGCGCAGATGGCTCCCGTGGTGTTCGGCGCGCGCGGTATCGCCCCGATGGGGTATGCGGCCTTCGCCTTCGTCCTCGGGGTGACCGTGGGCATGCTGGTGCGCCGCACGCTGCCCGCCATGGCCCTCACCCTGGTCGTCTTCGCCGCGATCCAGCTCGCCATGCCGCTCCTCGTCCGTCCCCACCTGATGCCCCCGGTCACCGGGACCTTCGAGCTCGGCGGGGAGAACATGGACGGCCTCGACGCGCCGAGCGGCGGATCCGTGCAGATCTTCCTGAGGACGTCGGCCGTTCCCGGCCATGCGGGCGCCTGGGTCCTGTCCAGCAAGCTGGTCGATCCGTCCGGACGTACGATCTCCAGCGGATATGGCGGCGCGGGACCGTCGTCGACGATCGTGCGGGCCGTCCCGGTCTCCACGACGTCGGGGCCCTGCTCACCGCAGGGACTACCCGCGGGGGGATGCACGGCCGAGATCAACCGGCTCGGCTACCGGCAGCAGGCGACCTACCAGCCCCTGGAGCGCTTCTGGCCGTTCCAGTGGATCGAGACCGGGATCTACGCCCTGCTCACCCTCGGGCTCACCTGGTTCTCCTTCTGGTGGCTCCGGAGACGCCTGTCATGACCGCCGTCAGAAGGGCAGCCGCCGGGCTCGCGCTCCTGCTGGCGGCGGCCTGCACCGCGCCGACGCCACCGCGCGGCCAGGCAGGCACAACAGCCGGTACGGTCTGCGCGCCACCCTCGGGAGTCCCCGAGGCGGAGACGGCCACCACGATCGACGTCATCGAGCAGGCGTACTTCTGCATCCTCGGCAACTACTACAGCGGCCCGACGCTGGACGCCCGCTCGCTACTGACCGCCGGGTTCCTCGCCCTGACGCAGGAGATCAACCGCGGCGGGCGCGACGTGCCCGAGGCGATCATGCCGGCGCTGACCGGTGACCGGAAAGCCGACTGGGCCGCCTTCGAGACCGCCTACCGGAAGATCACCGACCAGGTCCCCGACCTGCGCGACAAGCTGGCCGTCGTCACCCTTGAGGGCATCGTGGCCGCCCTCGGCGACAACCACGCCCACTGGGCGCACGACTTCAAACGACCGCTCGACTACTACGACGGCGACGGCTACGGCCTGGGCGTTGAGGCGAACGTGGACGTCGCGCAGGCGAACGGCGACACTCCCCGCGTCGCCCTCCCCCCGCTGTTCGTCACCACCGTACTCGGCGGCGCCGCGAAGGCCGCCGGGCTGCGCCCCGGCGACGTCATCCAGTCGATCAACGGGACGCCGCCCTTCTTCGACGGCGCGGCCACGCCGGCGATCGCCGGCCTCTACCCGGACTATCCCGAGGCGCGCCCGGTCGAGCTGCGGCTCCTGCGGCAGGCCACCGGCCGCCGCTGGACGGTCACGCTCAGGCCCGGCCCCTACGAGCGTGATCTGGCCACCCTGCAGGTGGTGCGGTCGAAACTGCTGGACGACGGCATCGCCTACGTACGGATGACCGGATTCGCCCCCGACTCCGCGAACAGGGTGTTCAAGGCGATCACCCGACTGCGCACCGGCCGGGCCCTGGCCGGCGTCGTGCTGGATCTGCGCGGCAACGGTGGCGGCAGCCCCGTGGAGGCGACCCGGCTGCTGAGCGCGTTCGTCCACGGCAAGGTCACCGCCTACCAGTGCGCCGTGGACGGCAGATGCTCGACCTCCTGGACCGACGACACCGTCGAACTGCTCCACCTGCCGCTGGTCGTGCTCGTCGACCAGGGCTGCGCCTCGGCGTGCGAACACACCAGCGCCGCGGTCAAGGACCTGCGCATCGGCCGGCTGGTCGGCACCAGAACCGCCGGCGTGATCTCCGGCCCGGCCCGGTCGTACCTGCTCGCCAACAACACGCTCCTGGTCTTCCCCGACAGGCACCACCTGGGGCCCGGCCGTGAGGTGATCGACCGGATCGGCGTGCCGCCCGACCACTACGTACCCCTGACCGCGCAGGACGCGGCCGCCGGACGCGACCCCGCACTGGCCAAGGCCCTGACCTTGCTGCACGAGTGAACGGACCTCTCCATGAGACAGCTCCTGGCCGTCGCCGCGGGACTGGCCGTCCTGGCCGCGTCCGCCTGCTCCTCCCCCGCACCGCCCCGGGCCGACGCCCCGCCGGCCACGCCGACCGGCCCCGCCGCCCTGCCCTCCCCCACCGGCCCCTACCCGGTCGGAACCACCGCCCTGTATCTGAAGGACGCCTCCCGCCCTGACCCCTGGAACCTCGACGCCGACGCCAGGGAGCTCAAGGTCACCCTGTGGTACCCGACCGAGCAGCGCGAAGGGCAGCGCGCGCCGTACATGACACCTAGGGAATCGGAACTCCTGCTGAAAGGCTCGGGGATCGCGAGCGCGCCGTACGACACGCTGAGCAGAACCCGCACGAACGCCATCCAAGGCGCCGAACCTGCGGGGGGAAGGTTTCCGCTGGTGGTGCTCTCCCCCGGCTTCACCCAGCCGATGAGCACCCTCACCTCCCTGGCCGAGGACCTGGCCAGCCGAGGGTACGTCGTGGCCGGGATCGACCACACCTACGAAAGTTACGCCACCACATTCCCGGGCGGACGGGTCGCGGAATGCCTCGCCTGCGACAGCGACACCGACCCGGGCTTCGGCACGAGGACGGTCCAGGGCCGGGTGGCCGACGTCTCCTTCGTGCTCGACCAACTGCCATCGAAATGGGACGGCTCCGCCCTGATCGACCGGTCCAGGATCGCGATGGCGGGCCAGGCGATCGGCGGGGCCACCGCCCTGGCGGCCATGGTCAAGGACCCCCGGATACGCGCCGGAATCGACATGGACGGCACCACCTACGCCCGCATCCCCAAGACCGGGCTCGCCAAGCCGTTCCTGTTCATGGGGACGAAGCAGCACATCACCGGCGGACCCGACAACTCCTGGGACCGCGACTGGAAGCTGCTGACCGGATGGAAGCGCTGGCTCGTTCTGACGGGCACCGAACACACGTCCTTCACCGACAGCCCGCTGATGGCGGACGCCCTCGCCATCAAGCCGCTACCCGGCGCCCTGCCCGCGGCCCGCGCAGCCGAGCTCACCCGCACCTACGTGGCGGCTTTCCTCCACCGTCATCTGAAGTCACAGCGGCAGCCCCTCCTGGACGAGCCGTCATCCCGCTACCCCGAGGTCAAGTTCTGCGCTCAATCCTGAGGCCCGGCAGCCGTTGACGGGAGGGCCGCGGCGATGCAGTCGAGGACGCGCTGGAGCCCGTACCTGAACTGGTCGTCGCGGCTCAGGTGCGGCTGGCGCGCCTCCATCACGATCTTGGTGAAGATCGGGTACTCCCCGCTCTTCACCAGCCGGTCGACGTACGGGTAGCTCCGCGCCATCCACTCCGACTCGCTGAGCCCGCTGCGGCGGACTTCCTCGGCCGAACTGATCTCCTCGCGGACGGTGCCCTCGACGTAGCTGTTCAGCATGGCGACGAGGCCGAGGTTCTCGTCGATGGAGACGACGGGGTCGAGCACTCCCATCAGCCGTTCGATCAGGAGCAGCTGGTTGGGGCCGAAGCTGGGGAGTGACCGCTGCACGCCGCCGATCCACGGGTGCCTCAGCCACATGGCCCGCAGCTCGTCGGCGTAGCGGGTCAGGTCGGCGCGCCAGTCGCCCGAGGGCACGCCCGTGAGGTCGATCTCGCCCATCAGCCGGTCGGCCATGAGCTCGACCAGGTTGTCGCGGCTCGGAACGTACCGGTAGAGGGACATCGCGCCGGCGCCGATCTCGGCGGCGATCCGCCGCATGGTGGCGGCCTCCAGCCCCTCGGCGTCGGCGATCCTGACCGCCGCCTCGGTGATCTGCGCGCGGCTGTAGAGCGGCTTCGGCCCGCGGGCGGGGCGTTCGGGCCGCATCCAGATGTTCACGTACTCGGCGTCGGTCACCGTGCCACCCCCTACTTGCGTACATCGTACCCAGTAACTTAGCCTGGCCGACGTAACCGCGTACAACGTACCCAGTGGAGGGATCATGGCGGATCCGGTGGTCTTCGCCGAGGGGCTGCACAAGTCCTTCGGCGACACGCATGCGCTGCGGGGGCTGGACCTGAGCGTGCCGAGAGGAACGGTCTGCGGTGTGCTGGGGCCCAATGGCGCGGGGAAGACGACCGCGGTGCGTATCCTGGCGACCTTGTCCGATCCCGATGCCGGGCACGCCCGGATCGCCGGATACGACGTCGTCCGCGAGGCCGGCCAGGTGCGCGCCAGGATCGGGCTCGCGGGCCAGCACGCGGCCGTGGACGAGAAGCTCACCGGCCGTGGCAACCTGCGCATGTTCGGGCGCCTGTCCCACCTGTCCCGGCGCGAGGCGCACCGGCGGGCCGACGAGCTGCTCGAACGCTTCGGTCTGATGGACGCCGCCGATCGGCAGGTCACCGGCTACTCCGGCGGCATGCGGCGCCGCCTCGACCTGATCACCAGCCTCATCCTCCGCCCCGAGGTGCTCTTCCTGGACGAGCCGACCACCGGCCTGGACCCGCGCAGCCGCGGCGAGATCTGGGACAGCGTCCGCGAACTGGTGGCGGACGGCACCACGGTGCTGCTCACCACGCAGTACCTGGACGAGGCCGACCAGCTGGCCGACGACATCGCCGTCGTCGACCACGGACAGGTGATCGCCACAGGCACCCCCGACGAGCTGAAGGCCACGATCGGCGACCGCCTCGACGTCGTCCTCGAAGACCCCGCCGCCCTGCCTCCGGCGGCGACCGTGCTGACAGCCCTGGCCGGGACCGATCCCACGATGACCGGCGCCGACCGGCTCAGCGTCGCCCTGCCGGGCGGCGGCTTCCGGCTCGCCGACATCGTGCGCGAGCTCGACCGCGCCGGGGTCGCCGCGGCCGACGTGGGGCTGCGCCGCCCCACCCTCGACGAGGTGTTCCTGCGCCTCACCGACCGGAAGGAGCCGGTCTGATGACCGACCTCGCCCCGCCGCTGGGCCGCCGCCTGCGGTGGACGTTCACCGACGGGCTGACCCTGGTCGGCCGCGAGCTGGGACGGCTGCGCCACGACCCCGGCGAACTCGTCGCGGCGCTGATCTTCCCGGCCGTCATGGTGGTGCTGTTCGGGTACGTCTTCGGCAGCGCGATCCAGGTGCCGGACGGCGGCGACTACCGCGAGTACCTCATGCCCGGCCTGTTCGCGATGGTGACCTTCGCCGCGGTGATGGGGGTCATGACGCGGATGGCCGCCGACGCCTCCCGCGGTGTGATGGACCGGTTCCGCTCCATGCCGATGGCGCGCCTGGCGGTGCCGTTCGGGCAGACCGGCGCCGACCTGCTGACCGGCCTGCTGATGCTGGCCATCATGGTCGGCGCGGGCCTGCTCGTGGGCTGGCAGCCGCACCGCGGCCTGATCCCCACGGCCCAGGCGTTTCTGCTGATGGTCGTGCTGCGGTACGCGCTGAGCTGGGTGGGCGTCTATGTGGGCCTGGCAGTGAAGAACGACCAGGTCGCCGACGCGATGGTGCCGCTGTTCCTGCCGTTCACGATGCTGTCCAACGCGTTCGTCCCGACCGACGGCATGCCGGGCTGGCTGCGCTTCCTGGCCGACTGGAACCCGGTGAGCGCGCTCACCGCCGCCGCACGGGAGCTGTTCGGCAACCCGGGCGCCCCGTCCGGAAACCTGGCCTGGCCACTCGCGCATCCGGTGACCGCCGTCCTGCTCTGGTCGGCCGCGCTGCTGGTGATCTTCGTCCCGCTGTCGCTCCGCGCCTACACGCGCGGAGGACGCTGAAATCAGTCGGCGGGCTTGCCGAACCAGCGGGAGAGGTGGTCGTCCAGGTCCTGCTGATCGTCGCCGATCCAGGCGACGTGGCCGTCGGGGCGGAGCAGGACGCACGGGACATCCAGTGCCGCAGTGGGATCCGCGAGGTAGTCGACCCGGTCTGACCAGCCGCCGACGGTCAGGCGTTCGGTGCGGTCCAGCAGCAGGCCGCGTCCGCGATGAAGCAGACCGTAGAGGCGGCCCTGTTTCACGTCGATGTCGCGCAGGCGGCGGCCAAGCAGGTCGGGGCCTTCGCCGAAGTCGTAGCGGATGCCGGTCGCGGTGATCTTCTCGATCAGATGGCGGTTCACCTCGTCGAAGTCCATCAGTTCGGTGAGCAGCCTGCGCACGGCCTGCGCGCCCGGTTCGGTGGACAGCAGTTCCGTCTGGGCGCGGGTGTTGTCCAGCACCTCCTCGGCGACCGGATGACGTTCGGCCTGGTAGGTGTCCAGCAGTGTGTCCGGGGCCCAGCCGCGGATCTGTGCGGCCAGTTTCCAGCCGAGGTTGAAGGCGTCCTGAACGCCCAGGTTGAGGCCCTGTCCGCCGATGGGTGGATGGATGTGTGCCGCATCGCCGGCCAGCAGCACCCGCCCGACCCGATAACGTTCGGCCAGCCGGGTGGCATCCCCGAAGCGGGACATCCAGCGCGGGGAGTGCACGCCGAAATCGGTTCCGGCGATGGTGCGCAACTGTTGTTTGAAATCCTCGAGGGTGGGCGGTTCCGCGCGGTCGCCGACTCCCGCGGCGGGGACCAAGACGCTGTAGACCCCTTCGCCGAAGGGCCGGAGCCAGAATCGCTGATGGGTGTCCCGGATTTCGGTCACCTTGGCGGCGATCTCCTCCTGCGGGACGCCCACTTCCATCTCGCCCATCAGCGTCTCGGTCCGTGCGGGCTCGCCGGGGAAGCCGACACCCAGCCGTTTACGCACCGTACTGCGGCTGCCGTCACAGCCGACGAGGTAGCGCGAACGCAGTTGTTCCCCGTCGGCCAGCTCGACGGTCACACCCTCGTCGTCCTGCTCGAAACCGGCGACCGCGCAACCGCGCCGGACCTGCGCACCCAGTTCGATCGCATGTTCTTGGAGCAGATGTTCGATGACCGGCTGCGGGATACCCAGCAGATAGGCGTACGCGGAATCCAGGCCCTGGGGCGCGGGTTTGGGGATGGCGGCGAAGAAACCGGCGGCCGGACGCCGTCTTCCGTGCGGGAGAATGCGATCCAGCAGTCCGCGCATCGCCATCAGCTCGAGACTGCGAATATGCAGGCCGACTATGCGGACGAACGACGTGGGCTCGGTTTCCTTCTCCAGAACGAGTACCCGCACATCGTGCAGCCGCAGTTCGGCGGCCAGCATCGCGCCGGTCGGCCCGCACCCGGCAATGATCACATCGAAGATGAGGGGCGGCTCGGCGGTGACCTGCTGAGAGTGCATAGGTGTTGCCTTTCGGGAGTGCCTTGTTGGACAGGCGCTCCCGGCGACACCTACGTCAATCGCCCGGCCGTGACGGGAAGGGGGAGCACCCACATCGATACAGCGTTCATGGGTCTCACCTCCTCGGGCGGTGTCACAGGCAACCGCAAGCTACAAGTTCGAGCATCACCCCGTCCAATCCTTTTCCAGTCAGCCCAGCTCGGCCACCTTGCGCAGCAGTACTGAGCGTTCGCGCTGGTTGGCGCAGAGCCGGGCCGCCAGCTCCAGTTCGGCGCGCGCCTCCGGTCGCCGGCCGAGGCGGGCCAGCAGCTCCCCGCGTACGGTCGGGACCAGATGCGAACCGGGGAGCCGGTCCAAGGCGATCAGCTCGTCCACCATGGCCAGGGCCTGCTCCGGACCCGAGGCCATGGCCACGGCGACGGCCCGGTTGAGCTCGACCACCGGCGAGGGAGCGATCCGGCCGAGCGCCTCGTAGAGCAGCACGATCCGGTCCCAGTCGGTCGCCTCCACCGACGGCGCCGACGCGTGGACGGCGGCGATCGCCGCCTGCAGGCCGTAGGGGCCGAGCCCGCGAGCCGAGGCCTTGGCCAGCGCGGCCAGCCCGCGGCGGATCGCCGAGAAGTCCCACCGCCGCCGGTCCTGGTCCGCCAGCAGGATCGGCGAACCGTCCGGGCCGGTCCGGGCAGGGAAGCGCGCGGCCGTCAGCTCGCACAGCGCGAGCAGACCGTGCACCTCCGGCTCGTCCGGCTGCAGCGCGGCCAGCGTGCGGGCCAGCCGGATCGCCTCGTAGGCGACGTCGGGGCGGAGCAGCCGGTCGCCCGACGTGGCCGTCGACCCCTCGGTGAAGATCACGTAGATGACGCTGAGCACGCCGCCCAGCCGTTCCCGGCGCTCACCGGCCGGCGGCAGCTCGAACGGCACTCCGGCCGCCGCGATCGTCTTCTTCGCCCGGGTGATGCGGGCCTGCACGGTCGGCACGGGCACCAGGAACGCGCGGGCGATCTGTTCGCTGGACAGGCCGCCGACCACGCGCAGGGTCAGCGCCACCCGGGCCTCGGGGGAGAGCACCGGGTGGCAGCTGACGAACATCAGCGCCAGGATGTCGTCGTCGATCCGGTCGGGGTCGATGTCCTCCTCGACCACCGGGTCGGCCGCCAGCAGAGCGTGCCGGTCCCGCAGGGCGGTCCGGCGGCGGAGCGCGTCGATGGCCCGCCGCCGGGCCGTGGCCATCAGCCAGCCGGCCGGATTGGCCGGAGAGGTGAGCGGCCACGAGGTCAGCGCCTCGGCCACCGCCTCCTGGGCGGCGTCCTCGGCCAGCCCGAAGTCGCCGGTGAACCGGGTCAGCGCGGCGACGATCCGCGCCGACTCGATCCGCCAGACGGCCTCGACGTCGGCCGGACCCATCAGATCCGGCCGGTGCTCTCGCTCCCGGCCCGTTCCTCGTTGTCCTGAGGCATCTCGTCGTCCCCGGCCACCCGCCGGACCTCGATCTTGGACCCGCGGACCGCCGGGACCCGCTTGGCCCACTCGACCGCCTCCTGCTTGGAGGCGACATCAAGCAGGAAGTAGCCCCCGAACAGTTCCTTGGTCTCGCCGTACGGCCCGTCCGTGACCACCGGGGTCTCGCCGCTGAAGTCGACGACGACGCCCCGGCCCGCATCGTCCAGTCCTTCGGCCGCGACGAACACCCCGGCCTTGACCAGCTCCTCGATGTAGGTGTACGTCGTGGCCGCCAACTCTTCGAACCCGGCCATCAGGGCCGCGTTCGACTCATCGGTGCCGCGCATGATCAGCATGTACTTCGCCATCGTGTTCTCCTCCTCGGCGGGGCCGCCTCTCGGCCCTCACACCCCACACGTCGAACGAACGGCCCGCGGATCGACACAGTCCCGAAGAAATCCATCCGGCCCCTGAGCGATGGCTGACGCGGACGCCATGCCGATCAGAAAGCTTAACGTCGCGGCTTTGGAAGGCGGCGACGCTCACCCTGATCCAGCGATTTCCATGTAATGGGAATCGGGATTGTGGGATTTAGGGCCAGGGCTCACAGACTGGTGCCCGTGCTTCGACTGATCTCTGTACTCGCGTGCGGCGCCGTACTGGTCGCGGGCTGCGCGACCGCGGACGCCGGGCGGCCCGCCGGGGACGCCCTCACCGTGGGGCTGGCCGCGCCGGTGAGCTGCCTCGACCCGCACCAGACCCCGCAGACCTCCAACCTCCACGTGTCGCGCCAGCTGGTGGACTCGCTGACCGACCAGGACCCGCGGACCGGCGAGATCGTGCCGTGGCTCGCGACGTCATGGCAGGTCGGCGAGGAGGCCAAGCGGTTCACCTTCACCCTGCGCGACGGCGTGACGTTCAGCGACG
This sequence comes from Acrocarpospora catenulata, assembly GCF_018476525.1. GTDB lineage: Bacteria > Actinomycetota > Actinomycetes > Streptosporangiales > Streptosporangiaceae > Acrocarpospora > Acrocarpospora catenulata. The sequence goes on from NZ_JAHCST010000006.1 coordinate 269,996, forward strand.
GCACGCCGCTGGACGCCGCCGCGGTCGTCGCCAACCTCGACGACATCGCCAAGCTCGGCGCGCGGTCCCCGCTCGGCGCGGGCTACCTCGCCGGGTACGCGGGAGCCTCCGCGCTCGACGCGAAGACCGTCGAGGTGCGGTTCGACGTCCCGAGCGGGCAGTTCCTCCAGGCCACCTCGATGGTGACGCTCGGCATGCTCTCGCCAGGCACGCTCGGGAAGACCCCCGAGCAGCGCTGCGCGGGCACGCTCGCCGGCTCCGGGCCGTTCGTGCTCGACCGGGTCGCGCTCAATGAGGAGGTACGGCTCTCCGCGCGCACCGGATACGCCTGGGCGAGCGAGCTGGCCACCCACCGCGGCGCCCCGCGCGTGCGCACGCTGACCTTCGCCATCGTCACCGACCCGAGCGTCAGGCACGGCAGCCTCCTGTCCGGGCAGCTCGACGCCGACCTGCAGGTGCTTGAGCAGAACCAGCGGTCCTTCGGCGAGCAGGGCCCCCGGTTGCTCTCCGGCACCCGCCCCGGCATCGTGTTCACGCTGCTGCCCAACGAGACGCGGCCCGCGCTGCACGATCTCTCCGTACGGCGGGCCATCGGCGCCGCCCTCGACCGGTCGCGGTTCGCGCCGCTGCTCGCGGCGGGCGAACGCCCGGCGACCGACGTGCTCGCCACCACCACGCCCGGCTACGCCGACCGCTCCGCCGACCTGGCGTACGCGCCCGACGAGGCGGTCCGGCTGCTCGATGCGGCCGGGTGGCGGCGCGGCCCGGACGGCGTGCGCGTCAAGGGGTCGCAGCGGCTGTCGTTCGAGCTGGTCTACTCGGCCAACGAACCCTACGGGTCGGTGTACCAGCTGATGGCCCAGCAGCTCGCCGAGGCCGGGATCGAGCTGCGGCCGACGCCGCTCGACGACGCCACCAACAGCGCGCGGCAGGGCGCGGGCGACTACGACTTCGTCTCCTGGGCGGTGACCAGGGGCGACCCCACGGTGCTGGCCACCGTGTATCCGGTGCGGAGCGCGAACCCGCAGCGGCGCACCAAGCCGGACGAAGTGGACAGCACGATCGCCGAGATCGCCACGGTGCTCGATCCCGCCGAGCGCGCCGAGGCCGTGGCGGCCGCGGCTGAAGCGATCATTTCCGGCGGGCACGGCATCCCGCTCTTCGAGCAGGCATCGTCGATCGGGCTCGCGGCGCGGGTGACAGGCGTCCGCCTCGACGCGTCGGGGCGGCCGATCTTCCAGGACGCGGAGGTACGGGCATGAGCTGGAACGACTTCGACGGAGGCCGCGCGGTGGCCCCCGAGACCTTCGTCGCAGCGGCGAGCACGCTGCTGGACTCCGCGGTCGCCGCCGCGGGCGGCGGCGAGGCCACCAGGGCCCACTTCATCGCCGGGCTCCAGGCCAGCCTGAGCACCTCCGGCCCATACGCGACCCTGCGGCTGGACGCCGGGCTCGCCGACCAGGGCGTCCGGGGTGAGCTGCGGGAGAACGCCATCGCGGTGTCCGAGGTGGTGCTCGACCTGGTGCGGAGCACACCCGGCACGGGGGTGCCAGGCCCGCTGGACATCCACAGCAACTGCGTGGGTTACGCCTGGATTCCGCCGGTGGTCGATCTGCTCATCGCCGGTCCCGGCCTGCACGCCGCGCGCAACCTGTACAACGAGTGGCTGTGGCAGCTCGTGCTGCTGCGGGACGCCCTGATCCCGTTCACCGACCCGGCCCGGGTGCGGGTGCTCGCCGACGCCGACGGCCTGACCAGGCTCCAGGACGCCCGCGACTGGTTCACCGTCCAGGTGATGACCAGGAGGATCGCCCACGCGGCGATCGTCCGGTTCGCCGCCGAGGCCGTGACGGGCGGGTACGCCGAGGGGGCCTACGGGTTCCAGCACGGGGGCGCGGTGGTCCTGCCGCCGGTCGCCCTCGACGGCGACCTGCTCGGCCCGGCGTACCTGCTGGGCCGGCGCGATGGAACGCTGGTCGCCGAGGACACCGCGTACTTCGTCCAGGGGCGGGAGGACGGGGAGTCCGCGAGCACGCTGTCCGCCCCGGTGCGGGCGGTCGGCGACGTCGAGGTGGTCAGCCTGACCGACCGGCTGGTGCCCGGCCCGCCCGGTCCAGGCGCGACCCGCACCCTCAGCCTGGTGGTGGACTTCGACGGCCACGAGTGGACGGCCGACCTCGGGCGCGCCCTGCGCGGCCACCGCTACGCCGCCCGCCCGGCCGCCGCCGCGGCGGCGGGGGCCGCGGCCACGGTAATCGGCGCCTGGTCGGGCTGCGCGGTGCTGCGGCAGGACGGCGAGGTGGCGGTGCCGGAGGGCGGTGTCATCCCGACCGGTGGGCAGCGCGCGCTGACCCTCGCGCTGCTCGGCAGGATCCGGCCGGGCAACGTGGTGCTCTACACCGGCCAGGAGGTCGGCGGGCAGCAGATCCTCCTGGACATCCGGAGCTGAGGTGACCCGGTTCGTGGCGCGGCGTCTCGCGCAGGCGGCGGCCGTGGTGCTGGCGGCCTACACGCTCACCTTCGCCGCCTTCCACCTCCTTCCCGCCGATCCCGTACAGATCATGATCGGCCCGCAGAACGCGGTGGACCAGGCGCGGGTGGCCGCGCTGCGCGCCGAGTACGGCCTGGACCGCCCGGCGGCCGAGCGCTATCTCGACGGGCTGCTCGGCGCCCTGCGCGGCGACTTCGGCACGTCGTTCCAGACGGGTCGGGACGTCGGCGCGACGATCGCCGAGGCCGCGCCGCGCACGCTCGCGCTGGCGGGCGGCGCGCTGCTGGTGGCGATCCCGCTCGGCTTCCTGATCGCCTGGTCGGCCGCGCACACTCGGCGGGTGTGGCTGCGCCGCCTGCTCGGCGCGCTGCCCGGTCTGTCGCTGTCGGTTCCGACGTTCTGGCTCGGGCTGGTGCTGTTGCAGGCGTTCTCGTTCGGGCTGCCGCTGTTCCCCGCCAGGGGCGAGGACGGGCTCGCCGGTCTGGTGCTGCCGGCGGTGACGCTGGCGCTGCCGTCGTCGGCTTTCGTGGCGCAGGTTCTCCTGGAACGGCTGACCGTGGAGATGCGGCAGCCGTACGTCGACACCGCGCGGGCCAAGGGCGCGTCGCGGGCGCGGGCGGTGACGGCGCACGCGCTGCGCAACGCCGCCATGCCCGCGCTGACCATGACCGCGCTGCTGGCCGGCTGGCTGCTGGCCGGGTCGGTCGTGGTGGAGACGGTCTTCGCGCGCAACGGGCTCGGCCGTCTGATCGAGTCGGCGGTCACCACCCGGGACCTGTCCATGCTGCAGGGCCTGGTCGTGGTGTCCACGGCGGTCGTCACACTGCTCACGCTCGCGGTGGACCTGGCCCATCCTCTGGTGGACCCGCGGCTGCGGGAGCGTGCCGCATGAGGCGGCGGCTCGGCGTCCTGCCGTCGGCCCTGGTGCTGCTGGCGGCCACGGCCGCCGCGCTGGCGCCCGGCCTGTTCTCCCCCGCCGATCCGCTGCGCGGCGATCTCACGGAACGGCTGCTGCCGCCGGAGGCCGCGCACCTGTTCGGGACGGACGAGCTGGGCAGGGACGTGCTGGCCAGAGTCGTGCACGGATCCGCCCCCTCGTTGCAGGCCGCGGTCATCGCGGTGGGCATCGCCGTCCTGGCCGGTTCGGCGATCGGGCTGGTGGCGGGGACCGCGCGGGGGCGGTTGGACGACCTGGTCATGCGCGCGGTGGAGGTGCTGCTCGCGGTGCCGTCGTTCCTGCTGATCCTTGTGGTCGTGGCGGTGCTCGGGCCGGGGACGCGCGAGGTGGCCTTCGCGGTCGGCGTGTCGGCGGCGGCGGTGTTCTCCCGGGTGGTGCGCGCCGAGGTCATCCGGGTCCGCGGGTCGGGGTACGTCGAGGCCGCCGCGGTGTGCGGGACCGGGCGGGCCACCGTGCTGCTGACCCATGTGCTGCCCAACGCCGCGGGGCCGGTGGCCGCGCTGGCGACGCTCGAACTGGGCAACGCCGTCCTCACCGTCGCCGCCGTGAGCTTCCTCGGCTTCGGGGCTCCGCCGCCGGCGCCCGAGTGGGGCTCACTGATCGCCGCGGGACGGCCTTTCCTGGCCTCGGCGTGGTGGCTGACGACCGTGCCCGGTCTCGTCATCGTCGCCGTGGTGCTCGCGGTCAACCACCTCGGAAATGTGCTGCGTACGCGATCGGAGACAGGATGACCCCGCTGCTGGCCGTACGTGGCCTGACCGTGCGCTACGGGCGGGGCGGGCCGGCCGTGGACCGCGCCGACCTGACGGTGGAGGCCGGGCAGATCGTGGCGGTGGTCGGCGAGTCGGGGTCGGGCAAGTCCACGCTCGCGCATGCGCTGGCCGGTCTGCTGCCGGACACGGCCAGGGTGACCGGGGGCTCGGTCACCTTCGGCGGCGAACGGGTGGACGGCCTGCGGGAGCGGGCGTGGCGGCGGCTGCGCGGACGGCGAATCGCATTTGTGCCGCAGGACCCGGGAACGGCGCTCAACCCGCTGATGACCGTGCGCGCCCAGCTCGCCGAGGCGCTGCGGCTGACCGGCACCCCGAGGCCGGGCCAGGACGCCCTCGAAGACGCGCTCGGCCGCGTGGGCATCCCCGACCCGGCAGCAGTTCTCGGCCGGTACCCGCACCAGCTCTCCGGTGGTTTCCGGCAGCGCGTGCTGCTGGGCATGGCGCTTGCCGGGCGACCGGCGCTGCTGATCGCCGACGAGCCGACCTCCGCGCTCGACACCACGGTGCAGAAGACCGTGCTCGACCTCATTCAGCGGGTCGCGGCCAGGGACGGCACGAGCATCCTCCTGATCACTCATGACCTCGGCGTCGCCGCGGACCGCGCGGACCGCGTGGCCGTCATGACCGAGGGCCGTGTCGTGGAGGAAGGCCCGGCGGAGCGGGTGCTCGGCAGTCCGGAGGCCGCCTACACCCGGCTGCTGCTCGACTCGGTCCCCCGCCCGTCGGCCGGGCCCGCGCCGACCGCAGGGGAACCGCTGCTCGCGGTCCGTGACCTGCGCAAGGTGTATCCGGACGGCACGGTCGCGGTCGAGGGCGCCTCGTTCACGCTGGACCGGGCGGGCACGCTCGGGCTGGTCGGCGCGTCGGGGTCGGGCAAGTCGACCGTCGCCCGCGTGATCACCGGGCTCGTCGAGCCGACGGGCGGGAGCGTGCTGCTGGACGGCGCGCCGGTCAGGGCAGGGCGGGTGCAGTTCGTCGCGCAGAACCCGTACGCGTCGCTCGACCCGCTGATGAGCGTGGGCCGCATCATCGCGGAACCGCTGCGGGCGCTGCGCGCGGGCACCAGGGCCGGGCGCCGGGAACGGGTGCGGCGCCTGCTTGAGGACGTCGGCCTGCCCCCCGAGGTCGCCTGGCGGCGGCCCTCGGCGCTCTCCGGCGGGCAGCGCCAGCGGGTCGCCATAGCCAGGGCGCTGGCGCCGTCGCCCGATCTGATCGTGCTCGACGAGCCGGTGTCCGCCCTGGACACGGTGACGCAGGCCCAGATCCTCACGCTGCTGCGCCGCCTCCAGGGCAAGCACGGGATGGCCTATCTGCTCATCTCGCACGACCTCGCCGTGGTGGCCGCCGCCGCGGGGCGGCTCGCGGTGATGCGGGACGGCAGGATCGTCGAGTACGGCCCGACCGCCGAGGTGCTCGCCGCCCCGGAGGCGCCGTTCACCCGCGAACTGCTCGCCGCCATCCCGGGCGGGCGGGTGCGCTCAGCTTGAGCGCGGGGCGTGGTGGATGAGGTCCGCCACCTCGTCCGGGGCACCGGCGAAGACGGCGTGCCCCGCGTCGAGGGTCGCCTGGGCGAACGCGGTGGCGGGGGCCAGCTCGTCGGCGTCGCGGATCATCACGTCCTGGAGCGCGACGGGCAGCGCGCGGTCCAGGGTGGTACGGAGGTAGGTCCGGGGCACGCTCCCCCAGCGCTCGGCCGTGGCCCCGGTCGGGGTGGTGAGGAACGACATCGGCTGGTCAGGGGTGAGGAGGGCGGCCAGGGCCAGGAAGTCGGCGCGGTCGAGGTCCGTGAAGTAGGCCGCGTGCAGTTCGTCCTGGTAGGCGGGGTCGGTGCTGCGCGGGTCGATACGCACCGCGCCGATGGCGGCGGGATCGCCCAGGTACAGGCCACCGCCGAGCGCGGTCTTCGCCTCCGGCAGGCCCAGGTACGCGCCCGCGGGACCCAGCAGTGTGGGGACGAACGCGGCGACGTACACCAGTCCGGCCACCAGCTCGGGGGCCAGTTCGGCGACCCTGGTGGCCACCGCCCCGCCCATGCTGTGCGCGGCCACCACCGGCGGGGCGGCGAAGCGGCGGAGCGTGGCCACCACGTCCGCCGCCACGTCGTCGAGGCTCAGGTCCGCGAGCGGGGACACCTCGGTACGCAGTGCGGCGACGTCCCTGGTGAGGTAGCTCGCCGGGAAGCGGGCCCGGGCGCCGTGGCCCGCCAGGTCGAGCGCCAGGACGCGGTGGCCCCTGGCGGTCAGCGCCCCGGCGAGTGACGCGAAGTGCCCGGCCCCGTGCCAGGCCCCGTGGATCAGCACCACGTCACTCGTCATGCGACTCGACCTCCTGCCACGTCTCCACCAGCGTCCGCGCCAGCTCGGCGGGACGCTCCTCGGGCACGTAGTGTCCGCATTCTTCCACCCAGCGCGTCGACACGTTCGCCACGGCCTCCTGGACCGTGTCCAGCCAGCCGAACCCGACGCCGTGCCGCGCGCCCACCACCAGCGCGGGCACCCGCAGCGGCCCGGCGGCGCACAGCGCCCGGTTGTCGGCGATGTCGGTCGGCAGCGCCCGGTAGTAGCCCATGGTGGCGCGTACCGCTCCGGGGGCGGCCAGGGCACGCGCGTAGACCTCCAGCGCCGCGTCGTCGATCGCCTCGGTCACGTACAGGCCCACCGTGTCGCGGCGGAACATGAACTCCAGATAGCCGCGCTCGCGACCGGCGAGCAGGAACTCCGGCAGGTCGGGCACCATGTTGAAGCCGAAGTGCCAGGACCCGCCGGTCAGCGGGTTCGCCGCCGCGAGGCTCGCACCGAGCCCGGGGATGCCCGCCTCGACGAACGTCAGGCTGCGCACCGACTCCGGGTACAGCGCGGCGAGCGGGTAGGCGACCTGGCCGCCGACGTCGTGGCCGACGAGGTGGTAGCGGGTCAGCCCGAGGGCGGCCATGAGCTGGGCGAGGGTGGTCGCCACCGTGCGCTTGTCGTATCCCCCGGCGGGCCGCGAGCTGGCCCCGAAGCCGGGCAGATCGGGGGCCACGACGGTGTAGCGGCCGGCGAGCAGCGGCACCACCTCGCGCCACGCGTGGGCGGTCTGCGGCCACCCGTGCAGGAGCAGCACCGCGGGCCCCTGCCCGGCGACCACGCAGTTGATCACGTGCCCCGGGAGCCGGACGCGGATCGGGGAGAACCCTTCTGTCATGGCGACCATGGTGCCCAGCCGAGGGCTCCGCCCGGATGGCGCGTTTCCATCCAGTGGGAACCCGGCGTTGAGGGCGGTAACCGTCCGTTTCTACGGTCGCCCTGCCGGGGTCGCCGCCGCTGGGAGGTCATGTGATCGACAAAATGAGGGTCCTGAGTTTCTCGCACTTCGTCCAGGGGCCCGCGGCCTCGCAGTACCTGGCCGACCTCGGGGCCGACGTGATCAAGGTCGAGCCGCCCGCCGGGTCGTGGGAGCGCAGGATCGGCAGCGCGGGCATCCGGGTCGCCGGGCGCAGTGTGACGTTCCTGGCGGTCAACAGGAACAAGCGCTCGATCGCCGTCGACCTCAAACATCCGGACGCCCGCGCCGTGCTGCGCCCGCTGATCGAGCGGGCCGACGTGCTGCTGGAGAACTACCGGGGCGGCGCACTGGAGAAGCTCGGCCTCGGGTACGAGGCGGTACGCGCGATCAAACCCGACATCATCTACGCCTCGGCCAGCGGCTGGGGGTCGCGCGGCCCGATGGCCGGGCGACCGGGAGTGGACCTGCTCGTGCAGGCGCGCACCGGGCTGGTGGACGTCACCGGCGACCGCCCCACCGCGGCCGGCACGCCCGTCGTGGACCAGCACGGCGCTGCCCTGCTCGCGATGGGCGTGCTGGCCGCCTACGCGCGCAGGCTGACCACCGGCGAGGGCACCCGGGTCGAGTCGAGCCTGCTCGGCGCGGGGCTCGACCTGCAGGCGGAATCGCTCGCGCTGTACTACTCCGGCCGCAGGACCCAGACCGACATCCGCCGCCCCGCCGAGTCGGCGTGCTGGTCGATCGACGCCCCCTACGGGGTCTACCGGCTGCTGGACGCCTCGGTGGTGATCGCGCTGAACGGGTCGGAGGACGACCTCGGCGACGCGCTCGGCTCCCCCGCGCTGGCCGGCTACGACCAGCGGGCCAGGCGGACCAAGCGGGAGGAGTACACCGCGGCGGTGGCCCGGGCGCTGGCCGGAATGACCTACGCGGAGGTGGCCTCCCGGCTGGAGCCTCGCGGATTCTGGTTCGAGCGGGTGGCCACCTACGACGACGTACGCGACGACCCCCAGGTGGCCGCGGAAGAGCTGCTCGCCGAGTTCCCGGTGGGCGAGGAACGGGCGACCGTGCTGCGCCACCCGGTCCGCTACGACGGCGAGCTGCCCGGCCTGCGCACGGCGCCTCCCGAACTCGGCGCCGACACCGTGGCGGTGCTGCGCGCGGCGGGGTTCGCCGCGGACGAGGTGGACGGCTTCCTGTCCGCCGGCGTCGTGTTCGCGGCCGGAGGCGGGAAGTGAGCGGACGCGCGCTGGTCTGCACCCAGCTCGGCGGGCCCGAGGATCTTGAGCTGGCCGAGGTGGCGACGCCGAACCCGGGGCCGGGCGAGGTGCTGGTCGGGGTCAGCCACGTGGGGCTGAACTTCCACGACACGCTGATCATCGCGGGCACGCACGTGGTGAAGCCGGAACCGCCGTTTTCCCCCGGCAGCGAGTACGCGGGAACGGTGCTGGCCGTCGGCGCGGAGGTCACGTCGGTGCGGCCCGGCGACCGCGTGGCGGGCAACGAGGAGTACGGCTGCGCCCGCGATGCCGTACTGGTCCGGGCGGACAGGGTCACCGTACTGCCCGGCCACGTCACCGACCGGCAGGCCGCGGCGATCCTGGTGGCCTACTCGACCGCCTACCACGCGCTCGTCCAGCGGGCCGGGCTGCGCGCGGGCGAGACGCTCGCCGTGCTCGGCGCCGCCGGCGGGGTCGGCTCCGCCGCCGTGGACGTGGGGAACCTGCTCGGCGCCCGGGTGATCGCGGGCGCCGCCACACCGGAGCGGGCGGAGTCGGCCCGCCGGTACGGCGCGCACGAGACCTTCTCCTACGGCGGCGCCGACGCCAAGACCGCGATCAAGGAGCTGACCGGTGGGGCCGGCGCGGACGTGGTTTTCGACCCGGTGGGCGGCGCGGTGGCTGAGGCCGCGGTGCGCGCCGTCGCGTGGGGCGGCCGATACCTGGTGATCGGGTTCGCCTCCGGCGGCATCCCGCGCGTCGGGCTGAACATCCCGCTGGTCAAGGGCTCCTCGGTGGTCGGGGTGTTCTGGGGCGAGTTCGTACGGCGGGACCGCGCGCTCCACGAGCGGAACCTGGGCCAGATCTTCGACTGGGCCGCGGCCGGACGACTACGGCACCAGATCCACGACGTGCTCCCACTCGACCAGGGGCCGCGCGCCCTGCGCGAACTGGCCGACGGCAGAGTCCGCGGCAAGCTGCTCCTGCGGGCAGGCGGCCCGGCGGAATGACGACGGCCGTCCAGTCGGCGCGCAGGACGAGGATGGCGCTGGCGGCACTGCTCGGCGGCACCCTGCTCGCGCCGCTCAACTCCTCGATGGTCGCGGTGGCGCTCGCGCCCATCCAGCGCGACCTCGGGCAGCCGCTGGCGGTGACGACGTGGATCGTCACCGTCTTCTACCTGACCGCGTGCGTCTGCCAGCCGGTGCTCGGCCGGGTGGCCGACCGCGTCGGCCCGCGCAGGCTGTTCGCGGCCGGGCTGATGGTGGCGGCGGTCGCCTCCGCGGCGGCGGCCATGGTCACCTCGCTGCCGCTGCTCGTGCTGTGCCGGTGTGTGCAGGCGGTCGGCGTGTCGGCCGCGTTCCCGTGCGCGATGGTCGTCATCCGGCGCCACGGCGACGTCACGCGGCTCTCGGCGGTCGCGACGGTCAACACGACCGCGGGGGCGGTCGGCCCGGTGCTCGGCGGGTTGCTGACCTCCTGGGCCGGGTGGCAGGCCATCTTCTGGGTCAACCTGCCGGTCATGCTGGGGGCGGTGGTGGTCGCGTGGCGCACGATCGGCCCCGATGAGCGGCGGCCCGCGCGTGGCGGCCTTCTCCGCGCGATCGATCCGGTAGGGGTCGCGCTGTTCGCGGTGACGGTGGTCGGCCTGCTGCTCCTGATGCTCGCCGTCCCCGGGGTCTCGGTTCCGGGCGCGGTCGCGGTGATCGTCGCCGGGACCGGGTTCCTGTGGTGGGAGCGGCGCGCCGCCGAGCCGTTCGTGGACGTCCGCGCGCTCGCGGCGGCACGCGGTCTGGTGCCGGTGCTCGGCGCGTTCGTGCTGTTCAACCTGGCCTATTATGGCGCGTTCTACGGGCTGCCGCCGTGGTTGCAGACCACGCTCGGGTACGACGCGGCGCACGCCGGGCTGCTGATCATGCCGATCGCGGCCACCAGCGTCGTGGCGACCGTGCTCGGCGGACCGGTCATGCGCCGGCTCGGCGTCGGGCGGACCCTGCTGGGCGGCGGCGGACTGCTGCTGGCCGGGGTCGCCGCGATCACCACGTTCGGTAGGGCGACGCCCGCGTGGGCCATCGTGCTCGACGGCGTGGTGCTCGGCGTCCCGTACGGGCTGTGCAACCTCGGCCTGCAGCGGCTGATGTACGAGCGGGCGCCCGCCGACATGACCGGTGTGGTCGGCGGCCTGTTCCAGTCGGCCCGCTACGTCGGCGCGATCCTCGCGGTCGGGCTGGTCGGCGCGTTCGCCCCCGACAACCCCGGCAAACCCGCCGACCCGCGCGCGCTCGCGGTGGCGATGACCGCCGTCGCGGTGGCCGTGATCGTCATGCTCGCCCGTGACCTGCGGCGATCCCGAAACGATGAGGTAGCATCCTTGCACCGGACAGCTGGTCCGCGATGACAGAACCCACGATTCTCACCATGACCGCGCCCCGAGAAGACGCCCACAAGCCCGGCCGGACGGTGTCCAGCCGGGTCTTCGCGCTGCTCAACGCGTTCTCCCAGGAGCGGCCCGCGCTCCGCCTCGTCGAACTGACCGCCGTCACCGGGCTGCCGGTCTCGACGGTGCACCGCATCGCGGCCGAGCTGGTCGAGCTGGGAGCGTTGAAGAAGGAGCGCGACGGGACCTACCGGATCGGGTTGCGCATGTGGGAGCTGGGCTCGCTGTGCCCGCAACCGCGCACGCTACGGGACGTGTCGCTGCCGTTCATCCACGACCTGTACGAGACCACGGCGGAGAACGTCCACCTCGCGGTGCTCGACGGCGACGAGGTCCTCTACGTCGAGCGGGTGTGGGGACGCCGCTCGGTCGACGTGGTCAGCCGCGTCGGCGGGCGCTCGCCGCTGCACGCCACGGGAGTCGGCAAGGTACTGCTGGCCCACGCGCCGCGCGAACTGCAGCAGGCCGTGCTGGCGGCCGGGCTGAGGCGCTACACGCCGCGCACGATCGTCATGCCGGGCCTGCTGATGCGGGCGCTCCAGGAGATCCGGGAGACCGGGATCGCCCGGTGCGCGGAAGAGCTGTCGCTGGGCACCGTGTCCGTGGCGGCCCCCATCCACGGGCCCGACCGCCGGGTCGTGGCCGCGCTCTCCGTCGTCTCGCACACCGTCACCCACACCCGGTCGCTGGCGGCGGTGGAGCCCGCGCTGCGGCTGGCGGCGATGTCAATCTCCCGGGAACTGGCCAAGGGCTACGCGGGCGGGCCGGAGGCCGGCGGCCCGCCCGGCACCGTCACGCCGATCCGGTCAGCAGCGCGGTAGCCGTCCCCGCCTGGACGGCCGCCGCGTCCCCCGGCGCGAGTTCGAGCGCCGCGACCGTGCCGAGCGGGTCGGTGTCGGCGAGTTCGAACGGGTAGTCCGTGCCGACGAGCACGTGGTCGGCGCCGAAGTCCTCGACGAGCCGCCGCAGCAGCGGGGTCGAGAAGGTGGCGGTGTCGTAGTAGAGGCGGCGCAGGTAGTCGCTCGGCGGGCGCGGCGTGGTGCGGGGGACCGGCTTGCGCGACCAGCCGAGGTCCAGCCTGCCGAGCAGGGACGGCAGGCACCCGCCGCCGTGCGCCAGGCACAGCCGCAGGTCGTGCCGTTCCAGGACGCCGCCGAGCACGAGCCGCGAGACGGCGAGCGCGGTCTCCATCGGGTAGCCGGCGAGCTGGGGCAGCCAGTAGTCGGCGAGCCGGGGGCCGCCGGGGACGCTGTTGGGGTGGAGGAAGACGAACGCGCGGCGGTCCGCGAGGAGCTCCCACAGCGGCTCGTGCAGGGGATCGTCCAGTTCCCTGCCCAGACCGCGGGTGCCGATGGCGATGCCCGCGCACCCCAGCTCGTCCAGGCAGCGGCGGGCCTCGTCCGGCGCGGCCGGCGTGCCGAGCGGCACGTACCCGAGCGGGTCGAGCACCCCGCGATGCCCGGCGAGGAGGTCGGCCAGCGCGTCGTTGCCGCGGCGGACCACGGCCAGGACGTCCCGCTCGTCGGCGGCGTCCGCGCACGTCACGAACGGCGGCACCGACACGAGCTGGCGGGTGACGCCCATGCGGCGCAGGTCGGCCAGCCGTTCCGCGACGTCGTACTGGGCGGGCGGCAGCGGGATCGGCGCGCCCGTCGGTATCCCGGACACCAGCGGGTCGATCCTGACCACGCCGGCGGCGAGGCCGGACAGGTCGGCGAGGCCGCGGCCGGACAACCAGGTCAGCAGTGCCGTCGGCAGCGCGTGGGCGTGAACGTCGATCATCCGACCGCCTCGGCGAGTCTGGCGCGGTCGAGCCGTCCCATGAAGTCGCGGAACAGCCGGTCGGTCCGGACGACCGCGTCGACCGCCACGGGGGTGTCGCGCAGCGCGTCACGTACGTCCTGCTCCAGCGTGACGCCCTCGCTCTCGACCAGGACGGCGACGCTCGCGGGGCCGGTCGGGACGACCGCCGCCGGATATCCGGTGCGGCGCGACACGGCTGCCTCCAGATCGCTCGGGCCCACGTAGGCGTCCGCGATCCGCAGCGCGTCCTGGACGCGGTTCACGTAGTGCAGGTGGCCGTCGGCGTCGCGCCGGCAGACGTCGCCGGTACGCAGCCAGCCGTCCTCGACCGGCGTGCCCGCGGGGAACGCGTAGGCGTGCGCGGTGGTCGGGCCCCGTACCCACAACTCCCCCGCCCGCCCGGCCGGGACGTCGCCGCCGCCGGGGCCGCGCAGGCGGACTTCGGTCCCGGGGAACGGCGCGCCGAGCGAGGTGCGCAGGCGCGGGTCAAGGTGGTCGGCCGGGGCGGTCCACGCGATCGTCTTGGGCACCTCGACCTGGCCGAACACCCCGCACAGCACCTCGCCGAACAGCGCGTGCGCACGGTCGATCTCCTCGCCGGTGAACGAGGCCCCGCTGTAGATCACCAGCGCCAGGGACGACCAGTCGTGACCGGCGGCGTCCGGGTGGGCCAGCAGGGCGCGCAGCGCGGGCGGCATCGCCATCAGCACGGTCGGGCGGTGCCGGGCGGCGGCCGCCAGCAGCGCGTCAGCGCCTGGACCCTCCGGGATGACGAACGTCCCGCCCAGCATCAGCGTCGGCAGCACCATGTTGCCGAAGCCACCGGACACCGACTCAGGGCACAGCACACGCGGCTGCTCCGGCCACGGGAGGGTGTCGCGCAGCGCGGTCGCCACCGCGCCCAGCGCGCCGGCGGACAGTTCGACGCCCTTGACCGGCCCGGTGGCGCCGGAGGTGAACGCCAGCCGTACCACGGCGCTCGCAGGCGCGGCCGGACCTGCGGGCCCAGGCTCCCTCGCGGCGGTCAGCTCGCGATCGGTCAGCACCCGGACCTCAGGATGGGCCCGCAGCCAGGCGTCCAGATCCGGGTCGCCCGGCTCGGTGAGCACGGCGTCCGGCGCGACAAGGTCCAGCCGCTCGGCCAGTGCCGCGCCGCGCAGGCCCCCCGGCGGCAGGGCGGCGGACCGGTGGCCCGCCACGTAGCAGGCCGCGTTGACCAGCCACTGCAGCGGGTCGTTGGGCCGGACCTGCAGCACCGTGTCACCCGGCCGCAGGCCGGCCTCGGCCAGGGCGTCCGCCACGCCCAGCACCAGCCGCTCCGCCTCGCGGTAGGTCAGCTCGGCGCCGCCCTGCCGGAACGCGATGAGGCCAGGACGCGCGCGCAGCGCGTCCAGCACCAGCCCGCCGATCGCCATCACAGCCGCTCGTCCGGCATGACCGTGCCGCAGGACTTGCAGGTCCGCGCGGCGACGTCGCCGTAGAACCGCTGGTACGCGCCCGCCACCGGGTCGGTGCGGTAGTCGCTCACGTGGACGGCCTCCTCGTGCAGAAACTCATCGCAGGCGGGACAGAACCAGCGGAAGCGGTCCAGTTCACCCGGCCGCCGCAGCCGTTCGATGACCAGCACGAACGCGTCCGGCGCGAACCGGGGCGAGTGGGCGATGCCGGTCGGCGTGAAAATGGTCCCGCCCTCAGGGATCACCGCGATGTCCGAGCCGCCCTCGGGCTTGCGGTAGTGCAGGTCCATGGAGCCCAGCACCATGAACATCACCTCGTCGCTCGGGTTGAGGTGGAACTCGCTGCGATATTCGCGGCCACGGGCGAGGAAGGCGAGCGACTCGCTCTCCTGCCACAGCACCTTGACCCGCCTGCCGCTCACCTGCAGTTCTCCGGCCGCCTTGCGCAGCTCGACGATGGGCATCTGGCTGGGGTGCATTGCTACCTCCTGGTGTGCTGCTCAGCCGAGCAGGCCGGTGTCGTACACGATCTGGCCGTCGACGACGGTCATCAGGACCTCGATCGCGCGGAGTTCGTCGTCGGACGCGGTGAGCGGGTCGGCGCCGAGCACGGCCA
The DNA here is from genome assembly GCF_018476525.1 of Acrocarpospora catenulata. GTDB lineage: Bacteria > Actinomycetota > Actinomycetes > Streptosporangiales > Streptosporangiaceae > Acrocarpospora > Acrocarpospora catenulata. The sequence goes on from NZ_JAHCST010000006.1 coordinate 285,015, forward strand.
GGTCGGCGAGCGCGCCCGCGGTGAGCCGGCCCTTGACCTCCTGCTCGCCGGTGTGCGCGGCGCCGGAGGTGGTGTACAGGCGCAGGGCCTCCGCCCGGGTGATCGCCTGCGTGTCCCCCACGACGTCGCCCGCCGCGTCGCGCCTGGTCGTCATGGCGTAGATGTTCTGGAACGGGTCGAGGGCGTTGATCGGATAGTCGGTGCCGGCCGCGACGCCGTCGAGCCCGAGGCCGTCCACGAGGTCGCGCAGCGGCACGGCGGCCTCGGTGCGGGCATCGCCGAGGTGGCCGGCGATGGCCACCCGGTTGTGCCACAGGAACGGGATCTGCGCGGCCACCTGCACGCCCAGCGCGCGGGCCCGGGCGATCTGGTCGGGCCGGATCAGGCTGGCGTGGATGAGCACGTCCGGCAGGAGGCCCCGGCACCGGCCGGCCTCGTAGACGTCGAGGGCGAGGTCGATCGCGGCGTCGCCCACCACGTGCGTGCCGACCGGCCAGCCCGCGCGGTGCGCCGCGCCGACCAGCTCGCCCAGCCGATCCCGGTCGGCGAACACCTCACCGTGGTAGCAGGGATCGGTGCGGTACGGCTCACGCGTGGCCGCCGTGCCGAGCGTCATGCCGCCGTCCACCTGGAGCTTCACACCCCGGGTGAGGTAGTGCCCGCCGACGGGCCCGGGCGGTCCCGAGGCCAGCAGCGCCTCCCAGTCCGCGAGCGGGACCGACGGGTTGAGCTCGCTGGACGGCATGACCATCGCGGCCACCCGGAGCGTGGACCGCCCGTCCCCGGCCAGCTCACGCACCGCCTCGACGTCCGGTGGCCGCAACGCGCCCGCCACGACCGAGGTGATCCCGTGCCGGTTGAGCGCTCGCATGGCGGCGGTGAGCTGGGCGGCCCGCTCCGCACGGGTCCATTCCGGCACCACCCGGGCGACGGCGTGCCTGGCGCCCTCGACCAGCCTGCCGTCGTGCCCGCTGGGGTCGACGCCCGCCCGTTCCAGCGCGGCGGTGCTGACCGTCGCGGCGTGGCCCTCCGGCAGGTACACCGGGCGTCCGCCCGCCGCCCGGTCCAGCTCGTGCCGGTTGGGCCCACGGCCCTCGGCGAGCTGGAGAAGCGGGTTCCACGGCTGCCCCTGCACCCACGCGCCGGGCTCGCGGGTGGCGGCCAGCGCGGCGACCCGGTCCAGTGCGGCGTCGAGCGTGCGCACACCCGCGAACGACACGGTGTGCTCGTCCATCCCCGCGTTCTCGAAGTGGCAGTGCGAGTCGACCAGCCCGGGGATCACCGTCCGGCCCGCCAGCCGTACCACCCTGGTGGACGGGCCGGCCAGGGGTGCGACGTCGGCGTCACGGCCGACCGCGGACACCCGGCCCCCGGTCACCGCGACCGCCTCGGCGACCGTGCCGCGCGCGTCCAGCGTGTGCACCCGGCCGCCGAGCAGGACCAGGTCGGTCATGGCCGGATCACGGCGGCCACGCACTCGACCTCGACCTGCACCCCGGTGCGGTGCGGGGTCGCGATGACCGTGGTCCGCGCGGGGAAGTGCGGGTTGCCCTCGAAGAACTCGCGGTAGACGGCGTTGAACACCGGGAAGTTGGCCACGTCGCGCACGAAACAGGTGCACTTGAGGATGCTCTCCCGGCTGCCGCCCGCCGCCTCGACGACCGCGACCAGGTTGGTGAGCGTCTGCCTGACCTGCTCGGCGAAGTCGTCGGAGACGATGGTGCGCGTCTGCGGGTCCAGCGGCCCGGTGCCCGAGCAGTAGATGGTGTCGCCGTGCACGATCGCCTGGGACAGCGGCGCGGCCGTCCCCGTGGAGAAGCCCACGGTGGGTGCGTTGCGGGTGCTGACGGCTCGAATTTCGGACATGGTTGCTCCTTGCGAGTCGGACGTGCGGTCGCGGTGGGGCGGCGACCCCGTTACGAGATCTCCATGATGACGGCCTTGGGTTCGGTGAAGAACTCCCGGCTGTAGGTTCCGCCCTCACGGCCGACGCCGGAGTTTTTGGCACCGCCGAAAGGCGCGCGGAGATCCCTGACGAAGAAGCAGTTCGCCCAGACGGTGCCGACCCGCAGTGCCCGCGCGACGCGGTGGGCGCGGGAGAGGTCCTGGGTGAACAGCATGGCGTTCAGGCCGTACGGCGTGTCGTTGGCCGCCGTCACCGCGTCCGCCTCCTCCTCGAACGGGAGCACCACCACGACGGGCCCGAAGATCTCCTCCTGGGTGACCCGGTCGCGCTGGCCCGCGCCGACCACCACGGTCGGCCGCACGGTCCACCCCTCGCCCACGCCGCCCGTGTGCAGCCGCGCGCCGGCCTCCGTCGCGATGTCCAGGTAACCGGCCACCTTCGTGAAGTGTTCCCGCGAGGACAGCGGGCCGATCTGCGTCGCCGGATCCTTCGGGTCGCCGAGCACGAGCGCGTCGGCCGCGGCGGTGAACCTGGCCAGGAACTCGTCGTACACCTCGCGCTGCACGTACAGCCGGCTTCCGGCCAGGCAGACCTGCCCGCTGTTGCTGAACACCGCCTGGATGGACCAGCTGACCGCCTGGTCCAGGTCCGCGTCGGCGAAGACGATGTTCGCGCCCTTGCCGCCCAGTTCCAGGCTGACCGGGGTCAGGTTGGCCGCCGCGGCCCTGGAGATCAGCCGGCCGGTGGCCGACTCGCCGGTGAAGGTGATCCGGTCGACCAGCGGGGAGTCGGTCAGCGCCTGGCCCGCCGAGTTCGCCCCGAACCCGTGGACGACGTTGAGCACGCCGGGTGGCAGGCCGGCCTCCAGCGCCAGCCGGGCCAGGATGGTGGCCGAGGCGGGCGACTGCTCGGCGGGCTTGAGCACGACCGTGTTCCCCCAGGCGAGCGCGGGCGCGACCTTCCAGCTCGCCATCATGAGCGGGAAGTTCCACGGCGCGATGGCGGCCACGACGCCCGCCGGGTCGTACTGGGTGTAGGCGTGGTGCCCGGTCGGCATCGGGAACGTCTCGGCGGGGGTGATCTGCGCGTGGTCGGCGAAGAACCGGAAGTTCCGCGCCGCGCGGGGGACGTCGTGCCCCGTGGTCTGGGTGATCGGCTTGCCCATGTCCGTGGTGTCGGCCGCCGCCAGCTCCTCGACGTGCTTGTCCAGCAGGTCGGCGAGGCGGTGCAGGATCGCGCCGCGTTCGGCGAAGCTCATCCGCGGCCACGGACCTTCGTCGAAGGCCGACCGCGCGGCGTGTACGGCGCGTTCCGCGTCGCCGGCCGAGCCGAGCGCCACCGTGGCCCACGGTTCCCGCGTCCACGGGTCCACGGACTCGAACGCCGTCCCATCGGCCGAGGCTACCTCCTCGCCCCCGATGACGTGCCCGAACGATTCCACCGCTGGTCCTCCTCTTGATCGCTGTGTCGTCAACTCTCCGCGTGCGACCGGCGCACGCTCAACGGCTGGTTTCCACTCGCCGGGAAACGCGGTCAGCGGCCACGCACCGCGCGTGACCACTCCGCCCACCGCTGCCCGAACTCGGGCGAGCGCACCGCCTGGATCTGCTCGGTGATCTCCCGGTCCACCGCCTCGGCGAACCCGCCACCGGCCGCCGCCGCGGCGATCAGGCGTTTGGTCGCCCGCGCCGCCTCGGGGGGCGCGGCCGCGAGCGCCTCGGCGCGGCCGAGCGCCTGCACGAGCGGGTCGGCCACGACGACGTCGAGCAGGCCGATCCGCACGGCCTCCTCCGCCGCGACCTTGCGCCCGGACAGCGCCAGCTCCGTCGCCCGCGCCGGACCGACCGCCCGGGCGAGCAACCACGACACGCCGAAGTCGGGGACCAGCGCCATCTTGATGAACGGGCTGGCGAACACCGCGCCGTCCGAGCCGATCCGCAGGTCGCAGGCGAGGGCCAGGGCCATCCCCGCGCCGACGGCCGCGCCGTCCACGACCGCCACGGTCGGCGCGTGGAACTCCAGCAACAGTTCGGCGATGGAGAACTCGCGGGTCATGCGCTCCCGCGCGTCCTGCGGCGCCTCGTTCCCCAGGTCGCCGATCGTGTCCAGGTCGCCGCCCGCGCAGAACGCGCCGCCGCGCCCGGTGAGAACCAGGGCCCGTACGGTGGAGTCGCCGTCCAGCTCGCGCAGCGCCGCCAGCAGTCCGTCGAGCAGCGTGCGGTCCAGCGCGTTACGGCGGTGCGGCCTGTCCAGCTCCAGCAGCGCGACCCCCGCTGCGGGGAACCTCACCTGAAGTCCACGTACATTCATGGCCCTGAGCTGACCGGATGCGGGCTCCGGCCCACCAGGACCGGTTCTCATTGAGCGGAAGCCCGCAGGTGGCCGGGCCTGGTGCCACCGCGCATGATCGGAGCGCATGGACATTCGAGGTTCGGGAGGAAATTCGTGAACGGGCAGCTGCGCGGCAAGACGGCGATCGTCACCGGGGCGGCGTCGGGTATCGGACGCGCGACCGCCGCGCTGTTCGCCGCCCGGGGCGCCGCGGTGCTCGCCGTGGACCGCGCCGAGGAGGGCCTGCGGGACCTGCGGGAGGAGGTGGTGGCGGCGGGCGACGACCTGGCCGTGCTGGCCGCCGACCTCACCGCGGCGGGCGTGGCGGAGCGGGTCTTCGACCACTGCGCCGAGGTGGTCGGCGCACCGGACGTGCTCGCCAACATCGCGGGCAAGGCCGGGGACCACCCGGCGGCCGACACCACGGACGAGGACTTCGAGTTCTTCCTGCGGACCAACCTCGGCACGACGTTCGCGCTGAGCCGCCGCGCGGTGCTCGCGTTCGGCGACGCGGGCGGGGCGATCGTCAACACCTCCTCGGCGTTCGCGCTGACCGGGGTCGCGGGGTCCGCGCCGTACTCGGCGGCCAAGGGCGCGGTCTCCAGCCTCACCCGCCAGATGGCGGCCGACTACGGCCGGCGGGGCATCCGGGTCAACGCGGTGGCGCCGGGCCTGATCGAGACCCCGGCCACCCGCGCGAAGATCGCCGCAGGCGTCTTCGACGACCTGGTGACCCGGTCGCGCCCGCTGCCGAGGGTCGGGCAGCCGATCGACGTCGCGCGGGTCATCGCGTTCCTGGCGTCCGAGGAGGCGGCGTTCGTCACCGGCCTCACCATCCCGGTGGACGGCGGCTGGACCAGCACGCACTTCCGCGGCTGACCGCGACGCGGAACGGGCCGGGGCGACAGTCGGCCCCGGCCCGCTTCTGCGTACGCCCGGCATGGGCGATCGCTTGGGGGTGGCGGACCGGCCCCGTGCGCCAGCGGCCAGGTCACGGCGAGGAACGTCGGCTACCACGGTTCACTGGCGGCCGGAGCCTCCACTCAGATCAGCTTCCAGGCCACCCACACCGGCAACGCTGCAACGGGACCCCTGAGCACTCTCCTGACGAAACCGGTTGGCGGGCAACCGGCCGGAGCCCGCCAGGCGCACAAGACGCCTGATATAGCGCTCTATTTCGTCTTAGTGCGCGTTACTGCTTGGACATAGGATGTCTCACTAGCCCAGCCGAAGTTTTGTGAAACGGCACCGGCTTGCACCACCTCAACCGAGTTAACGCTCACAAGGGAGAGCCGATGAGCCCCAGAGACGGCGGGACGCGCTGATGCCGGACTCCATGGACACCCGATCCGCCGCCGCACGGATCAACACCTCGATCCCCCACCCGGCTCGCATCTACGACTACCTGCTGGGCGGCAAGGACAACTACGCGGCCGACCGCGAGGCGGCCGAACAACTCGTCAAGGTCTCCCCGGGCACCCGGGAGGGCGTCCGCGCCCACCGCGCCTTCCTCCGCCGGGCGGTGCGTCACCTCGCCACCGAGGCGGGGATCACGCAGTTCCTCGACATCGGCACCGGCATCCCCACCCAGGGCAACACCCACGAGGTCGCGCAGGAGGCCAACCCCGACGCCCGGGTGGCCTACGTCGACAACGACCCCATCGTCCTGGTCCACGGCCGCGCCCTGCTCACCGGCAGCGCCACCGGACGGACCACGGTCATCGAGGCCGACCTCCGGCAGCCGGAGGCCATCCTCGGCCACCCCGAGGTCAAGGCCGTCATCGACTTCACTCAGCCGGTGGCCGTCATCCTGGCGGGCGTCCTGCACTTCGTCCCCGACGACGAGGGTCCGCACGCGACCGTCGAACGGTTCAAGGCCGCCGTGCCCTCGGGCAGCCACCTGCTGCTGTCGCACATCACGCTCGACTTCGCCCCCCAGGTGCAGCAGGAGGAGATGAGCAAGCCGTACGACAAGAGCACCGCGCCCATGGTCCCCCGCACCCACGCCGACGTCCTGCGGTTCTTCGACGGCTGGCAGCTGGTCGAACCTGGCCTGGTCGAGGTGGTGCTCTGGCGGCCGGACGAGCCCCGCGAGTACATCCCCGGCGGTCACGCCTGGGCGTACGGCGGCGTCGCGGTCAAACCCTGACCAGCTGCCGGTCGGCCAACCCCGACGGTGACGCGTCCTGCGGGAACAGGCCTCCCGCAGGACGAAGGTTGATGTCAGCCATCTCGAACCGCTCGCCAGGACCGGCCGGGAAAGGCCGGCGCTCGCTCCCGGGCGTCTCGGATCAAACACGTGTCAACGATGCCGGCGAGGCCATCAAGTAGGCTTGATCTATGGATGTTATCGGTCACACGCCAGCGGGCGGCGCTCCTCGTGGCCGGTCCGCGAGCATCTGGGACGTCGCCCGGGTGGCCGGGGTCTCCCAGCAGACCGTCTCCCGTGTCATCAACGGCAAGGCCAGGGTGAGCGAGGCGACCAGGGCCAAGGTCCTGCAGGTCATCGCCGAGCTCGGCTACCGGCCCAACCGGCTGGCCCAGGCGCTGGCCGGCGGTCCGGCGCGGTCGGTCACCGTGCTGACCTCCGACACCGCCCTGTACGGCGCGGCCGCCACGCTGCGCGGCATGGAGGAGGCGGCCAGGCGGGCGGGCTTCTCGGTGGGCATCAGCGTGCTGGAGCCCGACCTGGAGCCGGCGGAGGTCGTCCTGCGGCTCAACCGCCCCGGGGAGGCGGTCATGGTGATCGCCTTCGACGACGTGGGCGTGCGGGTGCTGCGCGCGCTGCCGCCGGACGTCCCGGTGGCCGCCGCCGTCGAACGCCGCCCGGGCGAGGGCGCGGGTCACAGCGCGGGTCACAGCGCGGGTCACAGCGCGGACGCCGAGCCGTGGCAGATCTGGCTGGATGACCGGGCGGCGGCGGCGCACGCGACCCGCTACCTGCTCGGCCTGGGGCACCGGACCGTGCACTACGTCGCCATCCCCTCCTCCACCAGCGCGCTCGCGCAGCGGACCCAGGGCTGGCGTGAGGCGCTCTTCGCCGCCGGGCGGCCGCGGCCCGAGCCGTTGCAGGGCGGGTGGAGCCCCCGCTCGGGTTACCTGGCCGTGCGCTCCCTGCTGGCGGACCGCTCGGTGACCGCCATCCTGTGCGGCAACGACGACCTGGCCCTGGGCGTCATGCGGGCCGCCCGCGAGGCCGGGCGGGAGGTTCCCGGCGACCTCAGCGTGGTCGGTTTCGACGACTCGCCGCAGTCCGCCTTCATGAACCCCTCGCTGACCACCGTCCGGCTCGACTTCGAAGGTCTCGGCCGGGCCTGCTTCGGGCTGCTGCACCGCCGGCTTGACCCGGAGGCCGCCCCGGCCGTGCCGGTCTGGAGCGAGCCGGAACTGATCGTCCGCGAGAGCAGCGGCCCGGCACCGTCCTGACCGCCCGGCGACCACGCGAGCGCCGTGGTCACCGGGTGCGCGGGAACGCGAAGGGCCATCGGCGCTCGGGGGTGCCGATGGCCCGATGCGTTCGCCGCCCGGCGGGGAAGCCGCCCGGCGGGGAAACTGCCCGGCGGGGAAGCCGCCCGGCGGGGAAACTGCCCGGCGGGGAAACTGCCCGGGGAGGAGTCAGCGCGGGGTCAGGACCAGGCGGTAGGCCCGGTTGGCGTCCTGGTTGGCGATCGGGATGGTGAGGCTTCCGTTGGTGACGGTGTAGGCGGTCGAGGACACCGTGGTCGGCCCGGACACGTTCGTCGTGCGTCCGGTGCCCGGGGTGTACTCCAGGGTGGCGGTGACCGAGGAGCCCAGCGCGCCGATCCCGTCCACCCGGATCGAG
>NZ_JAHCST010000060.1:0-46726 GCF_018476525.1 Acrocarpospora catenulata
GCCCGGGCTCGTGGAACCCCGCTCACCCGACGCGAGAGTCGGGCCGCCGGGCTGACCCGTAACTGAAAAGCATCAGTTGGTCGGCTCGCTACGCGACCCGACCAGACTCACGAAACATCGAGGTTAGACAACCGGTTGGCTCCCGAAATAGGGCTCTTGGCAGCTTGATCAGAAGGGCTGCGACGACAGGGACATGCGTTCTGGGTAGGCTCCGTGAGATCTTCGACCGTGTCCGGACGCAGTCAAGCCCAAGAGGGGCTCTCCGTCTTGATCCGAGATCAAATACGAGCGATCCTGTGTTGTGCTCGGCGCGTCTCCAGGGGAGGACGGTGCTTGTGACTCAGATGCTTGGCAATCCAGCCATCGCCAGCACGCAAGGCTCAGGTGAGCATCGCCTACACGGAAACCAACTGGCCCAATGAAGACCTGGGCAGTATCTACCAGCAAGTACCTATAATCACGTTTATGCACGGAATGTCGTAGTACGTGACCAGCCATAGGGTCGTAGACTGATCAGTGAACGCGCATGAAAGGCAGCAGAACATATGTCCAGAGAGAGGCGTCAGACATCTCAGACTATTGCCTGGTTCCGGGACCTTTATAAGCGAGAACTCCTGGATCTTGATCCACCATATCAGCGTCGCAGCGTCTGGAATCAGGACTACAAAGACTATTTTATCGAGACACTCTTGCTCGACTATCCTGCGCCCGCCGTATTCCTATATGAGGAGATGTCACCGGACGGCATAGCTCGCTACCATGTCGTAGACGGAAAACAACGACTTCAGACCGTATTCGATTTTACCGATAACACCTTTGCCGTAAGCGAGAAATCTGCACTCAAGCGCTTTCAGGGAATGTACTTCAATCAGCTCCCAGATGAAGTACGAAAGAGCCTCTGGACCTATCAGTTTTCTGTCGAGTATTTGCCCACAACAGACGAGAATACGCTTAACAACATCTTCGATCGCATCAATCGCAATGTGGCTCGCCTTACTCCCCAGGAACTTCGTCACGCTCGATTTAGTGGGGATTTCATTACGACGGCAGAGTCGCTCAGTGAGTTCATGACAATAAGTCTTCCCGAAAACCTCCCTAGGATTAACGCCGCATCCCGTAGGCAAATGAAGGACGTGGAGCTTACAGCACAGCTACTACTACTGACAGAAAGGGGTGTCGACACTTACTCTCAAGAAGATCTAGACGCCGCCTACAGTGCCCGCGAAACCGAGTGGGAAGATAAACAAAGGGTAGAAGAAGAGTTCAGACAGGTAATCAGAGAAATCGGCCAGATCCCGGGCGAGCTATTCAATATTCCAGCTTGCCGTCGACTTAGAAACCAGGCGGATTTCTACTCTCTTTATGGTGCCATTCTAGGTATGTGGAGGGCTCAGAAAGTTCCGCCCGTGGAAGACCTCCAAGACCGCCTGAAAGCGTTCATGGAGATCGTTAGCGATGACACTAGGGAGGACTATCCGAAGGCTAAGCGATACTACGAGGCGGCTCGTTCTGCGTCAAACGATCTTGCTCAGCGGCGCGCGCGAATTGATATTATGAGCGAAGTTCTCGGAGGAGATCTCTAAATGCCTGCGCCCGAAAGTGTCCGTCGGGCCTATCAACAAGTGCGGCCCTTGTTTGAAAGCGTGCAGCTGTATGTGAGCCAAACGCTTCAATCATACTGCAGATCGAATGATTATCTATTTTTCGATCGAATCAAAGGACTCGAATCTCTTGCAGAGAAGATCGAAAGCGGGCGCTACAAGGCATGGAGCGAGATAGACGATATTTACGCGTGCTCGGTAGTTATTCCAACAGTAAGACATGAAGTAGCTGTTCTCGAGAAGCTAGATAGCGTATTTGATCGACACGCCATTAGATCGCGAATGACAGCGAAGAAGGCTCCTGATGTATTCCGGTTCGACACAACGCGATATTATGGGAGGCTGAAGCAGGAAGCTGCATCAGGCCGACCGGCCGGAGTTGCCGATATCGTTTTTGAGATCCAATTGCCAACCGTATTTCAGTACGCCTGGGCAAAGGCTACTCACGATCTCGTGTACAAGGGTGACGCTGCCAACTGGAGAAAGCAGCGTATTGCCGCCCAGTTAAAAGCTGCTGTTGAAACCATCGAGCTAACACTAGAGGCATTCGATCATATCGCGGCGGCAGTCCCCGAATCGTCCTGGCCGGAAATAGAAGCACGCGCACAGATCGTAGCGCAATTTAAGGAATTGATAGAGGATGGCACCGTCAGGCAAGAGCTCGAACCGATAAGCTGGACCAAGCTAGCGGATAATGTTTTTGCTCTGGTGGAGAGCTATACCGGCAATCGGAATGCTAGACCTGCGGCAATTAGAAAACTTCTCGACGAAATTTCTGCGTATCTTAGAGACCCTCGTACGCCTACTTGTCCAACAAGTGGAAGCCTTTTCCAGTTGATAGTTGGGCATGTGGGGAAAAGTAAAAACGTTGGCTCACTTTCTAAATACATAGTTGTAAGATCTGAAGAGCTTGAAACACTCTACGGGCTTACCGATATTCCTCAAGAGTTCTCCTTTGACTTCCCTGGAGCTCTATAAACTTGCATCAAGTGCGGCGTGGTCGTGGTACGGCAACGGCCCAAGCGTGGCCCCGGCCGTGACCGGCCCCCAGGCCGCATGCGCGGCCGGGGCCGCGCGGCGCTGGGCGGTGCGGCGGCGCAACGCGCTGCCGCCTTGATCCTCTATGAGCGCAATTCGGCAACTATGCGTTCATGTCGTCGCGCGCCCGGTCGATAACCGTAAGTAGTTCGGTGATCAGTTTCGGGGCTGCGGCGATGGTGGCGGTCGCGGTTGTGGTGTGTGCGGTGCCGTCGATATCGATGACGGCGGCTCCGGCTTCGCGGGCGATGGCGACTCCTGCGGCGGTGTCCCAGGGGTTGTTGGAGAGCATGATGCAGGCGTCGGTCTTGCCGTCGGCAACCCAGGCGAGGTCGATAGCGGCCGACCCGAACATGCGGACGCGCTGGACGCGGGTTGCCAGCTGGTAGTTGAGAGGGATGCGGAGGCGATTCTTCTCTTCCGCGTTGGCACCCACGGCGTAGTCACCGACGGACACGATCGCGGCGTTGAGAGCGTCGGTGTCGCCGGCCTGGATTGGCGCCCCGTTGCGAGTAGCACCGGTGCCCTCGGCAGCGCTGTACATCGTCCCGAGAAACGGCAGGTCGATCACTCCCAGAACGGACCGGTCGCCGTCGATAAGCCCCAGAGAGGTGCCGCACAGGGGGATGCCGTGGGTGAAGTTGGCGGTCCCGTCCAACGGGTCCAGTGCCCACATCGGGTCGTCGGGGTTCCCGGTGATGCCTTCCTCTTCGCCGAGCAGGCCGATGTCCGGGGTTTCGCGGGCGAGGAACTCGCGGACGGCGGCTTCGATGGCGTAGTCCACCTCGGTGACCATGTCGCGGTCTCCCTTGGCGATGACGAGGCCGGGCATGCGGGTGGTGAGGATGGCTCGGGCGATGGTGACGGCCTGCTCTGCCAGGGGCAGGAGTGCGCGGGCGTCCAGGATCATACGGGGGTGCTCCGCTCCCACAGTGAGGTGAAGACCTGGGCGAAGACGGGGAACAGCCCGGCTTCGGTGCTTTCGTCGTGGGTCATGACGAGGGTGGGCGAGTCGACTCCCCGGGCGGCGGGAAGGTAGGGCTGGACGACGCAGGTGGTTCCGTCAACGATGAGGATATTGAAGCGGATGGTCTCGTCGTAGACGCGGATCTCCAGGCGTGCCGCGGACTCCTCGTCCAGGCGTGCTCGGAGCCTGGTCAGGATGCTGATATTCAGCGCGGTGAGGGATTGCAAGGTTTGGTCGGTGTAGTTCTCCTCGGCTTCGCGGGCCCGGATCGCGTCGCCGGTTGGGTCGAGGAACAGGCACCTGATCCGGGTGCCGCTTTCGAGTAGTCGTCTGAGCTGGTGGTCGGGGTAGCTCTGACAGATGACGTTGAGCGACAGGCCGGCGGCGTTGATCTCGCTGGCGTTGTCGAACAGGGTTGACGGTGGGTGCGCGGCGGTGAACGCCGAACGGCTGGTGAACACGGCCGTCACGTCGGCGGTCGGGGATGGCAGAAGGCTCGTGTGCACCGGTGCCGGCGTGTCGTCTTGGCTGGTTCTCTGGGCGGGCACCGGGAGGGGGCCGGGTGAGAAAAGCTCGGCGGCCGTGCTGCCGGGGAACATCTCCTCCAGGACGCGGCAGTGATCGGCGTAGGGCAGGCCCTTGAGTTCGCCGGACACCCAGCGGTTGAGCTGGGCGCGGCTTGGCCATTTGCCCAGGAGGCAGGGGTCTACCCGTTGGGCGGCTTTGTCGTACTCCCGGCAGAAGGTGCTGTAGCTCTGCCAATGACGCTGTTGTAGCAGCGTCTTTAACCTGATCACCTGCTCGGTCATGGTCTACGCCTCGATGAAGGGACCTGCGATGGCCTGGTCAAATCAGTCCTGATCAAAGAGAGGAGCCATAGACGAGACTAGATGAGACATGAACCGAATAGGTGAGACATAGAGGAAGTCGAGAAGAAACAGGCGTTCGCGGAATTCTCCAACCATGTCGGTTGACTGCTCCTGGTGTTCAGGCCGTGGTTGGAAGTACGCGACCCCTCGGCGTAGCGTCGTCGCTGCTCAAGGCTCCCCCGAGATCTCCTCTCCGTCTCGCGTGACGGTCGAATGTCTCGGATGCCAGGGCGGCAACGCCACTGAATCAACCGGCGGCGCGTCGTGATGGACGGTCGCCGACGGGATCAGCGAGTCTGGCCGGCCCAGCTGACCGGTGCCGGTTGGGACGCTGCCGGGGAAGCGGCGGGAGCGTTGCGGGCTGAACTGTTCGAGCGGTACGGGATCGCCGGTGAGGTGTGCGCGGGGTTCGGGGTCGCGTTCGTGTCAGTGGGGGCGGGCCTGCTGGTCTGGAGCGACGGTTACAGCTTCTGGTGGGCGTCGGGGCGGCCGTGCAAGCCGTGGGATCCCGCCTACGCCTTTCATGACGCCCGGGACATCGTGACGGCGGCGCGGCGGGTGGCCCTTCGGGTTGAGGCGCTACAACTCCCGCGTTCCGGGGCTCATTGATCCGGTTTGCCGCCCAGCACCTCAGCGGTCTGGCTGCGGGCGCTGGCGTCCAGCTGGGTGGGCGCGAGGGCGCACAGGCGGCATCACTTCTCATCTTGTCGGATTTCGTGATTCCGGGCTGTGGGGGCGGGCCGGGGATTGGACTGATCATGTCCGCGTTGTTCGGGCGTGTTCAAGGGGAGGTCCCTCCGGGGGCGTACGAGCTGAATCGTGTGGGACCGGTTCCGCTTTATCGGCAGATCGCGCGGATTCTCCGGGAGCGGATCGCCCGGGGTGAGCTGGTGGAGGATGACGCGCTTCCGAGCGTGCCGGAACTGGTGAAGTGGTTCGGGGTGGCCAAGAAGACGGCGGTTAAGGCGTTGCGGGTTCTCCGTCAGGAGGATGTGGCGTATCTGGCGCGCGGGTGCGGGACCTTCGTCGGCCGGTGGTATCCGGGCCGGCCGCTTCCCCGGACCCGTCATCCGCACCGGATGACCCTCTATCGGATGATCGCTGATGAGGTAGTGGAGAACATCCGTGAGGGGAGCTATCTGCCTCATGAGGCGTTGCCCAGTGAGATCAGGATGATGCGGACGCACCAGGTGAGCAGGAGTACCGTTCGCCGTGCAGTGGGGTTCCTCCGTCACCTGGGGTGGGTGTACACGGTGCCCCAGATCGGGTCCTTCCCAGTGGATGAGGAAGCGTGGCCATAAGCCTCGTACGAGCGGGGGTGGGGCGGAACGTCTGGGTTGAAGGCCGGGTTCCCTGGGCGCTGGTGACATAGCGAAACAGCATGGTTAGACTTCACGACAAGTCGAGTTGTAGGGAAGTCGTCATGTCGCCCGATGAGGAATACGCGCCGCCGAAGTACGCGCAGATCGTGCAGGCCATCCGCCGGCGGATCGCCGACGGCACCTATCCCCCCGGGTCGCTCCTTCCCTCCGAAACGCAGCTGGTGCGGGAGTTCGGGGTCAGCCGGCCGACCGTGGTCCGGGCCCTTCAGGTCCTCCAGTTGCGGGGCACGATCGACCGTGAGCACGGTAAGGGCTCGTTCGTGAAGACCGCCCGGCCGGAGGAGGACACCTCCCGGGCCGGGCGCGCCGTGCTGGACCGTGCGGAAGCCGATGAGAACGGCTCGCTCGTCGCGGTGGGGGAGCATCCGGCGCCGCCGAGCGTCGCCAAGCTCCTGGGCGTGGCCGAGAAGACGCCGGTGATGATGCGGCGCCTGCTGTTCGGCGACGGCGAGCGTACGACAGAGCTGGTGACGGTGTGGTGCCCGCTCGATCTGGCGGACGGCACCGACCTGGGGCGTGATCAGCCGTTGAGCGTGAGCATCCGCCAGCATCTGCGTGCGAGTAAGGGCGTGAAGCTGGCTCATGTCGCCGAACGGCTGAGCGCTCGTCACCCCTCCACGGAGGAAGCCGCGCATCTGGGGGTGCGGAAGACGGCGCCGGTGTTGGGGGTGTTGGCCAGTGTGTTCAACGGGGGCGGGCGGCCGGTCCTGATCGTGGACATCGTGCTGCCGGGGGACCTGCACGAGTTGGAAGACTCCTACGCCCTTTAGCGCTCTTTAGAAGAAGTCTCATTTGGTGAGTCGGCGGTAGCAGATGAGGGCTGCGGCGATGGCGACGAAGGACCCGAAGTGGTCGGCCCGGCGCTCGTAGCGGCGGTGTAATCGGCGGCAGCCGGCCAACCAGGAAACGGTCCTCTCGACCACCCAGCGGTGACGGCCCAGTCGCTGGCTGGACTCGATACTCCGGCGGGCGATGCGCGGGACGATCCCGCGCCCGCGCAGGAATGCCCGCAGATGCGCGTAGTCGTAGCCCTTGTCGCCGTGCAGCTTTGCGGGCTTGCGGCGGCGAGGGCCGCGGCGGGAGCGGATCGGCGGGATGCCGCGCACCAGCGGCTCCAAGGCGAGGCTGTCGTGGGTGTTGGCGGCGCTGATCCCGACGGAGATGGGCAGACCGCTCCGTTCGGTGATGAGGTGGATCTTCGATCCGTTCTTGCCGCGATCGACAGGATTCGGGCCTGTCAGATCCCCCCTTTGGCCGCTCGCACGCTGACGGAGTCGATGGCGCATCGCGACCAGTCCAGTTCGCCGCGCGAGCCCAGTTCATCGAGCAGGATCCGGTAGAGCTTGGCCCACACGCGGGCGGCGCTCGATTCGGCGAAGCGGCGGTGGACGGTCTGCCAGGAGGCGCCGAAGATCGGCGGCAGCTGCCGCCAGGTGCAGCCGGTGGTGGCCACGAACACGATCGCCGCCAGGATCAGCCGGTCATCGGCCCGCCTACGCCCGCCGCCCTGCGGCCTGGTCGGAGAGGGCGGCACCACCCGCTCGAACAACTCCCACAGCTCCTCAGGAACCAGCCGATCCACGAACGTCGTCACGGCTGACTCAACGATTCACCACCAATCAAGACACGGTCTTAGGGGCATCGGCCCTGACAAGCCATTGCTGTGTCTCTCGGCTTGGACCGGGCTTGTCTGTTTGGACAGAAGTCCCTTACTTCGACCGCTTGATACGACTCGACTTGTCGAGTTGTCGGCATTGAGTGGTAATCTTCCTTAGTAGCTCGACAATACAAGTTGTCGACTGGACGAAGGAGTAAGGACATGGCCTTACAGGGACCCATCCCTGTGCACTTCCACCAGGTGTTCCCGCACGGCTGCTACATCGTCGGCGAGGTCGAGAAGGTCAGGGACTTCGACGCATCCACCCCCGACCGGTTCGTGCAGTCCCGTGACAAGCAGACCGGAGAGCCGGTGTGGCAGATCGCCGTCATGGACGGCGACCCGACCGTCAAGGCCGCCGCCAAGACCGTCTCGGTCAAGATCGCCTCGGTCACCGAGCCGGTTCCGCCGCCGATGGTGCCGGGGCTGCCGTTCACGCCGGTGGAGTTCGACGGCATGACCGTCACTCCCTGGGTCAACCCGGTCGGTCGCCTGGCCTACTCGGTCAAGGCACGCGAGATGCGCCCGGCTCGTCCCGCCAGCAAGCACACCACCACCGGCGCCACCACTTCCGGCGCAGCCAGCGCCGGTGCTCGTTCCGGAGAGGCGGCCTGATGGGACAGCGCCCCTACGCGGTGAGCACGATCGCCCTGAAGGCCGGTCCCGGCGCCTGGGCTGCTCACCACCCCTACCCGCAGCGCACGCCGGTCCTGCGGCTGGTCTTCCCCGGCCTCCAGGTCCTGGTGTCCACCACCAGCGGTGACCAGGTCACCCGCGCGGACCTGGACTTCGCCGCCTGCCTGGCCGAGCAGGCCGCCGCCTTCGCCGCCGCCCTGGAGCAGCAGTTCAACGAAAGGGCCTCGGCATGAGCCACGCCCCCTACACCTACGCCACGATTTACATGCCCCGGGGTGAGACGCCCCAGGTGAGCATCTCCTTCTACACCCCGGACCTGGCGTGCCGGGCGGGAGTGCTCACCACCGGACGCCCCTACCTGGCCCTGCGGTCCGCCGAGGCCGATGTGTGCGTCTCCACCACCGGGGCCGGGCCCGTCACGGCGGCCGACATCGAGATCGCCCGGCAGATCGTCAACGCGGCGGCCACCTACCTGGCCGACTGCGAGCGCATCCACCAGGAGCAGGGCGAGACCGGAACCTCCGGCGACGGAACCCCTACGACCGCGATGCCTCAGCTCACCTCCACGCCGGTGGCGGTGTCGGGCGAGGCGGCTGCCTGAACGCCCTGGACAGCTCTATCTGAACGGCAAGGCGGGGCCGCTGGAAGCGGCAACTTCCGGCGGCCCCCGAGTCTCCCACCGCACGCGAATGCTCGGAGAGGACCTGAAGTCTAATGTTTCGAAAGCTCCCCGGTGACGAGGCGAGGAACCTCGTCACCACCACCCCCGACACCGCGATCGTCTTCCGCCCGGCCGTGGTCAAAACCCCGGCCCTGCTCACCCTGGCCATCTGGATATGGCGGCTGCTGGCCTCCGTGATCCGGATCGTCTGGCGTCACCCGATCCTGGCCGGGCTGCTGTCGGCGTTCACCGTCTGCTGGGCCCGCTACGGCCACCTGGTGGCGCTCATCACCGCCGATGCCGTCCTCACCACCGCGCTGGTCTGGGCGGCGCTCGACTGGGATTCCTTCCGGCGGCTGGTGGGCTGGCGGGTGCTGGCCTTCGGCCGCTGGCTGTGGATCTACCGGCGGCACTGGCAACCCGTCATGACCGTCTCCGGGCTCGGCCGTCACCTACGCGGACGCGACTACCTCCCCCGCTTACTCAAGGTCCGCTGTGACGGCTGGGCCGACCACGTCACGGTGGGAATGCTGGCCGGGCAGGCGGTCAAGGACTGGACCGACCGCATCGACCACCTGGCCCACGGCTTCGCCGCCCCATCCTGCCGTATCACGGTGACGGCGGCCGGACGGCTCACCCTCACCTTCCCCCGCCGCGACCCCTTGGCCGCCCCGATCCCGGCCTTGCCCATCCCGGATGAGGTGTCGGTGGGGCCGGTGGAGATCGGACGGCGCGAGGACGGCGGCCCGTTCCGACTCAAGGTCCACGGCACGCATGTCCTGGTGGCCGGGGCGACCGGGGCCGGGAAGGGCTCGATCCTGTGGGGGACGGTCCGGGCGCTGCTGCCGGCGGCCCGAGCGGGGGTGGCTCAACTGTGGGCCCTGGATCCCAAACGTATGGAACTGTCCTACGGGCGGGCCCTGTTCGGGGAACGCTACGCCGCCGACCCTGCGCAGTGCGCGGACCTGTTGGAAGCGGCCGTGGCGGTGATGCAGGAGCGGGCCGACCGGTTCGCCGGTGTCCGCCGTACCCACGTGCCCACGACCGAGGATCCGTTCGTTCTCGTGATCGTCGATGAGGTGGCGTTCCTGACCGCCTACCAAACCGACAAACAGCTCCGCTACCGCACCCTGGCCGCGCTGGCGACACTGACCACCCAGGGCCGGGCGGTCGGGGTCGGCGTGCTGGCCGCGCTTCAGGATCCGCGTAAGAACGTGATCAGCATCCGGAACCTGTTCCCGGACCGGATCGCGCTGCGGCTGGATGAGTCCGAACAGGTCGACATGGTTCTCGGCGACGGCACCCGGGACAACGGCGCCCTTGCCGACCACATCTCACCCATCCCCGAACGCGGTGCGGGCGTCGGCTACATCCGCCTGGAGACCAGCCCTGAACCGGTCCGAGTCCGGGCCGCGTACGTCTCCGACACCGACATCAAGGACATGGTCACCGAGTACGCGGGCGGTGACCGATGAGGATCACTCTGCGCGGCACTCCCGCCGAGATCGACACCGCTGCCGCACACGGCCTGCTGATCATTCTGCCCACCTCGGGCGGTGACCTCCGGGTGATGGCCCTGGCCGACCCGCGCGTCTTCGCCGACCCCTACAGCGACCTGGCCCGCCTGGACGCCAACCTGATCACCCGCACCGAAATCCCGACGAACGGCATTGAACAGGGCGCCCACCAGGACGACGACGACGTGCCGAGCAGGGCCGAGACGACGGGGACGACGGACAGGGGCGAGCGTGGCTGACCTGGCCGAGTTCCTTGATGACCTGCGTTGCTCGGCCTGCGGCGCCTCCGACGCGCTGTGGCTGTTCCCGGTCCGGGGCGTGGTCGAGTGCCGCGAATGCGGAGCCAGAGCATCGGCGATCACCGAACAGACCGGAGGTGAGTCGTGATCAACGCCAATGACCGGCGCATCCCCCGCGCGGTCCGGATGGGCCTGCCGATAGCGCGGGAAGTGGTGGAGTCCATCGCGGTGCAGAACGAGGTGTGCATCCGCCCGGTCCCGCTACGCCGGATCGACACCCACACCGGCGCCTCCGAGATCATCGATGTCCCGTGCGGGGCCACCCTGGAAGCCAAGTGCCCTTCCTGCGCCAAGCGCAACCGGCACCTGCGGGTGGCCCAATGCCGGGAAGGCTGGCATCTGACCGAGGAACCCGCCATCACCCCCGGACCCGCCGACGACTACCAAACCCACCTCATCGAACAGCGGGCCGACTTCCAGGCCGCACGCGACCAGGCCGCACGCGACGGCCACGACACGGCTGACATCGACCTGGCGATCGTCGAGCTGGACGAGGAGATCAACGCGGCCGGGGTGCGCGGGAACGTGATCGGCTCCCCGGTGACCAAACGGGCGCGGTCGACCAGACGGCGGCAGGACGCACCGGATCTGCCCAAGCGCACGATGGCCAGGACGACGCTCGGCCGGGTCTTCCGGTCTCCGCATGGCAAGGTGTTCCGGCCGTCGATGTTCCTGACCCTCACCCTGCCCTCCTACGGCAAGGTCAAGGACGGAGTACCGGTCGATCCGGACCGCTACGACTACACGGCGGCGGCCCGGGACGCCCTGCACTTCTCCAAGCTCGTCGACCGCTTCGTGCAGAACCTGCGCCGCGTGGCCGGGTTCGACGTGCAGTACTTCGCCACCGTCGAACCACAGAAACGGCTCGCGCCGCACCTGCACATGGCAATCCGCGGGACCCTCCCCCGCGCCGAACTGCGGCAGATCGTGGCCGCCACCTACCACCAAGTGTGGTGGCCCCCCCTGGACACCGTCCGATTCGAGGCGAGCCACCTGCCGGTATGGGAGGACGGGGCCGGCTACCTCGACCCCGACACCGGCGAAGTCCTGCCCACCTGGGATGAAGCACTTGACCAACTCGACCGTGACCCCGACGCTGAACCGGTCCATGTCGTGCGCTTCGGGCAACAGCTCGACCTGCAAGGCGTGCTCGCCGGCACCAAGGATGC
Source organism: Acrocarpospora catenulata (assembly GCF_018476525.1). Taxonomy (GTDB): domain Bacteria; phylum Actinomycetota; class Actinomycetes; order Streptosporangiales; family Streptosporangiaceae; genus Acrocarpospora; species Acrocarpospora catenulata. Next base: position 11,797 of record NZ_JAHCST010000060.1, read on the forward strand.
CGACCAATGCATCCGCTACCTGTCCAAGTACCTGACCAAATCCCTCGGACGCATCCCCGATCCGGATCACGAGGGGCAACGGCGTCATGCCGAACGCCTCGGCGAGGCTGTACGGCTGGAACCCTGCTCGGCGTCGTGCGCGAACTGGCTCCGCTACGGCGTCCAGCCCAAGAACGCCAAACCCGGCATGACCCCCGGCCGATGCACCGCCAAAGCCCACCGGCCCGAGCACCTTGGCTACGCCGGCCGTCGCGTCCTGGTCTCCCGCAAGTGGTCCAACAAGACCCTCACCGAACACAAGCAGGACCGGCGCACCTGGGCAATGCAGGCCCTGGGCATCCCCGAGGATCCCGCCGACCCGCACCGCTACACCTGGCGGCCCATCCCCAACGGAGACGCCAACCTCCCACCCATCTCCGTCCGGCTGCTACGCGCGGTCCACGAACGCCAGCGCTGGCGCAACCACATGACCGAACTCCAAACCCGAGCAGACGACCAAGATCCTTCGGCAACTCAAGGGATGGCGGCGTGATGGAGCCCCTGTACTCCGTCCCTGAAGCCGCCGAGATCTTGCACACCTCCGAGCGCTTCGTTCGTCGCCTGATCGCCGAACGACGCATCGAATTCGTCAAAGTCGGCCGCCACGTGCGCATCCGTGAGTCGGCCCTTGTCGCCTTCGTCGTCGCGGGCACGGTCGCCCCGCTGACGACCTACGACGTCACTGGGAGGGCTGCGTGATGGCCAACAAGGACAACCACCGGCGGTTTGGCAGTATCCGTAAGCTGCCCTCTGGCCGGTTCCAGATTCGCTACCCGGGCCCCGATGGGCGGATGCGCAACGGAGAAGAGACCTTCGAGCGGAAGGGCGACGCTGACCGGGCTCTGACCCTGATCGAGAGTCAAATCATCGCGGGGGAGTGGACGGATCCCGAGCGCGCCAAGATCAAGCTCAAGGACTACGCCGAGACATGGATCAAGGAGCGTCCCGGACTGCGTCCGCGAACAGTGGACCTGTACACGTGGACGCTCGCCAAGCACATCACGCCGTACTTGGGCGGGGTATCGCTCGGCAAACTGTCGACTCCCATGATTCGGCAGTGGCGGACGCAGCTCCTCGGTAGCGGTGTCTCCGTGTCGATGGCGGCCAAGGCGTATCGCTTACTGCGGGCGGTGCTGATGACGGCGGTTGAAGATGACCGGGTCCTTCAGCGCAACCCGTGCCGGATCCGAGGGGCCGGTGACGAGCACGCCCCGGAACGGCCGGTCCTCAGCGTGTCCAAGGTCTTCGAGTTGGCCGATGTGATCGGACGGCGCCCTATCGGCAACGTCAGGGCGGTGAAGCAGGGTTACCGGCTTCGCTATCGGCGTCACGGGGAGATGCGAGGCCACCCCGAGGTGTTCACAAGCCGGGGCGAGGCCGAGCGCGCCCTGTGGGCACTCGTGGACCGGGAACAGGCCGACTTCACGCACGATCGCAGGTTCAGGGCCTTTGTCCTGCTGATGACCTTCGCCAGCCTGCGTTGGGGTGAGATCACCGCGCTGACTCGCGCTGACATCGACTTGGACGAGGGGACCGTCAGGGTACGTCAGGCGTTCGTCGAGCGCTCCACGGGTGAGATCATCCTCGGTCCGCCCAAGTCAAAGGCCGGCAAGCGCATCGTCGGCATCCCACAGGCGGTTCTTCCCGCACTGCGCGAACACCTTCAGACCTATGTGAAGCCCGAGCCCGAAGCTCTGGTGTTCGCGGGCATCAAGGGCGGTCCGATGCGGCGTAGCGGCTTCAACAAGGTGAGTGCCTGGATGGAGGCCGTTCGAGCGATCGGTGCCGTGGGTCTTCACCTGCATGATCTGCGTCACACGGGAAACATGATCGCGGCGGAGTCGGGGGCCGGGCTCAAGGATCTGATGGCGCGGATGGGGCACGACAACGTACGAGCAGCGATGATCTATCAGCACGCGGTACGAGGCGCAGACAAGACCATCACCGAGGCGATCAACAAGCACTTGCACGGACAGGCCGAACAAGAACAGGTATTCTAAATTCCTACATGGATTACATGCTTTCCCATGCGACACGCCGGGACGTATTGGGCTCGAAAGGGTAGCCGCAGGTCGAAAGGGCCGAGTGCTGATCCGAGACTATGTTCGGCTTTCTCGCATCACACGCCACTCGTGGTACCACTAGACTTCTGGGAAGCACGAAAACCCCGGCCACAGACGGTCGGGGCTGGTGCCTGATCCATGCCTGCAGCCGGGGCCTGTTAATCGTGACAGTTAGCGACCCTAGCATTTGAGTGCTGCCTATCGGTTTTCCGGGGCAACATTTGATCGGGCTGTGATCAAGAACCTCAGTGCTCTGTGGCGGGGGAGTCCCGCCAACGAGTTAGGAGAACTCCTTGAAGAAGCCCATCGGTACCACCGCCAAGACCGGGGAGAAGTGTCCCGAGAGTGGTACGTGGGAGGTCACGACCAACCCGTCGACCACGGCCCCCATCGCAAAGACGAACGTCATGCCCCCCTACCGCAACCAGGCGGTCACCTGGCGGCTGAAGAGCTACGCGTAGCTCCTGCAGGCTAGGACCCGTTGAGGCTGCCGGGGCAATTCGAAGAACTCACCGAGTTGCCCCGGTTGGCTTCGCCCGCGCGCCGACCCGTCGGATCGCCTCCGGTGCCTAATGGCACGTTAATGGCACGCGGAGATCAAATAGTCCCAACAAGATCAAAGCCCAGGCTCCGAATCCACCGGATGACCTGGGCTTTCGCATGTGGAGCGGGTGACGGGAATCGAACCCGCGCTGTCAGCTTGGGAAGCTGATGTTCTGCCATTGAACTACACCCGCGAGGCGTGACCCGGAGGTCGGCTGCGTGGTCCACTGTAGCGGATTTTGGAGCGGGTGCCGCATTCAAGTGTGCGGAGAGTGTGATCGGATCTGGGTGGGGTGGGTGTTGGAGCAGGTGGGCGGCTAGAGTCGGGCGGGTGTTGCTTTCTGATCGGGATCTTCGGGTGGAGATCGAGGCGGGGCGGGTCAAGCTGGATCCGTACGACCCGGAGATGATCCAGCCGTCAAGTGTCGATGTGCGGCTGGATCGGTACTTCCGGGTGTTCGAGAACCACAGGTATCCGCATATCGATCCCGCGATCGAGCAGCCCGATCTGACCAGGGAGGTCGAACCGGAGGGGGATGAGCCGTTCATCCTGCATCCGGGGGAGTTCGTCCTGGCCAGTACGTACGAGGTGATCAGCCTCCCGGACGACATCGCCAGCCGTCTGGAGGGGAAGAGCAGCCTGGGCAGGCTGGGGCTGTTGACGCACTCCACGGCGGGGTTCATCGACCCGGGGTTCGAGGGTCATGTCACGCTGGAACTGTCCAACGTCGCCACGTTGCCGATCAAGCTGTGGCCGGGGATGAAGATCGGTCAGTTGTGCATGTTCCGGCTGAGCTCCCCCGCCGACTTCCCGTACGGCTCCGCGCGGTACGGTTCCCGGTATCAGGGCCAGCGTGGCCCCACCCCAAGCCGTTCCTTCCTCAATTTCCACCGTACGAAAACGTGATCCAGGGCAGAAACGACTGGAACACCAGGCAACCCTAAGAAGAAGAACAGGCGACATCTGGGCATGCTTGGGCTTAAGTTCGCATTTCACATCGTTGCCCGTACTCTTCTCTGCGGAACGCCCCTGCACCTCTGGAGATCGTCGTGCGCCTGCGTCTCACACCCCGTGAGGACAGTTACTACGACCTGTTCGCCGATTCCGCGAACAACCTCGTGACCGCTTCGCGCCTGCTGGTGGAGATCATCAGTGACGGCTCGGATCGGGAAGCCCTGGCCGAGAAAATGCGCGCCTGCGAACACGCAGGTGACGAGCGCACTCATGCGATCATGAATCGGCTGAACGAGAGCTTCATCACCCCGTTCGACCGGGAGGACATCTACCGGCTCGCGTCCAGTCTTGACGATGTCATGGACTTCATGGAGGCGGCGGCCGACCTGATCGTGCTCTATCAGGTCGATCATCTACCCAAGGAGGTCGTCCGGCAGGTCGAGGTGTTGGAGCGGGCGGCCGAGCTGACCGCGGAGGCGATGCCGCGGCTGCGGTCGATGAAGAACCTCAACGAGTACTGGATCGAGATCAACCGGCTGGAGAACCAGGCCGACCAGGTCTACCGGCGGCTGCTGGCCAAGCTCTTCGGCGGGGAGTACGACGCGCTGACCGTGCTGAAGATGAAAGAGATCATCGACCAGCTGGAGTCGGCGGCGGACGCGTTCGAGCGGGTCGCCAACACGGTCGAGTCGATCGCGGTCAAGGAAAGCTAAGTGGAACTCGCCCTCGTCATCGGGGTGGTCGTCATCGCCCTGGTGTTCGACTACACCAACGGCTTTCACGACGCTGCCAACGCCATCGCCACCTCCGTCTCCACCCGCGCGCTGACACCACGCGCGGCGCTGCTGATGGCGGCGGTGATGAACTTCATCGGCGCCCATCTGGGGACCCAGGTGGCCGCCACCGTGGGCAAGGGGATCATCGATCCGCCGCAGGGGGCGCACGGGCTGGTCATCGTGGGGTCCGGCCTGGTCGGCGCGATCACCTGGAACATGATCACCTGGTACTTCGGGCTGCCCTCCTCCAGCAGTCACGCGCTGATCGGCGGCCTGGTCGGTTCGGCGCTGGCCGCCACCACCACCGTGCACTGGGACGGCGTGCTGGAGAAAGTGGTCATCCCGATGGTGCTCTCCCCGCTGGTCGGCTTCTCGCTGGCCGCGCTCATCATGATCGCGATTTTGTGGATCTTCCGCAACAGCAACCCCCACCGCACCGGCAAGGGGTTCCGGTACGCGCAGACGGTCTCGGCCGCCGCGATGGCGCTCGGGCACGGCCTGCAGGACGCGCAGAAGACCATGGGCGTCATCTTCCTGGCCCTGGTCGTTGGCGGGTACGCGGTCCCCGGGGAGGACATCCCGCAGTGGGTGATCCTGGCCGCGGCGGGGGCCATCTCGCTCGGCACGTACGCGGGTGGCTGGCGCATCATGCGCACCCTCGGGCGCCGGATCATCGCGCTGGACCCGCCGCGCGGGTTCGCCGCCGAGTCGGCCGCCGCGACCGTGCTGTACACGGCGGCCATCGGGTTCGGCGCGCCCATCTCCACCACGCACACCATCACCAGCGCGATCATGGGTGTGGGCGCCACCAAGCGGCTGTCAGCCGTGCGCTGGGGAGTGGCGGGCAACATCGTGACGGCCTGGGTGCTGACCATCCCGGCCGCCGCGCTGGTGGCCGCGGTGTCCTACTTCGCGCTGCACGGGCTCATCGAGTAGCTGTACGGGCTCATCAATCAGCCGGGTAGGCGTACATCACGTCGGTGTCCCACCGGCTGAAGCCGAGCGCCGTGTAGAGGCGGATGGCGGCCGTGTTGTCCTCGTCCACGTAGAGCATGACCTGGGAGAGGCCGCGGCCGCGCAGGTGGGCCAGGCCGGTCAGGGTGAGCGCCCGGCCCAGGCCGGTGCCCTGCTCGGCGGGGTCCACGCCGACCACGTAGACCTCGCCGATGGCCTCGTGGCCGTGGTCGTCCGCCCCGTGCACCTTGGTCCAGTGGAAGCCGGTCACCCGCCCGTCCCGTACGGCGAGAAAGAACCCGGCGGGGTCGAACCACGGCTCCTTCTCCCGCTGGGAGAGGTCGGCGGGGCTCCAGGACCCCTGCTCGGGATGGTGGGCGAACGCCCGCGCGTTGAGCGCGAGCCAATCCGACTCATCCTCCCCCGGGCGAAATATCCGGATCTGTACGCCTGGGGGGACCGCAGCCGCCGGCAACGGCGCGAACAACGACCGCCGCATCTGCCACAACGACCGAACCCGGGCGAACCCCGCGGAAGCCGCCAGCCGCGCGGCCCCCGGATGATCCCCGTGCGCCCACAACCGCAGCCGCCCCCCGGGACTCTCCGCCAGCACGGCATCGAGCAACTCCCGCCCGAACCCCCGCCGCCGGTACTCGGGGTGCACCACCAGCTCCCCACTCGGCCCCGCCACCAGATCCGTAGGATCCAAATGGGCAAATCCCACGAGATTTCCGGAATGGTGGAGGAGGAGGGACCGGGCGCCGGTGTCCCCGCCGTACCGCAGATGGAGCATCACGTGCTCGTTCAGCGGCCGCACCCCGTCGGTCTCGGTAGCCGCTTCCACCAGCGCCAGCACCGAAGTTACCTGGTCGTCGCCCAACCGTTCCCGTATCATCACGTGCGCGTTCATGGAACGCACTCTACGACCCGGCTATTGGCAAATCCCGCCATGCACGCCTCTGTGGAATCGTTACCTTTGAGACATTAGATGGCCAGACGGGTTCTCTACGCTCGGTGAGCATGAGCTCAGCTTCCCTCAAACGACTCGCCGTGGCCGTGGTCGCCGCGGCGGGTGCGTTTGCCCTCGCGATGCCCACCGCGAGTGCGACACCCGCGCGCGACAATGTCAAGGACAAGGCCGAAGTCATCGGCAAAGGCAAGGAGAAGGAGAAGACCGTTCCGGTCCGGCTCCTGTCCATCAACGACCTGCACGGCAACCTGGAGCCCCCGACCGGGTCGAGCGGCCGGATCGCCGACGAGACCGGCACCGTCGTCGACGGGGTGGGCGGTGCCGCCTACCTCGCCACCTACGTCAAGCAGTACAAGAACAAGGACACCGTGCTGGTCGCGGCCGGTGACCTGATCGGCGCCAGCCCGCTGCTGTCGGCCGCCTACCACGACGAGCCGACCGTCGAGTTCCTGGACATGCTCGGCCTGTCCACCTCCAGCGCCGGCAACCACGAGTTCGACGAGGGCTACACCGAGCTCAAGCGCATCATGAAGGGCGGCTGCCACCCGGTCGACGGGTGCTCCCCGGCCGGCAAGTGGAAGGGCTCGAAGTTCGACTTCATCGCCGCCAACGTGCTGGACAAGAAGAACAAGCACGCCCTGGCACCGTTCTACCTGGAGAAGATCAACGGCGAGAAGGTCGCCTTCATCGGTCTGGTCACCGCGACCACCCCGAGCATCGTGACCGCCTCCGGCATCGCCGGCCTGAAGTTCACCGAGGAGGTCGCCGCGGCCAACCGGACCTCCAAGTTCCTCGCCAAGCGCGGCGTCAAGGCCCAGGTGGTCCTGGTGCACGAGGGTGACCAGGTCACCCCGAACCAGAGCCCGGACGCCTGCCCGGTCGTTCCCGGCCTCGGCTCCCGCATCGCCAACGGCCTCGACGCCGAGGTTGACCTGGTCATCAGCGGCCACTCGCACCAGGCGTACATCTGCAAGGTCAACGACCCCAAGGGCAACCCCCGCGTCTTCACGCAGGGCTCCTCGTTCGGCCGGGTGCTGACCCAGATCGACTTCCAGATCGACAAGAACACCGGCGACATCGTGCGCTCCTCGGTCGTGGCGGACAACCACGTGGTGCGCCGTACGGTGACCCCCGACGCGCAGACCGTCGCCTTCATCGACCTGTGGAAGTCGCGCACCTCCGCGGTGGCCAACAAGCCGATCGGCCGCATCACCGCCGACATGCCCAACACGGCCTCGGCGTCCGGTGAGGTCCCGCTGGGCAACCTGATCGCGGACGCCCAGCTGGAGGGCACCAAGACCGGCGGCAACGCGCAGATCGCGCTGATGAACCCGGGCGGCATCCGGGCCGGCCTCACCTACGCCGGCTCCTCGGCCGGTGAGGGCGACGGCGTGGTGACCTACGGCGAGGCGTTCACGGTCCAGCCGTTCAACAACCTGATGCAGGTGGTCACGCTGACCGGCGCCCAGCTGAAGCTGCTGCTTGAGCAGCAGTGGGTGGGCGGCCCGAACAACCAGGCGTTCACCAAGATCCTGCAGCCGTCGTCGAACTTCACCTACACCTACAGCACCAGCGCCGCCTGGGGCACGAAGGTGAGCAACATCAAGATCGACGGTCAGCCGGTGACCGACGCCCAGACCATCCGGGTCGCGGCCAACAACTTCCTGGTCGGCGGTGGCGACGCGTTCGCCGCCTTCACGAGCGGCACCGACCTGTGGAGCGGCCCGCTGGACATCGACGCGTTCGCCGCCTACCTGGGCGCGCACTCGCCGGTGGCGCCTCCGGTGGCCAACCACATCACGGTCATCCCGTAATCAGGTAAGCGAAAGGCCCTCCGGGTGAACACCCGGAGGGCCTTCTCACATCTCAGGTACGGCTAACGCCGCACGACCTCGGGCACCTCGGCGTGCTCGTTCCCACGGTCGGGGACGAACCGGTAGCCGACGTTCCGCACGGTCCCGATCAGCGACTCGTACTCGGCGCCCAGCTTGGCGCGCAGGCGCCGGACGTGCACGTCCACCGTCCGGGTGCCGCCGAAGTAGTCGTAACCCCAGACCTCCTGGAGCAGCTGAGCCCGGGTGAACACCCGCCCGGGGTGCTGGGCCAGGTACTTCAGCAGCTCGAACTCCTTGAAGGTGAGGTCGAGCGCACGACCGCGCAGGCGGGCCGTGTACGTGGCCTCGTCGATGGCCAGGTCGCCGCTGCGGATCTCGTCGGGCACCTCCTCGGCGGCGGCCAGGGAGAGCTTCCCGACGGCCATCCGCAGCCGGGCCTCCACCTCGGCGGGGCCGGCGGTGTCCAGGATGACGTCGTCGGCACCCCATTCGGCGGTCATCGCCGCCAGCCCGCCTTCGGTCACCACGACCATCAGCGGGCAGTCGATTCCCGTCGTGCGGAGCAGCCGGCACAGGCTCTTGGCCTGGACCAGCTCGCGCCGGGCGTCCACCAGGATGGCGTCCGCGGGGGGCGCGTCGATCAGGGCCGAGGCCTCGGCCGGGGCGACCCGGACCGAGTGCAACAACAGGCCGAGCGCGGGCAGCACTTCCGCGGACGGTTCCAGGGCATTGGTAAGCAGGAGCAGATTGCTCAAGGGGCCTCCTCGCCTAACGGCAGGGCGCGCCGGGAGAGCACCGCGCTGTGCACGATCACAGGCTCGCCTCCTTCATCCGCGTTCACGGTGGATCGGTCCGGTCCGGCCGATCACCGTCCTAAACACGTAAGGACCCGGGGGCTACGTCGCCCAGGTCCCGTTGTTCGTAGATTAGCCCACAGCATGTTTGCGTCCAATGTGAGTCCCCCGTGTGAACACCGCTTCACGTGGAGAATCACCGTAATCTTGTGGTTACCCTGTGTGTCGAAATCTGGGGCAGGTGAGGCGTATGGCAACGGGAACGGTTCGTTTCTGGGCTGCGGCAAAGGAAGCGGCTGGTGTCGCCGAACAACCGTTCGTGGCCGAAACCCTCGGGGATCTTGTAGCCAAAATCACAGTAAATCCTGATTTGGCGAGGGTGGTGAGACGGTGTTCTTTCTTGATCGACGGAGCTCCGGCCGGCACCCGCGACCCGTACACGATCGACCTTCCCGAAGGTTCCGTTGTCGAGGTTTTGCCGCCATTTGCCGGCGGCTAGGCTGGATCACAAAGTACGCAAAACCGGAGGAATGCGGTGCGCAAACTGATGGTGTCGATCCTCGTGCTCGGCATCCTGCTCGTGATCCTCGACCGGGTCGCGGTCGTGGGTGTGCAGCGCGAGATCGCCCGTCAGATCGAGGCCAAGTACAAGCTGGAGGCCACCCCCACCGTCACCATCGAGGGCATCCCCTTCCTCACCCAGGCGCTGGCCGGCCGGTATGAGGAGATCTCCATCCAAATAGGCGGCATCACTCAGCATGGCGTGAAACTCTCGGGTATCGACGCCACCCTCAACGGAGTCAACGCCCCCCTGATGGACCTCATCCAGAACGCCGCCGCGGTGGATCTGCGCGCCGAGCGCGTCACCGCCACCATCGTCATCTCCAGGGAGACCTTGGACGCCCGCGCCCCGCGCGGCATCAAGGTCGAGGGTACGGGCGACGCCCTGCGTGTCTCCGGCAACCTCAACGTGCTCGGCCAGCAGGTCCCGGTCACCGCCGACCTGAAGGTCGAGGTCAACCGCGGCGCGGTACGGCTCACGCCGACCAACGTGAAGCTCGCCGGCGGCGTGCCGGTGCCCAACGCCAACCGCCTCATGACCTTCACCGTGCCGATCGGGGAGCTGCCGTTCAACCTGCGGATCACCAGCGTCCGTACCACGCCGGAAGGCCTGGCCGTTCAGGGCAGTGCGACCGATGTTCCGCTCCGGAGCTGAACCGGACGGGCAGCCCGTCCGTCAGGTAGATGTGAGCCCAGCTGGCACCGCGGACGAGGAACTCGTGCGAGCGCTGTTCGACGACCACGCCGGGCCACTCTACGGCTACGTGGTGCGCCTGACGGGTGACCCGGGCAGGGCGGAGGACATCGTGCAGGAGACCATCCTGCGAGCCTGGCGCAATCCGGTCGCCGACCGGCCGGTGCGGGCGTGGCTGTTCACCGTGGCCCGCAACCTCGTCGTGGACCAGCACCGGGCCCGCAAGTCGCGGCCCCCGGAGACCGGCGACGACGCGCTGGCGGTCCTGCCGGCCGAGGACGAACTGGAAAAGGCCGTCGAGTCGTGGGCGATCGCCGAGGCGCTCGCCTCGCTCCGGGCCGACCATCGAGAGGTGCTGCTGGCCGTGTACTACGGAGGCCAGTCCGTGAAGGAGGCGTCGGAGTCCCTGGGGATTCCGCAAGGTACGGTCAAGTCGCGGACGTACTACGCGCTCCGCGCACTCAAGCTGGCGCTGGAGGAGCGGGGGCTGGCACCATGACGCGGCACACCACCCCCTGCGACGAGGTACGGCTCTCGCTCGGCGTCTACGTGCTCGGCGCGCTGGACGAGCGGGAGAGCGCGCTGGTGGAGGCCCACCTGGACACCTGCCCGGCCTGCCAGGACGAACTGGCCGAGCTGTCCGGTCTGCCGCCGCTGCTGAGCCGGGTGAGCGTGGCCGACATCCAGTTGGCCGCCGCGCCGCCCCGGGCGGTGCTGGACCGGCTGCTGGCCGACTCGGCCAAGCGCCACAAGCGCTCCCGCCTGCTGCTCACGCTGGCCGCCTCGGTGGTGCTGATGGCGGTCGGCGGCTCGGTGGTGGTCTCCACCATGCAGGCCCGCCAGGAGACGGCCGCCACGGTCGCGGGGGCAGCCCCGGAGGCGGCGGCCCCCGAGGCGCGTTCACCCGGCGATGGCGCGGGCGACACCGCGTTCTCCGCGCCGGTGGAGACGGCCGCCAAGGACAGTCCCATGGCCGAGAGCCAGCTCAAGACCGAGCAGGTCTGGTACGAGGGCAGCTCGGGCCCGGTCAATCTCGCCCTGGGTCTGGTCCCGGAGGAGGGCGGCACCCGGGTGGACATCGAGCTGTCCGGCGTCCCGGCGGGCACGGCCTGCCGCCTGATCGCGGTGGACCGGAACGGCACCGTCTCGCCGGTCTCCAGCTGGACCGTGAAGGCCCAGGACTACCAGGGCACCCGGGCCAGGCTGCCGTCGGGCTCCTCGGAGTACACCATCGAGCAGATCGACCGGTTCGAGCTGATCACCTCGGCGGGCCGGCAACTGGTCGCCGTCCCGATCGGGCCCAGTCCGGTGCCGCGTTCGTCCGGGCCGTGAAAAGTTCCGCGTCGTGAAAAGTCCCGCGTCGTGAAAGGTCCCGGGAATTCCTCCCGGGGGTTGCTGGTTCTTCAGCGGTGATGGCCGGACTGATCGTGCTCGGTGTGACGCTGGCCCTGGCGACGGTGCTGGGGCTGATCTTGCGTGGCCGGGCCGGGCGGCTGCGCGCCCAGAAGGGGAAGGGGCGGGCGGGGATGGACGTCGGGGAGCCGCTCGGCGAGCGGGCCACGCTGGTGCAGTTCTCCACCGCGTTCTGCCAGCCGTGCCGGGCCACCCGCCGGGTGCTCGGCGAGGTGGCCGCGATGGTGCCCGGGGTGCGGCACATCGAGATCGACGCCGAGTCCCGCCTGGACCTGGTCCGCGCGTACGGCGTGCTCCGCACGCCCACCGTCTTCGTCCTCGACAAGTCCGGAAATATCGTGAAAAGGGCGTCTGGTCAGCCGAGGAAGGCCGACGTCATCGCCGCACTTGGTCACGCAGTGGACAGTCCGTCTCATCAACCGGACGGGGCATGACAGATGGCGAGACGAAAGGGTACTGTCGTGCACGTGACTCCCACGACAGAGATGCTGACGAAGCGGCGGGCGGTTGATTTCTGCCGCGTCGCGACCGCCCTTTGTCGCTGGGCCTGAGGGTGATTCCCGCGGCTTTTACCCAAGCCGCAGTCGCGAAACCCGTCAGGAGCATCCCACGATGCAGATCGATCCCCGAGGCCCTCGCTTCGGCGCGGCCGTCACGACTCTGGTTCTCGCACTCGTCCTGATCACGGGCAACCCCTGGCTGCTCGCCGCTCAGGCGCTGATGTTCCTGCTCGGCGCCGCCGGCCAGGCGCCGTACGTGCTGTTCTTCAAACGGTTCGTACGGCCCAGGCTCGGCCCGCCGGGTGAACTGGAGGACGCGACGCCGCCCCGATTCGCGCAGGGTGTGGGCATCGTCTTCGCTGTGCTCGGCCTGATCGGTTTCGCGGCCGGGGTCACTCCTCTGGCCCTGGGTGCGACAGCAGCGGCACTGCTGGCCGCCTTCCTCAACGCCGCCTTCGGCCTCTGCCTGGGCTGCGAGCTCTACCTGATCATCCGCCGTCTACAACCTGGGAGAATCCAATGAGCCGCTCCGCCGCACTGGTGGACGCCGACTGGGTCGAAGCCAACCTGGACACCCCGAACGTCGTCCTCGTCGAGGTCGACGAGGACGCCAGCGCCTACGACAAGGGCCACATCCGGGGCGCTGTGAAGGTCGACTGGAAGAAGGACCTGCAGGACCCGGTCCGCCGCGACTTCGTGGACAAGGCGGGCTTCGAGGCCCTGCTCTCCGCGCGCGGCATCGGCAACGACGACACCGTGGTCCTCTACGGGGGCAACAACAACTGGTTCGCGGCGTACGCGTACTGGTACTTCAAGCTCTACGGCCACCAGGACGTCAAGCTCCTGGACGGTGGCCGCAAGAAGTGGGAGCTGGACTCCCGCGAGCTGGTGGAGGAGGTGCCGGACCGGCCGGCCACCGCCTACACCGCGACCGAGCAGGACCTGAGCCTGCGCGCCTTCCGCGACGAGGCCGTCGCCGCGATCGGCAAGCTCAACCTGGTGGACGTGCGTTCGCCCGACGAGTTCACCGGCCGCCTGCTGGCCCCCGCCCACCTGCCGCAGGAGCAGGCGCAGCGGGCCGGCCACATCCCGACGGCCAGGAACATCCCCTGGTCCAAGGCGGCCAACGACGACGGCACCTTCCGTTCCGACGAGGAGCTGCGCACGCTCTACGGCGAGGCCGGGGTGGACTTCAGCAAGGACACCATCGCCTACTGCCGCATCGGCGAGCGCTCCGCGCACACCTGGTTCGTGCTGCACGAGCTGCTCGACCAGGCCAACGTGAAGAACTACGACGGTTCGTGGACCGAGTACGGCTCGCTGGTGGGCGTGCCCGTGGAACTGGGGGAGGCCCGATGAGCATCCAGGGTTGCGCCGCTCCGGAGCAGACCGTGGCTCTGCCGGCTGGCATCGATCTGGCCTCGCAGGCCGTCATCCAGGGCGTCGTCACCGGCGCCGGCACCGCGTACGCGCGGCTGCTCGACCACTCCGGCGAGTTCACCGGTGAGGTCGTGGTCTCCGAGGAGGGCGTCTTCCGCTTCTTCGCGGCGCCCGGCTCGTGGACCGTGCGGATCATCGCCGGTGGCGGGGTCAGCAAGGACATCCCGGTCGAGGCCAAGGTGGGCGAGGTCGCCCAGCTAGCCGTCAGCGTCTGACTCGGCGTGCAGAGCCCGGTCCCGGTGGGGGCCGGGCTCTTCGCCTGTCTGCCCCGCCAGCTCGGCGAGCACGTCCAGCAGCGCGCTGTGCTCCCCGGCCATGCCGAAGATGCGCTCGTCCACCGCCTCCACCAGCGCGGCCGCGCGTTCGGCCAGCAGCCGCCCCTCGTCGGTGATGGCCAGCACCCGGCGCCGTTCCTCGCCCGGGCCGTCCTCCCGGGTCACCAGGCCCTTGACCTCCAGGACCCGGATCACCTGGCTGGTCATCATCTCGTCCACGGTGGCGTGGTCGGCCAGCTCGCGGGGTGTCGGCGGCCGGCCCTGATGGTCGAACCACCACAGGTCGACCAGCAGCGCGAACTGGGTGTGGCTCAGCCCCACGACCTGGAGCGCCACGCTGATCTCGCGCTGCCATCTCTGGGTGGCCCGCCACAGCAGAAAGCCGGGACTCCGATCAGCGCTCACGCTCCCCGAGTGTGCCAGTCCGGACGGCGCAGTAGCAGGGGGAGCGGCGTATCCAGCCAAGTCTTGACCCGCCGTTGTCCAGACCCGCCGTTCCGATACCATGCTCCGGATGTCCGAAACGTCGGTGGTCGAATCGGTGGCCGCGAGGCCCGTGGCGCGCTCCCCTTTCGCGCTGCCGTGGCACACGTTGACGCTCCTCGTCCGCTGCCTGCCCACGCTGGTGCTCTGGTTCGCACTGGGCCGCCTGGTGCGCTGGGGCCTGCTGCTGGCGGCGGCCAACCTGTCCTACGGCTCCTGGTACCAGGCCCGCCTGGTGGCCGTGCTCTTCCTGTTCACGCTGGTGGTCATGGTGTCGCTGGCCACCGTGGTCGGCATGCTGTACACGCTGCGCGAGGCGCTGGCCGAGACCCGCGCCCGCCGGGCCGCGGGGGAGGGTAGGGAGAGCCTTTTCGGCGCGCTCAACCGGACCGCGCTGGTTTTCGCCGGTCTCTACATGACCTGGGGTTTCGTCGACCAGGACCTGCGTGACTTCGAGAACATCGACCGCTCGCTGATGCCGGACCGGGAGATCAACGACCGGCTGCTCGGGCGGGACAGCCAGCTCGGTGAGGGCCTGACCGCGCTGGACGTGCGGATCTCGCTGGCCGCGATGGTGGTGGCGTACCTGCTGAAGTGGTACTTCGGGCGGCGGCACGAGGCCGGGGAAGGTCGTTTCTCCGGCATGGTCGCCACCTTCGGCGAGTTGGCCTTCGTCTTCTACGGGTTGACCGCCACGGTGGCCCTGGTGAAGGCGCGGGCCGACTGGATCGGCAGCCGGGAGGCGGTGACCATCTCGAAAGGGTGGCTGGAGGAGGCCAGGAAGCTCATCCCCGGCTGGGAGACCTTCTGGACCGACGTCTGGCCGCTGATCCTGAGCGCGCTCGCGCTCCCGCTGGCCTGGCTCACCGTCGGCATCCTCGTGTACGGCGCGTACGCCGAGGACACCCAGACCACGATCAGGGGCACCCGGCTGGAGTCGGCGGCGGCCAGGGTGGAGCGCACCCACAGTCTGACCCGGGCGGCCCTGGGCAAACTGACCGGGGGTTTCACCTCTCGCTGGATCCCGCTGATCAACTCGCTCCGGCTGACCGCGCGCGGCGGCGCGGCGCTGTTCGGCCTCTACGCCCTGCTGTACGTGGGCCTGCACATCGGCGGCGACTACCTGGCCCGGGCGGGGGCCTACCTGGCGGCCGGGGACCCCTACTTCTGGATGGTCACCGACGTGCCCATCTCCTTCGTGGTGGACCTGCTGGTCACCCTGATCTCGATGTGCCTGGTCGCGGCCACCTTCGACCTGGCCGCCACCCGGGACAGGGCCACCTCCTCCGCCTAGCGGAGGAAGCGCAGCACGTCCACGTCCCGCTCGTTCCGCTGCTCGGACTCGTTGAGCATGTCCTCCACCGACTGGCCGGGCACACTCCGGTAGTTGCTCGGCCGCAGGTGCACTTCGACGGTCTCGGCCACGTCGGTGGGCACCACGGCCACCAGCTCCATCCGGTACGGCTGGCCGACCCGGTTCTCGGTGGTGTCCGGCGGGGTCTCGTCGCGGAGCGTCTCGGTGCGCCAGGACCGCCCCGCGTTGTCGCGCAGTTCCACGGCGGGCGCGCCGTGCCGGATGGCGCCCTCGGCGTCCTGGGCGGTCCGGGTCACGGTGAGCTTGACCCACTGGCGGCCCGGCCGCTCCGCGTCCCCGGCGGGGTTGGGGATCAGCGCCACGCTGGCCTGCCAGGCCACGTGCCGGAACTCGCCGGTGGCGCCCGGCTGGACGACGTGGACGATGTCGGGCTCGCCGGCGCCGTACAGGTAGGCGCGGTAGCCGACGTAGCTGGGGATGCCGACGGCGAGCAGCACCGCGAGCACCGCGCCCGCGCCGCGCAGGGCGCGGTTCGGCTTGCGCGCGCGAGCGGGGGGCTCGGGCGCGGCAGGGGGCGGCGATGTGGCCGGGGGCGGTGATGGAACGGCCGGGGGAGCAGGCCGTGGGAGGGGCCGGCGCTCGGCGGCGATGACCGGGAACGGCTGGGTCGAGTAGCCCTCGTCGTCCTCCTCCGGAGGCGGGGGCGGTGGCCAGACGCGCACGTCGGGCGGGACCGGACGCCGGGGCGGGCGCAGCGAGGGCAGCGGCCCCGCGTAGGTGATGTCCACGTCCGTCGGCTGGCTGGGCGGCGGCACGAACCAGCCTCGCGTGTCGTCGCCGCCGTTCTGCTCGTCCATCGCTCTTCCGTTCACGAATTCGCGGGCACCAGCGGGTGGAACGGCTCCGCCGCCTCGATCAGCCGGGCGGCCGCCGGTTCGGAGAGCTTGAGGTCGATCTCCGCCTCCGGGGCGAAGGAGTCGACCACGAACGCCGACGTCGGGGCGTTGATGACCAGTTTGGCCCCCGGCACCGCATCCTCCGGCACCTCGAAGACCAGCGGCGCGCTGGTCCACCAGCCGGGCTGGAGGTACTTGCCCACCAGGGTGATGCTCTCGTCCACCTTGTCGGTGCGCTGGTAGCGCCGCCCGTCGCCCGCGTGCAGCCAGACGTCGGAGCCGCGCAGCTGGACCGGTTCGCGCTCGACGGTGCCTGACACGTCGAGGACCAGGAAGAGATGGCTGGTCTGCACCTTGCCGGTCTGGCCGCTGTAGTCCCGGGTGTCCACGGACTTGGCCGCGCTCACCTTGGTCACCTTGGCGATGAACCGGTCGGCGGAGACCTCCTCGCCCAGGCTGCCGTGGTGGGTGAGGAACGATCCCTTCTGGTCGAAGGGCATGGCCAGGCTCTGCGCGTACACGGCGGCGGCGGCCAGCGCCACCCCCAGGGTGAACCGCCCGGCCCGCCCCCAGAAGGACGGCTTCGCGGCGGGCGGGGCGGCCGTCGCGGGCGGGGCTTGCACGGCCACCATCAGGCCACCTCCGGGCGGACCGGCAGGGTCACCTGGGCGATCACGGCGGGCTCGATGGGATCGTCCTCCTGGCCGGCGCCCTGCGGCAGCTCCTTCTTGGGCGCGACCTGCCAGAGCTCCCGCTGGTCGCGGCGGCTGACCGTGGCCAGCACGAAGCCGCCCACGTCCAGGGTGATCTCGGGTGGGGGCGCCGTGCCGCGTTCGAGGTCGTAGCGGACCACCACGGTGTGGGTGATGCCGGGCTGGAGCTGGTGGCTGCGCACGCCGTAGGCGAGCACGTAGACCTCGGGAGGATTGCCGGACTTCAGCGGCGGGGTGACCTTGAGCAGGGAGGTGGCGAAGCTCCCGTGCCTGTTCACCTTGGGTCCTGGCTCGGGGACCACCCCGACGTTCTTGGTCTCCTCGCCCATGTTGCGGACCTTGAGCACCAGCTCCACGACCCGCTCGCCGTTTTCGGTCTTGTCCACGGCCTTGATGAACTCTGTCCGGAACAGCGTCTGATCCACCGCCGCACCTGGCGCGATCTTGGGTGGCGGGTCCTGCGCTGCCGCGGAAAGGCCGCCGAAACCCGCTGTCGCTCCCAGGCCGGACACCGAGATCAAGGCCATGACCGGTACCAGGACCGGGCGTCGGCGCCGGGTGCCGCCACGGGAGGATGACGTCATGGGTAAGGATGGTAGTACGCACACATCAGAACCATCCGCCGCATTCGTCCCTATCTTCGGCCGGAAAGCCGTCCGAATAGCGAGAACCCTGCCCTGATAGGCATTCCAGCTCCTACGCTTTGACGCAGGGCGGACATGGAGGGCTCGTGGGCGAGGCGCACCCGGAGCATGCCCAGCTTCAGGCGGATCGCATCTACCTGGGCTGGCAGTACGCTCTGCTGCACCCAGACCCGGGGCCCCCGCCGAAACGCCCCGCCCGCGAGGACGCAGAACCCCCGGAGACCGCCGCCCCCGCGCCGGACTGGGCCCGCAAGGAGCGCCTCCAGGAGGATCTGCTCAACCGCCCGGTGCGCATCTTCCGCATCTTCATGGTCGGTCTGGCCGTGGTGCTGGTGGTGTTCGGCCTGGCCGAGATGATCGACTGGGTGTTCGCCGGACTCGGCCTGCTGGCGGCCGGTGGCGTGGCCGGGA
Source organism: Acrocarpospora catenulata (assembly GCF_018476525.1). Lineage (GTDB taxonomy): Bacteria > Actinomycetota > Actinomycetes > Streptosporangiales > Streptosporangiaceae > Acrocarpospora > Acrocarpospora catenulata. The sequence goes on from NZ_JAHCST010000060.1 coordinate 30,071, forward strand.
TCTGCACCTACGCCATCCACCAGGGCACCCGCGCGGTCCGCCAGCGGGTCCAGGATCGCCAGGACAGGGCCGACAGAGAACGGGCCCGCCGGGAGCGGGAGATCGCCGAGGCGCAGCGCGAGCACGCCGAGAAGTACCAGGAGTGGGCCGAACGCAAGGCCCGCTTCGACAAGCAGATCAGCTGGTACGCGGTGGCCGTGCCCGACGACATCGACCGGATCGACGTGGCCGGGGGCACCCTCCCCGGCTGGTCCGCGCTGATCACCCTGATCGGCGCCACCCGGCTCTACAGCGGCGGCCACCTGACCGTGCTGGACCTGTCCGAGGGCGCCATCGCCAAGGACCTGATCGAGCTGGCCCGGCGCGGCGGCGACGACCCGCTGGTCTGGGTGCTCCCGGTGGACCTGCCCCGGCTCGATCTGGGCGCCACCCTCAAGCCGGAGGCGTTCGCCGACGTGCTGGCCCACGTGGTCAGCGTGAGCGAGGAGACCAGCCGGGACATCGGCTTCGACAACGCCATCCTGGAGCGGGTCCTCGAAGTGCTCGGCGAGACCGCCACGATCAGCCAGGTGACCGCCGCGCTGCGCGCTCTGGCCCAGGTCGGCGACCCCCGCGACGACCTGCGGTTCGGCCTGCTCACCGCCACCCAGCTTGAGCGCATCGGCACCCTGTTCGGCCGGGGCGTGGCCGACCGGGTGGTGATCGAGCGCGCCTGGGCCCTGGAGTCCCAGTTACGGAAGCTGGAGGCCCTCGGCACCGAGGCGGTACGGCTGCCGCCCGCCCGGCTCCGCGTGGTCAGCATGGACCGCCAGGCCGGGGTCTTCGGCAACCGGGTGCTTGGCACGTACGTGGCGACCGCGCTCACCCACATCCTGCGCCAGTCGCCCGCCTCCGAGCGCCCGTGGTACCACACGATCATCGTCGCCGGGGCGGACAAGCTCCGCGGCGACGTGCTGGACCGGTTGATGGACGCCTGCGAGACCTCGCAGACCGGCCTGGTGCTGACCTACCGGAGCCTGACCCCCACCGTGCGGGAGCGCCTCGGCCGGGGGCACGCGGCGGTGGCCTTCATGCGCCTGGGCAACGCCGAGGACGCCCGGGTGGCCAGCGAGCACGTGGGCACCGAGCACCGGCTGGAGCTGGCCCAGCTCACCGAGTCGGTCAGCTCGGCGGTGAACGGCGGCGGCGGGCAGTACACCTCGACGGTGGGGGCCGGCCGCGCCGAACCGGGGCCTATGGACGAGGGCGACCTGAAGGAGGGGATCACCGAGTCCACCGAGTGGGGTCGCAGCGCCGGCACCGTCACCGAGGGCGTCATGCAGCGCTCCAGGGAGTTCCTGGTCGAGCCGCACCAGCTCCAGCAGCTGCCGACCACGTCGGTGATCGTCACCCACGCCACGGCCGAAGGCCGGGAGGTGCGGCTGGCCGACGCCAACCCCGCCATCCTCACCTTCCCCAGAACCACCCTTCAGGAGGTGAAGGCCATCCGTTCCGCCACCCCCGCGCCGCCGCAGCCGGAGCTGCCCGACCAGGACGCCCCGCCGCCCAACCTGGGGCCCCCACCGGCCCGGTTGGACTGGCGGAAACCCCAGCGCTGACTTCGGTCTGCGGTTGGTAAGAGGTTCACCAACCCGAACATGCGACCATGATCGTCAAAGGACCTTGAGAGCCTGTGGAGAGAGAGGGCTCATGCAACCGTTCCCCCTGAGCGGGCCGTGGTACCGGATCCAGGCGATCACCGCGCCGTCGCGGACCTCCTCGGCGGAGTGGGACTTCGTCACCGTGCTGCCCGCCGTGCTCTCCGCCGCGCAGCGGGACCGGGCCTTCGTGATCGGCTGGCTCTCCCGGGGCTCCGGCGCTCCCCTGGAGCTGATCACCAACGCCGGGCCGCTCACCCCGCCCCGCTCGCCGCGCCGGGCCGCCGCCGTCCCCGAGGTGGTGACCACCGGACCGCAGCCGCTGCTGTTCCCCGGCGGCGCCCGCGGCATCGAGATCGGCGCCGACTGGCTGGCCGACCTGGCCGACCTGGTCTGGACGCCCTGCCCGGGACGGCAGGCCCCGCCGCTGGCCGGACGGCGGGAACCCGAGCCGGACGACGCCAAGCAGCCGACCCTCTTCGAGTCGACCCTGACCACCCTGATGTCCCGCCCGTTCGGCTGGGTGGTGGTGGCCGAGCCCACCGACCTGCTCGACGCCGAGGTCTCCCACCTGCGCACCCAGCTCAACGTGCTGCGCCAGTACGGCGACGCCTCGGAGCGCTCCCGCTTCGACGCCGAACGGGCCGAACGGCGCATGCAGGAGCTGGACGCCTTCCGCGAGGCCGGGCTCTGGAACGTGCGGGTGCTGGCCGGGGCCGCCGGTCCTGAGGAACTGCGGCAGATCGCCCCCGTGCTGGTCGGCTCGGTGGAGATGAGCCACCATCCGTACCGGCTGCGCAGCGCCATGTCGGGCCCCGCCCGCCCGGCCGCCGTGGAGCCCGTGTACGGCTTCGGCGAGGCGCTCAGCGTGAACTTCGCCGACGCCACCGACGGGGCCGCCGCGCCGTTCGCCGCCACCGCCGGGGCGCTGGCCGCGCTGGCCGGGCTGCCCCGCCGGGAGGTGCCCGGGGTGCGGGTGCTGGACACCGGGTTCTTCGACGTCACCAGCGAGGCCGACAGCAGCACCGGCGAGGTGATCGACCTGGGTTCCATCATGGACGGCCAGGAGCGCGCGGTCGGCACCTTCCGGGTCCCGCTGGCCACCCTCAACCGGCACGCCTTCGTCACCGGCGCCACCGGGTCCGGCAAGTCGCAGACCGTACGGCACCTGCTTGAGCAGCTCACCCGGGCGGGCATCCCGTGGCTGGCCATCGAGCCGGCCAAGTCGGAGTACGCGGCCATGGCCGGGCGGGTGGAGCAACTGGCCCCGCTCACGGTGATCAATCCGTCCGCGCCGGACAATGTGCCGTTCAGCGTCAACCCGCTGGCGCCAGAGCCGGGGTATCCCGTACAGGCGCACATCGACATGGTCAGGGCGCTGTTCATGGCCGCCTTCGACGCCGAGGAGCCGTTCCCGCAGATCATGTCGCTGGCCCTGCAACGCGTCTACGAGGCCAACGGCTGGGACGTGGTGACCGGCGGCGGCATCCCCGGCGCGGCCGTGCAACCCGCCATCCCCACCCTGGAGCAGCTCCAGCAGCACGCCCTGGAGGTGATCCAGGAGATCGGGTACGGCAACGAGGTCCAGGCCGACGTGGAGGGCTTCATCACGCTCCGGCTGCGCTCGCTGCGGGTCGGCTCGGCCGGGCGGTTCTTCGAGGGCGGCCACCCGGCCGACATCGGCGGCCTGCTCCAGCGGAACGTGGTGCTGGCCATCGAGGACGTGGCCAACGACGAGGACAAGGCGTTCCTGATGGGCACGCTGATCATCCGGATCGTGGAGCACCTGCGGATGCGGGCCAGGCAGGAGCGCTCCACCGGCCTGCAGCACGTGATCGTCATCGAGGAGGCGCACCGGCTGCTCCGCGACCGGGGCGCCCAGCGCGCCTCCACGCACGCGGTGGAGCTGCTGGCCGGCATGCTCGCCGAGATCCGCGCGTACGGCACCGGCATCGTGGTGGCCGAGCAGATCCCCACCAAGCTGGTCTCCGACGTGGTCAAGAACACCGCGCTCAAGGTCATGCACCGGCTGCCAGCCGAGGACGACCGGCGGCTGGTCGGGGCGGCGATGAACCTCAGCGAGGAGCAGTCCCGGCAGGTGGTCTCGTTGCAGCCCGGGTTCGCGGCGGTCTTCGCCGACGGCATGGACCGGCCGCTCCGGGTCCAGGTGCCGCTGGGGGAGGACCGGGAGCACGTGCTGCTCGGGCCCACCCCGCCGATCTGCGCGCGGCGGTCGGCCGCCTGCGGACACGAGTGCCGCACGGGGAAGGCGTGCACGCTCTTCGAGGTACGCGAGGCCGACCTGCTGGCGGCGGCGCCGGAGTGGGCCTGGCTGCGGATCTGGACCGACACCGTGGTGCTGGCGTTCGTGAGCAACCGGTCGCTGCCCGGGGTGCCGCGCATCCTGGCCGACATCTGGTCGGAGCTGCCGCCACGGCGGCGGGAGTGCCTGCTGGCCACGCTGGTGGAGCGGAGCGTGGCGCGCCGCTCCTGGTCGCTGCGGACCTGGTTCGACCCGGCGCTGCTCACCGAGAAGGCCGCCGAGGTGGCGGCCGGGCTGCTCGGCGGCGAGGACCCGCCGCTCCAGGCGGGGGAGCGGCCGGGCCCGGCCTGGGTGATCCCGCAGATGCGGTGGCTGCACGAGGTGGACCGGCTGTTCCCGTTCGGGCATCCGGCGCCGAACCTGCGCAGCCCGGCGCCGACCATGGAGTACGCGCTGTTCGGGACGGACGCGGCGGGCCGGCCGTACCCGCACCAAGGGGTGAACGGCGGCGGGGAGGGCACGGCGCGGACCGAACTGCTCGGGCACCGGGCCAAGGCGCTGCGGCACCACCCGCTGTCCATGGAGGTGGACCGGAACCGGGCGCTGGCCTGGCGGGTCATCCTCGGCGACGACGAGCACGAGGGCTTCGAGCGGGACATCGCCACCGTGGCCATCGGGGTGGAGCCTCGGGACCGGGTGCGTCACGTGGCGCAGACCATGGGCGCGGGCTGGCTGGAGACGGTGCTGTCCTGGCCGCGCCGGTTCGTGCTGCCGTTCGACGGAGACACCCCCGCTGAGCTGTCCTTCATCGAGGCGCCCGTTTCCTGACCTTCTGACGCGGCTAGGATCTCGGCATGAGGCAGCGTGATGAGATGAGGGCCGCGTGAGCCAGTTGCCGCTGCGGGCGCAGCTCGCCAGTGCCCTCGGCCGGACGGCCGCGACGCTCTCCCGGGCCACCGGGCGGGGCGACGGATCGGTGATCGGCGGGCGGGTCAGCCTGTTGCTGGAACCCGACCTGCTCCGCAAACTGGCGGCCGACCGCCGCCTGGCCCTGGTCAGCGCCACCAACGGCAAGACCACCACCACCCGGTTGATCACGGCGGCGCTCCGCGAGCTGGGCGATGTGGCCAGCAACGCGTTCGGCGCCAACATGCCCGCCGGTCACGTCTCGGCTCTGTCGGCCGCCAAGGACGCGCCGTACGCGGTGCTCGAGGTGGACGAGAAGTACCTGCCGGAGGTGCTGGACAACACCGGGGCCGGCGTGGTCGTGCTGATGAACCTGAGCCGGGACCAGATGGACCGGGCGGCCGAGATCTGGCTGCTGGCCCAGAAGTGGCGCCGCGCCCTGGCCGGCAAGCCCGCGCACGTGATCGCCAACTGCGACGATCCGCTGGTGACCTGGGGGGCCTCCACCGCCGCGCGGGTGACCTGGGTGGCCGGGGGGCAGCGCTGGCGGGAGGACTCCTGGTGCTGCCCCGAGTGCGGTGGCCCGCTGGACCGCAAGGGCGCCGACTGGGCCTGCCGGGAGTGCACCTTCCACCGCCCCGAGCCCAACTGGGTGCTGGACGACGAGGACGCGATCGACCCGCGCGGCGAGCGCTGGCGGCTCAACCTGAAGCTGCCCGGCCAGGCCAACCGGTCCAACGCGGTCATCGCGCTGGCCACCGCCGAGGCGTTCGGCCTGCTGCCGCACCAGGCGCTGCCCCGGCTGCGCGAGGTCACCTCGGTGGCCGGGCGTTACACCACGGTGGCGCGCGACGGGCGCTCGCTGCGGCTGCTGCTGGCCAAGAACCCGGCCGGTTGGCTGGAGGCGTTCGACGTGTCCAGCGCCGAGCGGCCGATCATCCTGTCGGTGAACGCGCAGGGCCCGGACGGGCGGGACACCTCCTGGCTCTGGGACGTGGACTACCGCATCCTGGGCGGGCGCCCGGTCTACGTGACCGGGGAGCGGCGGCTGGACCTGGCGCTCCGGCTGGACGTGGCCGAGGTGCCGTTCACGCTGGCCGAGTCGTTCGCGCAGGCGGTGGCCGCGCTGCCGCCCGGGGACATCGACGTGATTGCCAACTACACCGCCTTCCAGGCGATCCGGACGGAGTTCGGCCGTGCAGAGTAACCTGCGAATCGTCTGGATTTATCCGGACTTGTTGAGCACGTACGGGGACCAGGGCAACGTGCTCGTGCTGGAGCAGCGGGCCAGGCGGCGGGGCATCCCCGTGGAGACCGTGCACGTCCGCTCCTCCGACCCGGTGCCGGAGCAGGGCGACATCTACCTGATCGGCGGCGGCGAGGACCGGCCGCAGATCCTGGGCGCCGAGCGGTTGCGCCGGGACGGTGGCCTGCACCGGGCCATCGAGCGCGGGGCGGCGCTGCTGGCCGTCTGCGCCGGCTACCAGATCATGGGCTCGGTGTTCGGCGGCGAGGAAGGCCAGCCGGTGGCCGGAATCGAACTGATTGACATCAGCTCCGGCCGTGGCGAGCGGCGCGCGGTGGGCGAACTCGCGGCCGAGGTGGACCCCGGCCTGGGGCTGCCGACGCTGACCGGCTTCGAGAACCACATGGGCGTCACCCGGCTTGGGCCGGGCGTCCGGCCGCTCTCCCGGACCGTGGTGGGCACCGGAAACGGCGACGGCACCGAGGGCTGCTACGCCGGCAAGGTGGTCGGCACGTACCTGCACGGGCCGGCCCTGGCGCGCAACCCCGCACTCGCCGACCTCCTGCTGACCTGGGCGATGGGGCCGCTGCCCCCGATCGACGACACCTGGTACGAACGCCTGCGGCAGGAACGCCTCGCAGCCGTGTTGTGACCGCGGTGGCAGCGGAGAGACCGGCGGCGGTTGCCGCCGGTCTTCGTCGTCCGGGCGGGTTTTCTAGCCCAGGAAGCTGTAGGGGACATCCGCGGTGGCCACGTTCCTGCAGGTCCAGTAGAGCGTGCCGATGACCTTCTGGCGCTCCAGCGGGTTCTCCAGCCGCAGGTTCAGGCGCGTGTGGTCGGCCGACAGCTCGAGAATCCGGACGGGATCGACCTGCCCGAACCCAGCGGTGTTCTGGTAGCTCAGGCTCGTGATGTACGGGGCTCGGCTCGGGCACGCGAGCGTGGGTTCCAGCGCCTTCTTCGGGTCCAGGTTGACGTAGCTCTCCTTGTCGCACCAGCCCTCCAGCAGGTTGCAGGGCGCGGCGGCGTTCGCGGCCGCGGCGGGCACGAGCAGCGCGGCCGTCATGGCGACGATCACTGCCGCGCCCGCGAGGATTCCCCGCCCGATCTTTTCCTTCATTTCTCTCTCCTTCGTTCTTGCCGATGCCGTTAACTTTCGGGCCGGGGAACGAAGGAAGGTATCCCTTGAGCAGGGGTGCGGTCGGACGAGGAGATCCCCCCGTTTGAGGGGGTGCGGCTAGTAGACGAGCGCTTGGGCGCCTTCTTGGAGGATCTCCTCCACGAAGGTGGGAGCGCCGGCGATGCGGACGCCCTCGATCACGTCGTCCACCGTGATGCCGCGACGGGCGGCGCACTGGGTGCAGAGGGTCACCCTGCCACCTGCCAGGACCGCGCTGAGGAGATCCTCCAGCGGGGCGGCCTCGGCCAGGTCGAACTCCTTGGCCCGCCCGGGCAGGGCGAACCAGGCCGACTCTCCGGTCAGCCAGAGCGATACCGGGACACCGCTGACCAGGGCCGCGGTGGCCACCGTGAACGCCTGGTTACACCTCTCGGGCGCGTCCGCGCCCGCTGTCACCTTGATCACTAGTTGGCGTGCCATGCTGGCAGCCTAACGCCGGGTACGTCAGGGGAGAACTAGGGTTATTTGTTATGGACGTGCACCCTGATCTTGAACCGATCGCCTTCCTGCTCGGGCACTGGGAGGGCGCCGGGGTCATCGGTTACCCCACCATCGAGAGCGCCAACTTCGGGCAGGAGATCGTCTTCGGGCACAACGGCAAGCCGTTCCTGACGTACCAGAGCCGGACCTGGCTGCTGGACACGGACGGCGGCAAGGTGCGGCCGTTGTCGCGGGAGACCGGGTTCTGGCGGATCCAGCCGGGGCGGCAGCTTGAGGTGTGCCTGGCGCATCCGACCGGGATCGTGGAGATCTACGTCGGGGAGGTGGTGTTCCACAAGATCGAGCTTCAGACGGACGTGGTGGCGCGGACCGCGACGGCCAAGGAGTACTCCGCAGGGCGGCGGTTGTACGGCCTGGTCAACGGCAACCTCATGTACGCCTACGACATGGCGGCGGTGGGCCAGCCGTTGCAGTCCCACGCTTCCGCCGAGCTCAAGAAGGTCGCCGAGTTCACCGGCGAATAAGGTGATTTTTCATGACATTCAGTGCTGAAGTCGTCGAAGCCATCAAACGTCATATGAATGAGGACCATGCCGAGGACGGTCTCCTCATCGTCCGGGCGCTCGGCGGGCGTCCCGACGCCACTTCCGCCCGTACCAGCGACATCGACGCCGAGGCCATCTACTTCGAGGCGGACGGCGAGGAGATCCGCATCCCCTGGAGCACCACGCTGACCGAACGCGCCCAGGTCCGCCAGGAGGTCGTCCGCCTCTACAAAGAGTCCTGCGACCTCCTCGGAATCCCCGCCAGAGGCCACTGACCGCGGTCGTGATTCCCCCCGATGTGACGGTGCCGCTGGTTGGGCCGGATGGTGGCCGTCTGGAGTTACGCCGGCAGGGGGCGCGGGTCAGTGAGCGGTGGGGGAGCCGGGTTGACGTCCTGATCGACGAGGTGGATCAGGACGTCGCGGCCGTGCACTTCGAGTTGGCGCTGGAGAGGCATGTCGCCGACGGGTACGCGCCGCGTACGCGGGCGGCCGCGCGCAGTGTGCTCGGTACTCCGGTGGATGACTCCGGGTTCGCGTTCGCGTTCGCCGCGATGGTGGGGGGCGTGAGCGGCGCGGTGATCGAGGAGCAGGCGCTGCGGCTGTGGGGGTTCGATCAGGCGGCGCCGGGCGAGGACCGGCAAGTGCAGGTGGCTCGGCACACCCTCTTCGACGAACATCTTCTGCTGGTTCCGGATGGGCCGGCGGTGCACGCCTACGTTGAGGGCCACGACGTGGTCTCGATCGTGGATGGTCTGGCCACCGCCAAGGGCATGTCGCCGAGCCGTCTGGGTTTCGACGCGAGGCGGGAGCCGTGGCGGGCCGATCTCATGGGACGGCACCGGCTGCGGAGCCTGCTGGCGAGTGGGCACATGAGTCGGTTGCGGTCGCTGCGGGTTCGTACCTGGAGCGGTACGGGGCATCTCGACCCGGTTCTGCGGGAGTACTCCGCCGCCGACCGGCTCACCCATCTGTGTCTGTGGACCCAGCGGGACGATGTCGCCGAGGCGCCGGTGGCGGGGCGGTATCCCGGTCTGCGGGCGTTGGAGTGCCAGGCGGGGGAGGTCGCCGGACTTCTCCGGGATGGGGCGCCGCGGTTGCGCACACTCGTGACGTACGGGGCCGGCTCGGACGGCCTGCTGGCGGGTCTCTCCCTGCCTGCCCTTCGTCATCTCGCGCTATGGGAGACGGAGGTGGATCCGGCAGAGCTGAGTGGGTCCCCGATCGTCGGGCAGTTGGCCACGCTTGACCTGTGGAAGGTCAACGGCGCTGATCGGTTCGATTTCTCCGGACTGCTGCGGCATCGGGGGGACCTGGCCCACCTGGAGCAGATCATCGTTCCCGGTCACGGCATTCCGGCGGGAACTCCGGCGCGGTTCGAAGACTGGCCGGAGGTGGTCTTCGCCGGCTTCGACCGCCGGGAGACGCTCGCGCTCGACCTCGACACCCGCGGATACACGTTGCACATGTGAGAACCCCGGGCGTTCTCCGCGGATATCGGCTGGAGCCGTCACGCGGGTCGGCTGGACCAATGGCCGAGGAACACATCCTCCGCCGCCGACTGCCCGGGGTTCCGGTGTCTGCTGGATTTACGCTGGACCGCGTGAATCCGGAGCTGGTCCGGGTTCATGAGGCCCTAGCGGGCAGCCACCTCGCTAGCCCATTCATGATCAACCATTGTCTGGACCACCTCCTCTCTGCGTGATCCACACGTTATGCGAGCTCTCCGGGGCGGGCAAGCGAATAAAATCCGGTCATGACGGAGACGTGGCATGAAGAACTGAGGGCAAAGGGATATCGCGTCACCCCCCAGCGGCAACTGGTCCTGGAGGCGGTCGGCGAGCTCGGTCACGCCACGCCGGAGGACATCAGCGCCAAGGTCCAGCAGACCGCCAGAGGCGTGAACATCTCCACGGTCTACCGCACCCTGGAACTCCTGGAAGAGCTGGGCCTGGTCACCCACACCCACCTGTCCCACGGCGCCCCCACCTACCACCTGGCCGCCGACGCCGACCACATCCACCTCGTCTGCCGAGGCTGCGGCGACATCGTCGAAGCCCCGCCCCACCTGGTGCAGACCATGGTCGACGCCCTCGACACCCAGCTCGGCTTCGCCACCGACGTCCACCACCTGACCATCTTCGGCCGCTGCACCCGCTGCCGCTGAGTGCGCATGGCACAGGGCATAGCCTTGAGGCATGCGTAGCCCTTTGCTGGATGTGGCCGGAGCGGTGGCCGGGCAGGCGCCCGACGAGGCGGTGGCCGCTCATTATGGTGATCTTTATGGGGAGCAGCGGGCGCTGCTGCGGGGTGCGGCGCTGGTCGACCGGAGTAACCGGGAAGTCGTCCGGGTGTCGGGGGTCGACCGGCTGAGCTGGCTCAACAATCTGAGCTCGCAGAAGCTGGACAATCTCCCCCCGGGCACGGTCACCCAGTCGCTGATCCTTGACCCGCAGGGGCGGGTCGAACATCACCTCACCCTGGTGGATGACGGTGACGCGGTCTGGATGCATGTCGAACCCGGCACCGCCGCGCAGCTCGTGGCGTACCTGGAGAAGATGCGCTTCATGCTTCGGGTTGAGATCGACGATCTCACCGAGGCGTACGCGGTCGTTTCCGGCGCGCCCAACGGCAAGGTCAGCGCGGCCCCCACGGACAAGGGGGACGTCGCCTTCCCGGAGGGCTCCATCCTGATGGGCGCCGACGTCCTCGTGCCCCGCGCCGAACTGGCGAACGTCGTCAGCCGGCCTGCCGGCCTCTGGGCGTACGAGGCGCTGCGGATCGAGGCCCACATTCCCCGGCTCGGCTTCGACACCGACCACAAGGCGATTCCGCACGAGGTCGGCTGGATCGACAGCGCCGTGCACCTGTCCAAGGGCTGCTACCGCGGCCAGGAAACGGTGGCCCGGGTGCACAACCTCGGCCATCCGCCCCGCCGCCTGGTCTTCCTCCACCTCGACGGCAGCGCCGACACCCTCCCGCCGCACGGAACCCCGGTCACCCTCGGCGTGAGCAGCCCGGCGGAGGCGGATCCGGCCACCGCGATGGAAGGCGCCACCGAAGGCTCCGCCACGCCCGGCCAGATCGGCTTCATCGGCAGCTCGGCCCGCCACTACGAGCTCGGCCCCATCGCCCTGGCCCTGGTCAAGCGCACGGTCCCGGTCGACGCCGAACTGGTGGCGGGCGGCGTGCCGGCCACCCAGGAGGTCATCGTGCCGCCGGACGCGGGCCGCAATGTCACCATCGATCCCGCGCTGCGCAGAAGGATCAAATAGGCGGCGGGTCAGACGTCGAGCACGAGGGTGATGGGGCCGTCGTTGACGAGGCTGACCTTCATGTCGGCCCCGAACCTGCCGGTCTCGACGTGCGCGCCGAGCGAGCGCAACGCGGCGACGACCGCCTCCACCAGGGGTTCGGCGACCGGGCCGGGGGCTGCTGCCTGCCAGGTCGGGCGGCGGCCCTTGCGGGTGTCGCCGTAGAGGGTGAACTGGCTGATGACCAGGAGCGGCGCCGCGATGTCCGAGCAGGACTTCTCGCCGTCCAGGATGCGCAGACCCCAGAGTTTGCCCGCCAGCTTGACGGCTTCGGCCGGCGTGTCGGTGTGGGTGACCCCGACGAGAACCAGGAGACCGGGGGAGTCGATCGCGCCGACCGTAGCCCCGTCCACCGTCACCGACGCCGAACTCACCCGCTGAACCACCGCACGCATGGGCCGGATGATATCCGGCCCAGCGCACTCCCACAGGTTCCCGGGCGTGGGGCCAATTCGGACTCCGTAGACTTTCGGGCATGTCAGAACTGATCGTGGAGGTGGTCCGCTCCGGCTTCGTCGAGTCGGTGCACCGGGCGCGGATGATCGCCGTGGACGCCGACGGCAGGCCGGTACGGGTACACGGCGAGGTGGACACCCCCTCCTCCCCAAGGTCCTCCATGAAGCCGCTCCAGGCCCTGGGCATGCTGAGCGCGGGCCTCAGCCTGGAACCCGAACTGCTGGCGCTGGCCTGCGGCAGCCACTACGGGGAGGACTTCCACCTCCAGGGGACACGGAAGATCCTGGCCGACGCCGGCCTGGAGGAGTCGGCGCTGCGCTGCCCGGAGGACTTCCCCCACGACCGGGCGGTCCAGCAACGGTCCAGAGTGGCGATGAACTGCTCAGGCAAGCACGCCGCCATGCTCGCCACCTGCGCCGCCAACGACTGGCCGCTGGACGACTACCGCGACCCGACGCACCCCCTGCAGAAGACGATCAGAGCCGTCGTGGAGGAGTTCACCTCCGAGCGGGTGCCCGCCACCGGCGTGGACGGCTGCGGCGCGCCCCTGTTCTTCTGCTCGATGACCGGCCTGGCCCGCGCCTTCCGCCGCCTCACCCTGGCCAGTCCCGGCTCCCTGGAGCGCCGCGTGGCCGACGCGGTACGCGCCCACCCCGAGTACACCAGCGGCACCGCCAGCCCCGAGACCCGCCTGATGCGCGCCGTGCCCGGCCTGATGGTCAAGGAGGGCGCGGAGGCGTACCACGCGCTGGCGCACGAGGACGGCCGGGCGGCGGTCGTCAAGGTCGTGGACGGCGCCTACCGGGCCCGCGTCCCCGTCACGATCGCCGCGCTCCGCGCCCTGGGCTTCGACGCCCCGGAGCTCGCCGAGCTGGAACGCCCGCCCGTGCTCGGCGGGGGCCTGCCCGTGGGCGAGATCCGGGTCAGAACGTCCTGAACTGACGGGCGGGGGAGATCGCTCCCGAGGTGGTCATGACGAAGGTCCGCATCGAAGCGGCGAACTTGGACAGGTCCCACTCGGCGGGCCCGTGGTACCAGTACAGGTTGTCGCCCTCGGTGGTGATCGACGCCACCACCCGCGCCCACCGGTCCACGCTGTCGAAGATCACCGCGTACGGCAGGTAGCGGGAGAACAGTTCGGTACGTTCGGCGGCGGGTACGTCCCCGACGTCGCCGGAGGCCAGGTACTCCCGGAAGCCCAGGGTGTGCGCGAGCGCGGTGGCCCCGAGCGCGGTCTTGGCGGGCATGTACTGGCCGCCCACGGTGATCGCCGCACCCGCGATGATCACGGCGAGCCCCAGCAGGCCGTAGGTGGTGAAGAGGGCGAGCGCCACCGTCCCCGCCAGGCCGAGCACGGTCACCAGGATGCCGAGCACCGTCCACCGCGACCGCACCGCGTCCGGCCGCCGCGCGAACCAGCCCTGCTTGACGACATCCCGGTAGAGGGCGTCCCTTACCCGTCCGAGACCGGCGCTGAACCCGCCGGCCAGCTGGGAGAGGAGCACCGCGTCCCGCAGGTCGAAGATCGCCTCGTACAGCTCCCGCTCGTACGGCAGGAGCTCCGCCACCGGCGCCTTCGGCAGCTTCACCAGCAGCCAGTCCGGCGCGTCGTAGGCCTGCCTGGGCTGCTCGTCGACGCGCAGGTACCCGCGCACCGCCAGGTCCACGACGGTGGCCGTGACGTCGATCACGTCGGCCTGCTCGTCGATGAGGGTGCCGATCTGCCCCGGCCGTACCCCGTCGGGCGGGGTGAACCTGCCGCCCTCCCGCGCGGCGTGCGACCCGGACTCGGCGCCGATCACCCGGGCGTCCCGGCCGCGCGTCCAGTAGACCAGCCAGAGCCCGCCGAGCAGCAGCACCAGCAGCAGCACCAGCGACCCGCCGGTGACCACGTCGAGGGTGAACGCGGTGGCCAGCGAGAAACGGTGCTCCAGCAGCGGGGTGGCGCCGGTGGTCCCGGCGGGGAAGCCGACCACGACGGTGAGCAGCTGACCGGCGGCCAGCCCCTGCTGCTCGAACTCGGCGTACTCGGCGGCCTCGTCCATGGCGGCGGCGGTGCAGCCGATGGCGCCGGTCAGGTCCCCGGCGAAGCAGGCCAGGCTGCGCACCTGGGCCGGTCCGGTCACCCGGACGGTGACCGTCTCCAGCGGCCCCGAGGCGGCGAACCAGCGCAGTTCCTCGCCCCCGGCCACGGGGGTGACCGCGCCGGTCACGTCGTACTCCACGGTCCCGCTGGCGGCGATGGTGAGCGTGGTCCCGTCGAAGGTGGCGCCCTTGACGTTGCTGATCCGGTAGACGCGGTCGTTGCTGTCGTCCAGCCGCGCCCGCAGCGGCGGCGTCCTGGTCACCGCGCCGCCCGCCAGCGTCACCTCCTCGCGCACGTGCAGCACGCCGTCCCGGCCCAGCGTGAGGGTCACGGCGGCGGTGTCCGCGGCGGCCGGGCGGGCGAAGACCAGCAGAAGTAGCATCGGCCCCAGTAACCGGGCGATTTTCCCCATGGGCCGCCACGATAGCGGCCGGAGTACGCTGAGCGGATGGCGCCGAGCACCGTCCCCCTGACCCGGCTCTACCGGAATGGGAAGCTGGAGGCCGAGGGCTTCCCCATCGCCGAGATCTCCGACCATCTGGCCGAGCGGGACGCGGTGGTCTGGTTCGACCTGTGCAGCCCGGACGAGCACGAACTGGACATGATCAGCGAGGAGCTCGGCCTGCACGAGCTGGCCATCCGCAGTGTGCTCACCCCCAACCAGCGCCCCAAGCTGGACATGTACGACTCGCACATGTTCCTCAACGTGTACGCCACGTTCTTCGACCCCGAAACCGGCGGCCTGGACATGGTCCAGGGCTCGGCCTTCATCACCTCCAACGCCCTGGTCACCGTCCGCGACTCGGACCGGTTCTCGATCGAGGAGATCGCCCGGCGGTGGGACGCCTCGGCCGGTCTCGCCGAGCACGGGGTCATGTTCCTGCTGCACGGCCTGCTCGACTACGTGGTGGACAACCAGTTCGACGTGGTGCAGGCCATGGACGAGAAGATCGAGCGCCTGGAGGACAAGCTCTTCGACGAGCAGGTCCCCGACCAGGCCGAAGTGCGCCGCACCTTCGAGCTGCGCCGGAGCCTGGTCACCTTCCGCCGGGTGGCGATGCCGATGCGGGAGATCGTGACCAGCCTGTTCCGGCGCAACGACCTGGTCAGAGACAGCACCCTCGCGCCGTACTTCCAGGATGTGTACGACCACGCGCTCCGCGTCGCGGAGTGGACGGACTCGCTCCGCGACCTGGTGGGCAACATCCGGGAGGCCCATATGACCATGCAGAACAACCGGATGAACCTGATCATGAAGCGGGTGACCAGCTGGGCGGCGATCATCGCGGTGCCCACCGCGATCACCGGCTTCTACGGGCAGAACGTGCCCTACCCGGGGGCGCAGCAGATCTGGGGATTCTGGGCGTCCACCCTGATCTGGGCGGCCGCCGCGGGCGCGCTCTACTGGCAGTTCCGCAAACGTGACTGGCTGTAATCGCTAGACTTCACGGCATGCGCGCGGCGGGAATTCTGATGGCGGCGATCCTGCTCACCGGCTGCGCGGGCGCCGCCGCCGACGTGCCCGACCCGGCCTGGCCGGTGCCGCCCCCGGAGCGGCCGGCCGTGGTGATGGTGGTGGGGGACAGCTTCGCGGTGGGCTCCGGGCCCGTCCCGGCCTGGCAGACCTATCCGGCCCTGGCCGCCCGCACCCTCGGCTGGCAGCTGATCACGGCCGGGGCCAAGGGCATCGGCTTCGTGGCCGACGGCAAGGTGAACCGGAGCTTCCAGCAGTCCTTCGTCCAGGAACTGTCCTGGCGCCCCGAGCCCGACCTGGTGCTGCTCTCCGGTGGCCACAACGACCGGGGCAGATCCGCCACCAAGGTGCGCGACGCCGCCACCCAGTTGATCCATCGGGTGCGGCAGCGCTGGCCCCGGGCCAAGCTGGTCGTGGTCGGGCCGATCTGGCTACGCCACCCGCCCAAGGCGGTCTACCGGACCAGGGACGCGATCGCCCGGGCCGCCTGGCTGGCCGGGGTGCCGTTCCTGGACCCGCTCACCGAGAAATGGGCCGGCGACCGGCTGCTGCTCCCGGACGGCACCCACCCCACCGAGGCGGGACACCGGAAACTGGCCGCCTGGCTGGTGAGCACGCTGCGGGCCCGGAGCGTGGTCCCCGAGGTGCCGGAGCCTGCGCCGCTCTACGGGGCCTACCAGGGGCCGTAGGGGCCCTGGCTGCTGCCGCCGCCCCGGTACTCGTTGACGGCCGGCTTCACGTCGGCCAGATAGATGCCGGAGGCGATCACCGAGGCGATGGTGAAGATGTTCAGCATCGCGAACCCCACGCCGAGGTAGCCGCTGGCCGAGGCGAGGGTGAAGATGGTGGCCAGGCCGGTGAAGACGAGCCAGAGGTTCTTGGACAGCTTGCCCGCTGCTGGGAAGGCGCGGGCCGGGGTCCGGATCGCGTGGACCAGCGCCCACACGGACATGCCGAACGCCGCGATGGCCAGGCCCCAGAAGATGTAGTCCAGGAGGCTGTAGAGCATGGTCACTCCAGCGTTGTCACGGGCGGGACGCTGTCCAGCCTAATGCGTGGGCGGAAGGCGTACAGCAGCAAGAAACGGCCCGCGGCGCCGCCGCGGGCCG
>NZ_JAHCST010000060.1:46735-56088 GCF_018476525.1 Acrocarpospora catenulata
GCTGAACGCGTGCCATTCCATGCCGCACCACTCACTGGAGAAGTACCGGTCGGAATAGAAGGCCATTTGCACCCGATTAGCTCTTGCTGGCGGCCGCGGTCCGGCCGGCCACCGCCTTGCGCGGCCGGGCCGGCTTGGCGGAGGCGGACACCTCCTCCAGCTCCTGCGCGGCCTCGCCGCTGACCTTGCTGACGATCGTGCGGCCCCGGTTGGCGAACTCGTCGTAGAGCTCGGAGATCCGGTTGGTGAGGGCCTCCCGGTACTCCCGGGTCTTCTCGGGCAGGTGGCGGGCGTAGTTCTCGGCCTTGCTCTGCATGTTCTGCGCGTACGCCCGGGCCTCGCCCTGGCGGCTCTGCAGGCGGGCCAGCTGCTCGGGGATTTCGCGGATCTTCTCCACCGCGTAGTCACCCGCGCCGGTGATCGCGTAGAACGGCTTGGATTCGGTGATCTTCTTGACCTCGGTGGCGAGGGTCATAACAGGCATTACCCTTCTGGTGTGGCGTGACCGTTTTGTGAATTGGATTCGACCGCCTCCGGGGGCCCCGCCGGTCGCGTCGGCTGGGCCTCCTCGGTGGTCGCCGCCCGGTTCTCGCGCCGGAACGACTCGTAGATGTCGACCAGCACCTGGCGCTGCCGCCCGGTGAGCGTGACATCCGCCCGGATCGCGGTCAGCACGTCGCTGTCCGGCTCCCGTTCCTCGATCAGACCGGCCTGCACGTACAGCGCCTGGGCGGAGATCTGCAGACCTTTGGCGATCTGGTTGAGGATCTCCGCGCTCGGCTTGCGCACGCCGCGTTCCACCTGGCTCAGGTAGGGAAACGAGACCCCCGCCTGCGCGGCGAGCTGGCGCAGCGAGATCTTCGCCTGCTGACGCTGCTCGCGGATGTACGCGCCGATCGAGCCAACCTTGGGCAGTTCCATGCCGCCAGTCTGCCAAACCCCGTATGCAATTGCAAACAGGCTGGATAACAGCGGCTAACTAGCTGGGCAGCAACCAGAGCAGCGGAGCCGACGCGGTGAGCACCGCCGCACCCGCCACAATGGCGAAACGCAGGTGCGCCGGCAGCTCGGCACGTGGCTTGACCAGCCGGTTCACCCGCACCATCACATTCTCCCCCGAGGTCGCGTTGAGCGCGCCGTGGGGGGTGGCGAAGGCGCCGGCCGTGCCGAACCTGAGCAGCGCGGTGGCCAGCCGCTTGGGCGAGCAGTGGCGGCGGGCCCGGTCGTCGGCGGCCATCTCGATGAGCAGCGCGACCGACGCGTGCGCCTCGTGCGTGATCCGGACCCAGGGCAGCATCCAGCGCAGCGCGGCGAACGGCAGCAGCACCAGGTCGTGGCGCTCCCGCACGTGCGCGGCCTCGTGCGCCAGCACCGCGGCCAGCTCGTCGGGTGAGAGCAGCCGCAGCGTCCCCGCGCTGATCACCACCTCCGACTTCAGCCCTGGCACGCAGTACGCCGCCGCCCCCGGGTGGTCGAGCACCCGCACCCCGGGCACCGCCGGTTCGTCCCTGGCGATCAGCGCCAGCAGCAGCCGGTGCCGCCGCCGGGCCCGTAGCGTCTGCACGGCCGCCGCCACCGGCACCGCGCACAGCGCCGCGAAGAGTCCCAGACCGGCCAGCAGCGCCGAGACCCTCGGCAGGTCGGGCGGCCCGCTCCAGACGCTGCCGAGATGGGCCAGGCCGTATAGCACGCCCTGCCCGAACGGTTCCAGTGCGAACGCCAGCAGCGCGCCCACGCTGGCCAGCCCCCAGGTCACCCCGAGGGACTGCCAGAGCAGGATGGCCGCGCGAGGGGCCCGCCAGGTCCACCGGGGGGCCAGGATGAGCCGCCAGGCGCCCAGCACGCAGAGCGCCGCCAGCACCGCCAGGGCGGCCGCCGCGATCACTACTCCTCCAGCTCGGTGAGGGCGCGGCGGAGGATCTCGGCCTCGGAGTCGGAGACCCGCTCGGCGAAACGCTGCAGCGCGGCGCTGCGGTCTCCGGTCTCCCCGGTCATCTCCAGGGCCTCCAGCATCAGCTCCGCGACGTACGCGTCCCGCCCGGCGGCCGGGGCGTAGCGCCAGGCGCGGCCGTCCCGGGTGCGGTTCAGGAAGCCCTTGCGGGTCAGCCGGTCAAGGACCGTCATCACGGTGGTCGGGGCCAGATCGCGGTCCTCGATCAGCCGGCCCACCTCGCGGGCGGTCAACGGGCGGCTCTCCGCCCAGAGGATGTCCATGATGCTGCGCTCAAGCTCGCCAAGACCCTTCACGACATCAGGCTACCCGCCGTAGTACTACGTCCCGTAGTGGGGGCGGGTGACTCAGCTCAGCCTAGGCCACCGCAGACCAAGGGAGGGTAAGTTCGCCCAGCCTCCACCGGCTTCGTCCGCCGAAAGGGGGATGGGTGTGCACCGGCCAGGTCTGGGCGAGCAGTTCGGCGGCCTGGATCCAGCGCTGGCGGGAGCCGTACGCGCCGAACGGGGCGCAGACCGCCCACGCGCGGTCCCAGTCGGTCAGGAAGGCGTGTACCCGGTGGCCGGGCACATTCTGGTGGATGAGCGTCTTGGGCAGCCGCTCGGCCAGGTCGGAGGGCCGCTCGATGCCGTTGAAACGGCACGCGAAGGTGACCGTGCGGGGCCCGGCCTCGTCCAGGGCGACCCAGACCGCCCGGTGCCCGACCTCGGAACAGGTTCCCTCGACCAGCACTCCGCCGGGCGCCAGCCGCGAGCGCAGCAGCTCCCAGTGCCGCCACGCCTCCGCCTCCGGATACTGCCGCAGCACGTTGAACGCCCGGACCAGCACCGGGGGCCGCCCGACCGGCAGCTCGAAACCCCCATGGACGAACCGCAACCCCGCCGTCTCGTACGGCTTGGCGGCGGCCACCCGCGACGGGTCGATCTCCACCCCCACCACCTGGACGTCCCGCCGCACCCGCCGCAGCCGCGTGAACAGCTCGTAGGTGGTGACGTGCGAGGCGCCGTAGCCGAGATCCACCACCAGCGGCTCGGCGGCCGAGCGGAGCAGCCCCGCGTATCCGGCCGCCACCCAGCGGTCCGCCCGGCGCAGCCGGTTCTGGCCGGTGGTGCCACGGGTGACCGCCCCGACCGGCCGCCTCACACCCGATGGACCTTGTGCTGGGCGGCCTGCGCGCGCGGCCGGATGACCAGCCGGTCGATGTTCACGTGGGCCGGCCGGGTGACCGCGAACGCGATCACGTCGGCCACGTCCTCGGCGGTCAGCGGGTCGGGCACGCCCTCGTACACCTGGGCGGCCCGGGCGCCGTCGCCGCGGAAGCGGGTCAGCGAGAACTCCTCGGTGCGCACCATGCCGGGGGCGATCTCGATGATCCGCACCGGTTCGCCGCAGAGTTCGAGCCGGAGGGTCTCGGTCATCGAGGTCTGGGCGTGCTTGGCCGCGCAGTAGCCGCCGCCCCCCTCGTAGGAGACCAGACCCGCCACCGAGGTCAGCATGAGCAGCACCCCGTCGCCCGACTCGATCAGCTTGGGCAGCAGGGCCCGGGTCATCCGGAGCGAGCCGAGGACGTTCACCTCGTACATGCGCTGCCAGTCCTCGACCCGCCCCTGGGCCACCGGCTCCAGGCCGATCGCGCCCCCGGCGTTGTTGATCAGCACGTCGCACCGGTCCAGCGAGGCGGCCAGCGCCTCCACCGACTCGGCCGAGGTCACGTCCAGGGTGGCCGGCCGGATCGAGGGCACCTCGGTGGCCAGCCGGTCCAGCCGGTCGCGCCGCCTGGCGGCCGCCACCACGTCGAAACCCTCCGCCGCCAGGCGCCGCGCGGTGGCCTCGCCGATCCCGCTGCTGGCCCCTGTCACCACTGCCGTCCTCGTCATGGGGGCCATCTTATTTATGAGGAATCCGTCCCATAGACAGCCGCATTGCCGCCGAACAGGGACTCGCCGCTGCGGCCGCCCAGATCACGCATTCCTCACAAATAGGAGCGCCCGAGGAGTGGGAATCTGTCGGAGTTCTTCGGAGTTATATCGCCCTTGGAGGTGGTTTGGGGTGACTGTCCGACGGCTCAACCGGGTCGCGACGATCAGCATGCACACGTCCCCGTTGGACCAGCCGGGCACCGGCGACGCGGGCGGCATGAACGTCTACATCGTGGAGGTGGCCAAACGTCTGGCCGCGCTCGATGTGGAGGTGGAGATCTTCACCCGGCAGACCGCACGCGACCTGCCTCCGGTGGCTGAGCTCGTGCCGGGCGTCACGGTCAGGCACGTCACCGCGGGGCCGTACGAGGAGCTGGACCGGAGCGACCTGCCCGGCCAGATGTGCGCCTTCCTCTCCGGGGTGCTCCGCACCGAGGCCACCTACGACCCCGGCCGCTACGACGTCATCCACTCCCACTACTGGCTCTCCGGCCAGGTCGGCTGGCTGGCCAAGGAACGCTGGGGGCTGCCCTTAGTGCACACCATGCACACCATGGCCAAGGTGAAGAACCTGCTGCTGGCCGAGGGCGACCGCCCCGAGCCGCCGGCCCGGGTGATGGGCGAGGAGCAGGTGGTGGACGTGGCCGACCGCCTGGTCGCCAACACCGCCGCCGAGGCCGAGGAGCTCATCTCCCTGTACGGCGCCGCCCCCGACCGGGTCACCGTGGTCAATCCGGGCGTCAACCTCACCGTCTTCCAGCCCGCCTCCAAAGGTGCGGCCCGCCACCGCCTGAACCTCCCGCAGGAGGCGGCCGTCCTGCTCTTCGTCGGCCGCATCCAGCCGCTCAAGGCCCCCGACGTGCTGCTCAAGGCGGCGGCCAGGATGCTGGCCGCCGACCCCACGCTCCGCGACCGCCTGGTCGTCGCCTGCGTCGGCGGCCCCAGCGGCAACGGCCTGGCCCGCCCCGCCCTGCTCACCGACCTCGCCGCCGAACTCGGCATCTCCGACGTGGTACGCCTGGCGCCGCCGGCCCCCCAGCACGAGCTGGCCGACTGGTACCGGGCGGCCGACCTCACCGTGGTCCCCTCGCACAACGAGTCCTTCGGCCTGGTGGCCCTGGAGTCCCAGGCATGCGGGACCCCGGTCGTGGCGGCCTCGGTGGGCGGCCTGCGCACCGCCGTCAGGGACGGCGTCTCCGGCCTGCTCGTGGACGGCCACGACCCGCAGGCCTGGGCGGCCACGCTGGCCCGCCTGCTGGCCCGCCGCCCCTGGCTGGAGCAGCTGGCCACGGGCACGGTCCGCCACGCCACCGCGTTCGGGTGGTCCGCCACCGCCGCCCGGCTGGTCGAGGTGTATACCGGTGCCATGGCGACGTTGCATCGAGTCCCGGTCGCGGTCAACCTGTGATCGCCACCATCGAGGAGACCCTCAAGGCGTCCGGCCTGTCCTACGAGCAGCCCAGGCCGGGGGCGTTCCTGGTCCGGCTGCCCGGGCAGCGCAAGCTGGCCACCATGACCTGGCTGATCGTCGGCGACCAGGCCCTGCACGTGGAGGCGTTCTTCTGCCGCCAGCCCGACGAGAACCACACCGAGTTCTACCGCTGGCTGCTCGGCAAGAACGGCTCCATGTACGGCGTGCACTTCGCCCTCGACCCCGAGGGCGACGTCTACCTGGTGGGCCGCGTCCCGCTGGAGGCCGTCTCGGAACCGGAAATCGACCGCCTCCTCGGCTGCGTGCTCACCTACGCCGACGAGTGGTTCGACCGGGCGCTGGAACTCGGCTTCGTCTCCTCCATCCGCCGCGAGTGGGCGTGGCGTGTCAAAAGAGGAGAGTCCACCGCGAACCTGGCAGCCTTCGCTCGGTTCGCGGACCCCGCCAATTAAGATTGCCCCCATGTCGACATTGGTGCTCTTGCGGCACGGCGAGAGCGAATGGAACATCAAAGGCCTGTTCACCGGATGGGTCGACGTCACCCTCTCGGCCACCGGTGAGGGTGAGGCGCGCCGCGGCGGTCACCTGCTGGTCGAGGCCGGGATCCGCCCCGACGTGGTGCACACCTCGCTGCTCACCCGGGCCATCAAGACGGCCAACCTGGCCCTGGAGGCGGCCGAGCTGTCCTGGCTGCCGGTCAAGCGCTCCTGGCGGCTGAACGAGCGCCACTACGGCGCTCTGCAGGGCAAGGACAAGGCGCAGACCCGGGCCGAGTTCGGCGACGAGCAGTTCATGCTCTGGCGCCGCTCCTACGACACCCCGCCCCCGCCGATCGCCGACGACGACGAGTTCTCCCAGTCCGGCGACTCCCGGTACGGGTTGCTCCCGCCCGAGCTGCTGCCCAGGACCGAGTGCCTGAAGGACGTCGTGGACCGCATGCTGCCGTACTGGTACGACGAGATCGTGCCCGACCTGGCGGCGGGCCGTACGGTCCTGGTGGTCGCGCACGGCAACTCGCTGCGCGCCCTCGTCAAGCACCTGGACCAGATCAGCGACGAGGACATCGCCGCGCTGAACATCCCCACCGGCATCCCGCTCAGGTACGAGCTCGACGCCGGACTGCGGCCGGTGAGCTCGGGCTACCTCGACCCGGAGGCCGCCGCGTCCGCGATCCAGGCCGTGGCCAACCAGGGCAAGTAAACGAGGAATTTAGGTAAAAGACGGATTTAACCGTACGAACTTACCCACGGAACCCCCCGGCCCCCCGAGGACCGGGGGGTTCCGCGTGTCTCAGGACTGGCGGGAGCCGGTCACCAGGTAGACCACGTCCCGCGCCACCCGGACCGCGTGGTCGGCGTACCGCTCGTAGTACCGCCCGGCCAGGGTGATGTCGATGGCCGCCTCGATGCCGTACTTCCAGTCGGGGGAGAGCAGCACCCGGAACAGCCGCCGGTGCAGCCGGTCCATCGCGTCGTCGTCGGCCTCCAGCTCCTTGGAGAGCTCGACGTCCCGGGTGGCGATGCAGGTGCCCACCTTGGTGATCAGCCGCTCGGCGATCTGGTCCATCTCCACGATGGTGTCGCGGAGCGAGGGCGGGATGGCCGAGTCCGGGTGGCGGAGCCGCGCGATCTTGGCGATGTGCTCGGCCAGGTCGCCCATGCGCTCCAGGTCGGCGGCCATGCGCAAGGCGGTGATCACCGTACGCAGGTCCACGGCGACCGGCTGCTGGGTGGCCATCACCTCGTAGATGGTGGTCTCCACCTCGGCATAGATCCGGTTGACCTCCTCGTCCTGGGAGATCACACTCTCCGCCAGGTGCAGGTCGGCGTCGAGCAACGACGTGGTCGCCCGGGACATGGCAGAGCGCACCAGGCGCGTCATCTCCACCAGGCGGTCGGTGAGGGTTTCCAGCTCTTCGTGGTACGCGTCGCGCATGCCGCCACCGTATGTGCGGATTCGTGAACGAACCTCGACCGGAAAATGAACTTTTCCGGAAAGGGCATGGTCATGCCCTATCGGCCAGTCGGGCGGACGGGTAACGCCACCTAGCATCTGAGACGTGAATGAGTTGCTGGCGAGTTTCGCGGCGATGGGCGGCTTCCTGGTCGGCACCCTCGTCATGATGGCGATCCGGCGGCAGACGGAACCGGAACCCGCCCCGGAACCCGAGGACGAACCCCTCCCGCCCGGCGTGGCCTCGGTGCTGGCCGTGCTGCCCTCCTCCGCGGTGGTGCTCGACCGCGAGGACAAGGTGCTCCGCGCCAGCTCGGCGGCCCGGGCGTACGGGCTGGTGCACGGCGACGCGCTGATGGCGGCCGAACTGCTGGCGCTGGCCAGGAAGGTCCGCAGGGACGGCGAGATCCGGGAGGGCGAGCTCGAGGTGCCCGGCCGGAAGTTCGGCCAGGAGGCCACCACCTTCGCGGTCCGGGTGGCCCCGCTCGGCTCCGGCGGGCAGGTGCTGGTGCTGGCCGAGGACCAGACCGAGCGCCTGCGCGTGGAGGCCGTACGGCGGGACTTCGTCGCCAACGTCAGTCACGAACTCAAGACCCCGGTCGGCGCGCTGGCCCTGCTGGCCGAGACCATCCAGGACGCCGCCGACGACCCCGAGGCGGTGACCAGGTTCGCCGGGCGCATGCAGCACGAGGCGGCCCGCCTCAGCTACCTGGTGCAGGACCTGATCACGCTGTCCCGGATCCAGGGCGCCGAGGCCATCCCCACCCCCGGCCCGGTGCCGGTGGACGAGGCCGTGCACGAGGCCATCGACCGCTGCACCACCAAGGCCGCCTCCAAGGACATCACCCTGGTGGCCGGCGGCACCGAGGGCCTCAACATCTGGGGCGACGAGGAGCTGCTGATCACCGCGCTGCGCAACCTCATCGACAACGCGGTGGCCTACAGCCCCGAGCACACCCGGGTGGTGGTCAGCGCCCGCCCCGCCGGAGAGGCGGTCGAGGTCAGCGTCAGCGACCAGGGCATCGGCATTCCCGAAGGCGCGCAGGAGCGCATCTTCGAACGGTTCTTCCGGGTCGACGCGGCCCGGTCGAGAGCGACGGGCGGCACCGGTCTGGGGCTGGCCATCGTCAAACACGTCGCCGTGGCACACGGCGGCGAGGTCACGGTGTGGAGCAAGGAAGGCTCCGGATCGACCTTCACGCTCCGCCTGCCGGCTTTCGGCGGGCAGGCGGTGGCGGTACCACGCGGCACCACAATCCCCCAGGAGGCGGCCACATGACCCGGGTACTCGTCGTAGAGGACGAGGAGTCGTTCTCCGACGCCCTCTCTTACATGCTCCGCAAGGAAGGCTTCGAGGTCGCCGTGGCGGCCACCGGGCCGGAGGCGCTGGAGACCTTCGACCGCAACGGCGCCGACCTGGTGCTGCTCGACCTGATGCTGCCCGGCCTGCCGGGGACGGAGGTGTGCCGGTCGCTCCGGCAGCGCTCCAAGGTGCCGGTCATCATGCTGACCGCCAAGGACAGTGAGATCGACAAGGTGGTGGGCCTGGAGCTCGGCGCCGACGACTACGTGACCAAGCCGTTCTCCTCGCGGGAGCTGGTGGCCCGGATCCGGGCGGTGCTGCGCCGACAGGGCGACATCGAGGAGGTCGAGTCGGCCATCCTGGCGGCCGGACCGGTCCGGATGGACGTGGACCGGCACATCGTGGCCGTGCGCGGGCAGCAGGTGCAGTTGCCGCTGAAGGAGTTCGAGCTGCTTGAGGTGCTGCTGCGGAACGCCGGACGGGTGCTCACCCGGGGCCAGCTGATCGACCGCGTCTGGGGCGCCGACTACGTGGGCGACACCAAGACCCTGGACGTCCACGTCAAGCGCCTGCGCGCCAAGGTCGAGTCGGACCCGGCCAACCCGCGCTGCATCCTCACCGTGCGCGGGTTGGGCTACAAGTTCGACCCCGTCGCCGAGGATTAACCCCGGCGATCAACCCCCTTAGTCGTATGTGGGGGTTGCCCGGCCGCTGCCGGTGTCTGGACTGAACGGAGGGAGCGTAGCGACCGGAGAGAGGGAAGACACCGGCTGCGGAGCGGCCGGGCCGGGCCCC